>CAKSZS010000004.1 GCA_934525845.1 uncultured Faecalibacterium sp. | reverse complement strand
AGCTCCAGGCCAAGACGGCCGCCCGGGCATGGGTCAGCTCCCTGCTGCACTGAGGCTTTGCAGCGCCTGAGGCGTTTTCCATAAAACCGCAGCGCCCCCCCAGTTTCTGGTATGCTACCCCTAGAGTAGACAGAGTAAAAACAAAAACTCTGAATACTCTGGGGGTATTTTCATGTCAAGAAAAAACCATCACTACTCATCCGAATTAAAATATCAAGCAGTAGGAGAATATCTAAAGGGGCAGAAAACACTAGATGCGGTCTGCAAAAAATATGGAATTTTGTCAGATCGGCAGTTGCGAAACTGGATAAAGATGTATAATAGTCATACGGAATTAAAGAGTTATACAGGAGGCAGCCGTATGACCAAAGGGAGAAGTACTACCTACGAGGAACGAATCGCACTTGTAAGAGAGTGCATTGAAAAGGGATACAATTACGGGGAGATAGTGAAAAAGTACAAGGTCGGTTATCAGCAAATCTATACATGACATGGGTCAGGAAATACAAAGAAAAAAGAGAAGCGGCTTTAAAAGATCACCGTGGCCGACACAAGAAAGATTAACTGCACAAAAAATTCGCTGTTCCCTTGTGGAAACAGCGAATAAAAATCTTATGCTATTTTTTCTGTCTACTTGACGGAGTGCACCTCAGGTTACTTCTTCACAAATTGGTATACGCCATATTCTGGTGACGTCACCAATCCATGCTTGATAAGATTCTTGATAATAGAGGATGCACGCGATTTCTGAACGCCATATAGCTGTGCAACGTTTATGCTGCGGAACTGATATTGATACCGATATCTCTTGAAAAGTTCAAGCGTCCGCTCTTTTGTACTTGCAGTTAGTCTCGTGCCATTCAGCCTTTCGCAAAGTTCACTCACTTCTGCATCCGTACTCATTCCGTGGAGCACTGTAGAAGTTTCCGCACTTTCCGCAGAGGTTTCCGCACTTTCCGCACCACTTGCCACACTTTCCATACTGATCTGTGCCGGAGTTGCTACACTTCTATTCGGCAGTGTGACGATAAAGAAATCCGAATCCGAGTAGAAGGTCGGCTTCTGGGCTACTTCCACATAAGAGTTCAGGATGCGGTCAATGCCGCTGCCACGGCGCTCCATAAAGCCGAGTCGTGAGAACACATCCGAGATCACCTGATTGCGCCGCATAGACGGAATATGCCGGATATCCATATCCTGCACCCTGCGGCCATTCATCATGCCGCCCGGCGAAGTGATTTCCAGCCGATCATCGAACACTTCCACATGAATCTCCGAACCAAGAATCTGATAATTCCGATGGATCAGCGCATTGACCAGCACCTCACGAACGGCCTTATACGGATAGTCACTGCGTTCTTCACGGGTCATACCCCGAATACTCCATGGGTTTTTGCTGTTGTTGCGAACAAAATCTTCCGCATTTTGCAGCAGCGTAATCAGACTTGCACCCTGAAATTCCTTGTCATCCAGAGCATCTTCTTCAATGCTGCCCTTGTAGTTGCCTTTCCAGCGCGTGCAGAAAATACGGGATTGTTTCAGAACGCCCTGATCGCAGAGTAACAGGCCGCCATTCGTAATCTGTCCATCATCTGTTACCAATCCTGCGGAGGGCAAGTCTTTTTCGAGGTCGAAATCCTCTTTTTTCAGATTTTTAAACGTCGCGGCCAGCAGTGTAAAGCTGACATCACCCACTCGATAAGAACTGGGCAGGGCATCAAAGGTCTGGTTCATGCCCTGCAAAATCAGTTCGTTCAGTTCCCGTGAAGTGGCTTCTTCGGACTGGTCGCCATGCCGCACATAGGCCGTATGAGAACCGTCAAAGGCATAATAATATGGATACGCCGGACCGTCCTGTACTTCCAGATCAACGCAGGACTTGCCCTCTATTTCGACCTCCCGCACCCGATAGCGTGGTGTAGGGTCAATGCGGACTTTGATAAGTTCCGTCAATCTGCTCACCACAGCCTGCGGATTTTCCAATCCTACGACCTCGCGCGGCTCATTCTTTACGCCAAAAATCAGGTGTCCGCCCTCGGTATTGGCAAATGCCGACACGGATTTCAGCCAGCTGCGCGGCTTTTTCTCTTCAAGACGTTCCTTGTAATCAACATGAGAGGCTTCAATGTAATGGTCGAGGGGGAAAGGCATGGTATCACCTACTCGCTTCTTAATCTTTAGCGTTTGCAAATTCATTATACCTTATTTGAAGGCCAAATTCAAAACTTTTTATCTGTTTAGTGACTGCCGAGCTTTTTCTGCCTGAGCAACGATTGATTTTCCAACTTGATTAGAGTATCATTAAAATGAATTATTATATCTTGTCGTTGAAAGCTAATTTTCGCTTTAGTCAGTCGAATGCGGGGACTCTTCTATGAAAATTCTGGATAATATCAACCATACTGTTCGGGAAGATTTACAGGATACCATGCAGAAAGGAAGTCGCATATCCATTGCTGCGGCCTGTTTTTCCATTTATGCGTATCAGGAATTAAAGAAACAGTTGGAAGATATTGCGGAACTTCGCTTTATTTTTACTTCACCGACCTTTGTGCAGGAAAACACGCCAAAAGAGCGGCGAGAGTTCTATATTCCGAAATTGACCCGCGAAAAGAGCCTTTACGGAACAGAATTTGAGGTTCGCTTGCGGAATGAACTCACCCAAAAAGCATTGGCGAAAGAATGTGCCGACTGGGTGCGTCGGAAAGTAAAATTTCGTTCCAACGTCAGTGGAGAGCAAATGCCCGGTTTCATGACGGTTGGTGAAAGTTCCTATATGCCAATCAGTGGGTTTACAACGGTTGATCTTGGTTGTGAACGCGGAAACAACGCATACTACCCTGTTCAGCGAACCGAAGCCTTTGAAAACGGACGCTATTTCTTGTCGCTGTTTGATGAAATCTGGAATGATTCTTCTCGACTTCAGGATGTTACAGACATTGTATTGCAAAGCATCAGCACAGCTTATCGGGAAAACAGCCCGGACTTTATCTATTTCTTCACCCTCTACAATATTTTCAGTGAATTTTTGGAGGATGTGTCAGACGACAATCTCCCAAACGAAGCTACAGGTTTCAAGCAGAGTAAAATCTGGAATATGCTCTATGACTTTCAGCGAGATGCAGCGTTGGCCATTATCCACAAGCTGGAACAGTATAACGGCTGCATTCTTGCAGACAGCGTGGGTCTTGGCAAGACGTTCACTGCACTGGCTGTAATCAAGTACTATGAAAACCGCAACAAATCCGTTTTGGTACTCTGTCCCAAAAAGTTGGCAGCAAACTGGAACATCTATAAAGGCAACTACGTCAACAATCCACTGGTAGAAGACCGTTTCCGTTACGATGTGTTGTACCATACAGATTTGAGCCGTTCCGGTGGAACCTCTAACGGTATCGACCTTGCTGCACTTAACTGGGGGAACTTTGACCTTGTTGTGATTGATGAAAGTCACAATTTCCGCAATGGCAGTAGTACCTCTACTGATGAGAAAGAAAACCGCTACACAAAATTGATGAATCGCGTGATTCGTTCTGGGGTGCGCACCAAGGTGCTGATGCTTTCGGCAACGCCCGTAAATAATCGTTTTGTGGATTTGAAAAATCAACTTGCGCTTGCCTATGAGGGAGATACCGGAAAAATCAATGAAAAGCTGAATACTTCGTCTCCGATTGATGAAATTTTCCGGCAGGCGCAAAAGGCTTTCAATACATGGAGCAAGCTCCCTGTCACAGAGCGTACCACAAATGCGCTGCTTGCGGCACTGGACTTCGACTTCTTTGAGGTGCTGGACAGCGTGACGATTGCACGTTCTCGCCGACATATCGAAAAATACTATAATATTTCTGATGTTGGTACTTTCCCGGAACGGTTGAAGCCGATTTCTGTGCAGCCGTGCCTGACAAGCCTTGATAATGCAATCAATTACCAACAGATTTATAATGTGCTGGATTCGCTGACGTTGCACATTTACACACCAACCAGCTTTATTCTGTCCTCTCGGATCTCCAAATACATCGACCCCAGCCAGCATGGAAAGGGACTGACACAGGCAGGCCGTGAAGAAGGAATCCGCCGTCTGATGAGCATTAACCTGCTCAAACGTCTGGAAAGTTCTGTTTATGCGTTCCGTCTGACGATTGACCGAATCAGCAAGTTGATTGAAGATACTATGCAATCGGTACGTTCATATCAAAATGGCAGCCGTGTGCTGGAGCTGGATGACATTTCCGACACAACCGATTGGGACGATGATGACCAGAATAACGACATCTTTACGGTTGGCCGCAAAGTGAAAATTGACCTTGCGGATATGGATCACGTTTCGTGGCTGCATGATCTGGAAAAGGATGCTGAAAATCTGGAGCTTCTTTCCCTGATGGTGCAGGATATCACCCCTGCATACGATGCCAAGCTGCAAGAACTGCTGCGCCTGATTGACGAAAAGCAAAGGCATCCCATCAATCCCGGCAACCGGAAAATCATTATTTTTACTGCGTTTTCAGATACTGCTGACTATCTGTATCAGAATATTTCCGGCTATGTAAAGCAAGCGTTTGGGCTGAACACTGCCGAAATCACCGGCAGTGTGGATGGTAAAACAACCATTCCCAAACTCAGTGGTGATCTGAATACAGTTCTCACCTGCTTTTCGCCCATTTCCAAGCGGCGGGACAGCCTGCCGAATGCAAACCATGCGGATATTGATTTGTTGCTCGCCACCGACTGCATTTCCGAAGGCCAGAACTTGCAGGACTGTGATTATCTGATCAACTATGATATTCACTGGAATCCCGTGCGCATTATCCAGCGTTTTGGCCGCATTGACCGCATCGGAAGCCAGAATCGCTGCATCCAGTTGGTCAACTTCTGGCCGGATGTGGATTTGGATGAGTACATCAACCTGAAAGGCCGCGTGGAAACCCGAATGAAGCTGACAGTCATGACTTCCACAGGGGATGATAACCTCATCAGCCCGGAGGAAAAAGGCGATTTGGAATATCGCAGCGCACAGCTCAAACGGTTAAAGAATGAGGTAGTCGATCTGGAAGAAATGTCGGGCGGCATTTCCATCATGGACTTGGGGTTGAATGAGTTCCGGCTGGACTTGCTGGACTATATGAAGAAACACGATGATGTGGAGCATACGCCGCTTGGGATGCACGCGATTGTTGCATCTACGCCCGATGCCCCTCCGGGTGTGATCTTTGTTCTGAAAAACATCAACAATGAGATCAATGTGGATCAGCAAAACCGTCTGCACCCATTCTATATGGTTTATATTGGGCAGGATGGCTCGACTGTCTGTGATTATCTTTCTCCGAAAGAGTTGTTGGATCGTCTGCGGCTGCTCTGCAAAGGCAAAACCGAACCCGACCAGAGTCTTTGCCAACAGTTCAATCAGGCCACGGACGATGGCAAAAACATGTCTGCCTATTCTGAATTGCTGAGCGAGGCTATCAATTCCATTCTGGATGCAAAGGAAGAGAGCGATATTGACAGTCTGTTCAAGATGGGCGGTACGACGGCCCTGCTTTCTTCGATTTCCGGGCTGGATGACTTTGAACTGATTTGCTTCCTTGTGGTACAATAAGAGGTGAGATCAATGCTGGGCTTTCCACCCTCCACGGAGTTTAACAAACGGATTCCGAAACAGAAGTTCTATGAAAATGCTGCCGTTCCAGCGGCAGTCAAGCGATTGTTTGCAGACCAGCTGCGCTATATCTACTGGCGCAACAAACTGGCTGTATCTACTTTGAATCTCACTGCCGGAGAGCAGGTGACAGAGATCGAGATTTTCGAGCTGTGTCTGACCGGGCCAAAGCTGGATGAAGCTGTTCTGCGCCAAATTGACTGCGAAATCCCGTATCACATTCTGTTTGTCCTTTCTTATGAGAATAAGGTGCAGGCTTGGATCGGCTGTAAAGATACATCGGAAAGCGGCAGTAGCAAGGTAAGCCGCTATCTGCATACAGACTGGATGCCGGAAACGGAATTGTCCCTTGCGATAAGCGGCCTGAGCTTAGATGCGGTTTACGATGGACTGGTGCGGCAGATTGCCCGATTGCAGGGCGAGAGCTGGAGTACCGCATACAGCATTGCGGAGAACATCCAACGTTCTGCGGAACGTGAAAAGCTGCAAAAGCAGATTGCGGCATTGGAGAATAGGATTCAGAAAGAGAAGCAGTTCAATCGTCAGGTCGAGATGAACGCAGAACTGAAACAACTTAAAAAGAATCTGGAACAACTTACAAAGGAGGATTTATAAGATGGATAACAATCTTTCATCGGTTTATACCGCCGCTGAAATAGCAGATATGCGGTCAACGATTGATGATATTCAGAAAATTTTGCAAACAAGTCCATTCGATGAAGATGTTGCTCGCCAAAAGGTTTATGAAATAAACGCAAAGCATCCAGATAATAAAATGATTTGGAACTTGTTTCATGCAAACATTCCTTCTGGGATTTCGATTCAACAAGCGTCAAAAGAAAATCTATACCAGGATTTGCAGTGGAAAGCATATTATCTTGAAGCAAAAATCCTTGGAAAGTCCGTTGATGAAATGCGAAAGGATTTGCAAAATCAGTGAAAGAACGCATAAAAAGACATTGGAGAAAAAATAAGTGGATTTATCTGCTGGCGGCGATAAGCGTTTTGTTTGCAATTATCGTCCAATGGCTCTTCAGCAAGCCAGCTTCCAGTGAAATATTTCATGCCAAATGGGAAGCAGGTGATATTTTAACCTATGCCAGCACAGTATCTCTTGGTTTACTGGCTGTTTGGCAAAATCAAAGAATTAAAGAGGAAAGTGACAGAAATCAATTATATCAAAATCTATTGGCAGCCAAGAATAGCGATGATGCAATTGTCACACGAATCATTGATGACAAAACACAGCGCGTTCAACGAATACGTTCCGAATTCATAGAATTTGAGCATTTATGTAACACGGGAACCATTGCGTCTATTTGTACATGTACAGATTCCAAGGGAATCATGATAACCCGCTTATGTGAGCATCGGTTAAAATTGATTTCCCTGCAAGAATTGTTAATTGCTGATCTTTCTGGAAATGTAGGTGTCGATGACAGCAAAGTGATTCCGCTTATAAAAAAGTTAACTAGGCTCGCTAACGAACAGATTACAGAATACACAGGCGGTATAGATGCCCAAGAAAATCATAGTGAAATATATCAAAAAGTTTACGTTCAATATATTGATGAGCGAACACATTACTTGTTGTTTTGCGAAGGACTGATTGGCTCAATTTTATATGACGGATTAAGTTTAACGGATTTAAGAGAAATTGCAAAAAAATCCATTCAAGAAATTGTGGAGGATAAAAATGTCAAACAAACTTCCCCTTCAGACCCCCAACCTGACAGCCCAGAACATTGATAAAATCGCCGCGCTTTTCCCCAACTGCATCACGGAAATGCCGGACGAGGAGAAAAGCACCCCCGACCACAAGGTTTACAAGCGTGGTATCAACTTTGAACTGCTGAAACAGATGCTCTCGCCGGACGTTGTAGATGGAGATGAAGCATACGAGTTTACATGGGTGGGCAAAAAGGCCTCCATTGTAGAAGCCAACAAGCCCATCCGCAAGACCCTGCGCCCCTGCCCGGCAGAAAGCAAGAACTGGGATGATACCGAGAATCTCTACATTGAGGGCGACAATCTGGAAGTGCTCAAGTTGCTGCAGGAGAGCTATCTGGGTAAGGTCAAGATGATTTACATTGAAATTAAGACGCAAAATTTGATACAAAGCGCAGCGGCCTGATAAAAGGGGTGTCGCAGGGGTCAAAGGGGTGTCGGTGTCATTAGGGGTGTCGGTTTTCAGGAACCGGCGCTGTTTTTATATTGACACCTACCGTATAATGGAGGTGCAAGAATGCCCACGATTTCCAAAAAACAATACGATGACTACAAGCAGCTCTGCAAGGAACGGGATGAAGGGCGAATCCTTATCCCGGATGGGTTGCGCTTCATCTGTGAGGCATACAACTATGACCCGGAAGCCATCGGCAAGCACATGCTTGAGGCTTTGGTAAAGGTTACTCAAAAGAAAGGTCTGTGACGGATATGGCGCCTTCAATCGCTGAACTAAGGAAAGAGCTCAAACAATCCATTTCGTCAATGCATCCAGATGTGGCTTCCCTTGAGAAGGGCCACTACACTCTTGACGACATTTTAGACCAGCTGATTTTTGAGATAATTATTGAAGAATACAAGCAGTACGCTGAGCGCCATCCAGTGCAATACTTTCTGGATTTGTATGACGATGAGCATGTTGGAACAAGCCGGAAATACACACGTTCGATTCAATATGCTCAACATTTCAGAGATTATGAAAATGACGCCATCGAGGAAGCACATGGATTCAAGCGCCCTGAATTAGAGGCGCAGGACATGAGCGGGAGTAAAACATTTGAGGGGCATCAATTTACGGAGCATGAGTTTCTCCAATATAAATTTAAGGCGGAATGCGCCCTGTTGACTAAACTCCATGGGAGACAGATAGAAAGCTCGAAGCATGTATCAAATTCCGCATTTAAAGATTTGTTTAATGAGTACTACAACCTAATGGGCGATATTGAACCGCCCGTGAATAATGCCTCAAAAGTCATAAGCCACACTTATACATACTACGCAACTGAAACCTATTTCTTGACAGAGTTTCTCTACCACATCACGCTTGCAGCTGAAAGGGCAGGCTTCAAAAAGGCAATCCCATTAGAACGCATCCGCGATGTTTGTGTACTAACGCCTGAAATCCCAGCTACAGTTTGGTGTCCGGGAGTATATTATGCGACACTATTTTATATACCCAAATGGGCTGCCTATACCGATGACTTTTTCATGGATTCCGATGAGACTTGGTTGGTAAAGGAGTGCAGCCTGTGGGACAGTATGCAGGTCAAAAGTTTTATTCTCCAGAGGGGCCACGATTATTTAGTAGAGTATATGCATTCTTGTAGTGTCCGGGAAAAAGCAGATTTCATTGTAGAAAAGTATTGGATTTGGGATTGTCGGCTTGAATTTGAATGGACGCCAGAAAGGATACTGTACTATCGAAAACTCCACGCTGAACTCATGAGGGACTTCCCTAAGCCGCATATCAAGTAGCATCCCGTTTTTTGATTATGTGGCGCACCGGCGGGTTTGATATACTCCGGACATCGAGAGAACACAGCGGTTCTCCTCGAAAATCTAAACTTGCTGGAGGTATCCCAAATGAACGAGAACACTGTAGTAGTACGGCACGAATGGATGGACACGGTGCTGGACATCATCCGCTTCTTCCTACGGCACTCAAGCATCGAGTATGACGGGGCAAAGCAGACGGCCAGGGTTAAGTACAATGGGCCGAACGGATGGAAGGTCTCGCTTGACACGTCCTTCGACCCCGGCTTTGAGGAGGCTGAGTATCTGGAGGTAGAAGAGAAATGGCACGACTGACAAAGAAGGTGCGCCAGCAACTCCTCGACCAGAACGAGGGTTTTATCCGGAGAACCTACTATGAGGGCCGCAATTCCAGAGAAGAGCGCATCTACACGATTTCAGGTGGCCATCTGCATAAGAGCCATCGGTAAAACCTCGTGGGCCGACAGCCGGTACGATGATGAATGGGTTGCAAGCGACGAAGAAGCCCACAGGTTCCTGTATGGGCACCAGTATGAAATGAACACGGATGGAATAGGGTAAGCAAAGCTCCCTGCTACCGGAGAAAACCTCCAGCGGCAGGGAGCCGTTTTCATTTCTGGGGTCAGGCTTTGACTTCCTGCCCGTTTTTGAAGGTGAAGCGGATGTCGTCGGCAGAGTAGACGGTGCCGAAGTCAACCAGCCCGTGCCAGCTCTCCAGCGCGAATTCGGTCAGCTCATCCGGCATGGCTGCAAAGGCTTTCAGAAAATCCTCAATGCTGGCCCGCTGGGTCTGCATCTGATGGATTTCGACTGTGACCGCGTCCAGTCGGGCCTTGGCCTTCTCGAATCGTTCGGTCAGGCCGTGGTAGCGTTTCTGGTATTCGGTCTGGTCGAGGGCAACGTGGGCATTTTCGTAGATGCACTGCTGAACCATATCGGAGACCACCTGCGTCTCTTGCTGGAGTTCTTCCTGCTCCCGTTCTAAGTCGGTAGTGTCAAAGAGCAGGGCCATCATCTCCCGGCCATCCGCGATGACTGTATCCTTGGTGGCCAGCAGCTTATTTGCCGCTGACAGGAAAGCCTGCTGGATGATGTCATCGGTCAGGTGCGGAGTGCTGCAATGCTTGTCGCCGTCGAATTTGTGATTGCACTGCCAGATGACCTTCCGGTACTTGCTGTTGGAGTGCCATACCTTTGAGCCGTACCAGCTTCCGCACTCACCGCAGCGGATTTTACTGGAGAAGGTGTGGACGCCACTGTGGTACTTCCGGCCCTTGCCGCGCTTCTCCATCTCCCGCTGCACCATCTCGAAGGTGTCCGGGTCGATGATAGCCTCGTGGTTGTCCTCCACATAGTATTGCGGGATTTCGCCCTCATTGACCTTCTTTTTCTTCGTCAGGTAATCGACGGCGTAGGTCTTTTGCAGGAGCGCACGGCCCTTGTGTTTTTCGTCCGACAGGATGCTTTTGACCGCCGAGGTATTCCACTTGGGCTTTCCTCCGGGAGACAAGATACCGTCAGCTGTAAGCTGCTGGGCGATGCCGTTGTGGGTCATGCCCTGAAGGAACATGGCATAGATGCGCTGAACAATGGCTGTCTGCTCCCGGTTGACCACCAGATTGCCGTCCGGCCCACGGTCGTAGCCGAGGAACCGGTTGAAGGGAACCGTGACCTTGCCGTCTACAAAGTGCTTCCGCTGGCCCTAGGTGCAGTTTTCAGAAATGCTCCGGCTTTCCTCCTGCGCCAGCGAGGACATGATGGTCAGGAGCAGCTCGACCTTCCCGTCGAACGTCCAGATATTCTCTTTTTCAAAATAGCACTCGATGCCGTTTTCCTTGAGCTGGCGGATGGTGGTTAGACTGTCCACCGTGTTCCGGGCAAATCGGCTGACGCTCTTAGTCGCAATGAGGTCGATCTTCCCTGCCAGCGCATCCGCGACCATCCGCTTGAAGCCCTCGCGGTGCTTGGTGCTGGTGCCCGTGATGCCAGCGTCCGTATAGACATCGACGAATTCCCAATCGTCCCGGCTCTTGATGTAATTGGTGTAATAATCAATCTGGGCCTCATATCTGGCCATTCCGGGAGCTCCTTGGCGATGCCTACCTTGTCGATAAGCTCCCCAGCGGCCATTTTGCAGATGTAGTAGGCTGTCCTACCCATCTTGGCTTGGATACAGCCTAATATTGCCATAAAACGTCCTCCTTGTTTGTCAAAAACATCTTAGGCTTTCATTGTACACGCAAGATGTGTTTTGTTAAGAGGAAAACACGATGTTTTTCAAAAACATGAAAATAGTTTTTGGAAAACCGTCAATCGGGACTACAAGACAGAGAGGCCGGGGGCGGCAGAAGGGAATCTTCTCCTCGCTTGATGCGTTCCTTCAGGAAGAATTTGAGTGCGATATTGAGCCTGCAATTTCGCAAAAACGAACTCCGGATTTCGTCTTCGCGCATTGACATTTCGTCGAAAGCATGGTAGACTATTATAGTTTATTGTGCGCTTTGATGCTACAGGAGGTTGATTCTATGAACGGCTATATGACTACAAAAGAAGCTGCTGAAAAATGGGGCATCACACAAAGGCAAGTGCAAAACCACTGTAAAATGAACCGGATACCCGGAGTGCTAACGCACGGAACAACCTATATGATACCAGAAAATGCCGAGAGACCAGTCTACGGTTTTTTCTCCGGACAGCCATCGGAAAAAGGTAATACTGAAAAATAAGCATTGTCGCATGTCTTATGGCAGTCTGTGGGGGAAAAAGAAGAGATGCAAGCACGTAAGGATTCCAGAGAGCCTTTGAATAAACGCCCATTTGACCTACAGGAAGCAGTCGTATTGTTGGATGTGTATCTCGACATGGTAAAGAATGGGACGTCTATTACGAAGGCTGCTGAGAAAGCATCTGTGCGCCTGCGTAACCTCGCAAAGAGAAACGGATATGTAATCAGTGACAGTTATCGCAGTGCAGGTGGATTGGTAAACCGGCTCCGTAGTCTAGGAGGTCTGTACGAGGGGCAGGAATCAAAATCTGCTCCGGGAACACTTATGTTTGCTGAGGTGGTCTCGCTCTATAAAAACAGCAGAGCTCGTTATGAAGAAATCCTAAGCACGGAGAAGAGTGTTGCATCTCAAGATGGTCAGAATTCTGGTGAGCAGCGTGCTGCTCATGGCAAGGCAACAGCAAAGGAAGAACGGAGGAAAATGAGCATGGCAGAAATTAGCATTCCTGCTGAACAAGAGTTCTTCCAGTGGCTTCCAACTGCTGTCACGTCCTCTGTATTAAAAGATATCCGGAAATCATATGCACAGATAAACGTCCTCCTTATCAAATCACGGGCATTGACTCAGACGCTAACGAGCGTCACTTCCACAGACGAAGTGGAATTTGCTTTGCGACGCACAAAAAAGACATTTGCCAATAAGCGTCTTCGCAATACGGCTGTGCAGCTCCTTGCGGCTTATATTGTCTGCCTTCGTGAAAAAGAAAAAGCTCCTGTTGAAACAGAAGCATCACAAAAAACAGTTGAAATCCAGCCTAGCTGGATTAAATATGACTTTACAAATGCTCAGAGTTTTGAGCGTACCGCTCCTGTTTATTGCGCAATAGCTGGAGTACCTATCGAGGGGAATAATTGGGCTCGGATTCTCGTCGGAATCACCGAGCAGGAGCTTGCTAGGCATAATGCAGCAATGGATGGACTTTATAAAGAGTCGCTAATTGCAGCAAAAAAAGACCGCCCCTACCTGTTGGAGGAGCGGCTTGATGGCCTTCATTGCGCCCAGCTTTCAAATGGGTATTGGGTATGTATTAACTATAACATTCCACGCCTCATGGAAATGATACGGGCACTGTGTGCAAGGTGCGGATATACCGAGGAGCAGATTGTTCTCTATGGTGAGGCTAAGGCATCTGCATCAGGTCGAAAGGCAAAAACTACGCCTGCTGAAAAGAAGGATGAAACTCTGACCGCAAAAGGATATGGCGTATCAATAGAAAAATCTGAGGCATACCTCCGGTCTGTTGGACTACAGGGTGCAACAGTAAAAGAACTGATAAAGGCTGTTCAACCTGATGCGGCGGTTTCGTCCACTGCTTCTGCCTTGGACGGTAGCGTGAACATTATTGCCATGCCTGGTAACCGATATGTTCATGTTGATAGCTTTGTTGACTTGGACGAGGCTGAAGAAGCGTTGGGGCGGATTCTGAGGACACATTTTGCTCAATTTGGAGGTTATAGCAATAACCAGCTTCTCTTCGGGGCTGCCTCCCAAGAGCTGTCGATGTTTTTGAATGACAACGACTGTGAAAACGTTGATGCGGTGTATGCCATTGCCCGATTCCTTTTTGAGAAAAAGGCTGTGGCAGGGGCACCGTACAAATTCTCTACGCCACATATTTTCGAGAAGGAACCAGACTACCCGATGACTCTGCGGGGCCTGATGATTCACCTTGCCAGAAGCAATGGCGGCCTTCTGTATGCTTCCGATGCTAAGGACTATTTGCAGAAGACCATGCTTACCTACGGCGGTATTGGCCAGCTCTTACAGCTCGGCTCATCCAACACCTTCCTCATTTATGATTCAGAACGCTATCTTCTAAGCGAGTCGTTGGGAATCGATGATGCTTGGTGCCTTCGGATGCACGACCGGCTGGATGACCTTTTCCGCAAGGCAAATGTAGCATATGTCATACCGAGAGATATTAATGCTGCATGGCTGACAACACTGCCGTCGCTGCCGCACGGCTTGGATTGGACGCTCCTTTTATTGCAAGAAGTGCTGGATAAGTATCCTGCCATCGGCTTTAAATCTATCTCTCCGGATTTGAACCAGACGCTCGATACACTTGCCGCCGCGTTCGTCCCGGTTGACTCACCGCTCCAGACCTTCCCAGATGTGGTTACGCTCTTTATGGAGGAGCACCATGATTTGCCGATGCGTATGTCTGGTGAAGATTTGCGGCTGGAACTGCGGGATGCTGGAATGCTGGAAAACGGCGAAATGATTTATGCGCTGCCGAAGGCGTTGAACGACTATCGGTTTGCGTGGTCAAACGAGAACAAAACAGTATATGTGCGCGGGAATAAGTAAACGCGCCATATTAGAATAGAGGTCAATCTATGTACGGATATGAGTGGACGGGTCAAAACGGTATTTACCGTCTGTCAGTTAACAGCAAAATTGAAAAAGAGATTCGTCCTGTGTTCAAAGAGGAACTGGATTATTTCGGTTTTAACGAACATTGGACATATCCGGACACAGATGCCCCGTTACTTTGGGCCGAGGGGATTCGCCGCTACATTCTGAACGGTACTTGTGTCGCGGAAGCCACAGGTGGTGGATTCTATACGAAACCGACCATAAAAATCTATACTGAAGGTCTGAATCTGGAACCGATTGATGTCGATGCACTCTGGAAAGAAAATGAACGTTTGATGCTCGGCCTTGAAAAGACATCCATGGATTTCATTAGAAAGACTCATGATAAGTATGAAAAGCAAGGAATGGCATTCGCTGTTGCGTTTAGCGGAGGAAAGGATTCCTTGGTGCTCCTCGACCTTGTCAGTCGTACATTATCCCCGGATGAATTCTCAGTGGTGTTTAGCAATACAGGAATGGAGCTATCCACCACTATTAAGTCCGTAGAAAAGGCAAAGAAGCACTGGTCATCGCTTAAATTCTATGAAGCCAAAAGCCATCTGAAGCCCACGGATAGCTGGGAAGAGTTTGGCCCTCCGGGAAGAAGAATGAGATGGTGTTGCGCTGTTCATAAATCAGTTCCAACGATTTTGCTTCTCAGAGAACTAACCGGAAACTATAATATTAAGGTCGTAGTTTTTGATGGTGTGAGAGCTGAGGAAAGCGCTGCGAGGGCTGATAGAGATGAAATTAGCGTTGGCGCTAAGAATATTAATCAAATCAATTGCAGCCCGATTTTGAAATGGGGGACATCCGAGCTGTTCATCTATTTGCTCCATAATGGCATTCTTTTTAATGAAGCTTACCGTAAAGGATTATTTCGCGTTGGCTGTATAGTTTGCCCCATGTCTTCTGCTTGGTGGGATGGGATTGTAAATGACTGCTATCCAGATGAAATGCGGGAGCTTCTTTCAAATGTCGAAAACTATGCCCGCGCTACAAAACCAGATAGCGAAGTAAAAAAGTTTATAGAGCAAGGCGGATGGAAGGCCCGTATGGGAGGTCGTGGGCTCCAAAATGGTGGAAACCGTGTAGTCGAGAAGATTGCTGATGACAAGATTTCCTTTAGCTTTGTATCTAAGCGGCAGGACTGGCTTCAAGTCTGCAGTATTCTTGGCCCCATCGTATATAGGGACAATGATATATACACCCAGTTAATCGATAAGCAAGAGTTCCAATTCCAGATTTCTGACGATGCTAAAACTGTTGTGACTTACTGGCCTTATTCTAAAATGGACAGGTTTGTTCTTAGCCATCTAAGGGGGATTGCAAACAAAACTGCATATTGCTTTGGCTGTAAAGCATGTGAAGTTCAATGTCCTGTTAATGCATTTACGATTACTGAAAACGGTAAGATATACATCCGAGAGGACAAATGCATCCACTGCTGCAATTGTATTGAATTTACAAATGGAAAGGGCTGCTTGGCGGCAAAATCGCTTTCTGTCACTGGAGGGGAAAACGGTATGGATTTAAAGGGAATGAATAGGTATCAGCATTTTGGACTTCGCCGTCCTTGGCTGGAACACTTCTTCGAGCACAAAGAAAACTGCTTCACTATGGGCTCTTTAGGAACCCGTCAGTATGACTCGCTTAGGGTTTGGCTAAAAGAAGCTGGCCTGTTGACGGCAACAGGTAAAGGTGCAAAGTCTGGTGTTCCGACACCGCTCTTTTACAAAGTCCAACCTCTTGGAGCCGGGAACCCTTTGACGTGGGCTGTCATCTGGACAAACCTTGCTTATAATTCAATCATTTCAAAATGGTACATGCTGAATGCTCCTGCGGGAGAAATTTATGAGAAGAACGATTTGATTTTCCTTCTTGGAGATGATTATTCAAAGTCCACCCGTGACAACGCGGTAACCGCTCTACTTGAAACCTTCCGGCATAGTCCCATCGGTACTGTTTTGAAGCAGGGCATCCCGATTCCAAGTGGAAACAGCTACAAGTTTTCAAAGCAGGGATGGAACACACCGGATGCGGTTGCTATTCTCTATGCGTTGTATATGTGGGCAGAAGCAACGGGCAGATATACCTTTACGCTTGGCCAGATGGCTGCAGCGAGAGGAAATGCCGAGGCAAAAGGCGTAGACCCTGTGTCCATTTTCGGCATTAATCCTGACCGCTTCAAGGACATCCTGCAGGATATTTCCCTTCAGTTTGACAAGTACATCCGCACGACCTTTGTCGCGGATTTGGACAATGTCCAGCTTTTCCCTGAATACAAGTCTCTTGATATTCTGGATTTAATCGCCAAGTAAGGAGGAGGAATCATGGCTAAGTATAATACCTACATTGAGCTGAGCCCGCACTACGAATCGGTGGTGGATATTGATTCTGAATCCCGTCATCCTGATATGTGGCAGGAGTACATTGTCCATGAAGATATGAAAGGAGCCATTGAGAAAATCTGTGACTCCATGAAATATGAAGACGAGGACAAGCGTCGCTCTTTCTGGATTCATGGTGCATACGGCACCGGCAAGAGCTATGCTGCAATCGTTCTCAAGCACCTGTTTGAGGATAAAGTCGATTCTATCCGAAAGTTCCTCTCGAACCAGATGCTGATTCAGTACAGAGAGAGATTCCTTTCCATTCGGGAAAAGGGAGAGTTCCTTGTTATCTGGAAGAGTCAGGCTACCGACATTAAGAGCGGCATCCAGCTCATGATGACAATGGAGGATGCCATCCGCGAAAAACTCAAGGAGAAATTTGGCGCATCCGCTTACTACGGTAAAAAGTCTCTGGTTGCTGCTGCACAAGACGCTGTCAACGATTCCTCCATCAATTGGGACGAGCTTTTCACGAACCAGACGTATGCTCTGTATGAAGAATATGGCTCTGTCGATGACTTCCGTGAGGAAGTGAAGGCGGGAAACCTAAAAGCAGCAAATGTTATCGCCCGTATCTATCGAGATAAGGGCTGGGGCTTCTTCACCTCCCTTCAGATGTTTAAAGATTGGGTCGCCGATGTCATCGAAGGGAACAATCTGCAGGATACCGGTATCGTCTTTATCTGGGACGAATTCACCTCATATCTCCGCAATAATCCGACCGATGATGTCCTTCAACCCCTCTCGGAGTTTTGCAAGGAGCAGCCCTTCTTCATGTTCCTGATTGTCCACAGAGCACCTAGCTGGGTTAGTCAGATTGGCGAAGAAGTCTACGAGCAGATTGTCCACCGCTATCATTCTCTTGACTTTCACGTGAGCGAAAGTGCGGCCTATGAGTTGATTGGTAGCTCCATCCTTACCCGCGCGGGAATGGAGGAGCAGTGGAATGCGGAAAAAGATAAGCTGATGAAGTCCATCAGCAAAAACATCGCCGACTTCGATAACCTCGACATGAACAGCAAGAAGGAACGCCTCCGTCAGCTCTGCCCTCTGCACCCGATGACGCTTTCGCTCCTTGCAATTGTTGCCCAGAACTTCGGAGCTTCCCAGCGTACACTCTTCCGATTTATGAAGGATACGAAAGAGTCCGAAGAGAATGTCGGCTTTATCTATTACATCAATAATTATGGCCCGGATGACTGGCGGTGGTTGACCCCGGATTTCCTGTGGGATTATTTCTTTACCAGAGAGAGCGATGTTCGTAGTTTTTCAGCAGAGGCCAAAAGCGCATATCAGCATTTTATGGCGAAGCGTGAATACATCGCAGACGATTATCACATGCATGTGTTCAAAGCGGCCATGCTGCTGATTGCGGTCATGTCCTCTGGAACGGTCAGCAATCTTTATAGTCAGGCCACACAGCGCAAGGTTTCTGCTACCAGAAGCACTTTGTATAAATGCTTTGCTGGTCAGCTGACCAAGGAAGATGTGGAAATGTACCTCTCCGACCTTGAGCAGATAGGTGTGCTCCGCCTTGATGCTATGACGAACGGAGATATGCGCCTACAGATTCCCTACACTGGAAACGCAGACGTATTCGATGTTCGCAAAGAGATGCTCGTCAAGAAGTATACCCGCTACGAATTATTTAAGAAAAACGGGTATTTTGCAAAGTCCATGGAAGCAAAAATCTGGGGCAAGACAAGCGCATCTTATGGCAGAATGTTTATCGCGGCTTGCGATTCCGGAACGACGTCAATGAATGCTCGTTTTGGAGAGGTTCAAACGGAACTGAAAAAGTGCCCGTATAAGTTTGGAATTCTTGTCATAGCGATTTCCGAATCCAGTCAGTTTGCGGCAATGCAAGAAAAAGTAAAGACTCTCGCCGCTCAGGACGAAACAGGGCGCATGGCTATTTACCTTCTGAAGTCTCCGCTGACCGAAGACCATCTGGATAGATGGTATAATGCTATGACACATTCTGAGCTTGCTGGCGAGGAAGGTAAAAGCGGCGATTCAGAACGGTATTTGGATGAGGCAAGCAGCATTATCGAGGAGTGGTCTGCGCCTGCAATGGATGACCAGCTTATGGTCGTTTGCGGAGATAAGGTTTATCCGTCTGAATATGGCACCTCTTACTTTGCCACAAAACTGGAGAAGGATATAATCTTCGGTTCCATTTTCACTGCAGCTCCTGAACTTATCGTTTCGACGAATACTGCCTTTAAGAAGATTCAGCAGAGCACTGCCTTGGCTGGTGTGCAAAAAACATCTCCTAATACTCAGGTCGGCAATATTGTAAATGGTCTGAAGCAGGCTGGTGTGTGGGATGTTGAGGGCCTTGAAGCACTCGCGCAAAGCAAAGGAAACGATGGCGCAGCTGCAGTTGCCAAGATTGCGAGCTTTATCTTACAGCGTTTCTCTCAAGGGACGCAGATTAAATTGGATGCTCTTTGGCAGGAACTCCAGGACGCGCCTTATGGCTACTATAATTGCATGGCCTGCGGATACATCCTTGGTTTCTTGCTGCGTTACTATGTCAACAGTGAGTTTAGCTGGAACAAAGGAGATAATAATCCATGGCCGCTGACTGACCAAACACTAGCCACGATGATTACCAGCCTCTGCAAAGAGGAAGTTATCAACAATTATCTTTCCCCCGGCTCTGAAGTATGGCAGAAATTCAAGCCCTATGTGCAGAAGGTCTTTCAGCTTCAGGACAGCGAAGCGGTCAATGAAACCGAAGCTCGGAAGTACATGTCCAAGCAGTGTACAGAGAAGGCTGGCGCTCCATTCTGGGTTCTGAAATACGCTCCAGAAGAGAAATTTGGTGGCGCAGCTGCAAAGCAAACGGCAGATGAGATAATAGACCTGTTCTGCGATTTCCTGTCTGAGAACGGTGACCAAGAGCAGGTAATGGGAAACACCACCGTAAAGTTCACCGGCCACGGGCCTGTTCGGAAAGCGCTTGCAAGCCTTTACTTTGACCAGAATACAGTTTATGACGCGTTCAGCTCGTTCATTTCTCAGAAATGCAACGAACTTCAGGAACTGCAAAAGGCCATTGGCCTTACAAGTCATGACTTGTTTGACGCTATTCATCAAATGATGCAGGGGCAGGTCTCTACTTGGACGGAGGCCCAGGTAGAGGAAAAACTTTCCGAGCTTTGCATTGAGTACAGGGTTGTTGCAATCTTGAACGATGCACTGACCGTTAAGCGAAAGAGCATCAAGCTTCTCAGCGACGATATTGCAAACATGTTTGACCACATGAAAGTTCCAGGAACTGTTATTGAGAAACTCGGCTTCAGTTGGATACCTGCGTTGCAGGCGATGAGTGTTATTTCTACTACGCAGTGGTCGAAAATTGAACTTGCAGACAGAGAAAGCTATGCAGAGCTTTTGAAATCAGATGCGCAGAAAGTGTGGGGCTTTGTTTCGTCTTCGAAACCACTTCTGCAACGGTATATGGAATCTCATGGACACAACTGCACTGACGAGGAGCTTGACGGCATCTACAAATCTCTAAAAACTGTAAACTATAATTCTCCGGCTGCAGATTTTGATGCCCGAATCGACGCGCAGCTCAACAAGGTTGCCTATAACAGAAACAAAGTCCGCATTCAGGAACTTTGGAAAGAGCAGAGCGGCTTTGACTCCATCACCCTTTGGTGCGCAAACTATGCCGTACCAATCCAGTGGGTTGTCAGCGATGAAGTCCTTCCTCACATTATAGTGCTAAAGACTGTGCAGGACGGGAAAATTGCGGACAATACTGCTCTCCATAATGCTACGCAGTTTTTTGAGACACACACCGTCAGCGCTCTGAAGGACAAAGCATTTATCGCCAGTTGCTTTATCTCCCAGATTGGCGAAAGCTATCGTAGCGCTTTTGAATCATCTGGGCCGGTCTTGGTTTCTCGACTGAAAACTAACACGAAATTGACCTCTGATGTTTATTCCTGGGCCAACAAAGTGGGAGAAATCCGAAAGACGGTTGATGCTTTCCTTCGTGATAAATTCTGTGGAGAAGCAAAGAAGAAGGTAAAGTCAATGCCGGAGGCACAGCTGCGTGACAAGGTCGTACAGCTCCTCGACGAGAATCCCGACCTTTATACGCTGTTTATTAAGTGAGGAGGCTAAATCGTGACAATTGCTGAAATCAAGGAAAAGCTCAGCCAGGAACGTGGCTTCGGTTCCCGGTACCCTGCACGGATTATTTTCGTCGAGAATCTTGACGACTATTCTGCGCTTGAGCATCAGCTGAAGGGTATCTGCGATGTCACGATAAATGTGGCCGATTTTTGCCGTGCGCCAGATACTGTCGCTCAATTTGACCAGATTAAGAACAAGTTGAAGGAATGCGAGGGGCAGCAGGTTTTGCTACTCTCTGTTGGTGAATACCTACGTTTGTGCACGAAACGTGAATTAAATCCTGACCGTCGCCAGTTCAGAGCATTTTGGGAAACGCAGCAACCGGAAGCATCCAAGACCAGAGTTATCATTCCCGTTTTCAATTGTAGAGATATCTTTGACCGGATTATCGGAGCAATTGATGAGCGCCAAGAAGATTATGTCTGGACGCTCGATTCTGCGCCATCAGTTGAAAGCTATACCGTATCTGTATATTCCCCCCAATTTAAGGAAGCCATTAACCCAGATGCAGATAATTTGACCTCATGGTTCCGGGACTGGCAGATAATTCTTAGAAGAAATGTGCCCTGCTCAGTCGTGACCATGCAATACGGGAACGTCGAAACAGCCTATGGCACAGTTAATATTAAGCCCATTGATAGTCCATTCAGATATCTTGCGGACATTTTGGTGGACGGCAATCTACTAATTGAAAATTGGCAAAGCAATGACTTCTGGAGCCGCGTTGTTAATTGTACCTCACATTATGCGGCAAAGACGGCATCGTTTGATAAAGTCGTACTCGATGCATTGAATGTCAATGAGTTTGACTTTGTTTCTGCTGCGGCAAGATGGGAAACTCTGAACGATTTTCAGAAGAATCTTGTTTGGCTCTGGTATAGGGTATATCCGACCGATGAGTACTATAGTTATGCTTGCAAAAAGGCATCATGTGCTTCTGAAATTCCGGAGAAGATTCGGGATGAGATTTTGCTCATTTCAAACAGGAGCGACCGATGGATTGAGGAGCGGATGGCTGCTGTTCGAGCTTTGTCTTTTCATACCTTTGATGACTCGTATTTTGCGCTCATGGATAAGCTACCGTTGGACGAGACAAAACTGAAACTCCTTACTTATCAGACTCACGAAGAAAAGACATATGCTGTCAAGGTTATCAGTAATATGCTTCGTGGTGGTGCTGAACCGAGCGCGATAGCTACTACCTTGTTAGAACGTGATTATCCATCTTTGGCATCGTACATGAAGGATGAAACGGGCTGTGATGATGTCATAGATGAGTATATGGCATGGTATCGTAAGAACAAAATCATCAATCGATATCCGGGCGACTATCCAGTCCAAATGACTTTTGACCGGTTTGATGCTCGGTACAAGCTCATGCATAAGCTGCAGGGGAAAGGCTGCGTGTCATTTTGGATTGACGGATTTGGAAGTGAATATACGCCCTTGTTTCTATACGAGCTAAAAGTTCGGGGCATTGTTCCGGAATCCGTAAAACTAGTCACTGCACTCCTACCCACAGAGACAGAATATAATCATCAATGGGACGAACACGACCCCATGACCATTAAGTGGGATAGGCTAGATTCCTTCTCGCATAAGGGAATGCCAGATGACAAAAGCTACTATTCCTGCATTGTCCATCAGCTTTCCGTGTTTTCTGATGCGGCTAAGAAGGTTGAGGAGCTCTTGGAGAACCACGAGTATGTAGTTGTGACTGGTGACCACGGAAGCAGCCGTTTTGCGGCACTTGCGTTTCATCAGGAAAATGTCGTCCCAATTTCTGCTCCCAAAAAGTCAACGGTTCGTAGCTTTGGAAGATTTTGTGTGCTCGATGATAATGCTGGAGATGTCATTGCTTTGCCAAATACGGTCGTAGCTACCTCAAATGGCAAGCGCTATCTAGTTATGAATAACTACCAGCACTTCTCGGTGAGGGGCAATGCCGCTGGTGGAAACACGGATGAACATGATGTTGTTGGGGAAATCCACGGAGGAAATACAGCGGAAGAAAGGCTCGTGTCTGTTATAGTAATCAAGAGGAAGCAGCCTCTTCCTCCTGTAACATGCAAGCCCAAAGGCGGCCTGTTTGTTACAAAGAAAAACGGGCATGTAGAAAAAGCTCTGCAATTCAGCCGCCCTATATCAACGCTGGAAGTTTCTTGTGATAACAAGGAAGCCACCTGTACGATGAATGCGGATGGTTCATGGCTTGTCATTTTGGACGGTGTTACAACTGATGACATTACCCTCTCGGTAATAGCTAACGGGCGGCTTCTTCCCAATGTAACTCTTAAGGTTAAGACTCGAGGCATCAGTAAAAACGATGACCCGTTTGGTGGGATGGGCCTATGAGAAGAAAAATAGAATGCTGTGAGTGCGAAAAAGCACTAAAAAAAGATGAGGTCGCTTTGTGTAAAAAACTGCTTGGTACGGACACAGAAGATTATTACTGCATAGACTGCTTGGCAGAATACTTGGAGTGTACAAAAAATGACCTCGAAATAAAAATCCAAGAATTTAAGGAACAGGGATGTACACTATTCCTATGATGGGAGGAGGAACCAATATGCTGGAAGATAAAGTACGCGATGTTTTTTCCGACATGGTGGTGCTGAAAAATCCAGAAAGGACAGAGTTCTTTTCCAATTTAAGCCTGCCTTCATATATGCGTGACTGGCTAGTAATGAAGTTTTCGGATGACGACGGAATCATTGACTATGACAGCGTACTGAGATATATCCGCCAGTATATTCCGAGCCGCGAGGATTTTGAGCAATTTAAATTTGAGATGGTGAACGGAGAAACCGTCCGCTTTCTGGCTAGAATCCGTGTAAATGTCGATATTAAGACCGGAAAGACCTTGTTTGAGCTTCCTGATTTTGGCGGTTCACGTTCCGGCGCATCCGGGGAAGTAGCAAATGATGTTGTCTCTCGGTGGAAGGAAACACTCCTCAAAGAAAGTGAAAACTGGGGTATTGTTGAGCTGATTTGGGGCAAAGATTACTCCTCTCGTCAAGGAAAAGGTGTAATTAAACTCATCGAGTACAGTCCATTTTGTCCTTACACTGTAGATCTAGAATTTTATAAAGAGGCCAGACGAGCTTTTTCTATCGAAGAATGGATTGATGTGTTAATCTCCGCTGCTGACTATAATCCCGCTGGATACGATTCAGAACAGCAAAAACTGTATGTTCTTCGCCGACTTCTTCCTTTTGTTGAGAAGCGTCTAAACTTGATGGAACTCGCTCCGAAAGGCACGGGAAAAAGCTATGTTTATCAAAAAATCAGTAAGCGTGGCTGGCTAATTTCTGGCGGAACAGTTTCAAGAGCTTCTCTTATTTATGATAACCAGAAAAAAAATGGTGGCTTACTGACTCGTTTTGATTTTGTCGGTTTTGATGAAATACAATCCATGACCTTTGATAAGCCTAGCCAGATTCAGACGGCACTGAAAGATTATATGGAATTCGGTGAGGTTCAAGGGTTTGATGCTCAGGTCGTTGCCGATGCTGGGGTAATTGTACTTGGTAACATCAACGCCAGCCGGTTCAATGTTAATGAAAACATGATGGAAGAGGTAAGTAGCGTCTTTAGTGAATCTGCCTCACTTGACCGGTTCCATGGCTTTATCCCCGGCTGGATGATTCCCAGAATGCATCAGGGACTTGTAGCAAATGGTTGGGCACTCAACACAGAATACTTTGCTGAGGTACTCCATCTTCTCCGCGACGATTTAACCTACACTACAATAGTAGATGAATGCTTGGCAGTTCCGGCAAAACCTGATAAGCGCGACCTTACGGCAATTAAGAGGCTTTGCACGGCATTCGTTAAGCTTCTATATCCAAATGCGACATGCAAGGATGACATACCTGCTGACGAGTTCATTAAGTATTGTTTGGAACCTGCAAAAGAGATGCGAGGCGTTATTAAAAGACAGCTTTGCATTATAGACCCGAAAGAATTTAATGTTCCGGGGAAAAAAGATATTCCGGACATACAGTATAACTATCTGTAAGGTATTAATATGAGAAGATTGATTTACGCTGATAACGCAGCTACAACACAGATGGATATTGCTGCGTTCGAGGCAATGAAACCTTTTCTTACAAATGAATATGGGAACGCCTCACAGCCCTATGCTTTTGCCCGGAAGCCCAAAAAAGCATTGCAGGATGCGCGGGAAACGATAGCCTCTTGTATCGGTGCAGCGCCCGAAGAAATATTCTTTACATCGGGTGGCACCGAGAGTGACAACTGGGCTATAAAAGGTTCTGCCTTATTGAATGCGAATAAACATGCGACCATCACATCCGCATTTGAACATCATGCGGTGCTACATCCCTGCCAAGCACTTGAACGGAGTGGGTATCCCGTTGCGTATATGTGGCCTTCAAGGGAAGGTTATATCACGGCTGAGATTCTAAAGGAATATATCACGGGTCAGACTCACCTTACTTCGGTGATGTTTGCAAACAATGAAATAGGAACAGTTCAGCCGATTAAGGAGTTGTGCGCTGTAGCACATGAAAACGGGTCTCTTTTCCACACTGATGCTGTTCAGGCAGTTGGCCATATACCGGTAGATGTTCACGACCTTGGCATAGATATGCTATCTGCATCTGCACATAAATTTAACGGCCCCAAGGGTGTCGGGTTCCTATATATACGAAGTGGGCTTAAAGTCATGCCCTATTCTGACGGTGGAGCACAAGAATTTGGATTACGCGCAGGGACAGAAAACGTTGCTGGTATTGTTGGGATGGCAGTGGCTCTAAAAAACAATTATGACGCTCTTGAAGACAATACGAGGTATGTAGCGAGGTTGGAATCCAAGCTTGTTAGTTTGCTTGAAAGTACGGACATCAAATATGTCCGGAACGGAGGAGCAAACAGACTTCCGGGACTTCTGAGTCTATCGTTTCCAGGAGCTGATGGAGAGGCCATCTTACACCGACTGGATTTGACAGGAATATGTATTTCTACTGGCTCTGCATGTAATAGCAAAAACACAGAGGTTTCACACGTTTTGCAGTCTATCCGACTTGATGACGCCTATGCTAAGGGTACAGTCCGAATCTCTCTTGGAAAATCCAATACAGAGGAAGATGTTGAGGCGATATTGAAGGCTCTGATGAAAATCTTCCGCGCATAATTGTACTTTTTAATTTTTCCTGAACCATTTAATTTTGGCATACTTTTTAATTATTTCCTGAGCCATCCGCGCAGGAGCTCAGATGCCAGCATCGAGCACACCACGGCTGTGCTCTGACGGGGCAAATTGAACGCCGACAAATACAGTGAAACCCGCAAGAAACGCCTTGTTTCCTGCGGGTTTCACTATTTTTATACCCTTTTCCGGCGACCGGGCTTGTATCAAAGATTACGTCTTTATAGACCCGCCGTATAATACGGGCAACGATTTTATCTATGCAGACGATTTTATGCGTTCGCAGGATGAAGAAAACCGTCAGATGGGGATGTATGACAAGGACGAGAATCGGCTGTTCAAAAACAATGACAGCAACGGACGGTTTCACTCTGACTGGTGTAGCATTGCTGAACGCAGTTATGAAATAATAAGCCCAAACAAATAATACGGTGCTGCTGTGCAGCATTCCCAGAAACGGTAAGGTTCTATTGCGAACTTTGCCGTTTTTCTTTTTGCCCAAATTTGTGAAATTTTCAAAACTGTATTCCAAAACAACTCTGCGGGTTCCTATTAGTGTAGGGGCTTTCAAAATCTTTTGTGAAACGGCTTTCCTCTAGTTTTATGAGTGGAAAATGAACAAAATCTATGTTCTAAAATTAGTCAGTTCAACAAAATTTGAAAAACTGGTTGCCAAACACCCATTTTAGATTGTTATAGGTAGAGGGGAACGTTGGAAAAATGAATTTTCTTTGAATTTTCAAAAGACCCGGTTTAAAAACACCCCTTAAAGTTTGTATAGGGTGTAAGGATTACTTTCAAAAACGGTCTTACTCGTATTTTTGAAAGCCCGCGACTTCTTACAAAACCACATTGTACTTTGACAACAACATGATCGGCTGCAAGCTAATATGCTTTTTCGGAGAAGTGCCGCCACGACAAGAGCGCACCAAGAAGAAGCCATACGCCGGAGAAGATCGGGCAGGAACCGCTTGCAGGCAGACCGACACCGAAGAGAAACCGGGCAATCTGGCAGAGAGGACTTCGCAACGTCTTTTCTGTCAGGTTGTTCGGCGCAAGAGTGCAGAGAGCGCAGCTCTTTGCGCGGGTCAAGGGCGGCAGCCTTGCCCAGTGGATGTGATGCCATGCGTCATATCCTACTGGGTATTATCTGGCGCATAGCAGGCGGCAGATTTGCAGCTTCGCTGCACCGCATTGTCTCTATCCCGCGCACGGCGTTCTCTGCGTGACCCCAGAAAGGAGAGATGATCGCTGAAACTGACCCGACACAATGGCCGCGCTGGAAAGCACGGCACTTATAACCCAAAGCACAATGACCGCAGTTTTGAAATTACCAACAGCGAGCATATCGACCCGGAACGTGTCCAGCAAAATATCTATTGGGACTGCTACAACGGCATCCGTTCTGCTCTGCAACCCAAAGATGTGGATAGTCTGGCTGACACCTTTGAAGAAGTCGAAAAGCTCTACTACAAACTGCATTACACCAACTTCACCGAAAAACAGAATGAGCGCAACGCCAAAATCCGACACACCGAGCGAAACCGCTCCACCGAAGATTTGCTTGCCAGCAAGAAAACCTGTCCAGAAGAAAGCATCTATCAGCTTGGAACGCTGGAGAGCCACGCTTCCCCGAAAGAACTTTTTCAAATCGCCACAGAGTTTATGGACGAGTTCCACGAGCGTTTTGGCAAGCACATTCACATTCTGGACTGGGCCTTGCATCTGGATGAGGGAACGCCGCACATCCACGAACGCCATGTATTCGACTGTGAGAACAAATACGGTGAGATCGCTCCCCAGCAGGAAAAGGCGTTGGAAGCCCTTGGTTTTGAATTGCCAAAGCCAGACAAGCCTCTTGGCCGCTACAATAACCGCAAGATCACGTTCGATGCAGCCTGCCGCACGATGTTGTTCGAGATTGCCAAACGACACGGTCTGGAACTGGACGAAGTGCAGGAATACGGCGGACGGGCTTATCTGGAAAAGCAGGACTACATCATGGCAAAGCAAAAAGAGCAGCTTGCCCAACAGGAAAAAGCTGTGCAGGAGCAAACCGTCCAGCTTGAGAATTTGAAACAAGAGAATGAGAAAGCACATCATCAGCAGGTTCGCCGTACAACCTATCAGTCCCTAACACTTCTGAGCAACGATAAAAAAATTCAAAAGCAGGAAAAACGGTTGAGTGAACTTTCTCAGAAGATTGAAGATACCGAGAATTTTCTGGAAGAAATCTCTGCTATCGCCTATGACAAAGCAGTTGCGGTTGTTTCAGAAAATGCTGCGAAAGATGCTTTGAATGCAAGTACAGAACAGGTCGATATTTATTTGGATTGGCTGAAAGAGCCTGGACGAAAGGCAAGCAAGGAAACGGTGGATTACACCACATACCAAATCACAACGCTGCGAAAAAATATTGTTGCAGCGGTAAGCAGGCTTACTGCAAAATTGACAGCTGCCCTTATAAAGCCAGAAATCAAAAAGCCTGCTGTCGAGAAAATCAAAGAAAATGCTCGTCCGTCTGTTCTGCAAAAGCTGCATCAGCGGCAGGAAGAAATTAACCAGCGTGAGCAGACACGCACCAAACCGAAAAAACGCAGTCATGGCATGGAATTGTAAAGGAGGAAAATCTTCAAGAACGACAACTTATTTGAAATCGTAAAACGGAATATCACCGCCCGACAGGCCGCAGAAGTCTATGGCTTTCAGCCAAATCGTGGCAACATGATTTGCTGTCCATTCCATGCAGACCGCAATCCCAGCATGAAAGTGGATTCTCGTTTTCACTGTTTTGGCTGTGGAGCGGATGGTGATGTAATCGACTTTACTGCAAAATTGTTTCAGCTGTCCTTGCGGCAGGCGGCTAAAAAGCTGGCCGCAGATTTTGGACTTTCTGCAACAGATAATTTTCAACCATTTTCCTGCAAGCCAGTGGAAAAGCCGCTAAGTCCGAAAGAGCAATTCTATAAAATCTTGTGCAGCTATCGTTCTCTGCTGGCAAATTGGCGCATGGCCTATGCACCCCAAAATCCAGAAGAAGCCTTGCATCCTTGTTTTGTCGCAAGCCTGCACTACGCAGACCGTGTGCAATATCTGCTAGATATTCTTTTGCAGGGAAGTCCACATGAAAAGCAACAACTATTGAACGGAAAGGAAGTGACCGCCCTTGGAGAAGCAATCGAACGATGCAAAGAAACCGAAGAAGCAGCATAGCGCACCCGCCCGGAACTGGGTGGGGGATAACGGAAAAATCATTGAACCATTGTTTGCAGATTACTTTTTGAGCCAGCACCCCATGCGCTGCTTTCAAGGCAGGCTATTCACGGTGGATGGCATGGTAGAGGATGAAGCCCCACTGAAAAAGGAAATCTACGAACAGATTCGCTATTATGCAACCACCAGCGTAGCACGGCGGATTGAGCACATCGTGCAGGCCATCAAGCTGGCCTGTGCATCTAAGCCGCCGAAGATTCAGACAGACCGTATCCATGTCCGAAACGGTACATATTTTGTAGACGGTCACTTTACACCTGAAAAAGAATACTGCATGAACCGTCTGCCCATCTCCTATGTGCCGGATGCACCAGCACCAACGCGCTGGCTGCAATTCTTAAATGAACTGCTGTACGAAGAAGATATTCCAGCCTTGCAGGAATACATCGGCTATTGCCTGCTGCCTGTCACCAAAGCACAGAAAATGCTGCTGATGGTCGGAAAGGGTGGCGAGGGAAAATCCAGAATCGGGCTGATTCTGCGAGAATTGTTTGGCAACAGCATGTACACGGGAAGTCTGCAAAAGGTAGAAACCAACCGCTTTGCCCGTGCAGACTTGGAGTACAAGCTGCTTCTGGTGGACGATGACATGAAAACCGAGGCCCTGCCGCAGACCAACAACATTAAAACCCTTGTCACGCTGGAAGATAAAATTGATATTGAGCGCAAAGGCCAGCAGAGTGTGCAGGGTACGCTGTATGTGCGGTTTGCCTGCTTCGGGAATGGCAGCTTACACGCACTTTATGATAAGTCCAACGGATTCTATCGCCGCCAACTGCTGCTCACCACCAAGGAAAAGCCCGTTGGCCGAGTGGATGATCCTTTTCTCATTGACAAGATGCGGAATGAAAAAGAAGGCATCCTGCTTTGGGCATTGGAGGGGCTGCATCGGCTGATTCAGAACAATTACCAGTTTACCATCAGCGAACGCACTGCCGCAAACCTGAAAGAAGCGATGGAGCAGGGCAACAACATTCTGGGCTTTCTTAAATCCGAGGGTTACTTTGAGATTCGGCAAGGTGCCAAGTGCAAGTCTACGGATTTTTATAAGGTCTATGAACGCTGGTGCCTGGACAATCTGGAAAAGCCACTGGCGGCATCCACCTTTATCCACCACCTGAAAGACAACCAGAAAAGTCTGGGCATCGTCTATGATGATAAGTGCATCGGCACAAACCGAGGCTTTCACAACGTAGATGTTGACCCATTTTTACCCGTTGATATTCCAAGTCCGTGGGATTAAAAAATAGAATCAACTTGAAAAAGCCCTGCTCAGCCTGCTCACAGTGCGTGAAATGTGCAGAATGAGCAGAGCGAGCAGGCGATTTTGAACTTACATCAAAAATAAAACATGGAGGTTTTGCCTATGAACAAATCTCGGCCTGTTGCGACCGAAACTGTGAAATCTTTGAATTATACGAAAAACATCTTGCGGACCATTCCGAATAACGATACAATGGAAGTGGTCACTCAAACCAATGCCGTCAAGTCTCCGACTGACAGCCTGAAAGCCACAACACTGGTGTACACGGTGGAGGAAATTGCGCAGATGCTGTCCATCAGCCTGCGCTCTGCTTACAACCTGTGCAACAGCACCACCGAATTCCGTGTTCTGCGGGTAGGCGGAAGCATCCGCATCCCGAAAGACAGTTTCGATGCGTGGCTCCGGGCAGCTTGAAAAAGGAGATAACGTATGGCATATATTACGAAACGCGGCAGCTCCTATGGCGTCCGCTATACTTACCAAGACGAGCAGGGCAAAAACTGCAACAAATGGGAAAGTTTTTCCACGAAAGAGGAGGCAACAAATCGCAAAAAACAAATCGAACATGAACTGGCAAACGGAACGTTTCTGATTCCGTCCACCATCACCGTCAAAGAGTTTTTGATGGAGTGGCTTCCTAAGCAGTGTAACAAGCACAAATGGGCACCCTGCACCTATCAATCTAATCTGGGAACGGTCCAGAACCTCATTATTCCGTACATCGGCGATATGCAGATGCAAAAGCTCAAACCCTACCATCTGGAGGACCTGTATGCCACTCTTGGCAAAACGCCCTGCGGCCAGTATCTTGAGGGCAAAAAGCAGGTTCTTTCGGAAAAGCAGAAGCAGCGTTTTCTCTCCGGCACGACTATCCACGAGGTGCATCGCCTGCTGCGGACAGCGTTCCAATACGCGGTGGAGTGGGGCATCCTCATCAAAAGCCCCGTTCCGGTGGACAGCCCTAAAAAGTCGATTCAGGAGCGTGCCATCTGGGACGCGGACGAGATGTGGGCCGCACTTGCCAGCATGGAGGACCCCATCCTGCATCTGGCAGTCCACCTTACACTGGTGGGTGCACTGCGAGAGGGCGAAGTCGCTGGTCTGACCCCGGAAGATCTTGATTTTGAGGGAGCAGACGGCACCGGCACGTTCCACATCAACAAGTGTATGCAGCGTGTCCAAAAGATATCGCTGGCAAAAACGGGCAAGGGCTGCATCTTGCAGGAATTTGAAGATAAGCGTGAGGGCAGCACCACAACGCTGGTGCTCAAAAAGACCAAAACAGCATCCTCCAAACGAACCATCTTCATGACGGCAGTGTTGAAAGAAGAACTGAAACACTGGCTGAAGCGTTTGGAAATGGACGAAGCCGTTGACCCGGAACGCTACCGCAACAGCGGGATGCTGCTGCGCCTACCCAACGGGCTGGCGGTAGAGCCGATCCTTATCCGCAAGAAGTTCATCAAGTGGCAAGACGAGCACCCGGAGTTCACCCGCATCGTGTTCCATGGCCTGCGGCATTCCAGTGCCACCTATCAGCTGATGATCTCCGGCGGCGATGTGAAAGCGGTGCAGGGCACAACGGGCCACGCCAGCGCCAATCTTCTGGTCAACACCTATGCGCACATCCAGCAGGATTCCCGCAAGAAGCTGGGCAAGAAGTTCGAGGAGGGCTTCTACAAGCCGGGAACAATACCTGTGCAGACTGCCCCGGTTGAAGCAGAACCGACCATCTCCGTGTCGGCTCTGCTGGAGCTTCTGAAGGACGCAGGCCCTGCCGTAAAAGCGCAGCTTCGACTGGCTCTGCTGACCTGAATTGCAAAAAATAGCACGAATTGCAGAGTAATTCACGGACTTACTCCATCTGATACGAAAAATGCGGACCGTGCAAAAACCGTGCAGAGACCGTGCAAATGGCGTATAAAAAGAAAATCCCACGATGAATCTTACGATTCTTCGTGGGATTTTGGTGCGCTCGAGGGAACTCGAATCCCTGGCCCTCTGATTAAAAGTCAGATGCTCTACCGGCTGAGCTACGAGCGCATATCGGCAGAAATACAATACTGCCGAATAATATTACCACAATTCCAGCAAAAATGCAAGAGCCGCCGGGCAAAAATGCCGAAAAAACTTGCCGGCAGGCACTGCCTGCAAGTTTCACTTTACAAATCCGGACGGAATCGTTACAATCAAATCAAAAACAACTTTTCTCCGTTCCGGCGGTTTGCCGGACACGGTCCTGAATTTGTCTGAGCAGGAGGCTTTTGCATGAAAATCACACGCCGTGCCGTTCTTCGCATCTCCGGCCTTGCCGCCGCATCGCTGGCGCTCACCGGCTGCCGTGCCGCAGGCAGCGCCGCTCTGGGCGGGTCTTTTACCGACTGGTGGAAAAAAACGCTGGGCTATGGCAGTGCCGCCTCATCGGAAGCGGCATCCTCTGCGGTCGCTTCTGCCGCATCCGGGGAGGCCGCCGCGTCCTCGGCTGCTTCGGAGGCCGCTGCATCGTCCACCGTGGAGGAAGCCGCTTCCTCCACGGTTTCGCTGCCGGTCTACGATGCCGACCCGCTGACCGGTGAGGCCAAGCGCAGCGGCGGACGCATCGTGGGCGTGATGGTGAACAACATCAGCTACTCGGAGCGGCAGAACGCCCGCCCCCAGCGCGGCCTTTCCTCCGCCGACCTGCTCATCGAGAGCAAGGTGGAAGGCGGCATCACCCGCTTCTGTGCGGTGTACCACGACGCCGACTCCATCCCCGAAGTCGGCCCCATGCGTTCCGGCCGTGACCAGTTCCTGCAGCTTCTGATGCCCTGGCAGGCGCTGTACTACCACGACGGCGAAAGCGCCCCCTGCACCAAATTCATCAGCGTATACGACTACTCTGGCCTGAACATCGGCGGCAAGAGCTACTTCAACACGCCCACCCATCCCCATGTGGCTCACCGGGACAGCCGGGGCCGCAATGTGGCCTACGAACACACTGAGTTCACCTCCGGCAAGGAGATCAAGCAAGCCGCTGCCAATGCCGGGATCAGCCTGAAGTACAACTACGAGGACACCTTCTTCCGGTTCACCGACTACCGCACCGATGCCGAAAACACGATGCACGGGGCAGCGTCCGGCCGCACGGTGCGCATCGTGCACTCGGACAACTACAAGACCAGCTTTACTTACAGCCTGCTGAGCCGCACCTACAAGATGCAGATGTACAGCCACGCTGCAGGCGGCTTCGAGAACGCCGTGGACGAGCTGAACAACAAGCAGCTGAGCTTTGACAACCTGCTGGTCTGCTTTGCGCCCATTGCCGCCTATCCCGGTGACTCCGGCGATGTGCAGCAGGTGAGCTACATCTCCGGCGGCGAGGCCTATTATTTCTCCCGGGGCGGCGTAAAGACCGGCCACTGGGAAAAAGCCTCCCCGGAGCACCCGCTGAAGGTCTACGATGCCGACGGCAGCGAAATGCTCTTCAACCGCGGCAAGACCTATCTTGCCATCGTGGACGATGACGAGTGGTCCAATTTCAGCTATCAGTAAACGAGGAAACGCCATGAAACGCATTTGGGTCCGTCTGCTGGGTGCAGCTGCACTGTGTGCCGTCCTGCTTGCCGGCTGCTCGGCTTCCAGCGGCTCCGATTCCGGCTCTGCCGCTGCCGATCCTCTGACCGGACAGGAACTGCTGTACCCCGGCCGGCGCCCCGCTGCCGTGGTCATCGACAACGCTCCGGACAGCACTACCCAGTGGGGCATCGGCAGCGCCTCGGTGGTGCTGGAGACCCTGACCCACACAGCGGTCTCCCCCAGTCTGTGCCTGGTGTACCCCTCGGTGCAGGCCATGCCTGCTGTAGGCCCCGTGACCGAAGGCTCGGACATCTACTGGCGGCTGCTCAGCGGTCAGCAGGTGCTGCCCATCCAGCGGGGCTGCGGGCGCTACACCCGCAATTATCTGGATTATTACGGCATCCAGCCCGTCGATGCCCTGGTGGTAGGGCGCAACGCCTTTACCGGCGGCGCGCAGTGGGTCACTGCGCCGCTGTGGCGCACCAGCGGAAACGCCGTGGAGAGCGTGCTTTCTGCGCTGAACATCTCCGCTGCACTGGAAGGGGAACCTGCGGCAGATCCCGGAGAGGGCGAACCGGAGACGCCTTCGGTGCCCGCTTTGCTGCCCATGCAGACCGGCGGACATCTGCCGGACGCAGACGCTGCTGACGCTGAACAAGTCACCGTGACGTTCCGGGAACAGGGCAGCACCTGCTTTGCCTACAACGCCGGCCGGGGCGTTTATGGAATGCTGCACGCAGACGGTACCCCGCAGCGGGACGCCAACACCGGCACACAGGCTGCTTTTGACAACCTGCTGATCCTGTACAGTGCTTCCGAGACCCGGGATGACGGCCAGACCCTGGATTATGACCTGTCCATGGGCGGCGGCGTCTGGCTGAACGGCGGGCATCTGTGGCACATCACCTGGACACAGGGCACCCATTCCACGCTTCTTTTTTACGATGCAGATGGCCGCCCGCTGTCCATCGAGAGCGGGCGCAGCTACATCGCACTGCTTTCCAGCCTGACCGGCGAAGAACTCAGCGTGCGGAACGCCGCCGGAGACGATCTTCTCGCGGTGGAAGAATAACGAAAAAACGCAGTTTTCCGCACAATAGGAGTGCGCTCACCCTCCCCGGCATCGCTAACGCGATGCCTTCTCCCTGACTTTGGCAGAACCAAAACGCTGCCGGGTTTCCCGTAGGGAACGGATTCATCCGTTCCGCAGGAAAGCACCCTCTGCTGGGAAGCGAGCGGAACGCATAAATGCGTTCCCTACAGCAATATAAGAAGTTTTAACAGACCATGCGAGACCGCTGCAGCAAAAGAGCTGCTGCACATTGTTTTGTGCAGCAGCTCTTTTCGATTTCTTTTTATTACAGGTCTACCACGCTGCCCACTTCGGCAGGAGACGTAGGCACCGCCCCCAGCGACACTTCGTCTGCGGCGCGGTGCACGGTAAAGGTCACACTGCGGCCGGACGCAAAGTCCGGGGCATAGGTCAGCTCCAGGGTCTGCCAATCCGCCGGCACAGCGCAGAAGCAGTGCAGCAGCGCACCGCGGCCAGCCGCCAGATTCAGGGTGAAAATGGACGCATCGGCGGCGTTTTCTCCGTACAGCGGAGCAGCAAAGCTGCCGCACCGCACCGGCTGCCCGCTGCAGGAAGCCGTCAGGCCGGTCCCCATGCTGAACAAATCGGCACGGGTGCGCACCTCCCGGCTCTGCAGGTAGCTTGCGCCCACCGGCAGGCTGTTGGACGAAAGATTTTCCACCGACAGATACACCAGCACGCAGCCCAGCTCCGGGGCCGGGGCATAGCCCAGCAGTTCCACGGCAGCTTTGTCATCCAGCAGGGCGGGTTCATCCGCCCTGCAGGGCTGCTGCGCAGCCGCAGAAACACCGGTGAGCAGGGCAGCGGCAAAGCTGACCGCACCGGAGCCGGCACATTTCAGAAATGACCGGCGGGAGATGGATTGCGACATGGGGGCTTCCTCCTTGCACATGAAGCGATGTTCTTCTTTATACAATAAAGGATTATCCGCGTTCTGTCAAGGGACGCGCGGGGATTGTAACCCTTTCCTTACTCGTAGGCCTCATTTTCTTCGGCCTCCGCCTGACCCTGCAGGGTGTCGGCATAGCCGAAGGGCACGATGTCAATGGCTTCCACCAGACGATCCCGCATCCACAGCTGCACATCGGTCTGGACGGTGTAGCCGCATCCCGGGTCGGCCATCCACTGTTCCGGGCGGCGGGAGGGCAGGGCGCGCTGGCTCAGCATACTCATAATGACGCCGCCGTGGGTCACGCAGGCCGCTTCGGCCACGTCCATGCGGATCATATACTCAAACAGCTTCATCAGGCTCTCGGCACAGCGGGCGTGGAACTGTTCGGTGGGTTCTGCCCCCTCCGGCACAAAGCCGGAACCGGGGGTGATCCATTTTTTGAAGTCCTCGTCGTGCACCAGCTCCTTCACGGGCCGGTTCTCAAACTTGCCGAAGCCTGCTTCCCGCAGATCGTGCACCGTGAAGGTGTGGGACGCGTTGGGGAACAGGATGTTCGCCGTTTCCACCGCCCGCAGCATGGGGGAGGAGAACACGGTATCCACCTGCGGATACTCGAACCGTTCTTTCAGTTCCGCCAGCTGGGCACGGCCTTCGTCACACAGCGGGAGATCCGTGCCGCTGCCGATGTACAGCCCCTGCAGATTTCCGGCGGTGACGCCGTGGCGGATCAGATGAAGCTTAAAGGTTTTCATGCAAAACACCTCTTGTCGTTTGAGAATCATGCCGCCCGGAATGCGGCGCGTGCTGGATTTTTATTATAGCACAAATCCCGCGCCCTGAAAACTCCGGTCCGCTTCAGCGCTTCTCAGCCCTCGTAGTGGTTGATCTCCACGGCGGCGGGGAAGACGTTCAGGTCCATGCGGCAGTTGCTGCGGACGGTCACGCTGGTCAGCGCATTGCAGTCCTTGAACGCACCGGTCTTGATGTAGCCCACGCTCTCCGGGATGGTGATGTCGGACAGGGAAGTGCAGCCGTTGAAGGCAGCGGTCTCGATGTACTCCACACCGTCGGCCAGAGTTACCGTGGTCAGGTTGGTGCAGCCCTTGAAGGCGCTGCCGCCCACGGTGGTCACGCCGGCTTCCACCACCACAGCGGTGACGTCATCGGCCTGATCTGCCCAGGGAGCGGGAGAGTTGGCGTTGTAGTCGGTCATACGGCCGGTGCCGCTGATGGTCAGGGTGCCGTCTTCCAGGGTCCAGGTCACGTTCTCGCCGCAGGTGTTGTCACCGGCGGCAGCTGCGGAAGCAGTGGTGGAAGCGGTGGAAGAAGCAGTGGAAGATGCGCTGCTGCCGCAGCCGGTCAGGGCAAAGCAGCTCACAGCGATCAGGGCGGCGGCAGCCAGGCTGCACAGACGGTTCATGGTGTTGCGTTTCATCGTGGGTTTCCTCTTTCCTTATTCCTATATTCTTTATAGCATCTTCCCCGGCATTTTGTGTGCGCCGGACAAGGACAGGTGCCAAAAAAGCATTATAGCACAAAACAAAGAAAGATGGAATACTTTTTTTCAAGTCGCGGAAAACAGGTGGTCCAGCCGGAGCCGGGTAGACATTTTTCGTCCCAAAATGCATTTTGGGACACCGGACTTTTTCTGCTCCGGAGGGAACCGCGCCACAAAATGTATGCGTTAATACCCATAGTTTAGCATACATCTAGTATCCGGGGCAAGTGTTTTGACAAAAATGACGAAAATTATAGGAAAATATCGTCACTTTTCTTGCTTTACAAGTCGTTTTCCATTGTGTATAATCAACGTGCTGTAAACCAAAAATCAAAGATGTTCCCATTCAACCGTGAACATTGAGGAGCCGAAGATCATGGAATTCAATCGTATCATCAAACTGCTGCGCAAGGAGCGCGGCATCACCCAGAAACAGGCGGCCGAGGATCTGGGCGTTTCGCAGGCGCTGCTGTCCCACTACGAAAAAGGCATCCGCGAGTGCGGCCTGGACTTCGTGGTGCGGGTAGCCGACTATTATAATGTTTCCTGCGATTATCTGCTGGGCCGCAGTGCCGAGCGCAACGGCATGATGCTGTCTGCCGAAGACCTGCCCAACCCGGACAAGATGAAGGACAACGTGTACCACGGCAGCGTGTTGCCCACCATGAACAAAAAGCTGATCTCCAACAGCCTGAACGTGCTGTATGCCAAGATCGGCCAGTGCCACAGCAAGGCGCTGACCACCGAAGTGAGCGCCTACCTGATGATGGCGGTGGCCAAGATGTTCCGCCTGCTTTACTCTGCCGAGCCGCACAACGCCGCCAGTATGTTCAGCATTGAGCCGCACCGCTGGCGCGGCTATTCGGATGCCGTGATGCGGATGTCCGAGGCCAATGTGGAAGCTCTGCTGGACGGCCAGGACGTGAACGGCGGCGAGGGCGTGAAGGACCCCGCCTGCCTGGCCATGACCACCGAGAGCCTGACCCGGGAGTTCCCGCTGTACACGCCCAGCTTGTTAAATTTGGTCAAGACCAGCGAGACCCACGTCAAGGGGCTGACCCCGGAGCCGTGATATTCCTGTGAATTGTAGTGCATTCCTCTTGCATCCGGCCGCCGGAAACGGTATAAACAGAAGAGAGGAACCTGGAGAAGGATCATTTTCTTCCTCAACCGAAAAGGAGGACATTTTCATGTCGAACAACATTTCCCGCCGTGCTTTCCTGAAATGCGTCGGCGTCTCTGCAGCGGCCGTCGGTGCTGCCGGTATGCTGAGCGGCTGCAAGACCCGCGGCAATTCCACCGTGGTGGAGGTCAAGGTCGGCGACAGCGTCAAGAACTGGAACAACCTGGGCGTGCAGCTGTCCAGCGTGTTCCACCTGACCCGGGATCCCGACCAGCCCGGCTATGAGTACCTCGGTGTGCGCATCACAGCCGTCAACCGTTCCAAGAAGGACACCTTCGTCATCGGTGCGCAGGGCATCGATGCCATCAATGCGGCTTACCCGGTGCCCCCACTGACCAACGTGGACGCCAACTTCCAGGCCATGGCCGCTGCTACGCCGGATTTCACCGCTTCCTGCGATGGCCAGAGCGTGCTGTGCAGCGCCAACATCTCGCTGTACAACCCCAACTCCCAGAGCTTCTCCGATGCCGAGAGCCTGCCCCCGCAGGGTTCCGGCTATGTGGTGCTGATGCTCATGGTGCCCACCGGCTGGCAGCAGATCCAGGTGACCTATCTGCCTACCTTCGTTCAGGACAAGACCCTGACCTTTATCCTGAACGCCGCCGATGTGATCCGCGGTTAAGTTTTACCGAAATTTCGTCTAAAATGTACGTCTTTCCAACCGTTTGTTCAGAATTATTTTGCAAAAAGCATTGACTTTTGCCCCGGTTTCGCCTATTGTATAGGTAACATCCCATGGTAGGTAACATCCCATGGTAAAAAATGCATTTTTGCTTTCCAAAAAGGAGGAACGAAGATGTCTCAGTCTTTTTCCCGCCGCACGTTTCTGAAATATTCCGCTGCGGCCGCCGTTGCTGTGGCCGGCACCAGTCTGCTGGGCGGCTGCTCCAGTGGTGAGGACCACACCCAGACCGGCACCAACACGTCCAATTCTGTGCTGAAGATCAAGAGCACCCTGAAATCCGCCGCTTACGATGCTGAAAAGAAAACCCTGACTTTTGAGTTCGAGGTCAACAATGGCCGCATCAGTTCGGTGCTTGTGAACCGCAACAGCTTCTATGTAGAAGCCACCAACAACTATCAGGCATTAGCCGATTCCAAGATCTCGGTTCGCTCCACCGCCGAAAAGATCCCGGACGGCGTTGTAGCACACGGCAAGACCGGTACCTTTATGATCACCGCCAGCGGCGTGCCTGCTCTCAGTGATACCGATGTTGTCACTCTGCGGTTCTTCCCGGATCCCACGGAGTACGCCGAGTATTCTGCTTCCTGGAAACTGGTCGTGAAAGACCACATCACCATCACCAATGCCGGTGCTGGTGAAGAATCCTAAGAACTGTCGAAGTTTTGCTTTCACACCGTTTGATGCGTGATTATTTTTTGCACAAATAGAAGGAGGAATGAACGATGTCCTATACATTTTCCCGTCGCTCTTTTCTGAAGTACACCGCCGTGGCCGCTGTGGCCGTGGCCGGTTCCGCTCTACTGGCCGGCTGTGAGGTGCAGGACCCCTACAATCCCAGCAGCAAAGCTCCGGGTACCTCGCTGACCATCAACCAGGTCACCGCCAAACTGAAGGATGAGAAGAACGGCACCAGCCTGAAAGATGGCTGTTTTGCCCTGGATATCCAGTCCAGTTATGGCAACACCATCCAGCTGACCGGCAACAATTTCCAGTTGATCATTACGGGCAGCGATGGCAAACAGAAATACAGCTGTCTGGGCGGCGCTCTTACCTGCACCGGCGGCCCCGGCGTGCTGGCAAAGGGCGACAAAGCTTCTGTCACCGTGACCGTTCCTTCCACCCCGGCCTACCCCACACTGAAAAAGGGCGATGTGCTGAGCTTCCGTTACATCCCGGTGCTCGACAACGCTTCCTACACCATGATCTGGACGATCACCGTGACCGAAGATTCCGCTTCCAGTGAGACCACCGGCGAATAAGATCCTTTTCTCGGGAAATATTCCGGCCCGCACTTCGGTGCGGGCTTTTTTGCGCCCCTGGGCGGGTAAAAAGAGCGTCGTTTCGGCAGGTTGCTGTAGGTTTGGCAAAGTTTTTTAGTGGATTTGTGCCTTGTGCACAGGGGCATTTTCCGGTACAATAGAAGCATCAAAACCCGGTGCAGGATGCGCAGCGGCCAAAGGGGTGCCGCCGCGCTGTTTTGTATTTTGCGGCGCCTTGCGCCCGCTGAAAAGGAGTGCTGCCTGTATGATCAACATGGTCAAACTGCCCACCAAAAAAAGCAATCTGTTCCTGCGCGTGGCAAAGGGACACTTTGCCACCAGCCACAGCCACATCAACTACTACATCGATGTGACCACCCAGAAGGCCCGCCTGTCCGAAGCCAAGGCGGTCGCCAAGGAACTGGTGAGCGCCTACCAGCACAACACCATCGTGGACACGGTGCTCTGCCTGGACGGCACCCAGGTCATCGGTACCTGCCTGGCCAACGAGCTGACCAAGGACGGCTTTGCCAACATGAACGCCCACCAGACCATCTACGTTGTCACCCCGGAGTACACCACCGGCAGCCAGATCATCCTGCGCGACAATCTGGCCCCCATGGTCAAGGGCAAGCACGTTCTCATTCTGGCTGCTTCCATCACCACCGGCTACACCGTACAGGCCGCCATTGAGGCCGTGAACTACTACGGCGGCACCGTGGCGGGTCTGTCCGCCATCTTTGCCACCACCCACGAGTGCCTGGGCTACGAGGTCACCTCCATCTTTGACCCCGCCAGCCTGCCCGACTACGCCAGCTTCGACAGCCGCGACTGCCCCCTGTGCAAGGCCGGCCAGCACATCGATGCCCTGGTGAACAGCTTCGGCTATTCGGCGCTGTAAAATCCATCCGAACAAACAAAAGAAGCGGCTGCCGCGGCAGCCGCTTCTTTTGTTTGTATCATTATTTCTTCTTCGGGAACACGAACGGGTCGTGCAGATAGACGATCACCAGATACAGTGCCATGAAGCACCAGATGATCGGCTCACACAGGATGACCGCATTGTACGCAAAGCGGGGGATGAACACCAGCACGAAGATCACCTTGCCCACCAGCTCGATGACACTGGAGAACAGCGGCAGCACCTTCTGCCCCAGGCTCTGCAGGGCATAGCGGGTGGACAGCAGAACGCCCAGCACTGCATAGAACGGGGCATTCCAGCGCAGATAACGGGCACCGTTTTCCAGCACGATGGCCTCCGAAGACCCGGAGATCAGCTTGACCAGGAAAGGCGCGCCCGCCTGCATCAGCAGCACGGAAAGGATCATCACGCCCACCGAATACAGGTAGATCTCCCACATTCCTCTGCGCACGCGTTCCGGCTGGCCGGCACCATAGTTCTGGGAAAAGTAGGTGGAACCGGCATTCGCCATGGCGATCAGCGGCATATCCGTGAAGGCAAACAGCTTGCGGGCGGCGGTGTGCCCGGCGATGGTCAGGGTGCCCAGACCGTTGATGCCATACTGCAGCACCACCGAACCGGCGGACACGATGCTGCTCATCAGGCCCATGGAAATGCTCTGGCTGAACAGGTCCCAATACAGCTTGCTGCCCACAGCCCAATGCTTCCGGGCCGGGATGAGGATCCGCACCTTTGCCAGCACATACAGCACGCACAGCACCACCGAGATGCCCTGGGCAATGACGGTGGCCACCGCCGCACCCATGACGCCCATGCCCACGCCCGCAATCAGCCACAGGTCCAGCGCCACGTTCAGCGCCGAGCTGATGAGCAGGAACACCAGCGGCATCACACTGTTGCCGATGGCCCGCAGCAGGCCGGCGCACAGGTTGTACAGAAACATGACGATGACGCCCAGGTCAATGACGATGATGTACCGGTACGCGTCTTCCAGGATCTCCGCCGGGGTGTCCAGCAGGTGCAGCAGGGGATGCAGGCCGAAAAATCCTGCGGTCGTAATGACCAGTGAGGCCGCCAGGCCGATGACCAGCGACCCGGCTACCGTCTTCTTCAGCAGGTCTTCGTCCTGGGCACCATAGGCGCGCGCTGCCACGATGGCAAGGCCATTGCCGATGCCCAGGCCAAAGCCCACCAGCAGCTCGTAGATGGAGCCGCAGGAGCCAATGGCGGCAAGGGCGGTGTCGCCCAGTACGTTGCCCACGATCATGGTATCCACCGTGTTGTACAGCTGCTGGAAGAGGTTGGACACGAGGATGGGCAGCATGAACAGCACCAGACTCCTGAAGATGGGGCCGTGCATCAGGTCTACATTCATCTGGAAGAGGTTCTTCTTCCGGGACTGGGTCTGGGTCATAGGGTTCCTCCAACTTTATTTTTACCGCAAAACAAGGGGCCGCCCGGAAAGCAGTCCCTTGTTTTGTCGTTTTATGCAGTTGCTTTTTACGAAGAAGCTGCCCGCGGCGGCCCCTCTCGTGAAAAGGCAGTCAGAGCGGCCCGCAGGCCGCTCTGACTGCAAAATCAAAAACATTTTTCCGCTGAAAATTGCCAGAGCGCAAGCGGCGGCAATTCCAATCGTGCTCTTTACAGCTCCTGCGTCTCAAAGCCGTGGCCGGTGAGCACCTCCACGCTGGTGAAGCCGGCAGCCTTGATGGCGGCGGCGGCCTCGTCAAAGCCGAAGGTCAGGCTGGCGGTGTCGTGGGCGTCCGAGGTGATGATGACCTTGCCGCCCATCTTCTGCCACTCGCCCAGCAGCCAGGCACCGGGGTAGAAGTCCTTGCGGTAGCCGCGGTAGACGCCGCCGGTGTTCACTTCCAGCAGGCAGTCGTTGTCCTTGGCGGCCTGCAGGGCCTTGAGGGCAGCGGCCTTGTAGCGGGGCGACTCCTCGTCAAAGAAGGCACCGTCGGCGTTCAACTTCTTGATGAGGTCGATGTGGGCCAGGATGTCCGGCTTGAGGGCGGCGACCTTTTCCACCTCGGCAAAGTAGGCTTCCACAGCGGCCAGCGGATCGGCGTCAAAGTCGTCGTTGATGCAGTCCCACAGATCCTGCGGGCGGAAATCGATCTCGTAGTACTTGCCGGTGTTCTTGCCGTACAGGTGGTGTGCGCTGCCGATCCAGTAATCGTAGCCGGTGCGCTTGTCCTCGCTCAGGATGTCCCACTCGATGCCGCACAGGATATCCACCTTGCCCTTGTACTCGGCCTTCAGCTTGGCGATGGTGGCCTTGTACTGGGCGGTGCGGCTGGGGCTCATGCAGTATTCACGGTCGCGCTGGGTGTAGCTATGGCCGGTGAAGCCCAGCGTGGTCAGGCCCTGCGCACACGCAGCACTTGCCATATCCTGCAAGGTATTTTTGCCATCGCACATGGTGGAGTGGCAATGGACACTGGACTTCTTATAATCTGCCATAGAAAACTCACTGCATCCTTTCCTGTTTGACCTTGTGGTCAATGACGTGGCGTTTTTCCAGCTCACGGGTCACGTCTTCCACCGTGATGCCGGCGCTGACCATCAGCACCAAAACATGATAGGCAAGGTCGCTGATCTCGTAGATCGTCTCTTCCTTGTCCTCTTTTTCTCCTGCAATGATGACCTCGGTGCACTCTTCGCCCACCTTTTTCAGGATCTTCTCCTTGCCCTTTTCGAACAGGTAGGTGGTGTAGCTGCCCTCCTGGGGGTTCGTCTTGCGGCCCTTGATGAGTTCATACAGGCCCTGCCAGCTGAACTGCTTCAGCTCCGGGGAGACGTATACTTCGTTGAAGAAGCAGCTCTCGGCCCCGGTGTGGCAGGCGGGGCCGGATTTGACCACTTCCACCACCAGCGCGTCCTTGTCGCAGTCGGCGGTGATGGACACCACCCGCTGCACGTTGCCGCTGGTCTCGCCCTTGCGCCAGATCTCCTGACGGCTCCGGCTCCAGAACACGGTGCGGCCCTCGGCAATGGTGAGCGCCAGCGTCTCGGCGTTCATGTAGGCGAGGGTGAGCACTTCCTTGGTGTAGTGATCCTGCACGATGGCAGGGATCAGGCCCTTTTCATCAAATTTCAGTTCCATGATGGTTCTCCTTCCCCTTGAGGGGATAGCTCTAGTTTAGCGTATTTGGCAGGCAAACGCAAGGGTTTGCGGATGTTTTTTACAGGCGCATCTCCACGCCGTTTTCGTTCAGGTATTCTTTCAGGTCCCGGATGGTCAGCAGCTTCTGGTGGAAGATGCCCGCCGCCAGACCGGCGTCAATGCCCTTGTGGTGGAACAGCTCGAGAAAATCTTCCTTTTTGCCCGCACCGCCGCTGGCGATGATGGGCACATTCACCCGCGCCGCCACGGCGTCCAGCATTTCCAGGTCAAAGCCGGTGCGCACGCCGTCCGTGTCGATGCTGTTCAGGCAGATCTCGCCCGCGCCGTGGTCCACGCACCAGGTGATCCAGTCCAGGGCGTCCCGGCCGGTGTCCTCGCGCCCGCCCTTGGCGAACACCCGGAACTGGCCGTTCACCCGCTTGACGTCGGCGGAGAGCACCACGCACTGGTTGCCGTAGCGCTGAGCCGCCGCCGGGATGAGGTCGGGGTTCCGCAGGGCGCCGGAGTTGACGCTGACCTTATCGGCCCCGCACTTGAGCACCCGGTCAAAATCCTCCAGCGTGTTGATGCCGCCGCCCACGGTGAGCGGGATGAAGATCTCGCTGGCCACCTGGGTCAGGATGTCTGTGAAGAGGGCGCGGCCCTCAAAGCTTGCCGTGATGTCGTAGAACACCAGTTCGTCAGCACCGGCGGCGTTGTACATCCGGGCCATCTCCACCGGGTCGGCCACGTCCTTGATGCCCTCAAAGTTCGTGCCCTTGACCACGCGGCCATTGCGCACGTCCAGACAGGGGATGATGCGTTTGGTGATCATATCGTTTCCCCTCCGTTCAATTCTGCACCAGTTCTACACAGCGTTTCAGATCCAGTGCACCGGTGTACAGGCTCTTGCCCAGAATGGCTGCCGCCGTGCCCATCTCCTGCAGCTCCAGCAGCTCTTTTTCGGACGAGATGCCGCCGCTGGCCGTAAAGGCCACGCCGGGCACCTCCTTTGCCAGCTGGCGGTACAGACCCAGATTCGTGCCTTTCATGGCGCCGTCGCAGGCAATGTCGGTGTAGATGATGGCGATGCATCCGGCGTCCGCCAGACGCTTGCAGAAGTCCACGCCCGGTTCGGCGCTGACTTCTTTCCACCCGTGGATGGCCACATAGCCGTCCCTGGCGTCCACACCCACGGCGATCTTGTCGCCGTACTTCTGCAGCATCCGGGCGGTGAACGCAAAATCCGTCACCGCCACGCTGCCCAGGATGCAGCGGCCCACGCCGAGGGAAAGGTATTTTTCAATGCGCTCCTCGGTGCGGATGCCGCCGCCCACTTCAATGTACAAACCGCCCTGCCTGGCCAGCGCGGCAATGGTATCGTAATTGGAAAGGGTGCCGTCCTTTGCGCCGTCCAGATCGACGACGTGCAGATTTTTGGCACCCGCCGCGAGGAACTGCCGTGCTTGGGCACAGGGATCCTCGCCGTAAACGGTCATGCGGTCGTAGTCGCCCTGGGTCAGGCGCACCACCTTGCCGCCCCGCAGGTCAATGGCTGGAAATAGCTGCATAATGTTCTCCTTTGCGTCCTGGACTTATACGCCCTCATCAGTCAGCTGACGCTGACAGCTTCCCCCGGCCGGGGGAAGCCTTTAAGTGCTTCATCTTCACGAAAGCCTTCCCCCAGACGGGGGAAGGTGGCATTGCGAAGCAATGACGGATGAGGGTGCCTTACAATTCACTGAACGCCTTCAAGATTCTGAGGCCCGTATCCCCGCTCTTTTCCGGGTGGAACTGGGTGCCGTACACCTTTCCGGCCCGCACCACACCGGTGACCGGGATGGAATACTCGCTGACGGCCAGGGTGCTTTCGGCACAGTTCTTTCCGTAGTAGCTGTGCACATAGTACACATACTCGCCCTCGCGAATGTACTTGAAAAGCGGGTCGTCCTTCAGGATGTGCAGGGCGTTCCAGCCGATCTGCGGCACCTTGAGGGTCTTGTCGGTCAGGTCCGGTTCCAGCGGGCAGACCTCGCCTTTCACAAAACCCAGGCCCGCGTGTTCGCCGTACTCGTAGCTCTTTTCAAACAGCAGCTGCATCCCCAGGCAGATGCCCAGCAGCGGCTTTTTCCAGGCCTCCTCCCGGATGACCGGCACCAGGCCGGTGGCGGTGAGCTTGGCCATGGCGTCGGCAAACGCGCCCACGCCGGGCAGAATGAGCCGGTCCGCCTGGCGGATGGTGTCGGCATCGGCCGTCACCACGGCATCCAGTCCCAGCTGTGCAAGGCTGGACTTCAGGCTGAACAGGTTGCCCACGCCGTAATCAATGATCGCGATCATACCAGCAGTCCTTTCGTCGAGGGGATCTCGTCCTTGTGGGCTTCGTCGATCTTCACCGCGATGCCCAGCGCGTGGCCCGCGCCCTTGAAGCAGGCTTCGAGAATATGGTGGGTATTTTCGCCTGCGAATTGTACAAAATGGACGGTGGCCGGCACACTGCGGGCAAAGCCCAACCAGAATTCCTTGGCGCACTCCACGTCAAAATCGCCCACCTTTTCGGTCTGACAGTGGATGTCCCAGTTCAGGGTACATCTTCCCGAAAGGTCCACCGCGCACAGGATGAGCGCTTCGTCCATGGGCAGATAAAAGCTGCCGTAGCGCTGGATGCCGCGCATCTCGCCCAGCGCCCGGGCAAAGGCCTGGCCCAGTGCGATGCCCACATCCTCGGTGGTGTGGTGGTAATCCACCTGCACGTCGCCGTGGCAGGTGAGCACCAGATCAAAGCGGCCATGCCGGGCAAACAGCTCCAGCATATGATTCAGAAAGCCGCACCCCGTGTCGATCTCGTAACGGCCAGTGCCGTCCAGGTCCAGGGTCAGGTCGATCTGTGTTTCGTTGGTGCTGCGTTCCAGCGATACCATACGGTTTGCCATCGTTACACCTCCAGAATTTTATCCAGCGTCTCCACCAGCGCCTGCATCTGTTCCGGCGTGCCGATGGTGATGCGCAGCCAGTTCGAAATGCGGGGCGCGTCGAAATGCCGCACCAGAATACCGTTTTTCTTCAACGCCTTGTAAAGTGCGCCGCCGTCTTTCCGGTCGGTACTCGCAAACAGGAAGTTGGACCGGCTGTCCAACACCGCAAAGCCCCGGGCTTCCAGCTGCTGCTTGGTCCAGGTGCGGGTCTCCACGATGGCGGCCCGGGTCTTATCGAAGTAGGCCACATCTTCCAGCGCGGCCTGCCCGGCTTTCAGGGTCAGGCGGTTGATGTTGTAGGGGTTCAGGCTGAACTTGACCCGGTTCAAGTCGGCAATGAGCTTTGCATTGCCCATGGCCAGGCCCAGACGGGCACCGGCCAGCTGGCGGGACTTGGAGAAGGTCTGCACCACCAGCAGATTCTCATACTGGTCGATGAGGGGCACACAGCTCTCGCCGCCAAAGTCCACATAAGCCTCGTCCACGATGACCACATTGTCGGGGTTGGCCTTTAAAATGCCCTCAATGGCACTGCGGGGCAGAGCCAGACCGGTGGGGGCGTTGGGGTTGGCGATGACAATGGTCTGGTTCAGGCCGTAATAGTCGGCGGGGTCCAGGGTGAAATCGTCCTTCAGCGGGATGATGTGGCTGGGGATGTGCAGCAGGCCGCACCACACGCCGTAGCAGCCGTAGGTGATGTCCGCATAGGCCAGCGGGTGCTGCTCGTCGCAGAAAGCCCGCAGGGCGAAGAACAGGTTCTCGTCACTGCCGTTGCCGGGCATGATCTGGTCCGGCTGCAAATTGAAATGTGCTGCCGCCGTCCGGAGCAGGTCGGCGCAGGCGGGGTCAGAGTAGAGCCGGAGCTTTTCCACCTCGGCTTCGCTCACCGCCGCCACCACCGCCGGGCTGGGCAGGTAAGGGCTTTCGTTGGTATTCAGTTTGATGTACTGCTGGTCCTGCGGCTGTTCGCCCGGGGTGTAGGGCGTGACAGCGGCCAGCGTGGGGGAAAGAAATTTACTCATTGTTTACGCCCTCACTTCTCATACCGGATGGTCACGCTCTTGGCGTGGGCGTGCAGGCCCTCGCGCTCCGCAAAGTCCGCGATGCGGGGGGCCACCGCGCCCAGAGCCTCGCGGGTGTAGTAGATAAAGCTGGACTTCTTCACGAAATCGTCCACCCCCAGCGGGCTGGAGAAGCGGGCGGTGCCGCTGGTGGGCAGGGTGTGGTTGGGGCCTGCAAAGTAGTCGCCCAGGGCTTCCGGCACGTTGCGGCCCAGGAAGATGCTGCCCGCATTTCGGATCTCGTTCAGCACGCCGAAGGGGTCCTCCACGCAGACTTCCAGGTGTTCCGGCGCGATGATGTTGCAGGCTTCAATGGCCTTGTGCAGGTCGGTGCAGACGATGATCTTGCCGTTGTCGTCCACGCTGGCCCGGGCGATGGCGGCGCGGGGCAGCTGGGGGATCTGCACTTCCAATTCTGCCTGCACGGCCTTGGCCAGGTCTGCACTGTCGGTGACCAGAACGGGGCTGGCCAGCTTGTCGTGCTCGGCCTGGCTCAAAAGGTCTGCCGCCACCCAGGCAGGGTTGCAGCCGCCGTCTGCCAGCACCAGAATCTCACTGGGGCCTGCGATCATATCGATGCCTACCTTGCCGAACACCTTGCGCTTGGCGGTGGCGACGTAAATGTTGCCGGGGCCGACGATCTTGTCCACCGCCGGGATGCTCTGGGTGCCGTAGGCCAGCGCGGCCACGGCCTGGGCACCGCCGGTCTTGAAGATCTTGGTCACACCGGCGGTGGCGGCAGCGGCCAGAATGACCGGGTTCACCTTGCCGTCCTTCCCGGCGGGGGTGGTCATCACAATTTCGGACACCCCGGCCACCTTGGCGGGGATAACGTCCATCAGCACGGTGGAAGGGTAGGCCGCTGTGCCGCCGGGCACATAGACGCCGGCCTTTTCAATGGGGGTGTATTTCTGGCCCAGCACGATGCCGGGCTTGTCGTTCACCACAAAATTCTTGTGCACCTGCTGGCGGTGGAAGCTCTCGATGTTGGCGGCGGCTTCCCGCAGGGTCTCGAGGAAGTAGGGGTCCATGTTGGCAAAGGCCTCGTCAATTTCTTCCTGGGTCACCTGCAGCTCATCGATTTTGGCCCCGTCGAATTTCAGGGCGTAGTCCTTCAGCGCTTCATCACCCCGGGCGCGGACGTCCGCGATGATGGCGTCCACCACATCCTCCACGTTCTTTTCCGCGCGGATGTCGCGGTTCAGGATCTCTTCGGGCTTCAGCTCATCAAAATTGTACAGCTTGATCATTTTGCTTCCTCCTTGCGCTGCAATGCGCCCCGCAGTTTTTCCAGCATGGTGTCCATCTCGTTGTGCTTGAACTGGTAGCTGGCCTTATTGGCGATGAACCGCGCCGAAATGGGCATGAATTCGGTGACCACCTTCAGGCCGTTCTCCCGCAGGGTAGTGCCGGTCTCCACGATGTCCACGATGACGTCCGACAGGCCCAAAATGGGGGCCAGCTCAATGGAACCGTTCAGCTTGATGATGTCGATGTCCCGGCCCATGGAGGCGTAATAGCTCTTGGCGATGTTGACGAATTTGGTCGCCACCCGCACCGGGCGGCTGGGGTCATCTTTGTAATCTGCCGGAGCGGCCACGCACATCCGGCACTTGCCCAGGCCGGTGTCCAGCAGTTCGTATACGTCGGCGGACGCCTCGGTGAGGATGTCTTTGCCCACGATGCCCACATCGGCGGCACCGTGCTCCACATAAATGGCCACATCGCTGGGTTTTACCAGGAAATACCGGATGCCCGCTTCCGGATTCTCCACCACCAGTTTGCGGGTGGCGTTGTAGTCCTCCGGGCACCCGTAGCCGATGCCCGCCAGCAGGTTGTAGACCTTGTCGCCCAGACGGCCCTTAGGCAGGGCCACGTTCAGCATCACGCGGTCGGTTTTCTGCTGCTGCACCGGCGGCAGGGGAGCGCTCAGGCGGTCCAGCTCATCCAGATAGACCGCAAAGCCGATGGCACCGGCCCCGGGGGTGAACTTCTGCATCAGCAGGTCGTAGCGTCCGCCCTTGAGCAGGGGGCGGGGCAGGGCTTTCAGGTAGCCCTGGAACACCAGACCATTGTAATATTCCATCTCACCGGCCAGGGTCAGGTCCAGCCGGACGGCACCGCCCGCCTGTTCCAGCGGCGCGGCCAAAGCGGTCAGTTCGGCCACCGCGGCGGTCATGGCATCGTTCTGGCAGAGGGCTTCCGCCTTGGGCAGGGTCGCGGCGTAGTCGCCGGAGAGGTTCAGGACGCTGCACAGGGTGTCTGCCGCCGCTGCATCCAGCCCGGCGGCCAGGGCCGCGGCCCGCAGTTCGTGGGCGTTTTTCTCGCGCAGTTTGTTTAACAGCTCTGCCCGGGCGGCGTCCGGCACGCCCAGCGCATCGAACAGACCGAACAGATAGCCCATGTGGCTCACTTCCAGCACCCATTCGGTGCCCAGTTCGCCCAGCGACTGCACCGCCAGCCGGACGGTCTGCTGCACTTCGGCTTCGCCCACCCTGCCCAGCACTTCCAGGCCCATCTGGGAAATCTCCTTGAAGGTGTGGCTCTCGGCGGAGGGACGATAGACGTTTTCGTGGTAGTAGTAGCGCAGGGTCTCGCCGGGGGCGGGCTGCGCCGTTTTGGCAATGGACAGGGTCACGTCCGGCTTGAGGGCCAGCAAGCGGCCATCCAGGTCGGTGAAGGTGATGACCTGCTCCGAAGACAGGAAACTGCGATTCTCCTGGTACAGGCCGTACTCTTCAAAGCGGCCCATGTGGTATTTGCGGCAGCCTGCCGCCTCGTACAGTGCCCGCAGTGCAAAGGAGGCGCGCTCCTTGGGCTGCAGGGAAGAAAGCTTGAATTCCATGTCGGTTCCCCCTGTTGGTTTTCTTACACCTCCGGCATCCTGCCGGTGCAGGCCCGGACACCCACCCCGGTGCCGCCGGTCCGCGCGGAACGCCCCGCGCCGTGCCTGCTCTTTTTCGAAGAGATCTGTTGTTATTTTACTTTATCTCGGTAAAGTTGTAAAGTAGGAAAGTGACAGTGTTTTCAGTCTTATCTTATATTTTTTCAGTGCGTTTGTACAGGAATGCGAAAATGTTTCAGCCAAAAGCCGAATGAGGTGATTTTTCCCGCAAACAAAAAGAGCCGCCGCCCCGGTCAGTACCGGAAGCGGCGGCTCCTGTTCGCTGTTTTCTTACCCCAGCAATGCCAGCACGCTGGCTTTGGGGCGGGCACCCACAGCCTGGTTGACCAGCTTGCCGTTCTGGAACACCAGCAGGGTGGGGATGCTCATAACGCCGAACTGCGCGGCCAGCTCGGGCTGCTCGTCCACGTTCACCTTGCCCACCTTGACGTCGGTGCGCTCCTCGGCCACCTCATCCACGATGGGGCTGAGCATCCGGCAGGGGCCGCACCAGCTGGCCCAGAAGTCCAGCAGGACGGGCGTTTCGCTGTGCAGGACTTCCTGCGCAAAGTTTTCGGACGTGATGGTGATGACTGCCATATTTTCTGCCTCCTGAAAAGGTCTGTTTTTGTGTTCTGACAGCATCAGTATACCCCAAACAGCTCCCGTTTTCCGTGACCGGGTCACGCTGGGCGCAAAAATGCCCGGAGCAGGAAGAAAGAGACTGCTCCGGGCTGGGAATCGCTTATGCTATGCGGCGCGCTGCCGGGGTGTCATCAGACACCGGCCACGCAGTTCTTTCCGGCAATGTAGCCGTAGTAGACGCACAGGCTGTGGCTGATGCCGCGCATACAGATGGGGTACTCCACGGCGTAGCGGCTGCCCTGCACGTTGCCGCAGACATACAGGCCCTTGATGATGTCGCGCTTGGGGCTGGCGGGATCTTCCTCGGTGAAGGTGTGGCAGCTCTCGTCGCTCTCCAGGCCGCCCACGCAGACCAGCATGGCAGTGGTGCCCCACTGGCAGGCGTAGTACGGGGGATTCTCCAGGGCGAACATCCGGCTTGCGGGCTTGCCGAAGTCATCGTCGGAACCGGCCTTGGCCAGCTCGTTGTAGCGCTGGATGGAAGCCAGGGCGTTGTCCAGGGCCTCGCCCTCGAAGCCGCACTGGGTCAGCAGGTCTTCCAGGGTGTCAGCCTTGAACTGGTAAGCCTCGGCCTTAGCGCTGATCTTGGTGTACTGGCGGTCAGCATAGTTGGGGTTGGACTCGTCCTCATCCTCGGGGATGATGTAGCACAGGCCGCCGTGGTTGGCCGGCATATAGGGGATCTCATCACCCCACTTGGAGTCGTACAGCTGGAAGGAGGTGCACTCGGGCTGCAGCTCGATCTGGTTCTCCAGCTGCTGGCCGGGGATGCACTCGTTCATGAAGCGGTCGCCGTGCTTGTTGATCTGCAGGAAGGGGGTGACGCCCATGCCGCTGCCCATGTGATGGGTCATGGGTGCATGGTGATCCTGCACCTTGGCGCCGATCCAGGCACCCATGCGCAGACCGTCGCCGGTCTCCACGGTCTTGCCTTCCACGTCCACGCCCAGCATTCCCATGGCGCCCATGTTCATGATCTGCTTCTCCACCACTTCGGGTGCGAAGTGCTTCAGGATCTTCTCATCGCCGGAGTTGTCGCCGGTTGCCAGGATGACGCCCTTGGAAGCGTTCAGCTGGATGTACTTGTTGCCGTTCTGGGCGTCGCGGATGATGACGCCGGTCACGCGGCCGTCGCTGTCCTTCAGCAGCTTGGTGCCGAAGCAGCCAAAGAAGGTCTGTGCACCGTTCTCAATGGCCTTGTTCAGGTTGGCTTCCACGATGAAGCCCTGCTGATCCTTGCGGGAAGAGCGGAACTCCATGCTGGAGGGGAAGGTGGGGAACTCTTCGTTGCGGTAGTCGTAGTGCTCGGGCTGGGGCCATGCCAGGGGGACCAGGATGCCCTTGTCGAACTGCTCCTGGGTGACCACCTGACGGGTGGTGTCGCAGATGGTCAGCTCGGGATAGGCCTCGATGAACCAGTCCATGACCTCGTGTGCGTGGCTGGCCCACTTCTTCAGGATGGAGCGCTTGTTGCGGTAGGTGCACTCACGCATCAGGCGGTTGACCACCACGTCCTCGTCCACGATGTTCTCGCGGCCCCAGCGCTTGTTCAGGGTGCCGTTCAGCAGGGCGTACTCGCCGCTGCGGCAGTTGAAGGAAGAACTCTTCTCAACGATGGCGACCTTGGCGCCCTCCTCGGCGGCAGCGCGGGCAGCGCAGATGCCGGACAGGCCGGCACCGATGATGACCACGTCGAAGTCCTGGGTCTCACTGGCCTGCACGTCCGGCTCCTCGCCCAGCCAGTCGTCGCCGGTGTCGGCGGCGGTGTCATCGGCAGCGGGGGCGTCGGTCTTGACGCCCATGGCCTGCTGGATGCAGCTGGCGGCAGCTTCCTTGACGGCATTGGTGGTGACGGTGGCACCGGAAATGTTGTCCACCTCGGCGCTCTGGGCGGCCATCAGGGCCTCCTGCAGGGTGGGAGCGGCCACGCCGCCGATGTTCTCGGTCTCGTTGGAGGTATCCACCACCACTTCGGTGATGGCGGTCTCGCTGAAGGTCATGGTGACCTTCACCTCACCGATGCCGGTGGCGGTGCCGGTGTAGGTGCCGGGGGTGTAAATGGCATCGCCGGATGCGGAGGCAGCGGTGCTGGTGGAGCCTGCAGAATTGCAGGCAGCCAGAGCGCCGGCGGTGACACCGCTCATGGCAGCGGCGGCAGCGACCTTGAGGAAGCTCTTGCGAGAGATCTTTTCCATCATGATTCTCCTTTTTCTTTCTTCTCTTCTTTTCGTGTCTGCGGAACTTTTTCCGCTTCTGTACTTAGTATAAAATATAACGAAGTAAAAGGGAATTAAAAAAATTTTGCCAGTGCAATAAAAATCCTTTATTACGGGTCAGTTTCCTGTTATACTGGAAGCAACGACCTGCAAAGGAGCCTTGCGCCATGAACGACCACCAGCTTTTGTGCTTTCTTACGGTGACCCGCACCCTGAATTTCACCGCTGCCGCCAAAGAACTGTACTGCACTCAGCCTGCCCTGAGCTATCAGATCCGCAGTCTGGAAAAAGAGCTGGGGCTGGACCTGTTCACCCGCAGCACCACACGGGTGGCGCTGACCGCCGCAGGCCGCGCTCTGCGGCCCCACGCGGAACAGATCTACCGCCAGATGCTGGAGACCCGCCGGGTGCTCAAGGCTTTTGAACCGAACCCCACCCTGCGCCTGCGGCTCCCGCCGGTGCTTTTGCAGCGGGACCCCATCTACCCGGTCCTGATGGCACAGCTCCGTGCTGCCCTGCCGGGCTGTGAGATCAAGGTAGACACCCAGCCCATCTTTTCCAACCTGCACCGGATGCTCTGCACCGAAGTGGACGCGGCGCTGTATCCACCCTTCCGCCCGATGCAGGATGAGGTAGTATACACCCCCATCCTGCACAACCACTGCTATCTGGTGGCCGGGCCGGAACACCCCCTGCATGGCCGGGCCGCGCTCCATCTGGCCGACCTGACCCGGCAGCGCATTTTTTACGAGCCGGTGTATGGGGAGATCGTGCAGTTCCTGCGGACCCAGCCCGGGATGCCCTTCCACGCCCCGGACTGGCTTCAGGCCGACAGCTATGAAGCCTGCTACTCCGACCTGTTGGCCGGGCAGTGTCTGTTTTTCAGTTCCATTTTGTATCCGGCCTTCCCGAAGGACTGGTATCTGCCGCTGGAACTGCCCATCCCCATCCCGGACACCTGCCTGCTCACCCTGCGGGACGATCCCCGCCCCGAGATCCAGACCCTGCGGGAGACCTTTGTGGCCGTGTACCAGAGCCATGGGATGATTTGAAAAAAGAGACGCCGCATCGTGCGATGCGGCGTCTCTTTTTATGATTTATAGGTTTACTTGTTCAGCATCTCATGGGCCGTCTTGCAGATGGTGGCGGCATCCAGACCGTAGAACTTCAGCAGATCCCAAGCCGGGCCGGAGCAGCCGAACTTGTCCTGCACGCCCACACGGCGCACGGGGGTGGGCAGCTTCTCGCTCAGGACGGCACACACGGCCTCGCCCAGACCGCCGATGACGTTGTGCTCCTCGGCGGTGATGACCTTGCCGCACTCCTTGGCCGCCTTGAGGATGATTTCCTCGTCCAGCGGCTTGATGGTGTGGATGTTGATGACCCGGGCGTGGATGCCCTCTTCGGCCAGCTGTTCGGCGGCGATGCGGGCTTCGTTGACCATCAGGCCGGTGGCGATGATGGCGATGTCATTGCCCTCGGTGATCTGCTCGCCCTTGCCGATCTCAAAGTGGTAGTTCTCGGCATCGTGGAACACGGGCACAGCCAGACGGCCGAAGCGCAGGTAGACCGGGCCTTCCATCTCGTAAGCGGCACGCACGGCGGCGCGGGCTTCCACGTCGTCGGCGGGGCAGATGACGGTCATGCCGGGGATGCTGCGCATGAGGGCAAAATCCTCGCAGCACTGGTGGGATGCACCGTCCTCGCCCACAGAGATGCCGCCGTGGGTGGCACCGATCTTCACATTCAGGTGAGGGTAGCCGATGGAGTTGCGCACCTGCTCAAAGGCGCGGCCCGCGGCGAACATGGCAAAGCTGGACACAAAGGGCACATAGCCCATGGTGGACAGGCCCGCAGCCACGCCCATCATGTTGGCTTCGGCGATGCCGCAGTCAAAGTGGCGGTCCGGGTAAGCCTTGCGGAACATCCCGGTCTTGGTGGCGGCGGCCAGGTCGGCGTCCAGCACCACCAGGTCGTCATGACCCTCTGCGGCCAGTTCCTTCAGGGTGTTGCCGTAGCTTTCACGGGTAGCGATCTTCTTCACGTCTGCCATCTTAGTTCTCCTCCTGTTCCAGCGCGGCGTAGGCGGCGTTCAGTTCTTCCATAGCGACCTTGTATTCGTCGTCGTTGGGGCCCTTGCCGTGCCAGTCCACGGAGTTGGTCATAAAGGAAACGCCCTTGCCCTTGGTGGTGTCCATGATGATGCAGGTGGGCTTGTCGTTCTCGGCATGGAAAGCCTGGATGGCGGCCTCGATCTGGTCATAGTCGTGGCCATTGATGGTCAGCACGTTGAAGTTGAAGGCCTTCATCTTCTCTTCCAGCGGCTCGCTGCTCATGACCGTCTCGGTGGAGCCGTCGATCTGCAGGCGGTTGCGGTCCAAGAACACGCACAGGTTGCTCAGGCCGTAGTGGGCGGCAAACATAAAGGCCTCCCAGCACTCACCCTCTTCCACCTCGCCGTCACCCACGATGGCAAACACGTTGATGGGCTTGCCTGCGTGCTTGGCACCCAGTGCCATGCCGCAGGCGGCGGAAATGCCCTGGCCCAGACTGCCAGTGGACATATCCACACCCGGGGTCTCGTTCATGTTGGGGTGGCCCTGCAGGTAGCTGCCGATCTTGCGCAGCGTCTTGAGGTCTTCCACCGGGAAATAACCGCGCTCTGCCAGGGCAGCATACAGCGCCGGGGCGGCGTGGCCCTTGGACAGCACCAGACGGTCGCGGTCGGCCTTCTTCGGCTCCTTGGGATCCACATTCATTTCCACGAAATAGAGGTAGCTCAGCACCTCGGCGATGTCCAGGCTGCCGCCCGGATGACCGCACTTTGCGCTGTGCGTGCCCTCGATCACGCCCATGCGGATGTGGCAGGCGTGCTTTGCCAGGGTAAGTTTTTCTGCATTTGTCATGATGGTCCTCCCGTATGAACCTCAGAATTTGCAAGCGTTCAAAAAAGCCTTTCGTCAGCGCCAGGCCCCCTGCGGGCCGTTGCAGCGCGCTCTTTTTCAAGTTTATATTATCTATTCTGTGCAGAAAGGTCAAGCTTCTTCATGCAAAATGTACACACATCGGGAAATATCCGTGGAAATTTGCCGCTTTTTGGTCAAATTGCAGGCATTTTGCCGCTTCTTGACAGCACCTGCCGCTTTTGCTATACTTTTTTCAAAATCCGGCACGGAGCCGGGCGTGCGGACTGAAGTCCGTTTTCTCCATTTGATGGAACATTTTATCCAAATCACATTGTTACAACAGACGCCACGAAGGGGTCTGCCTTTGGCTTGCAAGCCGGGCAGGCCCCTTTTTTGCGTCCGCAAGGAGGAATCTTTCATGCACACCAAAACCACTTCTCCCACCCGGCAGATCGTGCTGGCTGCCCTGTTCCTGGCGCTGGCCTTCGTGCTGCCCATGGTCACCGGCCATGTGCCCCAGGTGGGCAATATGCTCTGCCCCATGCACTTTCCCATCCTGCTGTGCGGCTTTGTACTGGGCGGCCCCTGGGGCCTGGCCGTGGGCTTCATTGCTCCGCTGCTGCGCTCGGTGCTGTTTGGTATGCCGCCGATGTTCCCCATCGCCATCTCCATGGCCTTTGAGCTGGCCGCTTATGGCCTGGTGTCCGGCCTGGTCTGGCGCAAGGTGAAGCACACCCTGCCCATGATGTACGCCGCACTGGTCACCGCCATGGCGGCAGGCCGTCTGGTGTGGGGTGCCGTGCGCTTTGTGCTGGCGGGCCTGACCGGCTCGTCCTTCCCATTCAGCGCGTTCCTGTCCGGTGCACTGCTCACCGCCGTGCCCGGCATCATCGCCCAGCTCATCCTCATCCCGCTGATCCTGGTCGCGCTGCAGAAGGCAAAGCTGCTGGACTGACCCCTCTCCGTCACAGCTGACGCTGTGCCGCCTCTCCCGGAAGGGAGAGGTTTTTTGCTTCTTACGGAACGCAAACAGAAGCTCCCCCTTTCGGGGGAGCTGGCAACGCCAACGGCGTTGACTGAGAGGGTTCAAAAAGGGGCCGGTGCATTGCACCGGCCCCTTTTTGTTCTGTTATTTTACTTGCGCAGGAACTCCGGCAAGGGCTTGCCCTGCTTGCGCCACTGGTGATACTCGGCGGTGGCGGCGAACTCCACGTCACCGGCAGAGTTCAGGGCCGTTTCCACGGAATCCTGCACCACGCCGATGATGAAGCCGACACCAACCATCTGCATGGCCACATCGTTCGAGATGCCGAACAGGGAGCAGGCCATGGGGATCAGCAGCAGAGAGCCGCCGGCCACGCCGGAAGCACCGCAGGCGCCCAGAGCGCTCATCGCACTCAGCACGATGGCAGCAGGCAGAGACACCTGAATACCCAGGGTATTGGCCGCAGCCAGAGTCATGATGGTGATGGTGATGGCCGCGCCGTCCATGTTGATGGTAGCGCCCAGCGGGATGGACACGGAATACATATCCTTATCCAGACCCAGCTTTTCACACAGCGCCATGTTCACAGGGATGTTGGCGGCGGAGCTGCGGGTGAAGAAGGCGGTCAGGCCGGACTCCTTCAGGCAGCGGAACACCAGCGGATACGGGTTGCAGCCCAGATAGATAAACATAATGAAGGGGGAGACGACCAGAGCCATGAACAGCATGGTGCCCACCAGCAGGGCCAGCAGCTTGCCGTACTGGGTGAAGATGGCCAGGCCGTTGCCGGACACATTGGTATACACCAGACCCATGATGCCGAACGGTGCCAGGTTGATGATCCAGCGCACGATCTGGGACACGGCGTCAGCGGTGTTGGCCATGAAAGTCTTGGTGCTCTCGGCGCCGATCTTCTTCATGGCGATGCCGAACATACAGGCCCAGAACAGGATGCCGATGTAGTTGCCGCTCATAATGGCGCTGACCGGGTTTGCCACAAAGTTGGTCAGCAGGGTGCTCAGCACCTCACCCAGACCCTGCGGCACTACGTCCGACTGCGCGGCGTCTGCCAGGACGACCGTGACCGGGAACAGGAAGCTGGTGACAACCGCAATGGCCGCTGCCAGGAAGGTGGTGAGCATATACAGCCAGATCACCGTGCCGAACCGGCGGTCCAGCCTGGAGCTGCCCTGTGCCAGCGCACTGGCCACGATGACGAACACCAGTACCGGGGCAATGCCCTTCAGCGCACCGACGAACAGATTGCCCAGCTCTCCGACCCAGGCGGCACCGGGCACAGCCAGCGCCAGCACTGCGCCGATGATCAGACCGGCCAGGATGCGCAGGATCAGACTGATGCTGTTGTACTTTGCAACAGCAACTTTCAGGGTCTTCATAATATGATAACACTCCTCTTTATGCTGTACGCCTCATGCGTACAGTTTTCTGTCTCTTACCCAAGAACAAGTGTCATTATAACACAGACGGCCCAAAAGAGGAAGTATTTCCCGGCATTTTCCCGGCGCAAGAATTTATTTTTGTAAACTTTTTTCAGAACCGCCCAGAAACTGTATTTTTATCAAGTACACTTTTGTGGTTTCGACAACAAAAAGCGCACCCACGCAGAGCATCTTGTGTGCCCCGCCGGGTGCGTTTTGTCCATTGTATGATCTCAAGCTCAGCTTGCAAGGCTGTCGGTCACGCTCAGGATGTTGGCGCTGCCGTCCAGCCCTTCATAGACCGTCATCACAGCATAATGAGTCTCTGCGCCGGGGTATACCTCCGTCGCCTCGCACAGGATGCGGTAGTTGGTGCCCGCCACCACCTGGGTGCTCAGCAGGGCCACGGGAACGTAATCCACGCACAGAAGGCCCTCGGTGGCCTTTTCAAAGGCCGCCTTTGCTTCGTCGGTCATGGCAGGGGACTGGGCTTCCTGCCAGCCTCCGGTCATCTCTTTGTCGTCCACAAGGTCGGTTTCGCACAGGGCATCATCGACGTTCAGGATCTCCGCCCTGCCCAGCAGGCCGCGCTTCAGGGTGACCACCACATACTCTTCCTGGGCATCCGGATAGCAGCCGGTGGCCTTGCACAGCACGCGGTACTGGGTGCCGGACGCCGTGGTGCGGGTGGCCAGCAGGGCATACGGGGTATAGGAAACGCCTTCCAGGCCGGCAAAGGCTTTTTCAAATGCGTTCCTCACCTTCGGAGTCAGGGTCGGGTCGGACGCCCGCTTCCAACTGCCGGAGATGCAGTTTTCCGTGCCCACCACGGCAGTGGATGCGGCTTCCGTCTCCGCCGGGGCTGCAAAGGCCGACACAGCACCTCCTGCCAGCATCGAAACGGTCAGTGCAGCTGCCAGGCAGGTTGAAATCGTTTTCATCTTTCTCATGGGATCTTCTCCTTCGTATTCCGAAATGTATAATACTATTTGTTCAGAATCGAGTAAAAACCGGCATGGTTCCTTGGGTTTTCACTCTGTATACGTTGGAGCAGAGCAAAATGTTGCACCGATTTTTCCAAAAAATAAAAAATCTGCGGACGGGGACTTCTGCAGACCGCAGCGTCCTCCCGCCCACAGGCAGTTTTCCTTCTTTCCGATTTTGAAGCGCAGGCTTTTTATTCCAGCGGCAGGGTCAGCGACATCTTCTGGTAGGCAATGCGGGAACTGCCGTCCGCCACATGAATGATGCCGCAGCGGGCAAAGCCGTTCTTTTCCAGCAGATGCTGCATGATCTTGTTGTCTGCATGGGTATCCGCCCGCAGGCTCTGGCAGTGTTCCAGGCACCACTCGATGACATCCGATGCCACACCCTTCCGCTTGCCCGCAGAAGCCAGCCGGTGGATCGTGCCGTAGGGCAGGGTGTCGTTCAGCCACGCACCATCCTCAATGACCGCATACGTCGGATCCGCTCCCAGAATGAACGCAAACACCGCTTCCATCCGTCCGTTGACCACATAGACGAACAGCCGGTTGGTGTCGATATCCTCCTCCAACAGCTCCCGCGGGGGATAATGATCCCCCCACTGGGTCGGGTTGCCCGATGCGGCCATCTCGGCACGCGCATGGGCATAAATCTGCAAAACCTGATCCAGATCTGCTCTCACTGCTCCTCGAAACATCCAATGCCACCCTCTTTTGTTTGTCCCGCCTTTCCGGCGCAGGAACTTTTTTCATGCCCTCTATTATACTACATTCTGCCAGAAAACACCAGTTTTTGGTACCAAAAGTGTTACAATTTCACACAACAAAAAGGAACCGCTGCACATTCTTCCGTGCAGCGGTTCCTGCTTTGGCAGATCCGGTTCAGGCCGTGGTGCGGGGGCGTGCCGCGCGCACCATGCGGTACTCCCGGGGGCTGAGGCCGTAGCGCTCATGGAACAGGCGGTAGAAATAGCTGGTGTTCTCGTAGCCCACCATGCTGATGATCTGCTGGATGTTCAGCTCGCTGCGGCGCAGCAGGCGGGCAGCCGTCTCCATGCGGTGCTTCTGCAGCAGCTCCTTGTACGTTTTGCCGGTCTGGGCGCGGACGCACTCGCTGACATAGGCCAGCGACACGCCGTAGCTGCGCGCCACATTGGACAGGCTTGCTTCGCGGTAATTCTGGGTGATCTCCTGCAATGCCGCCTGGACCAGTGCTTCGCGGCTGACGGCCTCGGCACGCGCTTCCAGCGGCAGATTTTTCAACTGTGCCATCGAGTGTTCCTCCGTAAAGGTGCGGCGGATGGGGGACAGGGGAGAAGCCGGACATCCGCCGCACAAAACTTTCGGGCTTTTTGTGCCCTTACACTCTCTATACGAACGGCCCGTCCCAAACATTGCAAAAAAGATAAAATTTTTTTATTATTTTTCGTCTCATAGAAAAAGGCCGCCGGAGACCGGCGGCCTTTTCCAGAGAAAATAAGGAAAACACGAACCCATAACGGGTGTGGAATTGTTTTTCTCAGAACATATTTTCGTCCTTGTAGCGGCCGCTGCGCACGAACTGCACCCACTCGGCCACGTTCACAGCATGGTCGCCGATGCGTTCCAGATACTTGATGACCATCAGCAGATCCAAGGCCGCGTCCACCTTACCGGGGTCGGCAGCGATCTCCTGCGCCAGCGTATGTTTGATGGCATTGAAGTCGTAGTCCACCTCATCGTCTGCCGCGATCACCTTGCGGGCGGCGGTCTCATCCTCGGCGGTCAGGGCGGCAAGTGCATCCAGAAGCATCTGGTGGGCTTTCTGTCCCATGCGGATGGCCTGGCTCACCGCCGGGTCGCCTTCCTTACGCACCGTGACCAGATGGGGGATGATCTCCGCGATGTCGGCGGCATGGTCGGCGATGCGTTCCACATCGGTGACCACCTTCATGGCAGTGGAGATCCGGCGCAGGTCTCCGGCCACCGGCTGCTGCCGCAGCAGCAGGGTCATGCAGCGGTGTTCGATGTCCCGTTCCATGTTGTTGATCCGGCTGTCGCCCTTCACCACAGCCTTTGCCGCCTCGGCATCGGCTGTGCACAGGGCCTCCAGTGCCGCCTCCACCGCATCGGCGGCATTCCTGCCCATTTCGGACAGCGAATTCTTCAGCGATTCCAGGTCGGTATCGTATTGTTTGCGGATGCTCATGTTCTGTTCCTCCTTTTAACCGAACCGGCCGGAGATGTAATCCTCGGTGCGCTTGTCCTGCGGGGCGCTGAAGATCTGAGCCGTGGGGCCGACCTCCACCAGTTCGCCCAGCAGGAAGAATGCCGTGCGGTCGCTGATGCGGGCTGCCTGCTGCATATTGTGGGTGACGATGACCACGGTGTAGTTCTTTTTCAGCTCGCTCATCAGCTCTTCCACCTTCATGGTGGAGCCGGGGTCCAGGGCGCTGGTGGGTTCATCCATCAGCAGCACTTCCGGTTTGACCGCCAGTGCCCGGGCAATGCACAGACGCTGCTGCTGGCCGCCGGACAGGCCCAGCGCGCTCTTTTTCAGGCGGTCTTTCACCTCATCCCAGAGGGCCGCGCCCCGCAGGGAGCTTTCCACCAGATCGTCCAGCTCAGCCTTATTGCGCACGCCGTGCAGTCTGGGGCCGTAGGTGATGTTGTCGTAGATGCTCATGGGAAAGGGGTTGGCCTTCTGGAACACCATGCCCACCCGGCGGCGCAGGGTCGTCAGCACCATCTCCCGGGCGAAGATGTCCTCGCCCTTCAGGCGGACATCGCCCTCGATGCGCACATTCGGCACCAGGTCATTCATCCGGTTCAGGGTCTTCAGAAAGGTGGATTTTCCGCAGCCGGAGGGGCCGATGAGCGCGGTGATCTCCCGCTCGCCCACGTCCAGCGAGATATTCTTCAGCGCTTTGAAGTCGCCGTACCAGAGATTCAGATTTTTCGCCGTGATGATCGGCGCAGTCGTGTTTTCCATACTATTTTCCTCGTTGTAATAAACCCTCTCCGTCAAACCCTGGCGGGTTTGCCTGCTGCTCCCCTTTTTGGCTCCGCCATCTTCCCCCGGCCGGGGGAGGTCGATCCCGAAAGGGGGAGCTTTTTCTGCTTCCGATTTTGCTGGGTAAAACCTCTCCCTCTCGGGAGAGGTGGCATCGCACAGCGATGACGGAGAGGGTTCGTTCCTTACTGCTTCTGCTTCAGCTTTGTCCTGGCCAGATGCGCTGCCAGATTGATGATCAGCACCAGCACCAGCAGCACCGCACCGATGGCCCAGGCCGAAGTGAAATCGCCGTCCTCAAAGGCACGCAGGTACAGCAGCACCGACAGGGTCGCGCCGTTGGAGGTGTAGGCCTTGACGATCCCGTTGGCAATGACCTCCGCCGCGCCGGCGGTGAACAGCAGCGCTGCACTCTCGCCCACGATACGGCCCACCGTCAGGATGCAGCCGGTCACAATGCCGTCAATGCTGCAGGGCAGCACGATGGTGCGAATGATGTGCCATTTTCCGGCACCCAGTCCCAGTGCACCCTCCCGGTAACCCTGCGGCACCGTTTTCAGGGATTCCTGCGTTGTCCGGATGATGGTCGGTAGATTCATAATCACCAATGTCAGGGAGCCGGACAGCAGGCAGGTCTGGAACCCAAGCCCCTGCGAGAACACCAGCATACCCACCAGACCATAGATGATGCTGGGGATACCAGCCAGTGTTTCGTTCGTAAATTCGATGATTTTAATCAGTTTCCGGTTGGTCGCATACTCGGTCAGATAGACGGCCGCACCCACGCCGAAGGGCAATACAATGAGTAATGTCAACAAAATGACATACAATGTATTGATGATCGCGGGCAGGATGCCATCTGTTTTTTTGAGCACGCTGGCCGTTGTTGTCAGAAATTTCCAGCTGATATGCGGGACGCCCCGGACAAGGACCAGCGCAAGGATGCCGGTTACAAGTACAATAACAAGGACAGCTGAAATCCAGACCAATGCGGTCATGATCCGGTTCCAGGCCCGGCGGGAAGAAGAAAATTCACTTTGCATCGTCATTTCCGCCCTTCAAAATCACATTCAGCACCACGTTGATGATCATGATGAAGCTGAACAGCACCAGCGCAATGCTGAACAGTGCCTGCCGCTGCAGACCGCCCGCGTAGCTCATTTCCTTTGCAATGGCCGTGGTCAGGAACGTGACGCTGCGGAACAGACTGTCCGGCATATTGGGGCTGTTTCCGGCCACCATCATGACCGCCATCGCTTCGCCAATGGCGCGTCCAATGCCCAGAACAATGCCCGCCGCAATGCCGCTTTTTGCCGCAGGTACGCTGATTTTAAACCATGTTTCGGTCTCGGTCGCGCCCAGCGCCAGGCTGCCCTGCTCATATTCCGGCGGCACGGCGTTGAGGGCCGTGACCGACACGGACACGATGCTGGGCAGGATCATGATCGAAAGCACAACGATCGCAGACAGCAGGCAGGCGCCGGAGGCTTTGCCGAAGGTCTTTGCCACCGCCGGCACCAGCACCTGCATACCCAGCAGGCCAAACACCACGCTGGGGATCCCGCTCAGCAGTTCAATGGCCGTAACAACGATGCTGCGCACTTTTTCGTTTGCCGCCTTGGACAGAAACACCGCCGTCAGCAGGCCGACGGGCACGCCGATGAGCGCCGCCCCCAATGTGCCGTATACGCTGGACAAAATAAACGATAATATGCCAAATTTTGGTTCCGCCGCCGTGGAAGCCCACTGGGTGCCGAACAAAAAGCGGAACAGACCGATCTTATGGATGGCCGGTACGCCGGAGACCACCATATAAACGGAGATCAGGATCACGCAGCCAACCGCCAGCATCCCGCACAGAAAGAAGAGAAAGTTCATGATCGCTTCCAGCCACTCCGCCGCTGTGCGTGGAAGCTGGATGCAATTTCTCTTTTTATTTGTATTTTTATGCATCGTATTTTCCTTTGAAAGAACCGCGCCGACCCGCATAAATGCAAGAAGCAGGGCAGCGCGGCTGACATTTCCGTCTTTCAGTCATCTGACAATTTGTCTGATGACTTCTCCAGGACCTCTCGGATGACTCCTTCTCCTGGAATCCAGTAACAACCTTTTGTGGTTCGCTCGGATTTTCCAGTTTGTATTGTGCGTTCAGCCGAACTTTTTACTCATTGACCGGCACAGCACCTGCGGCACGGATCAGGTCCGCAGCATCCTTGCTGGTGGCGAAATCCACGAATGCCTGTGCCTGCTCGGACAGGGTCACGCTCTTATTGGTGACGAACACGAAGGGGCGCTGGATCTTGTAGGTGCCGTCCTTGACGGTCTCCTCGCTGCACTCCACACCCTCCACGGTGACCATGGCGACGGTATCGCCCACGGCAGACAGGGATGCATAACCGATGGCCAGCGGGTTGGCTTCCACCGCGCTGATGACGGCACCGGTCGCGGTCAGCTCCTGTGCATACTTGCAGCTGTCCTTCACGTCCACGATGCTCTCAAAACCATCGCGGGTGCCCGAACCGGCCTCGCGGCCCACCAGCACGATCTCGCCGGCGTCGCCGCCCACATCGGCCCAGTCGGTGATCTCGCCGGTGAACATCTGCTTGAGCTGATCCACGGTCAGGTCGGCCACCTTGCTGTCCTTGTTGACGATGATGGCGATGCCGTCCAGTGCCACAGTGGTGCCGTCCACATCGTTCTTCTCATCGTCCTTCAGGGCACGGGAGGACAGGCCGATGTCCAGGGTCTTGTCGGTAGCACCGGTGATGCCGGCACCGGAACCGGTGGGGTCATAGCTGACAGTCACGCCCGGCTCCACCTCGGCAAAGCCTTCGGTCAGGGCAGCGATGACGTTCTTCATCGAGGTAGAACCGCCGGTCGCCACATTGCCGCTCAGGGTGCCTGCTGCCGTGCTCTGGGCAGCAGAAGAAGCGGTGGACTCTGCAGCAGAGGATGCCACAGTGGAAGAAGCGGAACCGCCGCAGGCGGTCAGGGCGGCAGCAGCAGCGGCTGCACCGCAAACGGTCAGGAACGAACGACGCGTGATCTTTTTCATAATACTTTTCCTCCAGACGACGCCGGGCGGACTGCCCGGGCGATTGCATTTGTTGTGTTTTCCTTGGGAACGGCCTTATTGTATCGCATTCCCGGGTACCCCGCGACCACGCCCGTGCAAAAAGCAGGTAAATCTTTGGGGCATCGTTTCCGTCCCTGCAAAGCCCCTGTAAAATCCCTGTGAAAACCTTGTCCCCGGATTTTACATTGTCCGTCCAAACCGCCGGAAATCGTCCGCGTTTCCTGTGCAGAACGCAAAAAAGCTGCCAGGCACGCTCCTAAATGGAGAATGCCCGGCAGCACGAAAAACGGGTCTGCTGCGGCTTATTCGCTGACACGCCGGACGCTGATCGCGCCCGTATTGGTGACGGTATACTCTGCGGTCTGACCCTGCAGGGTGATCCGGATCTTCAGCGGCGTACCGCCCTGCTGGAAGGTATCGTACAGGGGATCGATGACCTGGAACGACGGTTCATAGGTCTTGCTGCGGCCGCCCAGGATATCTGCCTTTGCGATCCACTCGCTGCCATTGCTCAGCTTGAGGGGCAGATTGTTGACCGACGCGGAGAAGACATCCTTGAACTGGCAGGCCGTAAACCCGCTGCCGTTGTAGCGCACCGTCACGGTGGGGATCATGTTCGCACGGTACTCCGCTGCGCCAACGGTCTCGTTTTTGTTGACTTTCACCATCGTGATGTTGACAGTGAAGTCGCCCAGCGCGATGGCGGTGGTGCTGGGCGGCGTGCTTCCGCCGCCGCAGGCGGTCAGCACCCCGGACAGGGACACGGCCAGTGCCGCAGCGGCAGTGGTCTTCAGAAAGGTGCGGCGGTTCATTTTCATGGTCATGGGACAGTCCTCCTTACAATCGTTTTTCCTATGGTAATCGTACCATATTTCCGGCATCTGTCAACAAAAAATGACAAAAAAATCCCCCGTCCGCCGCAAAAGCGGGCAGGGGAGTGGTTCAGCAGTAGCGGGTGTCATCCGGGTTGTAGAACTGGACATATTTTCGCCACTGGCTCTCGCTGATGGTGCGCCTGTAACAGTTTACCAGCTCGTCCACGGCTTCCGTATCCCTCAGCTCCGGTGCACCCGGGCAGGGCAGCACCAGGATGCGGAACCAGGCATCGAACAAATGTTCATAGCAGCCGGTATCCCGCGCGCCGCACCGGGCATAAAAGCCCAGACGCCGCACGGCCATGGCTTCATCTTCCGCTTTTTCCGGCACCTCGGCCTCAATGATGATGGCCTGTGCCCCTTCCTCATGGGCCGGCAGTTCCGCCAGAAGCTTGGCCCCCACTCCCTGCGCACGGTATTCCGGCAGGACAGCAAAATAGTCCAGCTGGCTCACCGCCATCCCGCTGGGCCGCACCATGAGCAGATACGCGGCCAGCTTTGCGCCGTCAAAAACGCCCCAGGTGTGGGCGATGCCCTCGGCTTCGCTGGTCAGGATCATGCCCAGCGGCTTCAGCTCGCCGGCGGGGAAGTCCCGGCGCATTTCCTGCAGATAGACGTCGGTCAGTTCGCGGGCGGTCAGTAGCCGCCAGGTAAAGGTTTTGCTCATACGATGCGGGTTCCTTTCTGGATCGTGACGATCTTGTTCGTTTGGGGCGTTCTCCGCGCTCAGCTTGTCCGCACCGCAGGCGGCAAAAAGAGCTGGCAGAACGATCCCCGGTCTTTTCAGTATAACACGTTTTCTCCGGCAAAAAAAGCGTTTTCCGCAGACCGCAGGCACCCGCCGGCGGTTTCCGGCGCAAAACAGTCCCTATGGCAAAAGCGCAGCTTCTTTTCCCGCCATTTTGCCCAAACGCTTGCATCCCATGCGGGAATCGGGTACTATACTGTTATAAGGGACCCTTGTCCTCTCCGGCTGTCAAAACAGCGGGGGGACTGGGACTTCAGACAAAAAGGAGCGTACAATATGGAATGGACTGACATCCGCCTGACCGTGGCCAAGGCCGACGCCGACAACGCCGAGGCTGTGGCGACCATGATCGCCGAGGGCGGCATTTATATTGAAGATTACAGCGACATCGAGCAGCAGGTGGCCGAGATCGCCCATGTGGACCTGATCGAGCAGGAGCTGCTGGACAAGCCCCGGGATCAGGTCATCATCCACATGTATCTGGAGCCGGGCGCTTCCCCCGTGGAGACCCTGGCCCTGATCTCTGCCCGCATGGAGGCTGCCGGCATCGCCTACACCGTGGAGACCGAGGGTGTGGAGCAGGAGGACTGGCAGAACGGCTGGCGCAAGTATTACCACCCGCTGGAGATCGGCAAGCGGCTGGCCGTGGTGCCCTCCTGGCAGGAGTACGACACCGACCGGGTCAAGCTGGTGCTGGACCCCGGCCTTGCCTTTGGCACCGGCGGCCACGAGACCACCAGCCTGTGCATGGAAGCGCTGGACGAGCGGGTCCAGGGCGGTGAACGGGTGCTGGACATCGGCACCGGCAGCGGCATCCTGGCCATTGCAGCCCTGAAGCTGGGTGCCGCCGTGGCCGAGGGCGTGGACATCGACCCCGTAGCCGTGCGCACCGCCGGGGAGAACGCTGCCCTGAACGGCGTGCAGGATAAGCTGACCGTGCTGGTGGGCGACCTGTCCGACAAGGCCAGCGGCAAATACGACATCATCACGGCCAACATCGTGGCCAACGCCATCCTGTCGCTTGCCCCCGCCGTGCCCGGCCTGATGGCCGACGGTGCCACCTTCATTGCCAGCGGCATCATCGACACCCGCAAGGACGAGGTGATCGCCGGGCTGGAACAGGCCGGCCTTGCCGTTGTGGAAGTGAAGGAGAAGCGCGGCTGGGAGTGCATCATCTGCCAGAAGGCGTAAGGAGGGTCCCATGCCGCACCGTTATTTTACCACTGAGATCGCCGACGGCACGGCTGTGCTGCGCGGCACCGATGCCCATCATCTGGCCCGTGTGATGCGTGCCCGCATGGGCGATACCGTCATTCTATGCGACGGCAACGCCGTGGAATACACCGCCACCATCACCGGCTTCGGGGACGACTGCGTGGAGTTTAGCGTGGAGCCGGGCTACCCCAGCGCCGCCGAGCCCAGCGTGGAGGTCACCCTGCTGGCCGGTTACCCCAAACAGGACAAGCTGGAGCAGATCATCAAGCACGGGGTAGAGCTGGGTGCCGCCCATGTGGTGCCCTTTTTCAGCCGGTACTGCGTGGCCGCCCCCAAAAAAGAGGAGCAGAAGAATGAGCGCTACAACCGCATCGCGCTGGAAGCCGCCAAGCAGTGCGGCCGGGGCGTGCTGCCGGACGTGGCCCTGCCGCTGCCCAACTTCGGGGCCGTGTGCCGCACCTTTGACCAGTACGACCTGGTGCTGTTCTGCTACGAGTGCGGCGGCGCGCCGGTGCGCCAGCTGCTGGCCGAGGCCGCACCCGCCGACGGCAAAAAGCGGAAGATTGCCATCGTGACCGGTGCCGAGGGCGGCTTTGCCGCCGAGGAGGCCGAAATGGCCGCAAAGGCCGGTGCCAGAACGGTGGGCCTTGGCCCCCGCATCCTGCGGTGCGAGACCGCCCCGCTGGCCGTGCTGGCCGCCGTGATGACCCTGACCGGCAATCTGGAATAACCGGGGCTCCGGCGGGCGGCGCACCTTCCATCAAAGAAAAATTCCGACCCACGGGTTCGGGAAAGTCTGCGGGCTTTCCCGGGCCCATTTTTTATTTTTTGCCCCGCATAAAGATCTCCCGGATTTTTATGCAGTTTTGCCCTGTCATTTTGTCGCAAATTTTCGTCTTATTTTGTGCTCATTCCACAAAATTAGCCACCCCCCCCCCCCCCCGAAAATTCAACATTTTGTCTTGACATTCTCCACGGCACAGCACTATACTTGTGCCGCAAAAAGATGCCGGGCATGAAAATGCACAGTTATGTGATTTTCTGCCCTGAAGTTCCGGTTTTTGCCGGTTTTCGGCATCGTTCCCGGTAACGTTCACGTCTCTGTAAGTTTTTTTGTTTGGAGGGTTTTGCAATGCGGAAAAATGTGAAACAACAGCTTGCCTTGCGGGTACTTTCTACAGCTGCGTTGATGGCAATGGTCTCGTCCATCGCCACAGCAGCCTTTGCGGATACCTACGACCTGAACACGGGCAGTGTGACGGTGGAGACCAAAGATGATGGCTATACCTATGTGACGCAGGAGGACACAAAGAATGGCGGCTACGCCCAAAATAGCAATGGCGATACTTTGGACGGTTATAAGGACACGGATCCGAAGGGCGTCACCATTACCAGCGGCGGCGAGAAGACTTCAAATACCATCACGGTGGAGACGGCAAAAGATCAGACTACCAATGTGACCCTGGATAAGGTGAACATTGAAGTTAACACTTCTGAAGCCAAGTCCGGTGCGATCGAAATAAAGGGCGATGGCGACACCAACCTTGAGCTGAACGGCAATAATACCGTTTTGGTTGAGAACGATTGGCACGACGAACACGCCGCCATCGAAAAAGCGGACAAATACGGCACCGGCACCCTGACCATCAAGGACGATGTGAACGATAATGGTTCGGCAAAGGGTACCGATGAGGACACTACCGGCAAACTGCTGGCAGGCGGTTACCATGAAACCGCCGCCATCGGCGGCGGTGCGGAAGACCTAGGTGATACATCCAACATTACCATCACCGGCGGCGAGATCACTGCCATTGGTGGACATGGTGGCGGTGCCGGCATTGGCGGCGGCGGCAGACTCCACGGCGGTACCGCCAAGAACATCTGCATTAAGGGCAATGCCCATGTTACTGCCGCCAGTGCGGAGGGTGCTGCGATCGGCGGCGGTGCCACTGGTGGAAATAGCATCACCATTACGGACGATGCCGTTGTTGATGCTTACGGTACTTGGGGTTCCGCCATTGGTGATGGCGGTATGGGCAACGGCTGGGATGGCTCTGCTACAACCATTCCGACTACAGACATTACGATCTCCGGGAATGCCACCGTACATGCAGAAACCAGTCAAAAAGGCTGCGCCATCGGTACCGGTTATCACGGCTCTGTTAATAACCTCACGATCAATATTGAAGAAAATGCCAACGTTACTGCCATCAGCTCCTATGATGTTCCTGCGATTGGAAATGCTTTCTGTCGCGATGGTAGCACAACAACCATCAACATTACCGGCGGCACCGTAAATGCGATCAACTCCTATGGTTCTGATAGTCCTTCCTTCCCAAATGATGGAACCCACGACGTCAGCCCTGCGATTGGTGGCAATATTTTCGACGTGTATAGCGATGGCGACAATCACGCTACCTGTAACGTCAACATCAATAGCAGCACCGGTGATACCGTTGTCAACGCATACATTTATGGAAAAGGCTCCGGTACTGCGATTGGTTCCGCTCATAGTCATCACACATATGTCCCCGCTGACGACGCCAGCTACAATGCAGACGGTTCCTCCAACTTTGGCGAACGCAACTCTGCCATCGTCAATTGCTATAAGAATGGTACTGTCGACAAAGAAGCACTTGTCCTGCCGGAAACAAAAAATGATTCCGCCCATTGGGATCACCAGTATCGCCACACCATCAAAGGCGGCACCCTCACCAAGGTCGTCCACAACCGCACATACATGGACGAGAACCCCAACATTGACACCAGCAAGCTGAAGGACGAGGACCTGCACGACTGGAAGCTGGTGAAGAGGGTAGAGCCCACGCTGGATGCAGACGGCTATGCAGACTACATCTGCAGCATTGACAAGTGCGGCCAGACCAAGCACGTGGTGCTGCCCAAGCTGACCTGGGAGGGGCCCGACACTCCTGAAACGCCGGACACCCCCAACAAGCCGGACACCCCCAACAAGCCGGACGTCCCGTCCACCCCGGAGGTGACCCCGGCAGACCCCGCCGTGACCCCGGATGCCCCTGCACAGGACGGCACTGCACCGGCTGACACTCCTGCCGCAGACACCACCGCAACCGCACAGAACGTGGTGCAGGACGCAAAGCCGGAAGCTGCTGCCACAGCTGCCGTTTCTGCCGCCGCCCTGCCCCAGACCGGTGCAAACTGGCTGGCGGTGGTGGGCAGTGCCCTCAGCGGCATGTTCCTGCTGGCCGCAGGCTTTGTGCTGGACCGCAAGAACCGCCGCATGAACTGAGGAACCATTTTTATAAAAGCCATCTTCTCCTGCTGTGCATTCCGCAAGCTGCACGGCAGGTTCCCCAAACAAAGGGGGCTGCTGCACAGCGTGCAGCAGCCCCTTTCTTTTATCGCTTTATTCCAGCTCGGTGTCGTCCGGGTGGGCGTCGGCTTCCAGCAGAGCCTTTTTGGTGCGCAGCAGGTTCTGCGGGCTCACCGAGAAGCTGCGCAGGCCCATTTGCAGGTACTGCACCGTGTTTACCGGGTTGCCCACGGCCAGGCCGCAGATGGTCACCGGCACGCTGCCGGCCTTTGCCGCCTCCATGACCATGGCGATGAGCTTTTTCATGGCCGGGCTGGCGGGGCGGTAGTACCGCTCGGCGCAGGCCAGTTCCCGGTCTGCCGCATGGGTGTACTGGGTCAGATCGTTGGTGCCGATGACCAGAAAATCACACCCGTGGGCCACGAATTCCTCCGCCGTCAGGCAGGCGGACGGCACACTGAGCATCACGCCGAACTGCGTTTTTTCGTTGAAGGGCACGCCCCGCTCCCGCAGGTTCTGACGGCAGCGCTCCACGATGTACATGGCGGCGTCCCAGTCCTCCACATCGGTCACCATGGGGAACATGACCCGCAGCGGCCCGCGGGCGGCAGCCCGCAGCAGAGCGCAGATCTGGGTCTCGAACTGGCGGGGCTGGCGCAGGCTGTTGCGGATGCCCCGCAGCCCCAGCTTGGAGGACTGCACGCCCTGATAGGCGTCCGCCATGGTGCGGTCGGCCCCGAAGTCGAAGGTGCGTACGGTGACGGGGCACCCTTGGGCCGCGGCCAGGCAGGAGCAGTAGAAATAGAACTGTTCCTGCTCATCCAGAATACGGCCCGGCAGCATCATGTAGCTGCTGCGCAGCAGGCCCACGCCCCGCGCGCCGGACTGCATGGCCGTGTCGATGTCCTCGGGGCCGAAGCAGTTGGACAGCAGCTCGAACGCGGCCCCATCCCGGGTGTAATTGGGCTTGTCGCGCAGAACGCTCATCTCCTCGTTCTCACGCTGCAGTTCGCAGATGCGGGTCTCCGCCTGCTGGCGGGCAATGGCGTCCGGATCCAGAATGCATTCGCCCTTGGTGGCGTCCAGGATCACCGTGCGGCCGTCACAGTCATCCAGAAAATCCCGGCCCACCTGCACGATGCCCGGAATGTTCATGGCCCGGGCGATGATGGCGGCGTGGCTCTGGCCGCTGCCTTCCGCCGTGATGACACCTAAGATCATGCCGGAGGGCACGCTGAACAGGTCGGTGGGCATCAGGCGGTCTGCGGCCAGGATCACCGGGTGATCCAGTGCCTGCCACATCCGGGGGCGGTTGCCCAGAATGTTGATGACCCGGCTGGTGGCATCCAGAATGTCCACACTGCGCAGCTGCATATAGGGGTTGTCCTTCATGTTGGCCAGCTGGTCTGCGTAGCGCTGGCCCACCTTGTCCATGGCAGCGGCGGCGCTGATGCCCGCATTGATGCAGAACCGCACCTCGCTCATCATGCCCTCGTCGTCCAGCATCATGCTCTGGAACTGCAGGATGGCCTGTTCGGTGGAGGCCGCCCGTTCTGCCATGGAGTCCAGCTCGCTCTGTGCTGTGCGCACCGCTGTTTCCAGCTGCTGCAGCTCCCGTTCCGGGTTGAATGGCCCGGTGCTGAAGATCTCCACATGGCGTTCCAGACGGCTCACCTGCCCCAGCACAAGGCCCGGGGATGCCGAGACACCTTTACAAATCTTCATGCTCTGTCACCTCCGGCAGGGCAGACACGGTCAGGGTCCAGTAGACCAGTGCCTGCAAAAATGTATTGGGCACAATGGCTGCCAGCGCCGCCCGGCCCGCGTCCGCGCTGCCTGCAAACAACGGGGCGAACCCGGCCATGCGCGCACGGTCGCATTTGTCCAGAAACGCCTGTTCCAGCGTCTGGGTGGTGTAGTACACCGTGGGGTCTACCCCCACGTCCTCGGCCACGGTTTCCAGCGGGGAAAGCTCGGCGTCCTTCATCCGGGCCAGCAGCAGGGCGGCGTCCGCCGTCAGGGTCACGGGGTATTTGTCCCGCACCATCTTCTGCACCGCATCGAACCGGCTCCGGAACGCCTCGGCATCCGCACTGCTCTCCGGGCCGTTGTCCACGGCGTAGGCACAGCCCCGGAGACGGCCAAAGGCCCGCAGGGTGTCGTAATAGCCCAGCTCCATGTTCCGGCGGGCGGTGTCCGGGTCAAAGTGCAGGATGTCGCCCAGCTCCCAGTAACTGCGGATCATGGTGGTGGGCAGGCCGGTGAGGTTCGGGCGGGTGATGCCCACGCCCTCCAGATCCACGCACACCAGCTCCTCCGCCCCCATGTCCTTGGCAAGGCCGGTGGGCATATTGTCGCTGTAGCCGCCGTCCAGGAATTTCACCCCGTCGATGTCCCGGGCCTGCAGGGCCGGGAAGCAGGCGGCGGAGGCCATCAGGTAGTCCTTGACCCGCCCTTCCGGGATCTGTTCCAGCGGCAGCTCCCGGGGTTTCAGGCCCCGCTGCTCCACCGTGACAAGGCCAAAGCGGATGTTGGCGCGGCGCAGCGCGTCCTCGTCCAGCACCCGCTCCACGATCTCTTCCAGCGGGGACACATCCATGCCGCCCGCCTTCACGACCCGGCGCAGGAAGCTGTGCAGAGCCGAAAGATCTGCGTTGTCCTCCGGCAACTCCATCACGTCCTTGCTGCGGATGGTCAGCCACATATCCCGGGCCGTCTCGTACAGGTCCAGCACGAACATCGCGCCGTTCAGGCTGCCCACACTGGTGCCGGTGATGATCTGCGGGTGCCAGTCCAGTTCCATCAGGGCGCGCCACACGCCCACCTGATAGCTGCCGCGGGCGCCGCCCCCGGCCAGCACCAGCGCTTTCTGCGGCATTGGTCTCTGTTCCATCGTTCCGCCTCCCCTGACCGTTTCCGGTTCCTTTTCAGACTTTGTCCCAAGTATACCATATTTCCCTGAAAATTTCTGCCTGTTTTTTGCACTTCGGCGGCTTTCTTCCAGCAAAGATTCATGGTATACTGGGCTGAAATCACAGAAGGAAACAGGGAGGAACAGCCATGCGCTGCAAGCAATGGATCTTTGATATGGACGGTACGCTCACCGACAGCATGACGGTGGTATGGGAGGGCGCCCCGCTGGCGCTGCTGCGGCGCTATGGCCGCACCCCCAAAGCCGATTTACAAGAGGTTCTTCTGACCATGGGCATGGCAGACGGAGCGCGGTATCTCATCCGGGAATACGACCTGCCCCTGACCGAAGCGGACTACTATAACGTCATGCGGGAGGTCATCGCGGAACTGTACGAGACGGTGGAGCTGAAGCCCGGCGTGCGCACCCTGCTGGCCCGTTTGCAGGCCGAGGGGGCAAGGATGTGCCTGTGCTCCAACACCTGGGCCGACCAGTGCCGCACCGTGCTGACCCGGCTGGGCATTGCAAAATATTTCTCCTTCATCGTGGAAGCCCAGGGCGTGCTGCACAAGAGCCGCCCGGAAGTGTTCTACGAGTGCCTGGACCGTCTGGGCGGTGCCGACCCGGCCCACTGTGCCGTGTGCGAGGATGCCGTCTATGCCGCCCGCACCGCCCACGCCGCCGGGTTCACCGTGCTGGGCGTGCAGGACCCCACCAGCGCCGCCGATGAAGCTGAAATGCGCGAAGTCTGCGACCAGTTCCTCCCGGACTGGACCAAGCTGGAGTGGGACTTGATCTGACTGCAAAAGGAGGTTGAAAACATGGCGGATTCTTATATTACCTATACGGAACAATCCATCCAATCTGCCTTCAAAGAGCACTATCTGGTGCCGGAATATCAACGCGAATATGTATGGGAGCACAACCAGGTTGAGCAGCTTTTGTCCGATCTGTTGGAAGCATACGGATACAATCCGGACAAAGCTTACTTTTTAGGGACCATCGTCACCTGCAAATCGGCCAATAAATTTGAACTGATCGATGGCCAGCAGCGCATGACCACATTTTTCATTCTGCTGTGTACCCTGAAGCACACCTATAAAGAGGCCGGGGAACCCACGGATTTTCTGCAGTTTCTGCTTTCCAGCTCTGTCTTTGATGATGACGGAAACACCATCAACTGCCCGCATCTGACGCTGCAATATGAGGATGCCGGCGATTGCCTGCAGCGGATCGAGTCCGGCGCGGAGCCGCCCGAATTACTTTCTCTTTCCGGACAGCGCTTATTCTCCGCCGCCGATACCATCCGGAAGTTCCAGAATGAGCACTTTTCCAACAACTCCTCTCTGGACATGAAGGCCTTGAAAAAGTTTGTCAAATTCCTTCTGACCAAAACCAGCTTTATCCGGATTGAAACCACCAATGTCACGGATGCCCTGAAGATTTTTGAGACCATCAACCAGCGTGGAAAAGGTCTTGATTCCATGGACCTGCTGAAAAACATGATCTTCCGCCAGGTCAGCCGTGCAAAGTTTAAAACACTGAACAGCAACTGGAAAAACATCCTGAACGCTCTGGAAAAGCTGGATGAAAAACCTCTGCGTTTCCTGCGTTATTTCATCATGGCCAATTACGATACTTCCAGCGAAAAAGACGGCATTCTGCGCGAAGACCGGATCTACGCCTGGATCTGTGAGAACGACGCACAGTGCAATTATGTCAAAAAGCCGTTTGAGTTTGTTCGCCGAATGCAGGAAAATGTTGACTTATATGCGGCCTATCGCAATCCTTCTGACGCCACTGAAAGCAATATTCATCTCCGGGATATTCCCATGCTGGCAGGCAGCTCTTATAAACTCCATCTGATGCTTCTGCTGGCCGCTTCGCATATGGAGCCGCAGGCATTGGATCGTTTCAAGGAAGTTCTGGAATCGGTTATTTATTATGCCGTCATCAATAAGATTGCGCCGAATGTCACCGAGCGCACTTTTGTTTCCTGGTGTCCCAAACTCCGCTCCATCCGGAAGCTTCCGGAGCTTAATGCATTCGTTGAGCACGCTGTCAAGCCCGTGGTTGCAGACTGGAAACAGAACAACTTGTCCAATTTCCTGCGGCTTGGTCTAGACAGTATGCAGCAATACCGGATAAAGTTTATCCTTGGCAAAATCACCGCTTACATTGACCAGCTGCGCATGAACAACCCCACTGTGACAACCATGCAGGCCTATCTGGTTTCTTCCGTTGAAATCGAGCACATCATGCCGCAAAATTGTTCCGATAAAGCAGGCTATGGCATGACAGCCGCTGAATTTCCCGTTTATCTCAATCGTCTTGGCAACCTCACCCTGTTGGAAAACAGCCTGAATAAATCCATCAAAAACGATCCGTACCCCGTCAAATGTACCGCCTATCAGATGTCAGCTTTTTACCTGACCCGCTCCATCCCGCAGTTGGTCTATCAGGGTATTCCAACCGCTGGCAATGCCATCAACAAAACCAACAAGCTGCTTTCTTCCTGGAATGTCTGGAACAAACAGTCCATCGAAGAGCGGCAGCAAATGCTGTACGATCTGAGCGAACGAATCTGGAATATTTTTTAACACGATATCACAAAAGTCCGGACCGCAATGCAGTCCGGACTTTTGTATTACAACCTTTCCATCGCGTCCCGCACGGCGGCTTCGCGGCCGCGGGGCACCGGGATGCGCGCCCCGCTGTGCATCCGCAGTTCACCCGGTGCCAGCAGCTCTGCACAGCGCAGGTTGACCACATAGGAGCGGTGGGGCTGCACAAAGCGGCCGTCTTCCAGCAGGGGCCGGGCCACCACCGAGAAAGGCACCCGCAGGGACAGGGACGCCACGTCCTCGCCGCCGGTCAGGTGGAAGTGCACCACATGATGGGTGCACTCCAGATACTCGATCTTTGCATAGGCCAGCACCCGCAGGCCGTCGGCGGTGTTCACGGTCAGGGCCGGACCGTATTCCGGCTCGGTGGCGCGGTCCAGCAGGGCAAACAGCTCCCGCTGGTGCACCGGCAGCAGCAGATACTGCATGGCGTCCACCCGGTAGGCGCTGTAAGCGTGGGCCGGGGTGCGGGCCACAAAGGCCAGCGGGGCGCGGCGGCCCCGGCGGCGCAGTTCCCCGGCGGCGGTCAGGCCCGGCGGCACCGCCGCCGCGCTCAGCTCGATGAGGTACAGCTCGAACCGTTCTCCGGCGGCATCCTGCTGCAGCAGGGCCTCCGGACCGGCAAATTGTTCCACGATGCAGGCGTCGGCCCGGCGGGCATAATAGTCCAGGCACTGCCGTTCCAGCCCGCTGCGCAGGCCCGCGTCCGGACTGCACACCGCAATGTGAAAGATCATGAAATGCTCCTCCTTTCCTTCTAAGAATCAAGGCCGTTTTTTACACCCTCATCCGCCTCACTCCGTTCAGCACCTTCCCGCGTCCGGGGGGGAAGGCTGACGGCACGGCAAAGCTCCCCCCCCCCTCGGGGGGAGCTGGCAAACCCGCAAGGGTTTGACTGAGAGGGTTGGCTTCCCCCGGTCGGGGGGAAGCTGTCACCGCAGGTGACTGATGAGGGCGCAGGAATGCATCCGCTTTTTCTCGCTTGCTTTTTGCGTCCGGCGGGAGTATGATTATCGAAAAAGACCGCACGCCTGCAAAAACTGTTCAAAGGAGACGCCGCCATGTCAAAGCCCCTTGTCAGCATCATCCTGCCCGTGTACAACGCCCAGAACCACATTGCCCGCTGTCTGGACAGCATCTGCGCCCAGACCTGGCAGAACATCGAGGTCATCGTTTTGAACGATGGCTCCAAGGATCAGAGCCTGCCGGTGTGCGAGGAATTCCGCGCCAGAGACTCCCGCATCGTGCTGGTGGACAAGGCCAACTCCGGCGTGTCCGACACCCGCAACTTAGGGCTCAAGCTGGCCAGCGGACAGTATGTGCAGTTCGTGGACAGCGATGACTACATCGACCCGGATTTCACCGAGCATCTGGTCACCGCCGCCGAGACCCACCACGCCGACTTCGTCATTGCGCCCTACAAGATGGTCATTCCCACCGGGGCCAGCAAGCCGGAACAGGTGCTGGAAAAAATTCAGGACGACCTGGGCGTCATGAGCGTGGCCAAGCCCCCCGAAGTGCGGGAGTATGGCTTCCTGCCCGAGGGCGTGTACGACAAGGACACTTTCGCCCGCCGCCTGATGGACAAGCCTGCCTCCTACTTCTACAGCGTGCTGTGGAACAAGCTCTACCGCCGGGACCTTCTGGTGGAACACGACATCCAGTTCACCAGCGAGATGCGCTGGGCCGAAGACCTGGTGTTCAACATGCAGTATATCCAGTATGCCGCCGTGTTCGCCGCCATCGGGCAGGCCGGTTACTACTATGTGCAGAATCCCCAGAGCATCTGCCACACCCAGATCAACCCGGCCACCATCGTGCAGAACAAAATTCAGGTCTTCCGCTACTACAAGGACCTGTACACCCGGCTGGGCATGTACGAACAGGTGCGCCCTCAGCTGTACAAGTTCCTGGTGGACATTGCCGAGAGCACCTACCCGTCCGGGCCGTTCAAGGGGGTCATCGACGAGGCGAAAGCCTACTGGAAGGACGCCAAGGAGGACGTGCAGACCCGCACCGCCGAAGCGAAAGAGCGCTGGAACGATATGCGGGATGAACTGCGGGAATCCGCCCAGGAGCGCACCGCAGAATGGAAGGCCAAACACGACAGCGACCCCAAAGAATAATCTCTTCAACCAAAAACGGGAAGCCGCAGGAGCACGAACGCTCCGGTGCGGCTTCCCGCTTTTTTATGCGGTCGATCCAGCAGGCACTCAGCAGCCGATGGCGGCGCACTTCTTGGCCAGCCAGTCGCGCTCGCCCTCGTTCAGGCGGGGAGCCAGCTTCTCGAACACCTGACGGTGGTAGTTGTTCAGCCAGTCCAGCTCGTCCTTGGTCAGCACACCGGGCACGATGGGAGAAGTGGCGATGGGCACGAACATGATCGGCTCAAAGCCCAGGAAGGTGCCGTACTGGTTGTCGGCCTTGTGCACGCACACCAGCTCGTTCTCGATGCGGATGCCCACCAGATCGGTCTCGTACACGCCGGGCTCGTCGGTCACGATCATACCCGGGCGCATCAGGGTGGTGTTGCGGCCGTTCAGGGCGTGGGGACCTTCGTGGACGTTGCCCACAAAGCTGACGCTGTGGCCGGTGCCGCAGCGGTAGTTGATGAGGTGGCGCCACAGCGGCTCACGGGCAATGGTGTCGATCATCTTGCACTCGCAGTAATCCAGCCAGACCGCCTTGGCAATGTCGATGTGGCACTGCAGGGTCCAGGTGTAGAACCTGCGCTCATCCTCGGTCAGCTCACCCAGCGGGTAGGTGCGGGTGATGTCGGTGGTGCCGTCCATGTAGGTGGCACCGCTGTCCACCAGCAGGAAGCCCTTGCGCTGGAGCTTGGCGTGGTCCTCCGGGGTGGCGTGGTAGTGCATCATGGCCGCGTTGCCGCCGTAGGCTGCAATGGTGCCAAAGCTCTCCACGATGAACTTATCGGTGGTGCTGCGGTACTTGTGCAGGATCTCGTCCACGGTCAGCTCGGTCAGCTCTTCGCCTGCGGCCAGACGGTTTTCCAGCTCCATCTGGAACCGCACCATGGCCACAGCGTCGCGCAGGTGGGCTTCCTTGTCGTGGGTCAGCTCCACTTCGTTCTTCACGCCCTTCATGGGCAGCAGGGGGTCGGCCAGGTCCTTCACGGTGAGGGCGGCGTTGTTTTCCAGCACCTGATACACCGCATAGTTGACGGTGGCACTCTCGGCCAGCACGGTCTGCGGCTCGGTCTCAGCAGCCAGGAAGTCCAGCACGGCGTCATAATCTTCCAGGGTCACGCCGTTGGCTTCCAGCTCGGCCTTGGCCTCGGGGGTCACGCGGGCCTGATTGACGAACAGCACCGCGCGGTCCGGGGTGACATAGCAGTAGGCCATGGCGTAGGGGGTGCACTCGATGTCCATGGCGCGCAGGTTCAGCAGCCAGGCCAGATTGTCCAGCTTGCCCACCAGCTGGGCGGTGCAGCCCAGCTCTTCCAGCTTCTTGCGCAGCTGGCCCAGCTTTTCGGCGGGGGAGAAACCGGCGTATTCCTTGGGCAGGATCCAGGCCGGGGTAGCGGGCAGGGCGGGACGGTCCTCGGTCCACAGCTCATCTTCCAGGAACAGGGTCTTGATGGCGGCGTTCTTGGTTTCCAGGGCCTTCTTCAGGCTGTTGACCAGTGCACAGTTGGCGGTCAGGCCGCACAGGCCCAGCTTGCCGTTTTCCGGCACGACCTTGGCGCAGTACTCTTCCACGGTGGGCACATCCGGCTCGCCCATCTTCATCAGCTGAATTTCCGTACCGGCAATTTCCTTTTCCGCCTGCACGAAGTAGCGGCCATCGGCCCAGACCGCGCTCTCGGTCATGGTCACGACGAAGTTGGAGTTCTCGCCGTGGAAGCCGGAGAAGTAGGTCAGGGAAGTGTAGTGGTCCGGCAGGTACTCGCTGGCGTGGGGATCGCCCACCGGGATCAGATAAACGTCCACACCGTTTGCCTTCATGGCCTCGCGCAGGGCGGCCAGGCGCTCGGGAACCGTGTTCATGCTCATTGTAAAAGCCTTCTTTCTCATTTTTGCCGGAAGAACGTCCGGCGGCGGTGGTTTGCTACTGCATATTGTAGCATTCCGGCGCAAAGAATGCAATGCGGGAGTGTCGGCTGTTCCGGACGCAAACACGGTTGCCGTGCTGTCAACAACCGCCGCAGTGTCACCTGCATCCTGCGGGGGCTGACCGCCTGCCGGTCGTTGACCGTCCGTTGGCGGGGTCTTGCCGTCCGGGGGCGTCCGTCCCTCTGCCGGAGCCTGCCCCTTGCCGAATCGCTGCCCGCCGGGGCCGCCGGTTCCCCTTATTTGTCGTCCAAAACGCGAAAACGCAACCAAATTGCAAAAAATGTTACAATTTTTTCTTGAAAAAGGCCGTTTTCCCATTGACAACCTTGTTATAATAGGAGTGTAAGATTTTACGGGCCAGCGCTCTGCGGCTCTGTCTGCTAACAAAGAAAGAGGCATTCAAACTATGACCAAAATTGATATTTTTTCCGGCTTCCTGGGTGCCGGTAAGACGACCCTGATCAAAAAGCTCATCAAGGAGGCCTTTGCAGGCCAGCAGGTGGTGCTGATCGAGAACGAGTTCGGTGAGATCGGCATCGACGGCGGCTTTCTGAAGGAAAGCGGCATCCAGATCAACGAGCTGAACGCCGGCTGCATCTGCTGCTCTCTGGTGGGCGACTTCCGCACTGCTTTGCAGCAGGTGGTGGAACAGTATCACCCCGACCGCATCGTCATCGAGCCGTCCGGTGTGGGCAAGCTGAGCGACGTGACCCGCGCCGTGGAGGGCGTGGCCGAGCACCTGGACGTGCAGCTGAACAGCTTTGTCACCGTGGCTGACGTGAACAAGGTCAAGATGTATATGAAGAACTTCGGTGAGTTCTACGACGATCAGATCAGCCACGCCAGCTGCATCTTGCTCAGCCGCACCCAGACCGCCAGCGAAGAGAAGATCGCCGCTGCCGTGGCCATGCTGCGCGAGAAGAACCCCACCGCCACCATCGTGACCACCGCCTGGGATGACCTGACCGGTGAGCAGATCCTGAAGGCCATGTCCACCAAGGACGACTTCAAGGCAGAGCTGATCGCCATGGCTGCCAAGGCCAACGAAGAGCACGCCCAGGAGGACGAGGAAGAAGAGCACCACCATCATCACCACCACTACGATGAGAACGGCGTGTGCAGCTGCGGTCATCATCACCACGATGACGATGATGACGACGAGGATGAGCACGAGCACCATCATCACGACCACGATGAGGATGACGATCATTGCTGCTGCGGCCACCATCATCACGAGGATGACGATGACGATCATGACGAACATGAGCATCATCACCACGACCATGAGGATGACCACGACGAGCACGAGCATCATCATGAGCACGGCGACCACTGCGGCTGCGGCCATCATCACCACCATCACGACCACGACGCCGACGAGGTGTTCACCAGCTGGGGCGTCGAGACGGCCCGCAAGTTCACCAAGGCCGAAGTGGAGCACGCCCTCACCGAGCTGGACACCGGCAATTACGGCATGATCCTGCGCAGCAAGGGCATCGTGGACGGCGGCGCCGACGGCTGGCTGGAGTTCGACTATGTGCCCGGCGAGTGGGAAGTGCGTGCCCGCGGTGCTGACGTGGGCGGCAAGCTGGTGGTCATCGGCTCCAAGCTGAACGAAAAGGCCATTGCAGAACTGTTCGGCTGCTAAAAATAAAAGGAGAAACCATTCCTATGGCAAAAGAAATTCCGGTCTACCTGTTTGTGGGCTTCCTGGAAAGCGGCAAGACCAAATTCATTCAGGAGACCTTTGAAGACCCCAACTTCGATTCCGGCGACAAGACCCTGCTGCTGATCTGCGAAGAGGGCGAAGAAGAGTATAACCCCAAGAAGTTCGCGTTCCCCGGCGTGACCGTGAAGGTCCTTGAGGACAAGGCCGAGCTGAACCCCCAGAACCTGGCCAACCTGGAAAAGGAATCCGGTGCAGGCCGCGTGGTCATCGAGTACAACGGTATGTGGCTGCTGCAGGAGCTGGCCGACGCGCTGCCCGAAAACTGGATCGTCTACCAGTGCATCGCCACCGCCGACGGCACCACCGCCCTGACCTATGCCCGCGACAACTCCATGCGCAGCCTGCTGCTGGACAAGATCGCCCGCAGTGAGCTGATCGTGTTCAACCGCGCCGAGGCCGTCAACAACGACGCCGCCCGCCAGGAGCTGCACAAGCTGGTGCGTCAGGCTTCCCGCAAGTGCGACATCGCCTACGAGTTCCAGGACGGCAGTGTGGCCTACGATGACATCCCCGACCCGCTGCCCTTTGACATCAACGCCCCGGTCATCGAGATCCACGACGATGATTTCGGCATCTGGTACATGGACTGCCAGGACGAGCCGCAGAAGTACACCGGCAAAACAGTGAAGTTCCTGGCACAGGTCTGCCAGACCAACCGCGCCGGCAAGAACAGCTTCGTGCCGGGCCGCTTCGCCATGACCTGCTGTGTGCAGGACATCCAGTTTGTGGGCTTCCCCTGCAGCTACGACGGCTACAAGGCGCTGGAGCAGCGCAGCTGGGTCACCGTGACCGCCAAGGTGGGTTACAAGTTCCACAACATCTACCGCGGCAAAGGCCCCGTGCTCACCGCTCTGTCGGTGGAGCCGGCCCAGAAGCCACTGAACGAAGTCGTAACGTTCTCTTGACCATACAACCGCATAAGGAGGTTCTGGCATGAAAACTCTGTACCGTATCCTGGGCACGGCCTTGGCCGTTGCCGCCACCGGCGCTGCCATCGTGGTGCTGGACAAGATCCTGAACCAGAAGGACCCGCTCCATGTGGAGGAGGTCGAATTCCCTGAAGAAGCCGAACAGGACGCTGCGGAAGCCGAGAAGACCGCTGCCGCCTACGCAGAGGGCGAGGCCAAAGCCGCCGAAGAGACGGCTGCTCCCGCAGAGGAGACCGCACCTGCCGAAGAAGCTCCTGCGGAACCCGCCGCGGCGGCTGCCCCGGAAGCCCCCGCAGAGCCTGCGGAGGCCGGAGAACCGGTGGCTCTGCCCGACCTGAGCGAGGAGCGCCCGGTGTACACCCCGGATGCTCCGAACCCCAACCCCGTGGAGGCCGGCCCCGCCATCGCCCCCAAGGACGAGAACGGCAAGTTTGACGCCACCAAGATCGCCGATGCCAACGACTTCGGCGACTGGGAAGAACAGGGCTGCAAAGGCTAAGTTTTGACAAAAAAGGGACGATGTGCTGTGCACATCGTCCCTTTTTTGTTACCGTCCTCTTGCCAGCTGCTGCAGTTTCTTTTTGTCCAGCACCTGCACGCCGCCGCGGTAGAGCCGCACCCAGCCCTCCTGCGCGAAGTATTTGAGCATCCGGCTCACGACTTCCCGGGCGGACCCCATGTACTTTGCGATCTGGTCGTGGGTCATGCGCACCTCGTCGCCGCCGGTCTTGGCCAGCTCGTCGGTGAGGAAGATGGCCAGCCGCCGGTCTGCGCTCATGAACAACACCTGCTGCATGGTCCACATGGTGTCGGAAAAGCGTTCGGCGGTCATCTGGTAGGCGTAGCAGCGCACAGAGACGTTCTGCTGCATCAGCCTGCGGAAGATGCCCGCACTGATGCACCAGGCTTCGGTGTCCTCTTCGGCGTCGATGTAGAGATCAAAGTTCACCGAGTCCATCACGCAGGAAGCCGACAGGATGCACACCTCGCCCGGAAACAGCCGGTACAAGGTCACATCCCGGCCATCTTCCGAGAGCAGATAGGCCCGCACCTGGCCGGTGCGCAGCAGCAGGATGCCCACACAGCTTTCCAGTGGGCTGTGCACCCGAGCCCCTTTGCGGTAGTGCACCGGGCGGGTATAGCGACAGAGCATCTCCTGTTCGTCGGCGGTCAGGTCGTTCCAGAAGGGGAACGCACAGGCCAGACAATTGCGATTGACGTTCGGTTCCATGGTTCATCCTTTCCGCAGGGCCTTGGCGGCTTCCGTACCGGCCTGCGCACCCTCATACACGGCCTTTGCCACCTGCAGAAGGCCCCCGGTGCAGTCGCCCGCCGCGTACAGGCCGGGCACGGCAGTCTGCATCCTGTCGTCCACCACGATGCGGCTTCCGTCCACTTCTGCGCCGATCTTCCGGGCCAGCGCAGTGCTGCCCGCCACGCCCAGCGCCACGAACACGCCGGACAAGGCCACCTCGCCGCCGCCGGAGAGCTGCACCCCGGTGACCACCTGCTCACCCAGAATGGCGTCCACCTTCTGGGGGTACACGTTCACTTCCGGCGGGAACTGCGCTGTCAGCGCCGCACCGTTCGTCAGCAGGGAAACGCTTTTTGCCACCGGCAGCAATGCCTGCACCTCGTGCAGGGCGTATTCGCCGCTGCCCAGTACAGCGACATCCTTTCCCCGGTAGAAAAAGGCATCGCAGGCCGCGCAGTAACTCACGCCGTGCCCTTCCAGTCCGGTCAGCCCCGGGATGCGCGGCACGGCCCGGGACGCTCCCGTTGCCAGGATCACCGCGTCCGCCGGGTAATTTTCGTCGAGGGTTTCTACTGTGAGTTTATCCGTATAGGTCAGGCCCACCGCTTCCGCCGTCACAAACCGCACACCCAGACGCTTGGCATTCTCGATGCTGCGGCGCTCCAGCTCCGCGCCGGACACCGGTTCTGCAAAGCCATAGTAGTTTTCGATTTTTTCGGCACGGTCCAGTGCTCCGGGGCCTTTGGTCAAGACGGTGGTGTCCATTCCGGCACGCACCGCGTACAGCGCGGCGGAGACCCCCGCCGGGCCGGAACCGATGATCACAATGTTCGACATTTTGTTCTCCTTTCGGTTGAACGATTTAGAATTGTCTCCGCTTCACTCTGACAATATTAGAGGAAATATTATTTTTATATTTGCCGATCAGGAAAATCTACGGATTTTCCTGATCGGCTTTTTCACGGGAGGGGTCGTAACGGGAAGCAGCATCTGCTGCTGTCGGTCTGCGACCGTCGCGCCGCAAGGGCAAATACAGCTGGCCAAACTCCCCCAGTTGCCTACGGTGACAGCAATGACTGAAGGAGTTCGTCCCCCTTAGTATACCACCAAACCACCCTCAACTTCTGTGACCCGGTCGCAAAAATTTGTTTTTCTCCGCAGAGGGGCACTTTTCAGCCGGAAAAGAGTGTGTTATACTGGGTTCGTTTCTCTGATTTTCTGCCATGGAGGCTTTTTATGACCAAACAGCGCATTCTTTTCATTACCACCGGCGGCACCATTGCCAGCGTACATACTCCGCAGGGCCTCCGGCCCGTGCTCAGCAGCGACGAGCTGCTGGCCCACCTGCCGGAACTGAACGACCTGTGCATCCCGGAAACGCTGGCCCTGTGCAGCATCGACAGCACCGACCTGGGGCAGGAGCACTGGCTCATGATGGCCAAGGCCGTGCAGGAAAATTACGCCCTGTACGACGGCTTCATCATCTGCCACGGCACCGATACGCTGGCCTACTCGGCGGCGGCGCTGTCCTACCTCATCCAGAACGCGGACAAGCCCATCATCCTCACCGGCGCCCAGCAGCCCATCTCCAACGAGATCACCGATGCCAAGAAAAACCTGCGCGACAGCGTGATCTGCGCCCTGGACCCGGGCAGCCGCGGGGTCATGGTGGTGTTCGGCGGGCACGTCATCGCCGGCACCCGCGCCAAGAAGAACAAGACCATCAGCTACGACGCCTTTGCTTCGGTCAACTTCCCGGAGCTGGCCCTGGTGCAGGGTGACCGTCTGGTGCGGTACATCCCGTCTCCCTGGCCCACCGGCCCGGTGGAATTCGGCCGGGCGCTGGACCCCAAGGTCTTCCTGCTCAAGCTCACGCCGGGAATGTCGCCGGACCTCATCCCCGAAATTTTCCGCCTGTACGACTGCGTCATCGTGGAGAGCTTCGGCGTGGGCGGCATCCCCCAGCGGCTCATAGACGCTTTTGCCGAGGGTCTGGGCGACTACGAAAAGACCCACAAGGTGCTCATCATGACCACGCAGGTCACCTACGAGGGCAGCGATGTGGGCGTGTACGAAGTGGGCAAGCGGGTGAAGAACCGCTTCCGCTTCCTGGAAGCCCACGACATGACCATTGAAGCCGTAGTGACCAAGAGTATGTGGCTGCTGGCCCAGAACTGCGAGAGCTTCGACCAGCTGCAGCAGCGCTTCTACCGGCAGGTCAACTTCGATACCTTCTATCACTGAGAACATCGTACCCGCAGAGGTTCCGGTCTTCCGGAAAATCTTCTGCGGGTACATTTTTTCTACAGAATTGCCTGCTATGCTGAATCCAGAACAGGAGGCGATTTTATGAAAGATCCCGATCTCATCCGACCCGAGACCCCCGCCGACTTCCGGGCGGTGGAAACACTGGTGCGGAATGCATTCTGGAACGTTTACCGCCCCGGCTGCATGGAGCATTTCGTGCTGCACACCCTGCGGAACGACCCGGATTTCGTCCCGGAACTGTCCCTTGTGCTGGAACAGTCCGGTGTTCTGCTGGGACAGGCGGCCGGTGTCCGTGCAGTCATCCAGCTGCAAAACGGCGGCACCCTGCCGGTGCTGAATCTCGGCCCGCTGTGCATTGCTCCGTCCCACCAGCGGCAGGGCCTGGGGCGGCGGCTGCTGAACACCATGCTGGAAAAAGCCGCCGCGCTGGGCTTCGGGGCCGCTGTGCTGGAAGGAGACCCGGCCTTTTATGGGCCTTCCGGGTTTGTGCCCGGCAAGACGGTGGGCGTCTGCTATGCGGACGACCCCACCGCCGAATACTTTCTGATCAAAGAACTGCGGCCCGGCTTCCTCGCCGGCGTGCGGGGCACCTACCGTGACCCCGAAGGTTATTTTGTCTGCCAGACCCATCCCCAGGAATTTGCCGCCTACGAAGCACAGTTCGGGGCTGCACCGCATCCATGAAAAAAGGAGAAGCCGTTTTGCCGCGGCTTCTCCTTTTGATTTGCTCAGAACACCAGCTGCACCAGCAGCACATAGCACAGCGTGCCGCCGGCCACGCTCAGCAGGGTCTCATGCTTCCACTTGTGCAGGCCGATGGTCACCAGCAGGGCGATGGTTTCCGGGATGCCGTGGCTGCCCGCGAACAGGTCCACGCTCTTCAGGCAGTAGACGATGAGCATTCCGAAAATGGCGGCGGGCAGAACCCGACCCAGATACCGCGCCACCTCGGGCGGCTGCTGGTCCTTGGAAGAGAACACCACAAAGGGCAGGAAGCGAGTGATCATGGTCGCCACCGTGCCCATGGCGATGGTTAAGAACATCTGTGCGGTGGTCATACGCCGTTCTCCTCCTTCTGGTTGTCTGCTGCGGTGTCCTCGGCCTTTTCAATGGGCCTGCGCAGGGCCAGCAGAAGCACCAGCATACAGCCCATAGCCGGCAGCAGGAAACTGCCGGACCCGAACAGCACCAGGCACACCAGCGGCACTGCCAGGCCGATGAGGGCGCTGTAATGCTGCTTGTCCTTTTCCCACTGGTTCATAAAGATGACTGTGAACATGGCCGTCATAACGAAGTCCACGCCCTCGGTGCTGAAGGGCAGCACCGACCCCAGCACCGCGCCCAGACCGGCACTGAGCACCCAGTACAGCTGATCCAGCAGGGTAATGAAGAACATGAACCACCCTTTGTCCACCCCCTCCGGCGGCTCTGCCGAGCAGGTGATGGAGAAGGTCTCATCGCTCATGGCGAAGATCATGTAAAAGCTGCGCAGACCGTAGCCCTTGTAACGCTCCAGCATGGCCAGGCCGTAGAACAGATGCCGCGCCTGGATCATCAGGCCCATCAGAAAGGCCGACAGCGGCGCAAAGGCCCCGGTAAGCAGGGACGCCAGCACGAATTCCAGCGAGCCGCCGTACACCACGGTGCCCATGAGCATGGGCATCCACACCGGCAGGCCCAGCGACTGCGCATAGATGCCATAGCCCATGCCCAGCACGAAATAGCCCGCCAGCACCGGAATGGTCTGGGGGGCCGCCGCCCGCAGAGCCTGCCAGACCGGACTCTGCGATTTTGTCAAAGGTCGTTCGATTGTATGCTGCATTGCGTTTCCTTCAAGTTTACGGTCGGGGTTCCGGCACATTTCCGGAACAAACCCATCTGTTTTATCGGAAGAATGGTTTTATTATAACAGGTTTCGGCGTGTTTGCAAGAGCGGCCCGGGCATTGTTTTCGTCAAAACGACAGGAATTTTATTTTGGATTTGTGCAATCTTCAAAGAATCCAAAGCATTTTGCCCGATTGCTTTCATATTCTAAAGTGGTAAAGGATCTTTGCTTGGCTCCTGGCTCCGAATCGCTCGTGCACAGGGGTTCCTGCTTTAGTCATACTCATTTGACAAACCGGACCATTTCCGCTATCCTGTCCGTATGTCGTGAACGGAATCATGGAGGAACGCCTTCTTTTCGTTCAATGTGTATCTGAGGGAGGAACAAATCATAGCAACCATGCAAGACATCATCCACAGCCCGCTGCTGCTGGCGCTGGTGATCGGCGGTCTGCTGTACATCGCGGCCTTTTCGCTGGTGTACCTGAAAAAGGCCTACGACCACTGCCTGGAGCTGGGCATCACCCGCAAGGAACTGAGCAACGTCATCAAATCCAGTCTGGTGTTCTCCATTGTGCCCAGCCTGTCCATCGTGGTGGGCCTGTTCGTGCTCATCGCGGTGCTGGGCAGCGTGTGGGCCTGGTGGCGGCTGTCGGTCATCGGTTCCCTGTCCTACGAAACGATGATCTCCAGCTCCATCGCGCAGGTGCTGGGCTATGCTTCTTCTGCTGAGATGCTGGAAAGCGCCACCGGACGGCAGTTCGGCGTGGTGATGATCCTGATGAGCGTAGGAATGCTGAGCGGCTTCCTCATCCTGCTGCCCTTCGGCAAAAAGCTGTGCAAAAGCGTGGACCGCTCCGCTGCCGACAACGGCGGCAGCACCTGGAAAAACGTGCTGTCCGGCGTGTTCATGCTGGTGATGTTCTCGGTGTACATCCCCATCCTGCTGTTCACCGACAATGTGCAGGCGGCGGTGATGATCACCGGCCTGGTCATTGCCGTCGGTGTGGGCGTGCTGGCCAAAAAGCCCGGCCTGGCCTGGCTGAACAACTTTGTCATGGCGTTCTCCATGCTGGGCGGTCTGATCTCGTCGCTGGCCTGGGTCCGCATTTTCGGGTAAGGAGGACACTGCAATGAAAGCTGCAAAAACGGAAGCCAAGATGGATCCCTTCCAGAGCTGGGCGCACCGCTGGGGCCGTGTGGGCACCCTGATCGCTCTGCTCTACATGATCGCCCTGCCCTTCATCGTGCTGGGCGCATACGACAGCATCCCGTCCCTGAGCGAGGTGTTCAACGTGAGCACCTTCTCCATCCTGCTCATCTACATTCCGGTGGGCTTCTCGGAGGCGCTGAGCTACACCCCCATTCTGGGCTGCTCGGCCTATCTGGCCTTCATCACCGGCAACATCATGAACCTGAAGCTGCCGGTGGCGGCCAACGCCATGAACCTGACCAAAAAGCAGCCCAACACCCCGGAGGGCGAAGCCATCGCCTCGGTGGCCGTGGCGGTCTCGTCCCTGATGACCGTGGCCATCCTGACCCTGGCAGCGGTGTGCGCTTCCTTCATCAGCCCGGTGTTTGAGCTGCCCGCTGTGAAGACGGCTTCCGGCTACCTGCTGCCGGCCCTGTTCGGCTCCATGGCGCTGGGCCTGTTCGCCAGCTCTTCCAGCGGCAGCAAGGTGGTCAAGGGCGGCATCAAGGGCGTGCTGCCGGTGCTGGTCCTCATGACCGTGCTGTCCCTCGCCGCCCGTCTGGCCGGCTACGGCACCGTGCTGGGCGGTCTCGTGGGCATCTTCATCATCGTGATGCTGCCCATCGGCATCCTGACCTCCTACGTTCTGTGGAAGAAGGGCAAGATCCAGGTCGTGGACAAGGAGCAGCCGTAAAATCCATGTAAAACTTCGGAGCCGCTGTGCCGAAAAGGCACGGCGGCTTTTTTCCGGCACTTGTATCTGCTGCGCAAAGATGCTAAACTTGTCAAAAAAGGAGACATCGTTATGTGGTTCGTTTTCGCACTGGGGTCGGCGGTGTTTGCCGCGCTGACCTCCATTCTGGCCAAGATCGGCATTGACGGCGTCAACTCCACCCTGGCCACCGCCATCCGCACCGCCGTCGTTCTCATCATGAGCTGGGGCATGGTGTTCCTCACCGGCACCCAGACCGGCATCGGCGATATTTCGCACCGGAGCTGGCTGTTCCTGATCCTGTCCGGCCTGGCCACCGGTGCAAGCTGGCTGTGCTACTACCACGCCCTGCAGATCGGTGCAGCATCCAAGGTGGTGCCCATCGACAAGCTGAGTGTGGTCATCACGCTGGCGCTGGCGTTCCTGATCCTGAAAGAGCCGTTCACCAGCAAGAGTTTGATCGGCTGTGCGCTCATCACGACCGGTACCCTGTTCATGGTGCTGTGATCCCCGCAAAAAGAACTGCGCCCGGAAACCATTTCCGGGCGCAGTTTCTTTTTTCTTTATTCTTCCGTCCTCTGCCGGGTCTTTTTCAGCAGGTCCAGCTCCGGCATCAGCTCATCGCTGATGACCGTGAGCATTTCTTCCAGCTTGTCCACATCTTCCTCCGGGAAGCGCTCCCGCACCCGCTCCACCACCGTGCTCAGGTAGGAGTAGCTGATGTTGTAGTAGTCGATGTACTTCTGGGTGGGGCGCAGATGGTATTCCCGGCGGTCGGTGGTGGACTGGATCTTTTCCACATAGCCCTTTTTCACCAGGCTGCCGATCTTATAGGCCGCATTGGGGGTGGAGATCTGCATCATGCGGGAGAACTCCGCAATGGTGGGTTCGCCCATGGCCATGATGCCCTCCATACAGAAGGACTCCACCGTGGTCAGGGTCGCTTCACGGGTGGCAAAGCGCTGAAACACATTCTGGTAAAAATGCAGCTTGAATTTGGTATAAACGTCCTGAAACGCAGTTTCCAGCATGAGAATGATTCCTCCGATTGCTCATTTTCTTTAGGCAAGTATACCATGTTTTTCCCGCAGAGCAAGGGGATTTTGCAGCGGGGCGGCGGGTCAGGCTTCTTTTTTCCGGGTACGGACGCGGATGACGTTCAGCACCACCAGCTCTACGACGATGGCCACGGCCAGCAGCACCAGCGAGGTGAACAGGCTGGCCCGGCTGCCCAGTACCGCCTGTGCCAGGCCGGTGATCACATAACACACCGCCGCGCAGGACGCCGCCGTGATGGCATAGGGCAGCTGGGTGGACACATGGTTCACATGGCTGCAGTGGGCGCCGGCCGACGCCATGATGGTGGTGTCCGAGATGGGGGAGCAGTGGTCGCCGCAGACCGCGCCGGACAGGCAGGCCGCGATGGAGATGACCAGCATTTCGCCCTCCGGGAAGGCATGGCAGACGATGGGGATCAGGATGGAGAAGGTGCCCCAGGAGGTGCCAGTGGCAAAGGCCAGGAACACCGCCACCAGGAAGATAATCACCGGCAGCAGATACTGCAGCGCCGCAGCGGAGCCGCCCAGCAGGTTGGCCACATAATACTTGGCACCCAGCAGGCCGGTCATGCCGGACAGGGTCCAGGCCAGCGTGAGGATGAGCATGGGGCTGACCATGGCCTTGAAGCCCTCCGGGATGCAGGCCGCAAAGTCCTGGAAGGTCATGACGCTGCGCACCCGGTAGAACACGAAGGTGAACAGCAGCGCAATGCTGCTGCCCATCACAAGGCCGGCAGAGGCGTTGCAGTCTGCAAAGGCGGTAACGAAGTCCACCCCGTCAAAGAAGCCGCCGGTGTAGATCATGCCGAAGATGCAGGCCGCGATCAGCACCAGCACCGGTGCGATCAGGTCCACAACATGGCCCTTCGTCTCGGTGCCGTCGTCCACGTCGTCGCCGTAGGGGCGGTCCTCGGTGGTGAACAGGTCGCCGTTTTTCGCGTTGTCCTCATGGAGCTTCATGGAGCCGAAGTCAGTGCCGGTGAAGATGAGGAACAGGCTCATGACGACGGTAAGCAGGGCATAGTAGTTGTAGGGGATGGTGCGCAGGAACATGGTGAAGCCGTTGATGCCGGAACCTTCCGGCACGCTGGAGGTGACCGCCGCCGCCCAGCTGGACACCGGCGCAATGATGCAGATGGGGGCCGCCGTGGCGTCGATGAGGTAGGCCAGCTTGGCGCGGGACACCTTCTGCCGGTCGGTGACCGGGCGCATGACCGAACCCACGGTCAGGCAGTTGAAATAGTCGTCCACAAAGATCATCACACCCAGCAGCAGGGTGGCAAACTGTGCGCCCGCCCGGGAGTGGATGTGCTTCGATGCCCAGCGGCCAAAGGCGGCCGAGCCGCCGGCCTTGTTCATCAGGGCCACCAGGATGCCCAGCATGACCAGGAACACCAGGATGCCCACATTGCTGTTGTCGGACAGTTTGGCGATCATGCCGCCGTCTTCATGGAAGAAGAGGGTATTCAGGGCCAGTTCCAGGTTTCCGTTGGCATACAGCAGTGCGCCCGAGGCGATGCCCACCAGCAGGGAGGTGTACACCTCCTTGGTGTTCAGGGCCAGCACAATGGCGATGACCGGCGGCAGCAGGGAAAAGATGGTACTGTACACCGCACAGGTGTAGGTGGACGGGTCGGCAATTTTGCCGGGAGTGGCTGCCGTGCACCACAGCAGCAGGGCGAATACCAGCAGGGCACCCACCCAGGAAAGATTTTTTGATTTCATGAAACTTCCTTTTTTTCATAACCAAGGGTCCGGCCGGGCAGACTACTCCCAGAAAAGGGGGTCAGGCACCATGCCGGACTATAAAGCGATGTATCTGGAGCTGTTCCGTGCCAGCGTGCAGGCGGCACAGCTCCTGCAGGATGCCCAGACCCGAGCCGAACAGCAGCTGCTGGACGCAGACCCGCCGCCGATCAAGCTGGACGAAGCAAAACCGGACAGCGATTAGCCTTTCTTGGCTTCCGCCTTGGCGGCAAACTTGGCGTTGTGGATGACAAAGCGCTCATGGGTGCCGCCGCCCACGGGGCCTTTTTCATCGTGCAGGGTCACTTTGAAGGTCAGCTTGCGGCCCTCCACGGCCACCAGTTCGCTCTCGCAGGTCACAGTCATGCCCACAGGGGTGGGGGCGGTGTGCTCCAGGTCCAGCTTCGTGCCCACGGTGCCGTCGCCCTCTTCCAGGGCATCGGCCACGCTCATCCAGCAGGTCTTTTCGGCCAGGGCCACCAGCGCCGGGGTCGCAAACACGTCCAGCGTGCCGCTGCCCATGGTCTTTGCCGTATTTTCTGCCGTAACGGCCGTGCTCTGCTGGCCGCGGATCCCAGTTTCCAATGTCATAATTATGTTCCTCCCTTGCGCCGTTCGGGCGCTTTTTATTTTTTTACTGTTCTAAGATACCACACTTTGCACGAAAACGCACCTGCTTTGGCGCATTTTGTAAAAAATCCCTCTTTCCCTTTGGTGCGGGCCGCGCTATGATAAGGACAGGAGGGGACCGCTTATGAACAACTTCTGGAAATCCTACGACCTCACCGCCGCCGAGTTCGGCCCGAACTACGAGTGCTACCCGCTGTTCGGAGCGGTGCACCTGCTGGAGCTGGCGCTTTCGGCACTGTTTCTTATCGGCATGACCGTGTGGTACCGCCGCAGCGGGGCACGCACCCGGCGGCGCATCCTGGTGGGCGTGACCATTGCGCTGCTGCTGGACGAAGCGGCGCTGCTGCTGGGCATGGCCTGCACCGGGCAGTGGAACTGGAGCTATCTGCCGCTGCACCTGTGCAACATCAACGTCTTCGTCTGCCTGTACAACACCCTCACCGACCGGAACTGGTGCAAAGAGGAACTGTATGCCCTATGCATCCCCGGGGCCGCACTGGCGCTGCTGTGCCCCAGCTGGCGGGATGTGCCCAGCTGGTGGACTCTCATCAATCTGCATTCGGTGAGCATCCACGCCCTGCTGGTGCTGTATCCGGTGCTTCTGGCGGCCGGCGGCTACCGCCCCAGCCCCCGGCGCATCCCGCAGGTTCTGGCCTTTCTGTTCGGCACAGCGCTGCCCATCTATTTTTTGAACAAGCCTTTGCAGACGAACTTCTATTTTCTGAACAACCCCTACGGCAATGTCATCACCAGCACCTTCACGGCCTGGCTGGGGGAGAAGTACTATATCCTCGGGCTCCTGCCCGCCATCGCGCTGGCGCTGCTGCTCATGTATCTGCCCTGGGGCGCGGCCGAGCTTCGGCACAAGAGACCCAAAAGCCGCTGAATTTTGAACAATGACCTGTCTGCCCGTTGCATTTCGTCCGGAAGTGCAGCGGGCTTTTGCGCTTCCAATCTGCAACCTTTTTGCAAATCAAAAATGCAAATTTTATGCGTTTTACGGTTTGTTTTGACAATTTTGCACCGGGCGCAAAAATCTTTGCAAAAAGCCTTGACAGGGGACATTTCGCGTGTTATCATGAACACATGAACAGACGTTCATATGAATCCACTGTGAAAGGAGATGGCTCCATGGCAGAGCAGAACACGCCCGCCGGGCCGGTGGAACTGCCCGATGACGAAGTGCTGTACGAGCTGGCTGACCTGTTCCGGGTGTTCGGCGACTCATCCCGCATCAAAATCCTGTACGCGCTCCACGACAACGAACTGTGCGTGCAGGACATCGCGGACGCAGTGCAGCTGAGCCAGTCGGCGGTCAGCCACCAGCTGCGGGTGCTTAAGGACTCCAAGCTGGTGCGTTTCCGCCGGGAAGGCAAAACGGTGTACTACGCACTGGACGATGACCATGTGCGCAGCATCCTCTCCATGGGGATGGATCACATCGAAGAATAGTTTCCCTTTGTTTTTCAACAATTTATAGCATAGAAAGGCTGGTACTCATTATGAAAAAGACCTACAAGATCGAAGTGGACTGCGCAAACTGCGCACAGAAGATGGAGGATGCTGCCAACACCGTCGCCGGTGTGGAGAAGGCAACCGTCAGCTTCATGACCCAGAAGATGAAGGTGGAGTTCGCCGAGGGTGCAGACCCCCATGCCACCATGGAGAACGTGTTGTCCGCCTGCAAGAAGGTGGAGGACGACTGCGAGATCTTCGACATCTGAGAACACGGGAGCAAGCCCTCTCGGTCTGTTCCTGACCGGGAGGGTTTTTCTGTGGAAAAAATGGGCAGTTTTCAACATTTTCCACCTACTTTTCAACACGCTTTGCGAAAAACTCGAAAAACAAGCGGAGAAGAGCCGATTTCCTGCGGGAAAATCCCGTGGAAAACAGGGTGAAAAGGGTGGAAAGCCTGATTTTTTCACCAATCGCCTGTGGAAAAGCCGCTGGAATTTCCGCAGTTTTCCTGCCTCCCGCTCCCCCGGGGCGGAGCAGACCAACCAAAAGGAGTATTTGTATGAACAAAAAGCAGAAAAAATCCCTGCGCCAGATCCTCATTGCGCTGGCGCTGGTGATCGTGCTCAAGCTCCTGCCGACCTTCCCGACCCCGGTGGAGCTGCTGCTCTACTGCATCCCCTATCTGGTGGTGGGCTGGGACGTGCTGCGCAAGGCGCTGAAGGGCATCAAGAACCGCCAGCCCTTTGATGAGTGCTTCCTGATGGCCGTGGCCACCGTAGGCGCCTTTGCGCTGGGAGACTATGTGGAAGGCTGTGCCGTTATCATCTTCTACCAGATCGGCGAGCTGTTCCAGAGCGTGGCGGTGGGCAAGAGCCGCCAGAGCATTTCCAGCCTGATGGACATCCGCCCGGACTACGCCAACGTGGAAGGCGAGGACGGCAAGCTGGAGCAGGTGGACCCCGATGACGTGGAGGTCGGCACCGTGATCGTGGTGCAGCCCGGCGAGCGGGTGCCCATCGATGGTGTCATCGTGGAGGGCACTTCCGCCCTGAACACCGCCGCCCTGACCGGCGAGAGCCTGCCCCGCGATGTGCAGACCGGCGACGAGGTCATCAGCGGCTGTGTGAACATGACCGGCCTGCTGAAGGTGCAGACCACCAAGGAGTTCGGCGAATCCACCGTCTCCAAGATCCTGGATCTGGTGGAAAATTCCAGCATGAAAAAGGCCCGTGCCGAAAACTTCATCACCCGCTTTGCCCGGGTGTACACCCCGGCTGTCTGCTACGGCGCGCTGGCGCTGGCTTTCCTGCCGCCCATCGTGCTGCTGCTCCTGGGCCAGCCCGCCCGCTTCGGCGACTGGATCTACCGCGCCCTGACCTTCCTGGTCATCAGCTGCCCCTGCGCGCTGGTCATCTCCATCCCGCTGAGCTTCTTCGGCGGCATCGGCGGTGCCTCCGCCTGCGGCATCCTGGTCAAGGGTTCCACCTACCTGGAAGAGCTGGCCCGCACCGGCATCGTGGTCTTTGACAAGACCGGCACCCTGACCCAGGGCACCTTCAAGGTCACCGGCATCCACCCCGCGGAGGGCACCTCCGAGGATGCTCTGGTGGAAGCCGCTGCGCTGGCGGAGAGCTGGTCCAAGCACCCCATCTCCCTGAGCATCAAGGCCACTTACGGCAAAGAGATCGATGCAGGCCGCGTCACCGATGTGCAGGAACTGGGCGGCCACGGCGTGACCGCCAAAGTGGACGGCAAGGCCGTTGCCGCCGGCAACGCCCGCCTGATGGGAAAGCTTGGCCTGGCCGCCCCCGCCGTGAACGAAGCCGGCACCATCGTGCACGTTGCCATTGACGGCAGGTACGCCGGTTATCTGCTGATCGCCGATGTGGTCAAGCCCCACAGCGCCCAGGCCATCCGCGCCCTGAAAGACGCCGGCGTGCGCAAGACCGTCATGCTGACCGGCGATGCCGAACCGGTCGCCAAGGCCGTTTCCGCCGAGCTGGGGCTGGATGAGTTCCATGCCGGCCTGCTGCCCGGCGACAAGGTGGATCAGATCGAAAAGCTGATCGCCGAAAAGCAGCCCAAGGAAAATCTGGCCTTCGTGGGCGACGGCATCAACGACGCCCCGGTGCTCTCCCGCGCCGATGTGGGCATCGCCATGGGTGCACTGGGTTCGGACGCCGCCATTGAAGCCGCCGACGTTGTCCTGATGGACGATGACCCGGCCAAGATCGCACTGGCCATGCGCATTGCCCGCCGCACCCTGCGCATCGTGTACGAGAACATCGTGTTCGCTCTGGCCATCAAGTTCGCCTGCCTGGTGCTGGGCGCTCTGGGCATGGCCAGTATGTGGACGGCCATCTTTGCCGATGTGGGCGTCATGGTGCTGGCCGTGCTCAACGCCACCCGTGCCCTGTACACCAAAGACCTCGTGAAGAAAAACGAGCCGTAATCTTCCTGATAACCCAACAGCCGCTGTCCTTCCGGAGACCCGGAGGGGCAGCGGCTGTTTTTTGTTTCGGGTTCAGGAAGCCGCTTCCGAAGCGGACACGATCTCCGCCGGGCGCTGTTCCACGATCACCGAGCGGATGCATTCGGAATAAATACTCTTCCGCTCCCACGCATAGGAACGGGCATCCATCTCACAGGCCTGCTCATAGTAGGCCTGCAGATCCTCGTCTTCGTAATGGGAAAATTCGTATGCATACTGTGCGGCCGTGCGGAACACTTTCAGCTGCAGCACGGCCGGGTCGCTCTCGGCCTTGTAAAGCTCCGCCAGCTGGTGCTGATAGGCATGGTAGCACTCATGCAGCAGCGCATCCAGCACCATGCCGCTGCTGCCCTCTTCCAGCAGATCCAGACTGACCCGGATCGTATGCGTCCGGTCCTCATACTCCGCCAGAACGTTTTCGCCCAGCACCGAACCGCCGACGCGAAGCTCCTGCGGCAGACCCAGCTCCTGCACTTCGAGGTTGGCCACTTTCTGCAGCATATCCAGTTTTCTCCGGATGCTCAGCGTTTTCCAGGTCCCCTCCCGCAGGGGCTGCAGCTCCACGGCACAGCCTTCCAGCGTCCGGGTGTTCACCGCCGCATTGGTTTCGACCGTCGGCTGCACCACGGGCAGGAACAGATTCAGCCCCAGCACAAAATTCAGGAACAGCCCTCCCACCAGCAGCACGGCACCGGCGGCCAGCAGTTCCCAGCTGACCCACCAGCAGCGGTATGCCCGGTTTTTCAGGATGCAGGCTTTCCGGCCGGAGTCCGGGATCTTCTGCGCCATGCACAGCACCGTATACCCCAGCGCCAGCCCGGCGCAGACGGCCGGCAGCGCCCATCCTGCCCATTCCAGCTCCCGCCGGTAGATCAGCAGAGTATAGACGCCATAGGGCAGAAACAGCGCTGCACACTGGGTGCCGCCGGTGCGGTGATGCCGGAACAGCAGATAATCGCTCAGCAGCAGCATTCCGATCTGCATTCCGGTCAGCAGCAGCACCGACCGGCCATACGTCCAGCCCGGCAGACAGCGGAACAGCCCTTTCTGGTACAGCAGCCAGAGGCAAAGCCCCTCCCATAAACTTTCCAGCAGAAACTCGGTCCCCGTTCTGGTACTGGTATTCCGCATCCTCGAATCCTTCCTTTCCTGCCGTGACCGCCGGTTTTCCGGCTCGTCCCGGCCCGTCTTTTCTTTTAAATTACCATGCCGTTCCCCGGTTTGCGGAGAGGGAAGCCTTGTCTGCCGGGCCTTCCCCCTCGGAAAAGCAGGAATTTCCGGTGTAACCTGAAAAGGCAAATCCGGAACCCTCGATTCCGGTCCGATTTCGTTCCGGAAAACGGAACACACCCTGCAAACAGGAGGTTCTTATGATCGATTTATCTCTGTTATCCCTGCCGCCCGTTCTGGAAACGCTCCGCAGTGAATGCTGTGCCGCCGTTCTCAGCACCGATCTGGTCAGCCCGGAGCCTCTGATCGCACAGCTGGCCGGAAACCCCCGATCTGACCGCGAAACGCCTTATGTCCTGATCCGGGCCAATTACGTTCCCCCTTACGAACGGGCGTTTCCCCTTATCGTGCAGACGGAACGTGCCATCGCACACGCCAAAGGCTTTACGCCCTCTTACAACGGGCTGGTCGTGCTGGATGTGACCGACTGGATCGGCCATCTGGACGAGGACTATTTTCAGCTTCTGCTGAAATACTGGTCGGATCAGATCGGTTTCATGGGCTGGCCGGCCTTCCTTCTGCGGGACGCCCCGGCCGAGGCGGTCTCCCTTCTGGAGCGCTGCTGTGACCGGTATCTTCCCGCGCAGTCCTTTGCGCTTTCGCTGTTTGAAGACCGCAAACGGCTGGCCGGCCTGCTGGAAGTGAACCTGCACCTGCGGGGACATGGCTCTCTCCGCGGCGGGGCCGAGATCCTGGCACAGCTGCTGGCCGCACCGGAACTGCGGAAAGAGCGCACCCTTCATCTGCTGGACCGCGTGCTTGCGGATCTGACCCGGGATATGCCGCTTGGCGCCGCCATTACTTACAGCCGTCTCTGTGCCTGGACAGAACGGGAAGACTGCCTGCTCACCCGGCTGGCCGGCCGGCCCCTGCAGCCTGTGGATCTGAACAAGGAGGATCGTGATTATGTGCGTTTACAGAAAAGAGTTTCCTGAATATACCGCCGACTGGGCGCCCTACAGCCTGCTGCACCCCGGCGATGATCGTTTTGCCGACCCGGACGAACTGCGGCAGCGGTTCGGGCTGGTGCGGAAGCGGGAAGATCTGCACGCCGGCGGAATGCCCATTCTGGCCGGGCCGGAAGGCGCCGTGTTCCAGAACGATGACAGCATGAGCATCGTCTTTGGTCAGTCCGGCTCCAAGAAAACGCGGCTTCTGGTGGCCCCCACGCTGGTCTCGCTGGCCTATGCCCACGAGAACATCGTTGCCGTGGACATCAAGGGAGAGCTGACCGACCCCGACAGCAACATCGGCCGGACCGTCTGCGGTGCACTGGCCGAAAACGGGTACGAGATCGTGCGGCTCAACTTCCGCACCTTCGACCAGAGCAGCGTGAACCTGCTGGAGGTCGCCACCGACCTGTTCCAGGCAGGCGATATTGCAGGTGCCATTTCCGCCCTGCACGAGCTGACCACCGCCATCACCCGGCTGTCCACGGTTCCCAATCAGGATCCCTTCTGGGTGCAGAACGCACAGGCGCTCCTGACCGGCATCAGCTTCCTGCTGCTCTTTCTGGCCGCATCTCCCGACCAACTGAATCTGTACACCCTGTCCACCTACCTGAACGATGACGGCCTGGAGGAGCTGTCCACGATCTGCCACGCCCTGCCGGACGCCGCCCGGAATCACCCCATTCTGGTGCAGCTGCTGAACATCTGCGATTTTCCGGACAAGACCCGCTCCTGCGTTCTGGGCACCGCGACCGGTATGCTGAACTTCATCACCAGCAACGCGCAGCTGCTGCACATGATCTCCACCTCCGGGTTCCACTTCCGGGATCTGTCCGACCCGGACAAGCGGATCGCGCTGATCCTGGTCATGCCGGACGAGACCGACGCCTACGATACGCTGGAAGGCATCGTTGTCCAGCAGCTCCTCTCGGTCCTGCTGAAGCAGGCCGCTGCCAACGGCGGCGCACTGCCGGTGCGGCTGAACTTTGTCATGGACGAGTTCTGCAACATCCGCATCTCCTCCATGGACCGGTACATCTCGGCGCTCCGCAGCCGGAACATCCGCTGGTTCATCGTCTGCCAGAGCCTGCAGCAGCTGCGCAGTGTTTACCCCACCCAGGCGTCCACCATCCTTGCCAACTGCTCCAACTGGTTCTACCTGCGGAGCAACGAGCTTGAACTGCTGGAGCTGCTCAGCTTCCACACCGGGCAGACCCACCTGAACGAACGTGGCGAGGCCGCGCCTTTGCTGAGCACCCACCAGCTGATGCAGCTCCGGAAGGGCACCGACTACACCGAAGCGCTGTACCTCAGCGGCGATACCGTTCTGGTCACCCGCCTGCCGGACATCAGCCTGTATCAGGTCCCGGCCGCACCGGAGGGCTGCACCCCTCCCCAGAAAGCCATCGCCCGCCCCGCTGTTCTGGATGCAGAGACTTTTTCCCGCCGGGTCTCCTTTATGAAAAAAGCCGCCGAACATCCGGATGCGGTGAGCGCAGAGGCCGTCTCCATCCGCAAAAAGATGCGGCGGCTGACCGAACAGTACAACGCGTTCGTACACTACCTCTGCGGCACTTCCGCCGCCTGATGCCCCCCAAACGAGCCACAGAACAACACAGAATCGAAAAGGAGAATGCACAATGATCACCGTTCAGCTCAACAGCAAACTCGGCCCCCGCGAGGGCACCATCCCCGCCGCACTGTTCACGGAACAGAACGAGATCAGCCTGTATGGGGAGGTCACCTCCCAGAGCGCGCTGGACGCCGCCCTGCAGCTGCGCTATCTGGTGCTGCACAATGCCCGGGAGGTCACCCTGAGCATCCACTCGCCCGGCGGCAGCGTCGTGGACGGCCTGGCGCTGATCGATGAGATCGAGCGCGCCAAGGCGCAGGGCGTGGTGGTCTCCACCCGCTGTGTCGGGCTGGCCGCCAGCATGGCCGCCGTGATCCTCGCGGCCGGGACCAAGGGACACCGCACGGTCTCCCGCAACGGCACTGTGATGATCCATCAGGTCATGGGCGGAATGTCCGGCCAGCAGACCGACATCGAAATCCAGGCCTCCCGCATCCGCCAGACCCGCAGCCAGCTCAACGAGCTGCTGTGCCAGTACACCGGCCAGCCCCAGAAAAAGATCAACCTCGACACCGAGCGCGACTTTTACCTGACTGCCCGGCAGGCGGTGGAATACGGCCTGGCCGACGAGGTATTCTGAGCAGCCGGAAATTTCGCCTGCTGCCGCGCTGTTTTTCCGGAATTTGTGGTATAATACCGGCAGAGTCCCTGCCGGATGCGCCGCGTGATACGATACAAAAGGAGAATACATTATGAAATACGCCATCAAGAACAAGAAGGTCCTGGTCCACGCTTATCGTCTGGGAGACGGCAGCGCCATGGAGCGCCAGCTCATCGAAGAAGGCGCCATCCGCTGCCTGCCCGATGGGCGTTACGAACTGTTCTCGCAGGAGGCTGTGCACGGCAGCGGCGAGCTGGCCCAGCGCGGGGATTACTTCAAGGTGGATACGGTGGACGGCCGGCACTATCCCTACCCCAACACCCGCGCCTACTTCGAGGCCAACCACACCCTTGCGGACGCCGCACAGGATCTCTACGAGCAGAAGCCCACGCCCCGCAGGATCTGGCAGAAGGAAGACGGGATGTGCCCGGAGATCGCCGCACTGCTCCACGCTGACCGGCTCTGCCTGAACCCCGCCGACCCCCAGCACTACTTCAGCGCCTTCCTGTACGGTGCCCCCCTGAGCACCTCCGACAAGGGCACGGTGATCTTCTATTCCATCCAGTACGGTGCAGACGGTGCCGTGGAGGACGTTGATTTCAATCTGGTGTCCGAGGCAGACTTTGCCGCCGGCTACACCCTGTGCGATGCGGACGGCACCCCGCTGTCCCGCTGAGCTGTTCTCTCTTTCCGCCGTAGGCGGCTGCCGCGCAGGATCCTGTGCGGCAGCCGCTTTTTGCTTTTTCTCCTGAAAAACTGCCCCCGGGATCCATTTTTGCGCTTCCCCCCACCCAAAGTTCCGGATCCCGGATGCAGACTACAGACACTGCAGGAAGCAAACAGCTTCCGAACCAGCCACCTGAAAAAAGGCTTCTGAAAGCCGGGAGGAATGTACCATGGCATTTAAATTCGATCACTATTCCGAGGGGGTCTTCAATGCGATCCGCCGCTTTCTGGACAAGAAGCACCTGTACTACCATGCCTCCGAAATCCTGGGTCTGATCCAGTTGGATCTCCCCACCGACAGCATGATCCGTCGTGTGGATCTGCGCATCAATGTGAAGAAGGATTCCTATACCGTGCGTGCCCTGTCCTCGGTGTCGGCCGATCCCAAGGATGCCAAGAGCATGGCGCGTCTGGCAGAGTACCTCACCCGCGTCAACTACCGCCTGTGCAACGGCCTGTGCAACGGCAATTTCGTGATGGATTACCGTGATGGCGAGCTGGCCTTCAATTACTATGTGGACTGCCACGGCGGTGTTCCTGTGGAGGAGGCCATTGATGACAGCGTCTTCTGCCCGCCTGACATGTTCCGGCAGTACGGCAATGGCATCCTGCAGGTGATGTTCTCCGGCGTCGACCCCGCGCAGGCTCTGGAGGACTGCGAGGCCCGTCTCAAGGAAGAAAAAGAGGAAGCCGAGGACGCGGAGGAAGACAGCGAGGATGCCGTGGACGACAGCTCTGCGTCCCGTGTGCTGCAGGACATTGATCCGGATCTGACCGCTTCCATCGGCTCCGTCCCCGACGATCCCGCGGCGATCTGCCATTTTCTGGATCAGCTGCTGGCCTCGTTCCAGCCCTCGGAAGGGGACGGAACGATCATCGATGTGACGGACCTCGACAGCGAAGACGATGACGCCGCCCCTGCGGACGGCGAAGCGGAGGACGAAGCGGAGGACGACGACCAGGCAGAGGATGCCGAGGAAGCCTACGCGGACGAGGAGGACGACGAGGCCTACGGCGATGAGGAGGACGACAACGAAGACTGAGTTCTGAAAAGACCCGCAGACCCTGTGAGGGGGAGCCTGCGGGCTCTTTTTTCCCGCTGAAGCGCAGCAGCTGCCGTGCCATGGCGCGCGGACCGATGTGCGGAACTGCGGCGGCACACCCTGCACGGCAGACCATAAAAAACCAGGCCGGAGAGCAGATGCTCTCCGGCCTGGTTCGCTTCCTATGCCGTTTTTACTGCGGCAGCGTCAGCTTTTCCAGAAATGCGGTGAAGCTGTCCGCCGCGTCCGCCACGGCGTTGGTCTCGTGGTTCCGGAACACGATATGGCCGGTCTGGCGCTCAATGCACCACGCATTGCCGAAGGGGTCGATCGCGATGGCCACATAGCGGCTGGTGTCGTGATTGTAGTCGCGGATGTCCACGGAGCTGCCCGGGGCAAAGCTCAGCAGATAGCCCACGATGTGCTCTTTGCCGTCTGCAGTCGTGCAGATGCAGCGTTCGGGTTTTCCGCCGCCATTCTCCCGCACACAGGCCACATAGTCTGCGGGCAGGATCAGTGCATTGTCCACCTGAAACTCCCGGATCGGCAGATCCGAAGCCAGCGGCTCGGTATAAAGCCATTTCATAAATCATACGCTCCTTTCCGGTCAGCGGTTCTCTTTGCCGCCGCCCCAAAGCACGCGGCCGCCCGTATGGCGTGTTGCCGCATGGATGCCGCTGTCCACCAGCTGCATCTGCCCCGGCTGCTCGGCATGGTGCCAGGTGTAGCCTTTGGGGGTATCCCCGTTGCGGATCTGGTCCAGCTGATCCGCCGTGAATTTGGAAGCCAGCTCCGGATCGTTCTGCACGGCGTCCTGCAGCTTCTCGTTGCAGATCTTTGCCTGAAGGTAATCCGATTTCGCGTAGTCTTCCTTCTCCAATGCGGCATCGCACAGGCTCTCGAACTGCGGTGCGACCACATCGTACTGCTTGCCGTCCAGTGTGATGGTCGAATGCTCGTACCGCACGCCGGTCTCCGGGTGTTCCAGCCCGGCCAGATCCTCGTTGATGGTCGTAAGATGTTCCGGCGCGGCGGTCTCGCCGGGCGGCGCATTGCCTTTGGCGCCGGCCTCCAGGTCCTCCGGTTTGGTTCCGGACTCCAGCGTGCCCTCCTTGCCGCCGTCCAGTACGCTTTCTGCGGCCTTTCCGCCGTGTTCCAGCGTCCCTTCTCCGGCCGGGCCGCCGGGCGGTTCCACCGCGCCGGTCTCGCCGCTGTAAGCGTCGCTCAGCTCCTCTGCCGTCACCTCCGGGCTTGCGATCTCTCCGGTGTCGTTGTCCATGCCCACTTCGGGGGCGTCGCCGTTGTCATTTCCGTCCAGCATGGGGGTCTCCTTTCTGTCTTACGGTTTGGAAGATGGATGATAAAGAACACTGCTCACCAGCACGGCTGTGGTGTCGGTCTGGCCGTGGTACAGCAGCAGGCAGCGCAGAACGCTGTCCCGTTCCTCCACGGTCAGGCCGCTGGTGTACAGATCCAGCGTCTGACGCGCCTGTTCCTGCCAGTTCAGGCAGGTCTTGCGGTAGGTCTCGTTCCGGCTGTAGGGCACCTGCATCTCTTTGGTGGGGTGGGGCAGGGGGCACAGACGAAACAAATGCTCAGAGGAGAGGAGCGTTTCCATCAGCTCTCCATAGAACGGCAGGCAGCAGACCGGGTCCGCAAAATTTTTCTGCGCCCGCTGCACCCGCAGATAGCGGCTCTGATAGTAGGCAAACAGCTCCTGGAACATCGCACACTGGCAGGGATCCAGCCCCTGGATGCGGTGCAGCAGCACGTCCTGCAGGGCAGCAGCATCGAACTGCCGCCGGGCGGTCTGCTGCAGCAGCCAGCGCAGCAGGAAGGTGCGCAGGCGGCAGAGCGCCGGGTAGGAAATGCCCGATGCCTTGCCGTGCTCCTCCCAGATGTGGGGGCGCATCCGGCTCTGCACCAGCACCGGCTCGGCCCAGCCTTCCTGCAGAACGGCAGCGGTGCCGTTGGGCAGGCGGGCCAGCTGTGCGGCCTGTTGCGGGGTCAGGGTCATGGCTGCCGCCATCGCGTTCTGATCCTCCGCGTAGGACAGGCGCATGACGATCTTGGTCGAGGTGTTTTTGATCGCGTTCGGATCCAGGATCCCCGGGGACTGATCCACGACCAGAAAGGCCTCTCCGGTGTACCGCAGCTCTGCAATGCTCTTTGCCAGGCTCTCTGCCGCCTGGGCGGACGCGCCGCCCCCTTCTGCCGATGCCGCTGCCGCCGGGACCGCCCGCAGGATGTTGTGGGCTTCTTCCAGCAGGGTCAGGTGGCGCAGGCCGCTGCCGCCGGCCGGATGGGCCGTGCGGTACTCGTACAGCCGGCTGATGATGACCGCCATCAGCAGGGCGCGCGTCTCATCGGATCCGATGGTGCTCAGGTCCAGGATCGTGCGGCTCTCGAACAGGTCGGCATCCGAAACGCTGATGCCGGAGCAGAAGATCTGCCCGTATACGCCGCTGACCAGCAGATTCAGCCGGGCGCGCAGGGTGCCCTCGTAATTGCCCTTTGTCTCACCCACCAGATGGCTGGCCCGGATCACCTCGGGAAGCGCTTCCAGCAGATCCCGGAAGGTGGGGAAGGGGTCTTTGTCGGTGATCCGGCTCACACTGTTGCTGACGTCCCAGCCCCGATTCGCATAAGCATGTTCGACGCACTGCCGGAGCAGGCTGGGCTGGGCTGCGTACATGGGCCAGGCCGCCGAAAAGGCACCGATCAGCCGGTCGATGTGATCCTGCAGCTGCACCGCCGGGTCGAACGCGAAGGGGTTGATCCGCAGCATCCGGTATGCCCGGGGCGAGGTCGTATAGATCTTTACGCCGGGCAGCCTGCCGAACAGCCGTTTGTACTCGCCCTTGGCAGGCTCGACCACCGTAAAGGGGATGTTTTCCTCCGCCGCACTGCGCAGAAGCTCGCAGCTGACCGTGGTTTTGCCGGAACCGGAGCCGCCCACGATCAGCGCATGGGCGCACAGGGCATTCAGATCCAGTTTTACGGGCTGGGGGGTCACTTTGCCCATATGCACGATCTGCCCGAGAAGTGCCTGACGGCTGGACAGCGGCTGCACCCGGCTGGCCGTATAGGTGACGCTGCGGCCAAACGGGACCATCTGCGTGACGCTCAGGCCCGGCACCGACTGGCGGGGCAGCCCCATCATGCGGGGCAGCTCGCTGCCCGGCAGGGTGCTGTCCGTCCCGGATACGGTGCCGTCCGGCAGCCGGAACCGGGGCGGCTCCGCATAGCGCAGGCAGGCCAGCAGGTTCCGGATGTTGCTGCTCTGGTCCCGCCCGGGCAGCGTCTGCCAGACGGCACACAGCGATTGGTTCCGGGTGCCGCGTCCTGCCGCCAATGCCTGATAGGCGCTGGCGGCCATGGCGCTGACGGAAGGTTCTCCGATGAAGTAGGCCGCGCAGTCCCAGTAGCTGCCGCCGGCATGGAGCCGTTTGATCTGCCGGTCGACCTGTTCCAGCAGATCTTCCACCTGCTTGTTTTTCCAGCGGCACCCGTAACTCATGGTGCGGGTCTGGGTGCTGCCGGCGGTGCGGGTCATGCCCTGGGTCTGGATCTGTCCTGCGGCTGTGCCGTTGGTGACGTTGTATCCGTCCGTCTGGGAGGTCCCACTGCCGATCCCGGTCTGGGTGTTCCAGTTGATGCCAAGGCCCAGGGGCGTGATGCCGTATCCCTTGCCTTTGCCGGACTGCTGGAACGTGCTCTGGGTCTGGGTGGAGCTATACCCCACGGCAAGGTTCTTTACGACGCTGTCCGCCACAGAGCTGCTGACCGCATCGCTCAGGCTCAGGGCCTGCGCGTTGCTGGTCTGCAGCGTGCTCTCGGCGTAAGGGGAGAGCAGCGTGCTGATGGTCTCCAGCGCCGCAATGCGCTTTTCGACCGTCTGCCGGGAATAGGGCGCTGCCAGAACGATCGCGGTATAGCGCCGCCCCATCATCGTATCGATAAACTTTTCCAGTCCCTGGACGCTTCCCGCCTCGCCGCCGGTGCCGGTCTCACGCTCGGAGGGCAGCAGGGTCACCGCCGAGACGGTGGTCTGGTTGCCGCCGCTTTCCAGCCGGCTCATGGTCTGGTCAATGGCGGTGCTGTCCTGCTGCTTCAGAACGATGCCCGGGAAGTTGCCTTCCAGCGATGCCCGGAACAGCTCTGCCGCTGCCCCGGGTGCCGGGGCGCGAAGCCCCAGCGAGAGGGTCACGCCCGTCTCGGTGCCTTCCAGCAGCAAAAAACAGCTGTCCACAAAGGGACTCATTGCGTCATACAGGCTGGTCAGCCGCTCGTGCAGGCTCTCATCGCTGAACGCGAACTGTTCCACCTGGAACAGCCGCAGGCTGTGCAGGGTGCGGGGCTGGCTGGGCGGCTGCACACAGCCCGGTCTTTCCGCCTGCTGCAGACAGCTGTGCGCCAGACGCTGCCGCACCTGCTGCAGTGCCTGTTCCAGCTGCCGCCCGGCTGCGGGCTGCATTGCGTTGCCCGGCATGGATCATTCCTCCTCTTTCGGATACAGTGCCGCATAGCGGGCGCGGCGGAGCGCTTCCTGCTCGGCCGTCCACTTTTCTACGCTGAACGAGGGCACCGGGGCGGCTTCCAGTGCCGCGCGCTTGGTCACAGCAGCAATGGTCAGGTCATCGCCGGTGCGCTCTTTCATCATCTCGGAATCGAAGAGCGCCTTCATGCCCTCCGCCATTTCCTGTGCCGCCGTCTCCGGGGTCTGTTCCGGGGTCTCGGGCAGGGTGCCGTACAGGAAATTCTGCATGAAGGGGTAATAGACAGACCCCTCGTTGGTGACGAAATTGTCCAGCACGCCGTCCGTGGTCAGCAGGAAGCCGACCACCGGCTTTTTTGCCGAAACAAAGGTCCACTCGGTCTCCGGCGCCTGCAGCGGGATCACGCTGTTGGCCATGGCGTCCGCGCCGCCCTTGCAGCGCTGCGTGATCATTTCATAGCTACCGTCCGCGAACTGCACCACCGCGCCGTCATCGCCGACGTGGCCGCAGTGGAAGTGCTTTCCGTCAAAGACGGCCAGCGTCAGGGTAGAGGCCAGATCGAACGCCTTTGCCTTCTTTTCAGCCGCCAGTGCTGCCACGGCATCCCGGGCGGCGCGCATACTGCCGCGCAGCAGCTCCTGCATCTGCGCCGGATCCTCCATGGCCTTTTCCGCCGCCGGGAGCGCCTTTACCGCAGCTTCCAGCGCATCCAGACCGGCTTTGACTGCCCGGCGGGAGCCGAAATGGGACAGCGGGCAGCTGCCCACACCGTCCGCAACGCCTGCCGCCGCGATGCCCAGCTCCGGGAAGACCCGCACATCGCTGGCATCCTGGCAGGGGATCCCGCGCTCCACATGGCTGGCACCCTGGGCCGAACCCGCTGCAGTGGAAAACTCTGCATCGGTCTGCACCTTCTTCGTGAACGCAGGGAAGGCTTCTTCCGGGGCTTTTTCCGGCTCGGCTTCTTTGGGTTCTTTGGGTGCTGCATCTTCTTTGGGCGCTGCATCCTCTTTGGCGGCTGCAGCATCTGCAGGCGTTTCTGCCTTCAGGGCTTCCCCGCCGGGTGCTTCCTCCCGGGCCGCTGCTTCGTGGGCGGCGTTCTCTGCGCATTCGTTCTCCTTGGCGGTGCCTTCCTGCGGCGTTTCTGCCGGGATCTCTGCCTGCTGGGGTGCGGTCTCTTCCGGGGTCATTGCTGCCGGGATGTTCTTTTCTTCTGCCATCGTGTTACCTCGCATTCTCTGTCGTATGTCGGGCGGAACAGGGGTGTTCCGGATCTTTGCAAAAAGCATACCCATCCATTTCGCCGTTTCCAAAGGGGGGAAGCCTGCCGCGCACAGGTTTCCCCCTGCCGTTCCCGGGTTTTCCGCTGGTATAGTGAGATCAGTCCCGGGCAGCTCTCCCGCGCAAAAAAATACGCCCCGGGCAGAAAGGAAACCATTCCATGAAATCCATTGCGGAAATCGCATCTCTTGTCCATGCGGCTCCCAGTGAGATCCTGCGGCACGCCCAGCGCTGCGGGTTCTCCGTTCAGGATCCCGGCGACGTTCTTCAGGACGATCAGATCGCCGTTCTGGCGGCCTGGCTGCAGCAACAGATGGCTGCCCCCACTGCTCCTTCTGACCCGGCCAAGGAAGCCCGCGCCCAAAGGTTCCTGCAGAATCTTGTCCGCAACAGCGACCTGATCTTTCTGGACACCAGCAGCCTGCTGTACCCCACGCTGAACAGCTTTTTGGAGCGTCTGACCCCGCTGCTGACCTCTTCCGTCCGGGTCATCGTTCCCCTGCGGGTCATTGAGGAGGTGACGAAGCACCGGAAGAATCTTTCCGAGCCGGAACGGGCCGCACACGCCATAAACGGCTACCAGAAGCTGGTCGAACTCCAGAACGCCGGCCTGCTGAAGATCTACGGCAATCCGGATGACAACTTTGCCGACAGCACCTTCCAGAGCGTGTTCATCAAAAAGAGAACTGCCTACCGGATGACCCTGCTCACCCAGGATGTCCAGCTGGCCAAAACGATCGACGGCTTCAACGAAGACGTCTCGGTACGGGCCAAGCACATCCAGGTGGCCAAGCTGAACCGGTTCGGATACGCCAGCTCGTATATCTGGAAGGACGCCAAGGACGCCGCCGGAGCTTCTCCCGCCGCGCCAAAGCATGAACCCGCCTTCCGGCTGAAAACGCAGATGACCAACGTTCCCGACACGATCCTGCGCGTTCGGGAGATCCCCGGCCCGGGCAGCAGAGTGCTCTCCCCGGACGGGCCGATCCAGCTGCTGGAAAAGATCAGCGATGGTGCCGAGGGCATCATCTACAAAACCAGCTCCGGCATGGCTGCCAAGATCTACCGCCCCGATCATCTGACCGCGCGGCAGGAAGCCAAACTGCGCCGGATGCTGAGCCATCCGCTGCAGTGCGAGGGCATCTGCTACCCCACCGCCCCGGTCCTGAACCTATCCGGCGAGTTCGTGGGCTTTCTGATGCCGCTGGCCTCCGGCCATGAACTGCAGCGCAGCCTGTTCATCAAACCCCTGTTCCTTCAGACCTTCCCCGGCTGGAAAAAGAGGGACTGCGTGGAGCTGTGCCTGACCCTGCTCAAGAAGATCCGCTTCCTGCACCAGAACGGCATCCTGGTCGGCGATCTCAATCCCCGCAACATCCTGGTCAAGTCTCCCCGGGAGGTCTGGCTGGTGGACGTGGACAGCTTCCAGATCGAAGAGTTCCCCTGCCCGGTGGGCACCACCACCTTCACGGCACCGGAGATCCAGGGCAAAAACTTCGGCACCTTCCTGCGCACCACCGGCAACGAGGATTTTGCCGTCGCCACACTGCTCTTCATGCTCATGCTGCCGGGCAAGCCCCCCTACGCACAGCAGGGCGGTGAGAGCCTGGCGGACAACATCCTGGCCGGCGATTTCTCCTATCCGCTGGGCACCAGCTCCAACAAAAAGACCCCTCAGGGGCCGTGGCGCTACGTCTGGAGCCACCTGACCTATGAGGTGAAGGAGATGTTCTACAACACCTTCCGGATCGACGGCACCCACCACAGCGAGAACGAGCGCTACTCCGTCCGCGAGTGGATCGGCGCCTTCCAGAAGTATCTCCGTCTGCTGGATGACGGGACCCTCGCCGCACGGGATCCCATGTCGGCGGAATTGTTCCCCACCCGCTTCAAGCACAGCACCGGCTGGAACGGCACGTCTTCCCGGAACACCGCCCCCTCCCAGCCCAGACCCGCGCCCATCCCGCAGGAGCCTCCTGTGCCCAACGGCGGCTTCTCCGTTGCTTCCTGGCTGAACGGCGGTCAGTGACCGCCGGCTTTCCGCCGAAACCTGTCTGAAACGAAAGGATCTGTACCATGGATTTGAATGCATTGACCAAACTGGCGGATGTCCGCCGTCAGAGGATCGACGATCTCCGCACCAACCCCACCCCCCGGGTCGCCCTTGGCATCTGTGCCGACCTGAGCGGCACCATGCTCACCATCGAAGGGGGCAATTTCCAGCGCACCGGCAAGACCACCGTGCTGGACGGCCACGTCTTCGATGTGGCCACCGGCGGCATCAGCCGCCTGAACCTGCTGGAAGACGGCCTGCAGTCCCTCTATCAGGCCATCCGGGAGGACAGTGCCGCCTCCTACTCCGCCGAGGTGGCGGTGGTGTCCTTCAACGACCGTGCCGCGTGCCTGCAGGACTTTTCGACCCTCGACCGCCAGACAAGACCGCCCAAGCTGAAAGCGGAAGGCAACACGGCCATGGGCGAGGGCCTGAACCTGACCCTCGACCTGCTGGAGCAGCGCAAGCAGGAATTCAAGGACAACGGCGTGGACTACTACCAGCCCATGCTCGTGCTCCTGTCCGACGGCGAACCCTCCCCCGGCCCCCAGGAGGAGGCCGAGCTGGCACGCGCCGAGCAGCGCATCCGGGAGCTGACCAGCCAGCGCAAGCTGACCGTGCTGTCCGTGGGCATCGGCGGCGACGCCAACATGAACGTCCTGCGCCGCTTCTCCAGCAACAACAAGGCCTACCGTCTGAACGGCCTGCGCTTCCAGGACTTCTTCAAGTGGCTGGGCAAGAGCGTGGTCAAGACCTCCCAGAGTCTGCCGGGCGACCGGCAGGAGCTGGACATCAGCGAGATCTCTTCCTGGGAAGCTCTGTAACAGGAGATCGGTTATGGAATGGAATCTGATCCAGGCCTGCACGGCAGGCCGCAGCCACCGTCGGCTGGGCACCCCCTGTCAGGATGCCGCCGCCGTCCGGCAAAGCCCGGACGGCAGTGTGTGCGCCATTGCACTGGCAGACGGTGCCGGCAGCCAGGCACTTTCCCACTACGGAGCACAAACCGTGACCCGGACGGTCACCCGGCTGCTGTGCGAACAGTTTGACGCCTTCTACGCCTGCCCGGACGCCGGAGCCGTCCGGCAAACCATCCTGAATGTCCTGCTGGAAGCGCTCCGGGAGACCGGCAGCGTCCTGCAGTGCCCGCCGGAGGCGCTGGCTTCCACCCTTCTGTTTGCGGCCTGCAAAGGCGACCGCTTTCTGCTGGGCCACATCGGCGACGGCGTAATCGGCGGCCTGGACAACGGGCAGCTCCGGGTGCTTTCCAGCCCCACGAACGGGGAGTTCCTCAACGCCACCTGCTTTGTCACCTCGCCCCATGCAGCCCGGCATTTCCGGCTGTTCAAAGCCGAAAAGCCCGCCTTCGGGGCCATCGTCCTGCTGTCGGACGGCAGCGAGCAGGCGCTGTATCAGCGCCGGGACGGCACCCTGACCGAGACGGTGCGGGATCTCCTCCGGCTGGGCGTGGTCCTCCCGCCGAAGCAATTCCAGCCGCAGGTGCAGAGCCTGCTGGACGGCCCGGTGGCAGCAGCCACCGGAGATGACTGTTCGCTGGTGCTCATGGCGCGCCCCACCCCCGCATTCCCGGGCTTCCTGGGCTTCTCCGCTGCCGAACAGCGTGCACTGCTGGAACTGCCGGCGGACCGGCCGGGGGATCCCCGCCGCCTGCGCACCACCGTGGCCGTCCTGAAGGAACTGCAGACCCGCCCCTGCCGCCCTGCACAGCTTGCCCGCAGGCTGCACCTGCACCCCAAGCGGGTGCAGCGCATCCTGACCCGTCTGGAGCGCACCGGCTGTGCCGTGCGCGATGGCGGATCCTGGACAAGCCCCCTCCGCTGACCCTCTGCTTCTTGCAGAAGATACGGACAGACCCCCCGCTGCCGGCCGGCAGCGGGGGGTCTGTTTTTTTGTTTCTGCGGATCTTACAGCAGCTGCACCAGCAGCAGGAACAGCCCGCCCGCCGTACCGGCGGCAGCGCTCAGCAGGGTCTGCTTCCAGCCGGCTCCGGCCCTGCGCGCTTCCAGCGCCTGGCTGAGCTGATAGAGGCCGCACCCCATGCACACGCCTGCCAGCAGCAGCGAGACCACCGTGCTGAAAGTGAGCAGGCCCAGGGCGCCGGTCAATGCCATGATGGCGTTGGGCCAGTCCGGGGTGACGATGTCGTGCTCGGGGCCTACCACCACCCCACAGCGGCTCACGCAGGCCGTACCGACCGGGGTAGGGACGTACAGTTCCAGCGTGGTGGAGCCTTCCCGACAAGGCACGATGACCCCGCGGGCTTCATCGTAACGTGCCACGTCCGGATCCATGGTCCGGCCCTGCACCTGTGCGGCGGCACCGGCAGGTGCCAGCGTAAAGGGGACCGGGACTTCCTGCCCCATCTTCAGCGTGACCTCCTGGGGCAGGCGGATCGCAGCGGGGACCGCCCGGACGGCAAAGGGGATCTCTGCCTTGACCTGGCCGATGGTCAGCCGGACGATGCCCCGCCCTGCCTGGCAGGCACGGAAGCGTCCGCCGCCCAGCGGGACGGCCAGACCGGCCGGTTCCACACTCCATGCCGCCTGCTGCAGATTCTCCGCGTTCTGGGGCATCCAATGGGCGTCCACACGGAACTCCTGCCGGGGCACGATGTCCTGCTGGGGCAGGGTCAGCGAGATGGTCTGCACCCGGTTGACTTTGCGGATGCGGACGCTCTTTTCCGCCAGCAGCACTTCCGGGTTTGCATAGCCGTGGGTGTAAAGCTGCACCTTCACCGTACCCTCCCGGGCGGCGTGGTACGCTCCGCCGCCGGCCTGCAGCAGCCCGCCCGGCGTGGTGCGCAGTTCCAGCTGGAACCGGGCCGGATACCGCCGCAGGCGGTCCGCGCTGTGCACCGTTCCCAGCTCCATCTCGTCCGGGAACGCTACCGCCGCCACGGGCAGCGGGCTGGTCAGGATGCTCCGCATGGCCTTTTCTTCAAAGGCATCAAACTGTCTGGGATGCAGCGGCTGACCGGCCAGTGCGGCCTGCAGACGGGCGAGCGCCGGGCGGATGACAAAGCGCTCCGCCCAGAGCGCTGCAAAGGCCGGGAAGTTTTCTGCGCGGCCCGCAAAGAGGGGCACTGCGGCCCCGCCGATCTGCAGCAGTCCGGTACAGTGCGGAGCATTTCCGGCGGCAGGATCCACGCTGTAGAGCACATCTCCCGTCTTGACGACGATTCGGTCGATGTTGAGGTCCTCCAGCTGGTGCAGGTGACGCTCGGCGGCGTTTTCTAGGAAGATCCGTGCGGTCTCGCCGGCGCTACTTCGGATGCAGGGACTCCAATCGCCGCACGCCGGGTACAGCCGCCAGCCGCAGGCTTCTTTCTTCCAGCGGCTGGCAGCCAGCTGCGCCAGGATGGACTGGGCCAGCGTGCCTTTGGACAGGCAGCAGACTCCCAGAGGTTTGGGCGCATCAAAGGCTCCTCCGAGGTGCTGTGCGGCCTGCAGCCGTTCTTCGAACCGGATCATTTCGTTTGGCCCGGGCGCGGCAGAAAAGCCCTTGCAGGCCGTTTCCCGGCCAAACAGCATCCGCAGGATGCTCTCTTCCAGTGCACCGCCGCAGAATGTGACCGTATAGGCCCCGTTGCATTCCTGTTCCAGCCAACGCGGCAGATGGGCGGCGTATTCCAAAAAGCGCCCGCCGGCGCAGGCGGCCAGCGGGCTGAGACTGGAAGTTTTCTGTCCGTCAATGCGGACTGCCGCCGCGGTCGTGAAGAGTTCTTCTTCGATCTGAACACGCGGGATCATAAAGCTTCTCCTTTCTTACCATGCGGCCGTTTCCCGGCCGATCACGCCTTCCGGGATCGTCCGCAGATCGATGGGACGGTGGGTGGCCCACAGTTCGGCGCGGGTCTTCGCAAAGTGATCCTGCCGGGGGACAGCTGCGCCAAACGAGAGATCGTTTGTTACGTCTACAAACAAATTCTCTTTTCCGATTCGGACGATGTTCCATGCATGGTTCCATGCATGGTTGTCATCGCCGCGCATCTGGCCGCTGCCCCGCAGTTCGCCGACCACCACAAAGCTGTGTACTCCGAGGATACTCGTTAGATATTTATACAGACAGGCGATGCCTTCGCAGACAGCCTGTCCCTCGATGGCACCCAGCATCGTGTGGCTTTCCGGGCCATGGTCGCGATAGCGGATGCTGCGGGCCAGCTCATCGTGAATCAATTTTGCGATCTCATAGTCGGTGTAAGCACCCGTCTCCTGCTGCCGCCGGAGGATGTAATCGGTGTATGCGGTCGTCTCCGCCAGTTTCTGAAAAAAATCCACTCCGGGATAGCGGGACGGCAGTTCCAGCGTGGTCGAAGCCGATGTGGTGAGCAAACCAAGCCTCGTGCGCTCGGTCACCCCCCTGACGGCATTCAAATCCACATAGAAGACCCGTTCGGGGTGGTCATACCGCAGAGCGGAGAGCACCCTGCCCAACGTCTCGGTGCGGACCTCCGGGAGCCGGACCTTGAATTCCAGCCGGGCCAGGGCGGTCGAGATCCGGTCATAGATCTGCTGCTCCTGGGGGGTCAGCAGCTTGCGGAAGTATTCCCACTGTGCCGGGTACCGCAGCAACGGATTTTCCATGCCGACACACCTCCTTTTCTACATTCTGATCAATCCGTGATCTTCTGGCCGCAGAAGGGGCAGTAGGTCGGTTTCTGTTCCGTCCAGACGGTTACACGGAACTCATTTCCACAGCGGCAGCACCGACAATCATACTTCGGCTCATACTTCGGCTCCCCGCTGTTTACCAGATCCTTGAAGGCATCAGCCATAAAACCCGTTGCCTCACGCGCCGCCGTCCGGACCGCTTTCCAGGAGACACTCTCTCGTGTCACTTTCCATCCGCCGCTGCGGGGCTGCGGAGCAGGCTGTGCCGCCCATGCGTCCTGTGCGGACTGCGGAGAGCGGGAAGCCTGCGGCGCCTGCTGGGCAGACATTTCGGCGACAGACTGCGGCGGGACTGCACGGTGTGCTGCCTGCCCGGAAGCCGGTTTCGTCCATGCAGTCTGTGCGGGCTGCTGTGCAGGCTGCGCAGGCCGTGCGGGCCTGGCGGTGGACTGCGGGGCAGCGCTGCGCACCTGCGCGTTGTACTCTTCCTCCTTTTTCTGCCAGGCTTTGACATCGAAGGGCGGCAGGGTCATTTTGGACCAGGTCTCCTGATTGACGGCCACCACCATCGTGAGATCGTCTCCGGACGCTTCTGCCGTAGCGGGTGCCTTGAGGATGTCCTTTGTACGCTTCCGGAGCGCTTCGTGCCCCTGGGGCGCAGCTTCTGCAAAGCTCTCCAGGAAGGGGGAAAAGACCTCGTTGTTCAGGCAGCTCTTCCGGACATAGATGTCGAGGATGCCGTCCGTCGAGATGCCAACGGCAGCGGTCTTCTCGGCCTTGCCAAATTCCCACTCTTTTTCTCCTCCCTGCAGAGGGACGACCGAGGTGCTGTTGTCGCCGTGCGGACCCTTGTGGCGCCGGGTCACCATCCGGCAGGTGCCGTCTTCCTGAATGACCACGATGCCGCCATCGCCGCAGTGGCCGTACCACAGGTTCAGGCCGTCATAAATGGCCAGATCCAGTGTCGACATGAAGTCGAAGACCAGTTTGTCCATCTTCTCGGCAAGTTCCTCGACTGCATCCTGTGCCGTGCGGAAGGCTTCGGGCAGCAGTTCTTCCAGCAGCCAGTGATCGCGCTCCTCCGGCTTTTCCGGCAGGGGAGACGTTTCCAGCTTGTCTTTCAGGAAGTTCAGGGCCACCGTCACGGCCTCACAGCTTCCATACTGGCTGAGGGCGCAGCGGCCGACGCCGTCGCTGCTTCCCAGCAGGAGCAGATTTTTTTCAGGGACTGCCAGCACACCGCTGAAGTCCTGACAGGGGCTGTTGCCGTTCTTGATGTGGTACGCCCCCTGCTCGGTATCCGCCGCACACACCAGCGAGCCTACGCTCAGGCTCCGTTCCGGCTTCTGCAGTTCCGGCTTGTTCTTTGCCGGGGCTTCCGGCTCATTGACCGAACTTTTGTTGTCTTTCATCGGTTCCATCACGGAATCTCCTTTCAAAATCAAAACGATCTCAGCCTCCGAAAAGGCCTCCGAACAAGAGCGCGATCAGAAAGATGATCAGGATGCCAAGCCCTACCACCAGCGCAACTGCGGCCAGGATGCCGCCCACAACTGCTGTGAGGGCGATCGCGGCCAGGGGGGCAAGGATCAGCTGCAGTGCAGCCAGCCCCAACAGCCATGGCCATCCATTCCACGCTGCGGTATAGCGCTCCTCCATCCAATGTGCCGTGAGCCATCCTGTGCCCACGCCAATCGCACCAATTAGAACGGCGGCTTCCTGGCTGCCGGCCAGATCCGGCACGAGACACAGCGCCGGGTTGACGAGCACCAAGCCTGAAGCGGCGCCAGCCATGACCTGTGTGACATAGAACAGCTTCGAGTCCCGGCGGATGGGCACGCCGGGCGGTGCGCAGGCCCAGCCCGGACGCTTCCAGATCCAGTGCCCCACCTGCTGCCAGTTGATCTTTTTCATGGCGTCCTCCTTTTGTCCTCAGCTTTTCTTGAAGATGCCCAGGAGCTTCTCCTTCAGGCTCTTCTTCTGCGTGCCGGTTTTTGCGGCGGGGCCTGCCGGAGCGGCCTGCACGGGAGCTGCCGGAGTGATGTGCGGCATCGGGACCGATGCCGCATAGGGCGCTGCAGGCTGGAGCACCGTATGTGCCGCAGGCTGGGACACCGTATATGCTGCCGGTTTCGGAGCCGTGTGCACCGCCGGTTTCGGGGCAGAATGCATCGACGGTCCGGGCACCATGACCTTTTTGCCGTTCATGATATCCTGCATCCGCTGGTCCACGCGACAGAAAGGACAGCCGACCGTATGGCGCGGCAGGTAGACGTGCGCGGGGTTGATACGGCAGTGCTCGAACGTGCTCCTCCGCTGGTACAGGTCGTACAGGAGCATCTTCCAGATGCTGGCGTCCACACGCTGGGAAATGTTCTGCTGGATCGTCTTCTCATTGTAGCTGAACGTCTGGCGGAAAGCCGTGCGCACCTTGGCCGGGAGTGCCCCCAGCTCCAGCGCGTAAGGCGGGATGCTGATGCCCTCCACATCATCGCGGTACCACGGGGATATCCCATATGTGACATTGAAGATCTGGTCACCGAAAGGAAGGGAGGGCTTGCCCTCTGTCTGCAAAGCTGCTGCAAACGGATGTGCCCCAGTGAGCAGAATGAAGATATGAACGGCCAGCGCAAAGTTATCGGTTGCGATGGTAAAATTATTCTTGCTGAGATTGCGGCCCTGCAGCTCGGGAGCGACGAATTCCGGCAAACCCACCCCACAACGGAAATGATGTCCGGTCTTGTCTGTGAATTCAAACGAATCCACGTCAATTACAGTCACAGTTCCGTTGTCATCGACCATGAAATTCGCGTTGTTCATGTCGCCCACCACATAACCCATCTCATGGGTATGCGCCACAATGGAGGCGATGTTGTACGCAACGGCGACGGCATAGCTCCAATTATACGGGGTGCGGAACACGCGGTCGCGTTCTTCGGGACGATTCACCATGAACAGGGGCGAGCCTTTTTGAAAAGGCATGAGATAACCGACGAAGTTTCCATTGCCGTCATACAGCAGATGCTGCGGCCACGCGATCAGCAGGTGGCCGTCCACAACGCCGTTGAATCTCTCATTGACCATCGCTCTCAATTTGGCTTCCTGCTCCGGTTTGACCGTCTTGTAGATCTTGGCACAGACCGAGGGATCTCCCTGCACATGATAAATTTTGGATTCGCCGCCCTCACCGAGGGTGTCTGCGCAAAGCTCATAAGCTTTGCGCTCTTCGGTATACACTTTCATTGCTTTTCTCCTCTTTTGTGCCCCGCCTGTCCGGCGGGAGCTGTTTTTCTGTCGTTGTGTACAGTAAACAGCACGTTCCGGCCTCTTTTGCCAGGGGGAAAGCATTTTCCGGGCTGCTCCTAATAAAAAATACCCGCCGCCCTCCTGTCGGAACAGGGGAGCAGCGGGCGGTACGCGGAAGGATGGAGATGCGGCCGGCTCAGGACATCAGAACATATCCAGGCAGTTGTCGTCCGAAACGTTCGGAGCGGGGGCCGGATCCGGCATCGGAGCCGGGGCCTGCAGCATCTGGGTCAGCATGCTGCCAGCATCGCCGGGGTTGGTCTGGCAGACCAGATCGCTCATGCTGTCGGTCAGGAAGCGAATGGCATCACTGAAGTTGTTGGCATCGACTGCCTTCAGGACGGTGCCGCCGTCCGAAACTTCCTTCAGGTCACCCATATCGGCCTGACGGCCCACGCCGATGGGGATGATGCAGACCTTCTTGCGGCGCATCATCTCGTGCAGGCGCGCCAGCACAGCGTCCTTCTTCTCCGGATCCGATGCGGCGCCGTCGGTAACGAGAATGATCGTGCCGACGTAGGAGGAGGTGCCCAGCTGCTTGTACATCTGGCGGCGCTCGTTGAGCTGGTTGATGGTCAGATCCAGCGCCTCGTAGAGGGGGGTGTCACCATCGGCCTCGGGCAGTTGGGGTGCCTGGAAGCAGCTGCCTTTGGTCCAGCTCTGCAGGATCTGCACGCCGTTGCCGAAGGTCAGCACCTCGATGTCCAGCTTGCCGGCGGCCAGGGGGTTGCTGCGCAGGGAAGACTCGATGGCCTGCAGGCTCTGCTGCTCCTCCTCATCGGCACCATTCAATGCCGTGGAAGTGGAGGTGTCGTAGAGGAACAGCAGCGGCGCCTTGCCCTCCGCGCAGCTGGGCGGGAGGTAGGCTGCATAGTAGTCGGTCGGCTGCTCCACCGGGGTCTCGAAGAAGCTCTCCGGGGACTCATCCAGCGTGGTCGTCTCGTTCAGATTCAACAGTTCGTCCATGGTCATTTTTCTCCTTTTCTTCGTCGTTCCGGGGATCAGCAGGTCGTGACGCAGGCGGGCAGGGGAGCGGTCTTCATATGCTCCAGGTGGGGGTCACTCTCGCCCAGATCGGCCATGCTGGAGCTGTACCAGATCAGTGCTTCGGAGATGTCCGTGGGAGAGCACTTGAGCACCTTGCCCTTGCCGCCGGGCAGGTAGGAGCGGAGGTGCTCGACGTCTGCGTCGTTGCCCACTGCCATGACATACAGGGTCACGCCCTTGTGGTCATAGGCTTCCTGGAGCATCTGCTTGGCTTCCGCCTCATACTCGCTATCCGTCGGGAGCCCATCTGAGTAAATCAGGAGAAACGGTCTCCAAAAAGGCGTACCGATCTGGTGGTAGTAGTCCTTGCGCTTCCGGAGGTCCTTCAAGGCCGTGATGATGGCCTGGTTGAAGGCGGTGCAGCCGGAAGCGCACAGGGTCGGTGCGACGTATTCTGCTGCGGGACGGAAGCCGACCTCGCAAGTCACCTCACTGCCAAAGGACAGGAGCTCCACATCGATGACGCTGGCGGCCTTGTGCTTTGCCTTCATGACATCGCCGAAGTCGTGCAGACCCTGGTTGATCTCGTTAATGTAGGGGCTGACCGAACCGGAGCGGTCACAGGCCAGCACCGCGAGACCGTGCTTCTCATTGATGGCTTCCGGGGGCAGAGAGGTGGAGGGGGATGCGTAACGTTCACTGGGCATAGTTCATTTCTCCTTTTCTTTTTGTGTTGTGTGTGTTTCTTCTTGCAGGGGATCTGTTCCCCTGGGGTATCTTTGTTGTACACCCTCCCGTTTTATGTTCCGAAGGGGGGAAGGGCAGGAGCTTTGGCTCCAGCTCTTCCCGGAGAGTTTCTCTCTCCTGTTGTCATTACTGTAGCACCGCCCGTCTGCTTTCCGGGAGGGGGGAAGCCTGGATCCCGGATCCTGTGCAGGATCTTCGATCCGGGCTTCTCCGGAGGGTTTGTTCCCTCCTGCTGTATTTACTGTAGCATTCCCCCTCCGGCTTTCCGGAGGGGGAACACTTTTTTCGGGTCAGACCCCCAGCATCGACTGCAGCACGGGCAGCATTCCCTGTGCAGCCAGCACAAAGCAGGCCATCTTCAGCAGTTTCCCGACAAAACAGGCCGGGATATAGCGGTGCAGCGGCATCTTTGCCGCACCGCAGGCCAGCCCCACCAGATCAAACAGGGGCAGCGGCAGAAAGGCAAACGCCAGCACTGCCAGCGCTCCATACCGCTCCACCAGCGCGGCAAAGCGGTCCGCTTTCCGGGAGCCTGTACCGGCTGCCGCCTTGGCCCCGGTACGGCCGCACCAGTAGCTGACCTGTTCTCCAGCTGCTGCACCCGCTGCACCGATCAGGCAGCACAGCACCGGGTCCAGCGCCATGGATGCGCTGGCCGTAAACAGGGTGCTGCTGGCCGGCAGCAGTACGGTCGAATTTGCTGCCAGGCAGGCTGCAAACAGCCCGCCGTAGCCCAGCAGCGCCAGCTCCTGCACCTGCTGCCGGAACACCAGATACAGCGCCGAAATGCCCAGTGCCGCCAGCAGGGGCAGCGCCAACTGCACCAGGCGGCGGGGAGACAGCCGTCTGCGGCGGACCGCTCCTGCAGAAGTTTCCGGAATGTTCATCGTCCGCATCCCCCTTTCTCAGCCGCCGCCCAGCAGGCTCATAAAGAGTCCCACGCCGAAAAGGCACATAAAGACCATCTTCAGCACTTCCAGCACCATGGCCACAGCAGCTGCCAGCACGACCGTGGCCAGCGGCGTCAGCAGGCACATGGATGCGCTGAACAGCCAGTAGGGCCAGGGCGAAGCGGCGGCGGGGTAGCGCTTCCAGAAGTGCACCGCGATGGCAATGCTGATGCCTGCGCCCACCAGGCTCGTGATGATCTGCAGATCTGATGCGCTGAGTTCCATGGAGGACACTGCGGCCAACTGCGGCCCGAAGAGCACGCCGCCCAACACGCTGAACGCGGTCATCAGTGCCAGAAAGAGCCACGGCGAGCGCTGGGCGCTGGCCGCAGCGGCGGCGGGGCCGGTCTGGTTTGCCGGCGCTGCCGGAGCAGCCGGCACTGCAGCCGTGCCGAACGACTGTTTCAGATAGTCCTCCAGATCCTTCCGGGCACGACACCACGGGCAGCTGGAAAGGCCGGCCGGGTACAGATGATGCGGATCGGCCGCACACTGCGTCCACTGGGACTTCTGGTTCATGGACAGGTACATCTTATCCAGCGCCGTGCACCACTGCTCCGCCGTAGGGCGCAGGGGGATCTTCTTCATGAAGTCCGGGTAGGCCCCATAGGTAAACACCTTCTGGAACAGATCCTGCACCTCCTGCGGCAGGATGGAGAAATCCGGGGCACCCAGCGGGCGCGCCTTGCCGGGGATGGCGCGCACATACACGCTGGCACCGGTCAGGATATCCATATTGACATTGGTCACCGCCGGCGTGGAGCCGCCGGGGTTCAGGCTGCGCTTGGCAAAGGGATCGTATCCGTTCATCAGCAGCTTGAAGATCAGAATCGCCAGGGAGAAGTTGTCGGATTCCTTCGTGAACTTCGCCTTCGGGCTGCTCAGATTGCCCACCATCTGGAGTTCCGGTGCCAGCACCTCGGCACTGCCGACCATACAGGGGAAGTGCTCGCCGGTGTCCGGATCCCAGATGTCGTAGGAATCGCAGTCGATCATCGAGACCAGATGGTTGGTGGGGTCGACCATCATGTTGGCCGGGTTCAGATCGCCCGCCACGATGCCGCTGCGGTGCAGTGCCGCAACGTTGACGGCCAGGTTGTAGGCCACCAGCGTCATGGTCTGCCAGGTCCAGCCCGGGAACACCTGGGCGCAGGTATCGCCGTAAACGCTGCTCAGCATATACTGGGTGTCGATCCGGGGCATGATGTAGCCCACCATCCGGCCATTGCAGAACAGGATGTCCTGCGGCCAGGCAAAGCACCAGTGTCCCCTGTAGCGGGGATCGAATTTGAGCTTCAGCATGGCCTCCAGCTTGCGCTGCTGATAGGCGCGGTCTTTGGGGGCGGTGGTGTACCGGTCCTCATGGTAGATCTTTGCCACCAGTGCAGGTTCTCCCTGCAGGGTATAGATGCAGCCTTCTCCGCCGGAGCCGCCCGCCTTCTCCAGACGGTAATCCCGCGTTCTGCCGCGCAGGGTCATGCCGCTGTAATCTTTTTTTACCGCCATGTGTGATCCTTCCTCTCTGTTTCTGCGGTTTGTTCTGACATCTGAAAGTATGCAGGCACTTTTGGGCCGTTTTGAAAGGGGGAACACGTCCTTCCAAAATCCCCGTCGAAAGTTTGGACATCCTGTCACTGGCACATTCATCCAGAAATGGTATAATGATTACATTCCAATTTTCACTTTGTGGGAAAGAGCCTGCGTAAGACCGCAGGGACGAGGAGGGAATCTGATGCCGCAGTCCTATGAATTTACCAAAAATACGATGTACCTGTTCCAACGGACGCAGGAAAATCTGGCAAGCTACTACTGCCGGGAAGCATTTGCGGATGCACTTGCCGGCGTGGAGCGTGCATCCCGGGAGACCCGCTATTTCCGTCTTCGCGACCTGGAGAACCTGTGCAAGGCGTACTGCTGCCCCGATGAGAGCGATGAAGCCAGCAAACAGGCCGGCGAAGAAGCCGGCAAAAAGCTGGCCCGGGATCTGCTGGCAAACCACAGCCTGCTGGATACGATCCCCACACAGAATGAGGTCCGGCAGCGGCTGCTGAAAACATTCCATACGATGTACGCCGAATTTCCCAGGACCACGGACTACATGGAGCGTCTGGTCCGGCGTCTGGCACCGGAATATGCGGAAGATCCGGTGCGCGTCGCCATCCTGAAAAAGTTCCTGATCGGGGCAGGGGAGACCTTCCGGCGGTACGACATCACCGCCATCCTGAACTGGGCCGCCGAGGGTCTCTCTGCGGCAGAAAAGGCCGCTCTGGCCCGCCTGCCCGCCGGGGAGCAGCGCACCCGGCTGGTCTCCCGGATCACCGATGATCTTTTCGTGCAGAAGCTGCCGGACAGCACCACCGGCCAGATGAGCGATCCCGCCCTGCTCCAGTGGATCGCAGGCCGCCTTGCGAATTATCAGAGCCGCTTTCAGCCGACCGCGCAGGCCGATGCCCTGTTAGGCGAAGACCGCGCCGCCTTTGATGCCATGACCCCGGAAGCGGGCGCGGAGCTGCTGCAGAAAAAGATCGGCAGCTGCCCCAGGGCCGGCGCCGTCGATGCCCTGGCAGCGCTGAGCAGCGGCGCCCTGCTCGCGCAGGTCCTGCTGCTGCAGCACCTGCACGCTCATGCTCTGCCGTGCCCTTCTCTGGACAAGCTGGATCTTTCCCCGGCGACCCGGCAGCAGATGCACGCGCTTCTCGCAGAGCAGAACGTGCCCGCCGCATCCTCCGACCTTGTGCTGGTACAGCAGTGTGCGGATGCCGCAGGCCGCGGCGCCGCATCGCCCGAAGCGCTGGCGCAGCTGCTGAACGGCCTGGAAAAAGATCTGCGTGCCCAGCTGAAAACCATCCCCCGTGTGACCCGCACCCAGGAGATCGGCGAGATGGCCGCAGTTTACAAGCAGGACAAAAAAGATGCACAGGATCTTGCCCGGAAGGAATCCGCCCAGTTTGCCCTGCTGGAACTCTGCAGCGATCTGGCCAGCGGCTCTTTCCGCTCCAACGGCAAGACCAAGGTCGCACTGTACTATTTCGCCTTCATGTTCGGGATGAACTTTACACTGGACGATCATCCCGACCACGACCGCGACATTGAGATCAACCTCTTCCAGGACTATTACTGCGACAACCTCCTGCGGGCACTGGACCCGACGCTCAGCAGTTCCACCGCGCTGGAAAAAGAGCCGACCGGCGAGGGCATCAACTACAAATCCTTTGTGGAATGCATCTACCTGTATTTCCTGTATCACACCGAGCTGCACCTGACCCCCGGCGAGCGGATCGATGCCGCCGAAAAGCTGATCGATGCCTGCACCCGCAAGGCGGCCGCCGTCAAAAAGAAGGCCGACGACGCCGGGCAGGACCCGCCGCTCCTCTCGCAGGCCGAGGCAGGCACCCTGTTCTACAAAGACTGGCGCTTCCAGGATCTGCTGGAACTGCCGTACAGGCCCAACGCCCTGGTCAAGTTCATTCTGGAACATTATCTGGTGCTGGATCCGGATTCCATCGGTCTGAACCGCATCCGCATCGCTTCCGGCGAGAGCACGGCCGCCGATCTGGCAGCCGACTATCTGGCCGAGCTGGACAACGCCACCTCCGGCTATTCTCTGGACGCCGGCGATCCCGACGAAAAAGAGGCCTATGCGGCCCGTCTGTCCGATCTGAACTGCCTGCAGTATTCCTTCCAGTGGAACCTGCACGATCAGCTGTGCGCCGCGTTCCCCGGAGAAGAGGACGCCGGCTTCCGCCGGGTGGTCGATGCCCTGGACGCCCGTGTCCATTCCCAGGCCGGCCGTTACAGCACCGCCATGCGCCAGCTCATGGTGGCCGTCCTTCATGTGCTGGTGCGGAACAGCAACGCCACCACTCCGCTGCGTCCGGATGACATCGAGGCCCGTCTGGACCCCGACACCGCCGATTTCCTGGAGCTGGAACGCAAAAAGGGCACCGCCGCAGACGCTGCCGAGGATGCGAACGCTTCCGCAATGCGCGTCACGGTGAACAACGCCCTCAAGCTCCTTCAGGCCATCGGCTATGACATCCAGCGGCAGGATGCGCTGAAGTGCACCCTGCCGAAGCCGGAGCTGACCGCCCTGCCGCTTCCGGCGCCCTCTTTCCCGAAACAGGTCATCGAAAGCGCTTATGCGGCCGGAAAGGACGCGGCCGCCAAGCAGGCCGAAGATCCGGAAACAGCGTTTCCCGCCGTCCCCGCCTGCCTGGAAGAGCGGGCAAGCGCTGCTTTTGCCGAAGGTCTGAGCGGTGCCCCCCTTTCCGTTCTTTCTCCCCAGGAGGAGCGCCGCTGGGAAGCCGCCCGGAAAAAACGGCAGCAGCAGGATCTGCAGGCCGCCCAGACCGCGGCGCTGCAGCAGCTTCTGGAACGATCCGGCTACCGGTTTCAGCGCGTTCAGCTGGACAACGGCCACGAGTTCTGGGGGCTGCGCCCAGCCCAGAAGAACGTCTCCCAGAAGCAGCGGGAAAAAGAGGCTGCAGCGATCCGGGCATACGGCTACAATGTATCGGTCTCCGACCGCTTCTTCCTGGGGCAGCGGGAGTACCGGGCCGCGGATCTGAATTCGTTCCTGCAGAAGGTCGACACCCGCTACATCGTCCAGATGCCGGCACTGTCTGCCGACATTTCCGGCATCCTTGCCCGCCGGCTGCTCACCCGCATCACCCGCAGTGAGCTGCTGGCGCTGCATTTCAACTCTTATGTTTTCCTCCTGGATCCGGAGACGCAGAGATCCTTCCCGAGCGTATACAAAAACTATTCCGAAGCGACCCGGGAGCTGCTTGCCGCTGCACGGTTCCAGCCGCTGAACACCAAGAACATCTTTGATATGTATCTGGTGTGCGAGCTGTACCTCTACCTGTTGGAAAACAACGGCTGTGATGCGCTGTCGGCCTCCGATTGATTCCCCCGTTTCATTTCCGGTCTGCAGCGCGGTATACTCCCATCAGCAAATGACATGAGAGGAGATTCACCCCACGATGCAGATCCATCAATTCAGTAAGATCGGCGAATACCATCTATCCCACCACCAAAACAACCAGGACTTCGTCTACCGGCGGGAGAATGCCGCTGCCGCCGCCATTGTGCTGGCGGACGGTGCGTCCGCCTGCCGGAAGGCCGCAGAAGGTGCCCGGCTGGCCTGTGAAGCCGCCGGCGAGATCATGGACTGGGAAGGCGCCGCCTTTTTCCGCTACCCACCGAAAAAGCTGGCCTATCTGCTCACGGAACAGATCCTGTACCGGATCGAGCAGTTCAAGCAGCCGGAGGAACCGCTGAGCGATTACGGCAGCACCTTCCTGATGGCATTTCTGGAAAAGGCGACCGGACGGACGACCCTCATCAATCTGGGCGACGGCGGCATCTTCGGGCTTGGCTCCGACACCCCGCAGCTCCTGCTGCAGCCGAAGACCTACGGCGGCCAGCCCTGCCTGACCACGACCAAAGATGCCAGCCTGGCGGTCGCCGTCCGGGAGCAGGTGCTGCCCCTCGGCGAAGGCGTCCTGCTGTGCTCCGACGGCTGCCTGCGCGCCCTACACGGGCGCGCCGTGCGTGAGCCGCTGCAGGCCATGAACTGGAAGCAGCTGGACGGTGCCCTGCAGAACGCCCGGATCGCAGACGACTGCAGCTACATCGCCCTGGTGCGGAGCCGATGGTAATGCCGGCAGCAACAGAAAGGAACGATTTTTATGGCCGAGAACAAACGCCAGTACCTGGCAGACGGCTCCACCCTTCTGCTCTCCCGGAAGCGGGACGGCAGTGCGCCGGAACAGTACACCATCCTCAAATGCATCGGTGCGGGCGGCTCTACCGTCTGCTACGATGCCCGCCGCACTCTGCCGGACGGCACGGTCAAGACCGGCAAGCTCAAAGAGTTTTACCCCTGCGACTCCGCAGACGAAAACGGCTACTACACCCTGGAACGGCTGCCCAACGGCCAGCTGATCCCCGGCTGCGGCACGGTGCGCAAATTCGGTTCCATGTGCGAAAGCTACCTCAACGCCTACCGGCTGCTGTGGCAGGCAGAGGAAGACCCCGAGAATGAAGTCCTGAAGCGCTACATTCAGGAAGGCGAAGTGCTTTACGGCTGTCCGACCCCCCGCCCCTCGGCCCAGCCGACGCGCACCGACCGGCTGGCTCAGTTCTTCGGTCTCTCCGCCGAGACCGCCAAAGAAACTCTGGTGCAGCCCACCGTCTACATCTGGTCTTCCGGCTTCTCCGGCGAGACCTTCGAGGACTACCTGCGTGAACTGCGGCAGGATCCGAAGCAGCGCCCGGAGGAGAAGCTCCGCACCATTCTGTCCGTCCTGGTCGACCTGACCGACTGCATCAAGGCTCTGCACGAAGCCGGCCTGCTGCATCTGGACATCAAACCCTCCAACTTCATGCTGCCGTACAACAGCGACCGCCGCGCCGATTCCACGATCTCCCTTTACGACATCAACACCCTGCGCCACTACAGCGCCAGCGATGCAGAGCTTTCCATTCTCGGCACCCCCGGCTACCATGCCCCGGAGACCTGCAAAAACGATCGTTCGGACATCTACTCGCTGGGTGCGACCCTGTTCCACGCCGTTATCGTGTCCGACACCATCCCGGACGGCCTGTACCAGGACACCTATTACCCCAACCTTGCCCAGATCGTCCAGAATTCCAAGGTGTTCAAGGACTCCGTGATCAATTCGGATCCCATCCTGCTGGAGCACGTCACCCAGATCCTGCGGGACTGCCTGGCCTATCGTGCGTCCCACCGCTATGAGAGCTGCTCCCTCCTGAAGCAGGATCTGCTGAAGGCGATCCAGCATCTGGATCGTCTGTGCAGCCAGCAGCAGGAGTACCGGCAGGCCAGCCTGGCCGATCCCCGGCTGCTGGTCCAGAAGCTCCTGTACGAGCACCCGCTCTATGAGTGCGGAACGACCGCGCAAGATCTGAACGTCCTGCTGCTGGGCGTAGGTTCCTACGGGCAGGCCTTCCTCGATTCCTGCCTGCAGGTCGGCCAGATGATCGGCACCCGCCTGCACATCCTTGCCGTCTCGGACGATCCGGCCGCGGACAAAAAGGCGTATCTGGATTTCCGTCCGGCCCTGCCGGAGTTTGTCAGCGTGGACGGTTCTCTGCCCGAGGACACCGCCTACGCCACCCTGAACTTTCTCTACCCCTCCCAGCTGCTGCCGGAGGACGATCCCTCCTTCCGCCTGTGTTCCCTCAACCAGCGGGCAGCGGAAGAGATCGCCGACGCCTCCCTGCGCACGCAGCAGGAGTACCATTATGTCTTTGTCACGCTGGAAAACAGCGCCCTGAGCCGGAACCTTGCGCAGGCAATGTCGGACGCCCTCTGCAGCGCCTGGAACACCCGGTATCCCGTGGCTTACACCCAGTCCGGAGAAGAAACTGCCGAAACCGCCGCCGACAGCCTGCTGCATCCCGTGTGGACCGGCCGGCCGCTGGCGATCGATTCCATCGACAAGGATCTGGCGGAGATGGCGTTCAATACCCATATGTCCTGGATGAGCGCCATGAACTCCGACATCCCTGCCGAGCGGGAAAGACTTTTTGCCGGAAAAACCGCGGATGACCGGTACAACTTTGCCTCTTCCGTCTCCTTTGTGCTGTCCATCCAGTACAAGCTGCACAGCCTTGGCCTGGCCTGCCGCGATCTGCCGGAGGCCGCACAGCTCTTCCAGGAGCAGGTCCTGGACCGCCGCGCATCCGACCCGGCTGCACAGAAGCAGTTCGACCAGTTGGTTGCCCTGGAACACCGCCGCTGGGTCCTGGACCGGGTCACCGCCGGCTGGAGAGCACCGCGCACCCCGGACGGTGCGCTGGATCTGCAGAGCTGTGTAGATCACGGTGCCGTGCGGGACAAGGAACGCCGCACCCACCCCTGCCTGGTGCGCAGCGGGGAAGCCGCCCCTCTGCGCGGCGAGGATTACAAAGCCAACCACCACGCCAAGTGGGATGACGGCCTCCTCGACCCGTCTCTGGACGAGCTGGACCAGATGTCCATCCAGCTGCACCGCTGCTTCCACCGGAGCGCCGAGGCCTTCCGCCGCAGCACCTCCTATCAGGATGATCTGGAGTTCCTGCGGGAACAGCTCTCCCCGGACAACAAGGATGCCCTGCAGAAGCTGGGACAGTACGAATTTGCCCTGAAAAACATCCTCCACGGCAGCGAAAGCTACACCCGCCAGTACGGCCACTATCACGAACAGCTGGAAGAAGCCGCCGGGCAGCTGCCCGGCGAGAGCAGCCGCCGGTTCCTCGATCGGCTGAACACCCTGAAAAAGCTGTTCTTCCCGGTGATCGAGAGCAACCTGTACCGGGACTACAAGGCCAACGACGATCTTCTGGTGGAGCGCATCCCGTATATCCTGACCTACCGGCATCCGCGCACCCTGGCCGCTGTCTTTGAGGACGGCCGCCGCACAGACGGCCGGAAGCCCAGCGAAGCCGCGTTTTCCAACGCAGCTGCCGCCACCATGTTGAGTCCGGATCAGATCCTTTATTTCTACTGCTTCGATGCGGATTCCCGCGCGGATCTGCTGCACACCCGGCTGTGCAATACGCTGAACTACTTCAACACCCGCAAGACCCACTGCACCATCCATCTGCTGGTCTGCTGCCTGAACGAGGTCCGGGACACCGAAGCCGCCGCGCTGGAAAATGCGCTGAACGGCCTGCGGGGGAACGAAGCATTCCATTCCGCCGGTGCGGCACAGCTGGGCGAGATCCGGCTGGAAACAGCAGCCGACCACACAGGCGCCCTCCAGATCTTCCGGCGTGTGCTGGAAGAAACCCCTGTGGATCTTTTCGACTGCGGGAACCAGCTCTTTTCGGTTCTCGAGGACAACTTTGATTTCTTCCAGGTGCTGAAGGAGCTGCGTCAGCCCCGCTTCCAGTTCGACTGGCCGCACAAAAAGTTCATCAGCATCAAAGACTGCACTACCCTGCATTACGTCCAGAACGATTCCTTCCTGCGGGTAAACGATATGTTTGCCCTGATGAGCGCTTCTGACCGCCGCTTCAATCTGCCGGAGTTTGCCGATGACTATGAAACGCTCTGGAAGATCTGCAGCAGCAGTCAGAACCGCTTCGACTACAGCATCAAAAACTGGAACCGGCTGTGCCTCAACCTGGCCGACTACGACAAAAAGCAGCCGGCTCTGGTCTCGATCACCAAGCTGTACCAGCCCAACGCCGTCTTCCGGTCGTTCCAGCAGTTCTTGCCGGAATACACCTTCCCGGCTGTAAAGAAGCTTCTGCAGGAGATGGCCGATCTGGGTCTGGCAAGCGCGGATTCGACCATCGTCCGCTGCACCAGCGATACCTGCCGGCTCACGCTGACCGCGCCGGAGAATTATCTCCCGAACCTGCAGAAGATCTTCCATGATCCGCACATCCTGCTCTCCTACTACGATCCGCACATCGAGCTGGAAGCCGATCAGCGGACCTATTCCTTCCGCTGCTGCAGCCTGCAGGTGGACAATGCCGCGATCGAGTACCTCTCCGACAACGCCCAATCCATCCTGAATGCCCTGCAGGAAAACGGCTACATTCAGGATCTGCAGATGCAGCTTGCCGAAAACCGTGCCAGCTTCGCCTATTCCTCGCCGCGCATCAAGCACCTGCTGACCCATGCCGGTGAGATTCTGGAGCTGTACGCTTACTATGACATTCTGAAGACCGGCTACTTCGACGACGTTGTCACCGGCTATACCTTCAGCTGGGCAAAGGGCGCGGTGCAGAATGAACTGGATCTTGTGCTGACCAAGGGCTTCCAGAGCATGATCGTGGAATGCAAGGCCGTTGAACAGCTGAAAGCGGACTTCTACTTCAAGCTGGACAGTCTGGGGCAGCAGTTCGGCGTCGGCACGACCCTGGTCATGCTGAGCAACACCTACTATGAGAACCATCCGGACCGGAAAGCCGCCAATGCCCTGCAGAAGGACCGCGGCAGCCAGATGGGCATCCTCACCATCACCCGCCGGAGTGACCTGGAAAACATCGGGCAGGTCCTCGCCAACGAAATGAAGCAGCGGCAGAGCGTCCGCTGATCTTTTCCGGCTCCCGCCTCCATCCGACCCGCATCCTGTTCCGAATGCGGGTCTTTTTCGGGTTTCCCCCTTTTCATTTCCGGATCTTTCTGTGATTCAATCAGAATGCCGGAGGAACACCGTGTCTTCTGACGTTCTGGGTTCTTTCTTCGGAAAAAATCTTTCCGGGCAGCGGACTTCTCCAAAGAGCGCCGCCTGCAGAAAAGGAGGGAAGCACGATGCAATAGCCGCCCGCATACCGAACCGTTTTCCAGCCTCTGCGGCCGGAAAACTCCGCCCTGAACCGATCTTGGAGGACAAGATGCATCTGAACTGCAATCGTTCCAAGGCTGCTCCGCTCCGGAAGCTGTTCAAGCTTCTCCCGCGCAGTGCCTTCCTCATCCGCTCCGGATAAGCCCGAAAAAGCCCCGCCTGCACCGGTCCGTTCCGGTACAGGCGGGGCTTCCGCATGGGTCAGATGAACCGATCGACCGGAGCCGCCGCACGATTTTGGGTGCAGCGGCTCCGTTTTTTGGGGGCGGGGGAGGGATCAGACGATCCGGACGCCCTTCTGATAGACGGCCTGAATGTTCAGATCCTTGTCTGCCAGGATCACATTGCCGTAGCGGCCTGCGGCCAGCGAGCCGTAATCGGCGTCCACGCCGATGCTCCTGGCCGGGTTCTCGCTGGCAGCGCGCACAGCGCTTTCCAGCGGTACGTTCATCTCCAGCACAGCACGCTTCATGCAGTCGTACAGGCAGGTGTTGCTGCCGGCAATGGTGTCCGGATGCTCGGTCAGCGTTGCCAGCGGGCCGCGCACCGTGATGGCCTGCCCGCCCAGGCTGTACTGCCCGTCCGGCAGGCCGCAGGACATGGCGCTGTCGGCGATCAGGCATACCTTGTCATCCCCGAAGGTGTTGAAGGTGAACCGCACCATGGCGGGGTGGATGTGCACGTTGTCCGAGATCAGCTCCACCTCGGCACCGTGTTCCAGCGCCGCGATGATAGGGCCGGGGGCGCGGTGGGTGATGCCGGGCATGGCATTGTACAGGTGGGTCATATGGGTGGCACCGGCCTCAAACGCCTTGACGGCGGTATCGTAATCGGTGCAGGTGTGGGCGATGGAGATGCGCACTTCCTCGTGGCACTCCCGGATGAAATCCAGATTGCCCGGCTCCTCCGGAGCCACGTCCACCAGCTTGATGAGACCGCCGGAGCGCTTCTGCAGGCGGCGGAACATGGCCGCGTCTGCGCCCTGCACATATTCGGGATTCTGGGCGCCCACCTTTTTGGGGCTGATATAAGGGCCTTCCATGTTGATGCCCACCAGATCCGCGCCTTTGCCGTTCTTGTGGGCGGCAGCGGCATCCATGACGTGGTTCAGGAACTCTTCGGGGTAGGTCATGGTCGCAGGGCAGATGGCCAGCACGCCCTTGCTGGCTTCAAAATCCGCCAGCGTCTGGATCGCTTCCTCGGTGCCGTCGCAGAAGTCCTTGCCCATGGCCCCGTGGAAGTGGATATCCACCAGACCCGGCAGGGCATAGGCACCCTTGGCATCTACGATCTCTTCGCCTTCTTCCGGCTCGGCAAAAGGCACGATGCGGCCATCCCGGATGATGATGCTGCCGGTTTCAAAGACATGGCCCGGGGTGTAAACGTTCGCATTGCGGATGATCATAACAGGCTCAGTGCCTCCTCATCTGCCACCAGGGTGCAGTCCGGATGCATCTGCAGGATGGAACCCGGGCACTCGGGGGTCACAGGGCCGCTCACGACGGCCTTGACCGCCTTGGCTTTGGCCAGGCCGTTGGCCACCACCAGAACCTTGCGGGCCTGCATGATGGTCTTGATGCCCATGGTGTAGGCCTGCTTGGGCACCAGGTCCTCGTTGCCGTCAAAGAAGCGCTTGTTGGCCTCGATGGTGGCAGGGGTCAGATCCACGCAGTGGGTCTCCAGCTCAAAGGCTTCGCCCGGCTCGTTGAAGCCGATGTGGCCGTTGGGGCCAAGGCCCAGCAGCTGCAGGTCGATGCCGCCCACGCTGTGGATGATCTCGTTGTACTTGGCGCAGGCATCCGCTGCATCCGGGTTGGTGCCGTCCGGCAGGTGGATGCGGGCGGGGTCAATGTTCACCTTGTCGAACAGGTTCTTGTGCATGAAGCTCCAGTAGCTCTCCGGGTGCTCTTTGGGCAGGCCGCGGTACTCGTCCAGGTTGACGGTGGTCACTTCCGCGAAGTCCAGGTCTCCCTTGTTGTACCACTCCACCAGCTGGGCGTAGGTGCCCACAGGCGTACCGCCGGTGGCCAGACCCAGCACGCAGTTGGGCTTCATGATGACCTGGGCGGAGATGATGTTGGCCGCCTTGCGGGACATATCCTTGTAGTCCTTTGCACAGATAATCTTCATACGATAGACCTCCTGATTGTTTGTTGTATGGTTAGTATAGCACGTTTTTGCGGAACAGAATACGCTTTTGTGTGAACAAAAAAGGCCGCCGGGATTGGGCGTAAACGCCCGCCCTCGGCGGCCTTTTGAACGGATGCGGAATCAACCTGTCTTCCGCACAGATTTTTTTACAGAAGCGATCAGAGCATCTTCTTCAGCTCGTCGTACACGAACTGCACCTTGGTGCCGATGATGACCTGGCAAGCGTTCTTGCTGGGACGGATGACACCGGCAGCACCGGCAGCCTTGACAGCCTTCTCATCGACCTTGGCGTTATCCTTCACCTCAAAACGCAGACGGGTTGCGCAGTAACCAACGTCCTTCACGTTCTCCTTGCCGCCGACAGCAGCCAGAACAGCAGAAGCGACTTCGGTGTAGTTGTTGTTAGCCAGAACGACCTTCTTCTCAGCTTCCTCGTCGTCATCCTCACGGCCGGGGGTCTTCAGGTCGTACTTGGTGATAGCGAAGTAGAACACGAAGTAGAACACCAGGAATGCTGCGATGCCCAGAGGAATGATCATCCAAGTCTTAGCAGCTGCGGGCAGAGAAGCGGAGAACACCAGGTCGGTAGCGCCTGCGGAGAAGCAGAAGCCAGCACGGAAACCGGAGTAGTAGGTGATGACGGTGAAGATGCCGTACAGAGCGGAGTACACAACGTACAGCGGGAAGCACAGGAACATGAAGCCGAACTCGAAGGGCTCGGTAACGCCGCAGACGAATGCGCAGATTGCAGCGGACAGAACCAGACCGATGGCGGCCTTCTTGTTCTTAGCGGTCTTGACCATAGCCAGAGCAGCGCCCATGATACCGAACATCATGCAGGGGAAGAAGCCGGACATGTACATACCAAGGCTCCAGCCCACATCAGCGGAAGTCTCGCCAGCCCAGAAGTGGCTCAGGTCGCCCAGACCGATGGTATCGAACCAGAACACGTTGTTCAGAGCGTGGTGCAGGCCGGTGGGGATGAGCAGACGGTTCAGGAAGGCGTAGATGCCAGCGCCGATGCCGCCCATGCCAGCGATGCCGTTGCCGATCGCGACCAGCGCGCCGAAGATGACGGGCCAGACGAACAGCAGAACAACGGACACCAGAATGGAGATCACGCCGGTAGCGATTGCAACGAAGCGCTTGCCGGAGAAGAATGCCAGCCAGTCAGGCAGCTGGATATTCTTGAACTTGTTGTAGCAGGCAGCACCCACAATAGCGGCCAGAATGCCGATGAAGGAGTTGCCGGCAACCTTCTGGAAAGCGATGTAGGTAGCAGTGCCTTCTTCCAGGTGACGGACCATGCCCACCACGCCGGGGTTCAGCAGCTGCTGCATCATCAGGAAGCTGACCAGACCGGCCAGACCTGCGGTGCCATCGTTGTCAGCCAGGCCCACAGCGGCACCAATGGCAAACAGCCATGCCATGTTATCGATCAGAGCGCCGCCTGCCTTGACCAGCAGGAAGCCAACGGTGTATGCTGCACCGGAAGTTGCTGCACCGGGAACACCCATAACGCCCGGAGCGAGGGCATAACCAAGACCCATCAGGATGCCGCAGATCGGCAGCACAGCGACGGGAAGCATCAGTGCTTTGCCCAGTTTCTGGAGATACTTCATCATAAAGCACATTCCTCCTTAAAGAATGTTTGTTTGGACGGCAGTGCCGGTTGCACACCGCCGCTCTTCCTTAACGGTATATTAACATATCCAAAACAAAAAAGCCATAGTTTTTGAACTTTTTTTCATATTATTCCTTGAAAAGTCCATATATCCAAGGCTGTATGGCATATTTTTTTTGTTTTTATCGCACAAAAAGCATCTTCGTGCCTTATTTTTAATGAAAAAAGTTTTCTTTCCGCATTCCGGACGGCATTCTGCTCTCCCGGGAGGGACCCAGACACCTCCGCGCCTTGTGCCGGTCGTTGCACCCTGTTCGAATCCCACCATCTCCCGCCAAACAAAAAGACACCGACGCAAGTCACTTCTGCCGCTTTTGACATTCCTACCGGTTGGCACCCGCGGGCTAATGAAAGCCCCACTGGGGCTTTCATTGCTCTGCCGCTGCGCGGTAGAGCCGCCCTGTTCAAATCCCACCATCTCTCGCCAAACAAAAAGACACCGACGCAAGTCACTTCTGCCGCTTTTGACATTCCTACCGGTTGGCACCCGCGGGCTAAT
>CAKSZS010000003.1 GCA_934525845.1 uncultured Faecalibacterium sp. | reverse complement strand
CTTCCCGCCTGTCACCGACCGCATTGCGCTGGCAAACGGCACCCTGTATCTGGACGGCACCTTTCAGGAGGGCAAGCAGGAGATCGTCCGCAACCGGCTCCCGGTCAGATATGACCCGAAAGCTCCACAGCCCACCCATTGGCTGCGGTTCCTGTCCGACCTGCTTTACCCGGAGGACATTCCCACGGTGCAGGAGTTCATCGGCTACTGCCTGATCCCCAGCAACAAGGGCCAGCGCATGATGGTCATCAAAGGCAGCGGCGGCGAGGGCAAGTCACAGATCGGCGTGGTGCTGTCCCGACTGTTCGGCTGCAACATGAAGGATGGCAGCATCGGCAAGATCTCGGAGAACCGCTTCGCCCGTGCCGACCTCGAACACACTCTGCTCTGCGTGGACGATGATATGCGGATGGAAGCCCTGCGTCAGACCAACTATGTCAAATCCATCGTGACCGCACAGGGGCAGATGGACTTGGAGCGCAAGGGCAAGCAGAGTTATCAGGGCTGGATGTACGCCCGCCTGCTGGCGTTCAGCAATGGCGATTTGCAGGCTCTGTATGACCGCTCGGACGGTTTCTACCGCCACCAGCTCATCCTGACCACCAAGGACAAGCCCCTGTCCCGTGTGGATGACCCGGATATTGCCGAGAAGATGGCGGCAGAGGTCGAGGGCATCCTGCTGTGGGCGTTTGAGGGTTTGCAGCGGCTGGTGAAAAACGGCTTTCAGTTCACCGAGAGCACTCGTGCCAAGCGGAACCGGGAACTGGTGAAGCGGGATAACAACAATGTGTTCGATTTCCTCGAATCCGAGGGCTACATCCGCCTGAAGGCGGATGCCTGCACCAGCTCGAAAGAGCTGTATGAGGTCTACAGGATGTGGTGCGAGGAGAACAGCCTGAATGCGATCAAGGCCAGAGGGTTCAGCGATGCGCTGATCTCCAACCAGCGCAGGTATAATCTGGAATCCACCAACAACATCGTCAATTCATCCGGGCGGCGTGTCCGGGGCTTCATGGGCATCGAAGCCCTTGTGCAGCCCGACCTCACCCCCAATGGCTGGCGGGCATGACCCCCCTATAAAGGAGAATTTGGGCGTTTTGCTGCGTACGTGCGTACGCGGCAGTCGGCTTTCTCTGTACGCACGTACGCAGCGATCGACCGAAAACTCGCCATATAGGGGGCTTTGGTTGGTGGTCAAAACGACCACCAACCAACCCGTAGTGGTAAATGCCGGAAAGCGGCACTTACCAGCTTCCACCCAAATCCCTAAAATGGGAATCTGGGCAGGATGGCCGTTATTAGCCCGTTTATCTGCCTGTTACCATTTTGGGAACAGGCAAAATCAGTTGGTCATTTTGGCCAACTGAAAAAGCCGGACAAGTTGGTGGACAGGGATTCGCAAATCTTTGCCTGTCAGCTTGCCCAGTGCAGGAGTGCAGCGGACGCAGTCCTTTGCCCCAGTGATATGATGCTGTGCGTCATATCCTACTGGGTATTATCTGGCGCAAAACGGCGGCAGATCCAGCAGCTCCGCTGCTGCGTTCTCCCCACCAAGCTATTGAAACGGAGGGATGCTATCTGAAATTAACACGACACAACGGACGAGCCGGAACCCACGGCACCTATAACCCCAAGCACAATGACCGCAGTTTCAACCTTGCCAACAGTGAGCACATCGACCCAGAACGAGCCAAGGGCAACATCTACTGGGACTGCTTCCACGGTTTCCGTTCGGCTCTTGCGCCACCCGACCCGGATGATCTGGCAGCGACCTTTTCGGATGTAGAACGGCAATTCTACGAGAGCCACTACACGGCCTTTGTTGAGGGTCAGAATGGACGCAACGCAAAGATCCGGCACACAGAGCGTAACCGCTCCATTCCCGACCTGCTGTCCAGTCGCAAGACCTGCCCGGAAGAGACCATCTACCAGCTGGGAACGCTGGATGAACACGCTTCCGCAGAGGACTTGCTGAATATTGTCACCGAGTTCATTGAGGAGTTCAAAACCAAGTATGGCGACCATGTTCACGTTCTGGACTGGGCGCTGCATCTGGATGAAAGCACACCGCATATCCATGAGCGTCATGTGTTCGACTGCGAGAACAGGTACGGTGAGGTGGCACCCCAGCAGGAAAAGGCACTGGAACGGACAGACGGAATTTTCCACCGTAAAAGAAGCAAATGTGAAGAACATGGAGGTTTCCTTATGAACAAACTGCTTTCCTGCCGCTTCAATATGGACACCAACCGGGTGGAAGCCCAGTTCGCGGATAGCACCACCCTTGCCATCGACTGCACCGTTATCGAGGACGAGTACGGCAACACCCCGGCACAGCGGGCAGAACCTGGACTGGCTGCTCTACAACAAGCCCTTGGAATACGCCCAACTTGTGCTGGGTGGAGAGATAGAACACTACCTGTCGTTAGGATGCGACCACGGCAGACTGGAAGAGTAACATATAGCTATAGAAAACGGCCGCCCACTGCATCACTCGGTGCAATCGGCGGCCGTTTTTCATTTACAGATTCTCGCTGAAGAACTTCTCCATGGCGGCGGTGCTTGCTTCTTCATCGCCGCCCTCGACCGTCACGGTAACGGTATCTCCCTGCTTGATGCCCAGTCCCATGACCGCCATCAGCCTGCTGCGGTTTCCAGCGTGATGGTGCTGTCCAGCGCCTTGGCCGCTTTTACCAGCAGACCAGCCGGGCGTGCGTGGACACCGTTTGCCTCCTGAATCGTATACGCAAACTTCTTCATTTTCCTTCGGTTCTCCTTCAGGCCAAATCTTCGCCGTTGGTCTCAATGACCTTCTTATACCAATAGAAGCTGTCCTTGCGGCGGCGGCTCATGTCGCCGGTGCCGTCGTTGTTCTTGTCCACATAGATAAGGCCATACCGCTTTTTCATCTCGCCGGTGGAGGCGCTGACCAGGTCGGTGCAGCCCCACACCGTGTAGCCCATCAGCTCCACACCGTCCTCCATGGCCTGCTCCATGGCCTGGATGTGTGCCCGCATATAGTCGATGCGGTAGGGGTCGTGGATGGTCCCGTCGGCTTCCAGCTTGTCTTCCGCGCCCAGGCCGTTCTCCACGATGAACAGCGGCTTCTGGTAGCGGTCGTACAGCTCATTCAGATACCAGTGCAGACCGTCCGGGTCGATGGTCCATCCCCACTGACTGGTCTTCAGGTAGGGGTTGCCGGGGCCGCGCATCATGTTGCCGGCGGCAATGGGCACGTTGGGGTCGTTGGTGGCGGTGGTGCTGGAATAGTAGCTGAAGGACACAAAGTCCACGGTGCCGTTTTTCAGCGTTTCCGCATCCTCCGGGCTGACCTCCACGGTCACGCCCTCGTCCGCCCACTGCTTTTTCGCAAAGGCCGGGTATGCGCCGCGCACCTGCACATCGCCGCAGTAGTAGTTGGCCTTGCGCATCACCTGCTGGGCTTTGAGGGCATCCTCCGGCTTGCAGGTATAAGGGTAGGCCACACGGCCCAGCAGCATACAGCCCACCTGATTTTCCGGGTCGATGCGGTGGGCCAGCTGCACAGCCTGGGCGCTGGCCACCAGCTGGTTGTGCAGAGCAGTGTAACGCCGCTGGGGGATGTCCCAGCCTTCGTCCACCTTGACGGCGGTGCCCACGGCCACCACCTTGCCTTCCGGCAGGATGCCGCCGCCGTTGATGTTGCCGTAGGCGCCCATCAGCAGGAGGTTGATCTCGTTGAAGGTAAGCCAGTATCTGACCTCGCCCTTGTACTCCTTGAACACCGTTTCGCAGTAGTGCAGGAACAGCGGGATGACCGCACGGCTGGTCCAGCCGGTATACTTTTTCGCCAGAAGATAGGGCATTTCGTAGTGGCTCAGGGTGACCAGCGGCTCGATGCCGTACTTCTTGCACTCGGCAAACACAGCGTGATAGAAGCGGATGCCATCTGCCTCCGGTTCGGTCTCCTCCCCGGTGGGGAACAGCCGCGCCCAGTTGATGCTCATGCGGAACACCTTGAAACCCATCTCACCGTAGAGGGCAATATCCTCTTTGTAGCGGTGGTAGAAGTCCACAGCTTCATGGCTAGGGTAGTGGTAGCCGGGCAGGATGCCGTCCGTCAGATAGCGGGGAGAGGTGCGGCTGCCGCCGCTCATCACGTCCGGTACCGACAGTGCGCGGCTGCCGTCGCTGATGCCGCCTTCATACTGATGGGCAGAGGTCGCACCGCCCCAGAGGAAATTTTTCGGAAATGCGTTCTTCATGGTTTTGTTCTCCTGTCAGATTCAGGCGTTTTTCTTTTCAAAGAAACGGCTCAGGATCACGGTCATGACAGCTGCCACCACGATGGTGATGCACAGTGCAATGATGATGTTGTAGAAATACTGCATGGTGCCGTCACCAATGTACATGACCACGGCAGGCAGACCGGAGGAACCCGTTGCATAGCGGTGGGTGTGGGTCAAGCCCGCGTACAGACCGCCGCAGGCAGAACCGATCATACCGGCGATCAGGGGGTACTTCTTGGGAACGTTGATGCCGTACAGGGCTGGCTCGGTGGTGCCCATCAGACCGGTGATGCCGCCGGAGATGCCGATCTGCTTGGTGGCCGTGTCCTTGCTCAGGAAACCAGCGACCAGTGCTGCGGTACCCTGTGCAATATTGGCACACAGCACGCCGGGTCCGAAGATGCCGTCATAGCCCATCTGGGACATCTGCATGGTGCCCAGCGGTGCCAGGCCGTGATGCAGGCCGAAGATGACCAGCGGAGAGTAGAACGCGCCCATGACCATGCACTCCAGCCAGCCGACATTCTCGCTCAGGAAGGTGAACAGCATGGTGAAGATCTTGCCGACGTAATCGCCCAGAGGTCCGAGGACGGAGAAGGCCAGAATGCCCATGACGATGAACTCGATCATCGGCACAAACACCAGACGGATGGGCTTGGGCATGATCTTGTTCAGCCACTTTTCCAGCGGAGCCTGCACCAGCATGACCAGCACGATGGGAATGGTGGAGTTGGTGTAGCGGACGAGGTAGAACGGAATACCGAGGAAAGACACCGGTTCACCGGCTGCCACAAGACCCGTCCAGGTTGCGTGGCACATGATGCCGGCCACGACCATGCCCAGCACCGGGTTGCTGCCCAGCTTCTTGGCGGTGGTGTAAGCCAGCAGGATGGGCATGAAGGCGAAGGTGGCATCCCCGAACAGGTTCAGCAGCACATACACCTGACTGCTCTTGTCGATCCAGCTGAAGGCCACCAGCAAGGCCAGCAGCGCCTTGACCATACCGGCACCGGCCAGTGCAGGCACGATGGGAGAGAAGATGCTGGAAATAAAATCGGTGACGATGTCAAACACTTTCTTTTTGCCTGCGGGCTTGTCGGCCTTGGCAGCGGCATCTGTGCTGTCGGTCTGGGGCAGCAGCTTGACCACTTCCTCGTAGCACTCGGCCACATCCAGACCGATGACCACCTGAAACATCCCGCCCTTGGCAAAGCACTTGGGGTGGCCGGGCAGCTGTTCAATGTCCGCGCTGTCGGCCTTGGCTTCATCGCGGAGCTTGAACCGCAGACGGGTCTGGCAATGGTGCAGGGAGTCCACATTTTCTGCGCCGCCCACAAGACGAACGACGTCCTGTGCGATGGCTTCATACTTTTTGCTCATGATGATTTCTCCTTTTTTGCGAATCCTTCATCGAAGCGTGGAACTTGACCTCATGTGCACCTGTGCTCAAATCCACTTCTCTTTGCAAGAAAATTGTAGCAAATTCCACCAGCAAAAAGCAATAGATTCCGTGCCGCGTTGTACCGCGCCGTTCCGAGCCGGAACCGTTTTCGAGCGGCACAGCGCGGCACAACTGGAATACAACAAAAGCCCTCTCAGGCGCTGACGCGCCAGCTCTCCCGAAGGGAGAGCTTTTACCTGCGTAAAACTTCCGATGAAAAAAGCGCCCCCTTTCGGGACCGGCTTTCCCCGGCCGGGGGAAGATGGCGGAGCCAAAAGGAGGAGCTGCTGGCATCGCGCAGCGATGACTGAGAGGGCATCGCCAATCGGCCATGCCCTCTGTACACAATTTCAGGTTTGTGGTTTTTCCTGAATGTCGCTGTTTTCGGAAAAACGCTGGAACTCCAGGATCCGGGAAGCCTTGGTCTTGAAGTCCAGATTTTTTTCGTAGTCCTTGGAGAAATAGCAGGCGTACAGCATATTCAGAATAAAGTTGATGGATTCTTCAGTGGCGAAGTTGCTGATCTTGGTATACAGCCGTTCCCGGCTGGACATGGAAAGCACACAGGTGGCGTGCTGCCGCAGCAGATTGTCCCCCATGCCGGTGATGGCAATGATGGGCACCCCGGCCTCTTCCAGGATCGGGATGACCTTCAGCGGCAGGCGGCGTTCGCTGTTGCCGGAATAGGAAATGAGGATGGCACAGTCCTCTTTGTGCAGCGAGTGCGCCAGCAGCCCCAGGTCACTTTCCGTAATCAGCACATTCTTGCCGATGGTCGCCATTTTGCGGCGGAACAGCTCCCCCACATACAGGTTGGGGGCCTGGCTCATCAGGGCGATCTGCCGGGAATGATAGAGGATGTCCACGGCCTTATCCAGCTCCTTCAGATCCAGCTGGTCGGTGGTATCCAGAATGCTTTCCACCGCCAGACTGCTCAGCTGCACCATGATCTTTTCGGTGTCATCGCCGGGCTTGAACGGAAAGTTCGGGTCAATGTCGGTGTAGTGGCTTTCCTCGTAATAGCTGTCGCTCAGGAACTGCTCCATGAACTCCTTCCAGCCGGAGAAGCCCAGTGCCTTTGCAAACCGCACCAGCGAGGACTTGGAGGAAAACGTTTCCTCCGCGATCTGCTGCATATTGTATTCCCGCACCCGGCTTTTCTTGGCAAGCAGAAATTCGCCAATGGTACGCCGGGCATCGGTATGTTTATAGGCAAGGTCTTCGATTTGCTGGAACAGCAGCATGGAACATCCACCTCTTTGCTTGTATTTTCACGGCAGGCCGTTTTCTTTTATCTTACCAGAATCGGTCCCGGAAACGCAAGCGGGTTCAGATCACCTTCAGCGTTTTCCATTTACTCTGTTTGAACCGGAACCAGAAGATGATGCCGCGCATGGACCAGTCCAGGCACATGGCAAAGGCAATGCCGATGACCCCCATCTTCAGCACCACGGCAAACAGCATGGAGAACACGAGCCGCACACCGATGGTGGTGAACAGCGAGATGCCGGTGGTAAAGCCCACATCGCCGCAGGCGCGCAGGCCCTTGCCCAGAGGATCTGCAAAGGGGAAGGCCACCGTGTTGAAGACATTGTGGATGAGCACCAGCCAGAGCACCAACTGTTTGGTCTGGGGTTCCAGAGTATAGAAGTGCAGCACCACCGGGGTCAGTGCAAAGATGAACAAGTTCCATGCCGCCGCGAACACCAGCGTGATCTTCATCAGCTTGTGGAAATAGTATTCCGCCGCTTCGGTGTCTCCTGCGCCCATGCACTGGCCGATCACTGTGATAAACACCGGCCCCATGGCCACACACACCAGCGCCGCCATGCTCCAGAAGCTCTGTGCCACGCCGTTGGCCGCGATCTGGTAAGTGCCGAACATGGAAATGACACTGCTCAGTGCCACCTTGACCAGTTGGAAGACGCCGCTTTCAAAGCCGTTGGGCACCGCAATGCGCAGAATTTTTGCCTGCAACTTCCCTTCCAGCCGGAGCAGCCCCTGCCAGCAGTAGGAAACCGGGTTCTTTTTCGAAAAGCACAGCACCGTGATGGCCGCTGCCGAAAAGGTGCGGGCGATCAGAGAAGGCCATGCCACACCGGCCACGCCTGCTTTCAGTACGAACACGCCGATGCAGTTGCCCACCACGTTGATGCAGTTGGAGGCAATGGAGATGTACATGGTGGTGCTGGTTTTGCCAAAACTGCGGTAGAGGGCCGCACCGGCATTGTACACGGCCAGCGCCGGGTAGGAGTAGGCCGAGATTTTCAGGTAGGTGATGCAGGCGGCCATGACCTCCGGCTCCACCTTGCCGAACAGCAGGCGCAGCAGCGGCCACCGAAAACAGTGCCGCCGCCAGCGCCAGCTGACAGGCCGAACGGCTGGCCAGCTCTTTTTCTTCCCGGCCGATGTACTGGCTGATGACCACCGCACCGCCAGCGGCCAGCGCTGTGAACAGGTTGAGGAAGATGGTGTTGAAGCTGTTCACCAGCGACACGCCGGACACCGCCGCTTCGCCCACAAAGCCGATGACGAACACGTCTGCCATGCCTACCAGCGCCACCAGAAGCTGTTCCAGAAACAGCGGCACGATCAGCTTTTTCAGGTCCTGATTGGAAAACTGTTTGCTCATGCTTCCGCGTCGTAGACCTCTTTGGCCAGGTTGAAGGTCGCCCAGGCGTTCGGCCAGCCGGCATAGAACGCGGCATGGGTGATGATCTCGGCCATTTCCTCAGCGGTCACGCCGTGCTTTTTGGCGTTGGTCAGATGGACCTTCATGGAGCTGTCAAAGATGCCCTTGGTCATCAGCACCACCACCGTGACGATGCTCCGGTCCCGCAGAGAGAGTTTGTCTTCCCGGCTCCACACCTCGCCGAACAGCACATCATCGTTCAGCTCTGCAAATTTGGGCGCAAAATCGCCCAGACGCTTGCGGCCTGCGGTCTGCTTTTCCATGGTGCGTTCCTCCTTACAGGGCATTGTACTGCTCGTCGGTCACCGGCTCCAGCCACTCGTTGGAGCACTCCTCGCCGGGGATCTCCATGGCCAGGTGGCTGAACCAGCTGTCGGCCTTGGCACCGTGCCAATGCTTCACGTTTGCCGGGATCTCCACCACGGAGCCGGGCACCAGGCTGACGGCAGGCTTGCCCTCTTCCTGATACCAGCCCTCGCCTGCAATGCAGAGCAGCAGCTGACCGCCGCCCTTGGCCGCATGATGAACGTGCCAGTTGTTGCGGCAGCCGGGTGCAAAGGTCACGTTGGACAGATGGACCCCGCAGCCTGCGCTGGTGACCGGGTTGAGGAAGGAATCCCCGATAAAGTATTTTGCATAGGCGACATTCGGCTCCCCCTTGCCAAACACGTTGACCTGCTCAAACTCTTTTTCATTGCTGAATTTCATACGATCGTTCCTCCATTTTTGATTTTTTTGTAGTTCATAGCGCAGGAAGTCCAGCTTGTTCAGCCGTTCCTCCTGCTGATGAATCGTGTTTAAAAGTTCCCGCCGCTTTTGGTTCAAAAGCGCCAGCCGCACCGCGTTGGTGCTGCTCCGCACATGGTCCATCCCAAGATATTCCTGCGCCTGCTGCGGTGAAAAACCGATCTCGTACAGTGTGACCATCTGACTGAGCAAAGCAAGATCCGCATCGGTGTAGCTTTCCGTATGCGTTTTGCGTACATTCCGTTCATAGTCATTCAGAACCGTTTCCGGTATCTTGAACCGTTCCGTCATGTCCTGCTTCGTCATCCCCTGCGCGTTCTCCCATAAAAAGAAATAGGTGTCCGGATGGACACCTATAGTATAAAATCAGATTCAAGAAATGTTAAATGCTTATTCTTTATCGCAAGAAATGCATTCAGTGTATTTCTTTGTTTTTTCACTCCATCCCTGCGCCGCTGGCGGCATCGCCGGTTTTTGCCGGCTGCCTGTGTGCCTTCTGCTCGAGGTACAGAAAGAAGCACACATTCAGCACAACGCCCACGAGGGTGGAGGTGGGTGCTGCCAGACCGATGTTGGTCAGGCTGGCGTTTGGCTGGATGCTCATGAAGTAAGCCATGGGCAGACGCACCAGCAGGGTCTGCACCAGGCCCTGCACCATGACCCAGACGGTCTTGTTGCTGCCGTTGAAGTAGCCCACCATGCTGAACAGCACCGCCGTGGCGATGGTCTCGGGGGCAAAGCCTTTCAGGTAGGCAAAGCCGTTGGCAATGACGGCCGCTTCGGTGGTGAAGACACTGCACAGCAGGTCTCCTTTCAGCCACACCAGCGCAAACACCGCACAGCCGAACACCAGACCGATGCCGATGCCCGTGAACATGGAATGCTTGGCCCGCTTCGGGTTGCCCGCGCCGATGTTCTGGGATACGAACGCCGCCATGGACTGCATCAGGGCGCTGGGGATAAGCATCGCAAAGTTGACGATCTTGCAGGCCACGCCGTAACCGGACGAGGCTTCCAGGCCCAGCCGGTTGACGAAGGCACAGAGCGCCAGGAAGGACAGCTGGGTCAGGAACTCCTGCAAGGCCAGCGGCAGACCGATGCCCAGGAACTTGCGGCACTGGAGGTTCAGCCGGAAATCCGACTTCTGCAGCCGGAAGGGCAGTTTCTTTTTCAGCAGCATGATCACCGCACACACCACGCTGACGGCCTGTGCGGCCACCGTTGCAATGGCGGCACCGGCGGCATCCATGTGCAGCCCGGCCACCAGAGCCAGGTCGCCGAACACATTCACGATGCAGGCCACCAGCACGAACAGCAGCGGCGACTTGCTGTCGCCCAGCCCGCGGAAAATCGCCGACAGCAGGTTGTACGCCACAATGAAGAAAATGCCGCCGCCGCAGATGCGGACATAGCTGGCGGTCAGATCCACCGCCTCGGCGGGGGCCTGCATCAGCACCGAGATGGGGCGGGCAAAGCCCACCATGACCACAAACAGTGCCGCCGAGATCAGTGCAAACACCACCACCGCACCGCCGATGACCTGCCCGATGTACTGGGGCCGCTTTTCGCCCAGATACCGGGCAATGAGCACCGTGATGCCCATGGCAAATTGAGTGACCACAAAGGTCACGAGGTTCAGGACCTGACTGCCCGTGGACACCGCCGACAGACCAGAGGTCGAGCCGAAATGCCCCACTACCAGCAGGTCCACCGCACCGTACGCGGCCTGCAGCACCAGTGCGCCCAGGATGGGCAGCATGAAGAGGGCCAGCTTTTTCAGGATGCTGCCCTGCGTGAAATCCGATTTTTCACTTTTCAAACGAAGTTCTCCTTTCGGCCATGATCTGATAAAACGTTTCGATGGTGGCGATCATGCATTCGGCATCTTCTTCGGAAATGCGGCCCATCCAGGGGGCAAGCTCCTGAAAATAATCTGCATCGTATTTCCGGGAGAGCTGCTTTCCCGCTTCGGTGAGAGACAGATAGGTCACCCGCCCGTCCTCCGCCGAAACCTGTTTGTGCAGGTAGCCCTTGGCTTCCATCTCCTTCACCGTCCGGGTAACGCCCGGACGCGGCAGCCCCAGCGCTTCACTGAGGTCCGAGACCCGGACCAGCACCCCCTGTGCTTCCAGCTTCTGAAGTGCGTCCAGATATTGAATGTACGAGGGCATCACGCCCTCCGGCAGCGGCGGCAGCATATCCCGCGCCCGCTTTGCCAGATAGCAGGCGTCCATCATCCGCTTGATGAGTTCGACTTTCATGAACTGCTCCCTCCAAAAGATTACCAAAGATAATTACCGTTGATAATTATATGCACAAAAAAAGATTTGTCAAGGGGGCCTAATGTATTTTTGCAGGCTTTTGAGTTTTGGCAGGATAAAATAATGCAAACCGCCCGAAGATCTGCAGAGATCACATTTTCGGACGGCTGCTGTTTTTATTTCTTTTTGGCATTTTTGATTCGTTTACGAAGTTTGCGGATGCCGTCTTTGCTTCCCAGCTCCTCCTCTGTGATTTCTTTTTGTTCAATCGCCAGGAGCAGTTGATAGTAGGCGTTTCCAATCAGCATGGTAATCATTCTGGCTGTAATGGCATCGACACTCGCAAAAACCGCCACACTTGGCGGAAGAGGAATTCGGCCCAGAACATCTGACGCCGCCTTCCCTGCGATCGTTGCTCCACCTGTTCCCAGAACTGCCGGAATCAACGTTTTGATAATGCGTTTGCTGACACTCACTTCAAAGTACGAATGAATTCCTGCCATCATAATGGCTTCTGTAGGTGCCATCACGATCCAGTCCGGAATTGGACAAACAGCTGCTTCTTCGGCCGTTATATTAGCAGCCTGCCGGATCAGCCGATTGATGTTTTCTTTTTTTAAGTCATAGTTCAATTGCTGCAGGTGAAGAAATGTCCCACGCTTTGACGGCGGCGGAAGGATTTTTTCCAATGTTTCTCCTGCATTTTCCCGAACCTGCTTCATACTGCGGATCTTTTTGAGGTCCCAGATCTCTGTATATTTCTTTTCCTTTTGCGCGGGAAAGAGTACAAGAACTGCTCCGCACAAATCTTCGTTTTCTCGAACAACGCACCATTCCGCCGTGCAGTTTTCCGTCAGATACTGCCGGACAGCTGTCAGTGTTTCATCCGGAGCCGCATGATCCAGCACTGCGAGCAACGGGATCGTTTTCTGCGAAGAGAGGGACAGCATGGCATCGTATTCCCATGTCTCGATCTGACCGAAATAGTCTCCCAGATAAAAAATCAAAAGATCCAGTGCAGCCTCTTCTGCATTCTTTCCATCCTGCAGCAGCTCCATGCAGCCCTGAAGCGATTCATAGGAATCATCCCGAAGCCTTGCATTGTAGATGCGCAATGGATGCCCTTTTCTCTGGTAACAAATCACATTCGCGCTGTACGTTTTTGCATCGGACGATCTTATCGCCTTTGCGCCGAACATCCGTTCTGTCACCTGCATCACACCACAGCCCGGCCTGCCTGCCGTCAGGATGTGAAGCGGCTCCAGCCTGCTCATGACATTCTGAACCTGTCGGCTGATGCCCACTGCAATGTCGCCTGCATTCCATGCCTGAAATATCGATCCTACGGTGCTGCCCAGCTCACTGGCAACATTTGGTGTCTCGGTCTTCATGGTGTTATTTTTTCACCGCCTTGACGATTCCCTTGATTCCATTACACGCAGCCTTTATGGCCCCTGCCGGCGAAAAAGCCTTTACCGCAGACGTTTTGGCGCAGACTGTCGCAATTTTCCGTCCTTCTTTTGCAAGAACCGTCACGCCGCCGCCCACGACAGCCGCGCTGGTTATAAATTTTCCAGCATCCACAACTTTATCCACAATCTGTTCGTTATGCTGATCCTGCTGACGGATTTGCGCCATAATGCGATCCTGCTTTTCGCTGAACGAAGCATTCGGATCTTTGCAGATTTCCTGAATGACCATGTTCGTCTGTTCCGTCCGAAGTTTGCTGCATTCTTTGGAAATGATCAGGACCTGATTCAACAGCTCCATGAATTTCTCGAACGCCTGCTCGGCGTGAGGTGCAGCCTGCACCCACACACGCCGCAATTCCACCTCTTTCAATTCCTCTTTGCAATAGCAGGTTTTGAGCGCATCGCTCAGGGGACCTGCCAGTGCTGCTATTTCAGATGGATTCGAAACGGTTGCTTTCAGTGCCGGTCCAACTGTGTTCTGCAATAATGTACGGGTTGCCGCTTCCTTCATAATAACGCCCTTCCTTTTCTAATTTCATTTCAGAACTCCGGCAGAACTGCACCGTCGAAAAACGCATATTTCCGCTTCTCTGTTTCCACTTTCCAGCAATCCAAAAACCGGAAACCCAGCTTGATTATACATAACTTCTTTGCAGATCGCAAGCGTTCTCTGTCGCTTTTTCTTTTGATTCCGCAAAGATTTTCTTGTACTTCCAACACGTTTCTCTTTCCCATCGGCCCGGTCAATCTGCCAAGCCGCTGCGCTCCCGTCTCCCTGCGTTCCTTCCTTGCAAAGCCCCTCCGCCTGCATTATAATGAAAACAGGATCTTACCAACTGAAAGGAAGCTGAAGAAGATGTCCAAACACATTCTGGTCTGTCTGCCCCTGCGGGCAGAACAGCGGCAGGCACTGGAGCAGGCGGCACCCGCCTTCTGCCTGCGGTTCACCACTGCAGAGCAGGTCACCGCCGGGGACGTACGGTGGGCCGATGCCATTCTGGGCAATGTTCCGCCGGCCCTTATCTCCCAGAACGACCATCTGGAATGGTTCCAGTCCAACGCCGCGGGGCCGAACGCCTATTTAGCCCCGGGCGTCCTGCCGGAAACCTGTGTGGTGACCAACGCCACCGGTGCATATGGTCTGGCCATCAGTGAATGGATGTTGGCCATGTGGATGAGCCTGCTCAAGGAGCTGCCCCTCTACCGTGACCGGCAGAGCCGCGGGGAATGGGCACCCACCGGCCACTCTGTACGCAGTGTGTACGGATCCCGGGTGCTGTGCGTGGGCATAGGCGATATCGGTTCCAACTTTGCCCGCCGCGCCCATGCGCTCGGGGCCGAAGTGGTGGGCGTGCGCCGCACCATCCATCCGGATACGCCCTGCCCCGATTACTGCGTGAAGATGATCGCGCAGAGCGAGCTGGACGCCGAACTGCCGCAGGCTGACCTGGTGGCCCTGAGCCTGCCCGGCACGCCGGAGACCTTTCACCTGTTTGACACCGAACGCCTGGGCCGCTGCAAGCCAGGTGCCATCCTGCTCAATGCCGGACGCGGCACCACGGTGGACCACAACGCCCTGTGCGCGGCAGTGCACAGCGGCGCCCTGTCCGGTGCCGCGCTGGACGTGACCGACCCGGAACCACTGCCTGCGGAACACCCGCTCTGGAAGGAGCCGAATGTGATCATCACGCCCCATGTGTCCGGCGGCTTCAGCCTGCCCCGGACGCTGGACAATATCGCAGACATCTTCGTGCACAACCTGCAGCGCTACGCTGCCGGGCTTCCGCTGGACAATCAGGTCAGCCGCACCACCCAGTACGCCAGCAGCGCGGGCCAGCGGCTGATGAGCACGCTGTAACTTATTTCACCTTTTATCGCAGAGGAGCCGCCGGAAACATCTCCGGCGGCTCCTCTTTGTTCTGCGTCTTATTCTTCGTCCTCGGCCCAGTGATAGGCACAGCGCACGGCCTTGTTCCAGCCTTTGATGCGTTTGGCGCGCTCCTGTTCCGGGATGGCAGGCAGAAAGGTGCGGTCCACCCGCCAGTTCTGCAGCACATCTCCCGCCGACTGCCAATACCCCACCGCCAGACCGGCCAGATACGCTGCCCCCAGCGCGGTGGTCTCCACACAGCAGGGACGCTGCACCGGCAGGCTGCTGATGTCCGCCATGGTCTGCATCAGGTAATTGTTCGCGCAGGCGCCGCCGTCCACCTTCAGTGCTTTCAGAGCGATGCCGGAATCCGCCTCCATGGCGTGCAGGACATCGTTGACCTGATAGCACAGGCTGTCCAGCGTAGCACGGATGATGTGGTTCTTGTTGCAGCCACGGGTCAGGCCCACGATGGCACCCCGGGCGTACTGGTCCCAATGGGGTGCGCCCAGTCCGGTGAAGGCCGGCACCACATAGCAGCCGTTGGTGTCCGGCACCTTCTGGGCCATGTACTCGGAGTCCCGGGCATCTTCCAGCAGGCGGAGCTCGTCCCGGAGCCACTGGATGGCTGCCCCGGCCACAAAGATGGAACCTTCCAGCGCATAGTTCACCTTGCCGTTCAGGCCGCAGGCCACCGTGGTCACCAGACCGTTCCGGGACAGCACCGGCGTCTCGCCGGTGTTCATCAGCAGAAAGCCGCCGGTGCCGAAGGTGTTTTTGGCTTCTCCGGCCGCAAAGCAGGTCTGCCCGAACAGCGCAGCCTGCTGATCGCCCGCCGCGCCTGCAATGCGGATGCTGCCGCCGAACAGAATGGGGTCGGTCTGTCCGTACAGCTGGCTGGACGGCACCGGCGTGGGCAGCATCCCGCGCGGGATGTCCAGTTCCCGCAGGATGTCTTCATCCCACTGCAGGGTGTGGATGTTGAACAGCATGGTGCGGCTGGCATTGGTGTAGTCGGTAATGTGCAGTCGTCCGCCGGTAAGCTTCCAGATGAGCCAGGTCTCCACCGTACCGAACAGCAGCTGCCCGGCTTCCGCTTTTGCCCGTGCGCCGGGCACGTTGTCCAGGATCCATTTCAGTTTGGTGGCCGAGAAATAGGCATCGATCACCAGCCCCGTTTTCTGCCGGAAGGTCTCGGTCAGGCCCCGGGCTTTCAGCTCATCGCAGAGGGCACTGGTGCGGCGGCACTGCCACACGATGGCGTGATATACCGGCTCGCCGGTGGCCTTATCCCACACGATGGTGGTCTCACGCTGGTTCGTGATGCCGATGGCCGCGATATCCGCCGCCGATGCGCCCACCTTGTTCATGGCCGACAGTGCCACGCCCAGCTGGGTTGTCCAGATCTCGTTGGCATCGTGTTCCACCCAGCCCGGCTTCGGGAAATACTGGGTGAATTCCTTCTGCGCCACGCTGCACATTTCCCCCGCCCGGTTGAACAGGATGCAGCGGTTGGAGGTGGTACCGGCATCCAGTGCCATGATGTAGGACAAAACGATCTCTCCTTTGCGATGCCGCGTTCTGCCGCAGCCACAGTTTGGCTTTATTATACTCCTGTCCGGGCAGCCGCGTCAATTTCCGCCGGACAGCACAGCTCTGCAGCGTTCCGGGGTTCCTCCAAGGGCGTTTTTACGATCCCAGCGCCTGCCACAGCGCATCGGAAGGATCAAAGACCGCAATGCTGCAGTCTGCAAACCGGCTCTGCACCGAGACGGTCCCGGTGCCGTCTGCAGTGGTGGCGTAACTGCCCAGGTCCAGTCCGGACAGCGTGGGCTGCGCAGTCCACGGGATGAGCTTGTTTTCCCAGTCCGCGCCAAGCTTTTCGCTCAGGGCACCGTAGGCTTCTTCAAAGCCCGCCGGGTCTTCCAGGATCCAGATGTTGCTTTCCCCGCTGGAAAGGTCGGTATTCATCTGGGTGGCACCCGCCATCTGGCCGTTCATATCGGTCAGAGTAGCGTTGGCGCTCCAGGTGTAGTTGTTCACCTGCACCAGCACCCGGCCATCGCCGTTGGCGTCACCGGCATAGGCTTCCAGCGCGGTCTGCAGATTCTGCACGGCTTCGTCCGGCAAAGCTTCCGCCGTGACCACTGCCACGGTGTAGTCCGGATCCACGGTGGTCAGCAACCCGTGGGCCACATACACCACGCTGACCGCCAGCACCGCTGCAGCGGCCACCACGCCCCAGTGATAATACCACCAGTTGGCACGGGCACGCTTTTTCTGTTCCGTCTCGGTCAGGGGCTTGTCCGATGCCGCCGGGCGCGGGATGGCGCGGACCTCCACGCCGTACTCCGCCCGCAGGACCGGGAACAAGGTCTGCATCGCGGCCAGGCCCGGGAGCCAGAAGCCGAACAGCACCGCCCAGAACACGCTGACCGGGAACAGCAAAATCATGCCGCCGATGCCGGCCAGCATCAGCACGCCCGCCGCAATGCACCGGCCCGGGGCGGTCAGCAGCAGCTTTCCGGCCCGGCGGAACAGTGCACCCAGCGAGAGCGTTTCGGCGGGTTCCAGCCCCAGCGCCGCCGCGCACAGAGTGCCGCCCACGGCCAGCACCAGAAAATCCAGCGCCAGGAACACCAGCACGGCCAGGCCTGGATAATAACCCTGCTGGGCGACGGCTTCAAACAGGAACGCCGCCACAAAGCTCAACAGGCCCAGTACCAGGGTGCCCAGCGCTCCCAAGGCACAGGCAGTCTTCCAGCGGGCGGCAAGGGTCTGCCTGGCCCGGGGGAGCCACTGGGACGGGTCGTTCTGCAGACTGCGCAGGGCGCAGTCCACCAGCAGCAGCATGGCCGGGCCGGCCAGCAGACCGGTGGCCGCGCTCAGCACGACGGTCAGCGGCAGGCTGAGCAGGGTGACGCCCAGCGAAACCCCCAGCGCCGCCGGCAGGCAGAGCACGCAGACCAGCAGGTTGGTGCCCAGCAGCTGGCCCAGGTCCCGGCCCACCATCTGGCAGAACCGTGCAAAGCCTTTCTTCTCCGGCTCTCCGGGGCCAACGCCGCGGCCCTCCCGCCCATACAGGGCATCATACATACTCATCTTACTTCACCTCGGTGCCAAAGGCTTCGATCTGGGTCAGGGCCGGGAAGGGCGAAGTTCCCTCGGCCTGGAGGAGGTCTTTCAGCACCAGACTGCGCACCCGCTTGGGTTCAAAGGTCACGCTCTGGGGCCTGCGGCTCTGCACCAGCGGGATGTCCAGCACACTGCCGTCCGAGAACTCCACGGTGGCCTTGACCCAATAGTTGTCGTGGGGAAAATCCGCCCGCTCGGTGATGCGCAGTTCGTCCAGCAGCACCTCCCGGCCAAAGTCCAGGGTCAGGGCCGCGTTGGGGTCCCGGTTGATGCCCCAGCTCTGGTAGGGATACTCGCCGTGGGCGCTGTTTTCGAAGATGCCGTCGATGGCGTTGCGGGCCGCAAACACGGCCTCGCCGCGGGTCTCCACATTGGCGCTGGCATGGGGGTAGAACCCGGTATCGCCGTGTTCATCGTAGCAGTTGAAGGCCAGATTCCGCCGGGCCGCGATCTCCTCCGGGGTGGCCAGCCGGGCACGGATGACATGACGGCTGCCCACAAAACTCTTGGGCGAGTAAGTGATGGCCTGCTCGCCAAAGGGGATGTGGAAGTTGATCTCCCGCTTGACCACATACACGAGGGCGGCGGGCATGGTGTCCTCAAACTGCACCACGCAGTACTGACCGGGGTGGTCGATCTCCAGCGCGATGCGGTCGCCGGGGTGATACTCGTTGGTGTACACCAGCGAAACGTTGGTGTCGGCATCGCAGGTCATCAGGGTATGGCCCGCTTCGTCCAGGACTTTCAGCTTGATGGTCTCCATAATCGCTTCTCCTTAGTTCAGTTCCAGCTGCAGTTCTGTCTGGAACCGCAGCGAGATTTTGTAAATGGTCTCCGGCCAGGCGGTGCGCAGGCGCGGGTCGGTCACCGGCACCGGGGTCACCACGGCTTTGACCTGGTCCGGGTCAAAGCAGATGCGGCCCAGCGTTCCCACCGAAACTCCGTTCGCCGCCGGTTCCGGCTTCTGTTCGGTGAGCAGGGTCAGCTCCACGGTTCCCGGCCAGTCGGTCTCGTCCCGCAGGACGATGCCGTTTTCCTCCAGCCGAAGGGTGCGCCGGTAGGTCTTCAGGCCCTCAATGGACGGATAGGCCCCGGCCAGCTCGGCAGCGATGCTTTCTTCGGTGACCGTTATGTCCCGGGCCGCGTATTCTGCACCGGGCAGCTGCTGCACCCCGTTGAAGGTGGGCAGGTTGTGCCAGGCGCTCTGCATGGTCCAGATCTCATACCGCTGAGGGCTGAAGGTCTTTTTCGTGTAGCTCTCCACCCCGATGTCGATGAGGAAAGGCCTGCCGTCCTTGTACACGGTGACGCTGCCGGTGTCGTTGTGGTTGTGGCTGTCGCCATTGGAGCCAAACTTTGCTCCCAGCACCCAGCGGGCATTCCGGGCCGCATACACCCCCACACTGGGATACCATACCGTGTCCTGTTCCGGTTGCTGCAAGGTGCAGGCCGTCAGCTCCGCTTGTGCAAAGGCGGTAGTGAGCCGATACCACAGATTGATGTGGGTGGTATCGTCCGGGTTTTGCAGATGGTCGGGGTCCGGGTCGGCCCGGAAGTCCTCCGCCGCCAGCGCACACAGCGCGTCGCTGCCCACAGCCTGCCCGAAGCGGTATTCCCGCGCTCCGCAGCGCCCGGCCAGCGGACTGCAGTCCCCGAAGTTGAGGTAGTACGGCCCCTCCACGTGGACGTTGCGGATGTACTCCGCGATGTTCTTGATCTTTTCCGCCCGGAACAGCGGGCGGAAGGCTTCCGGAGCCACGGCGGACAGAACATCCAGGCAGCCCCACAGGGTCAGGCCCGCGTGGCGGTAATACTGGGCGCCCTCGTTGCAGCAGCCATCCGGGCCGTAGTCCTTCAGGAAGCAGTCCAGACTGTACGCCGCCTGTTTCACCGCCGCCTGCCGCTGCTCCTGGGTGGTGGGCAGCAGAAAAACGGTGAGCAGAACGTTCTGGGTACACCAGCTCGTCCAGTTGCACATGGGTTCGTCCCCCTTTCCCATCCACCAGAAATGCTCCCGGAAATAGGGCGTCAGGATGCGGGCATTCAGTTCCCGTTCCACCCGGGCGGAAAAGCCCGGCAGGGCGGCGTCCAGCTCTGCCCCCAGCAGATAGCGGGTCAGGGCCAGCAGGGCACCGGTCTCCGCCGCGAACAGCTCCACGATGGGCCGGGCGGTGTCCGGCAGGGGCAGCTGAGGCGTGTCCCGGATGTAGCTGTTGTGGGCGGGCAGCTGCCAGGCGCTCTCCTCGCAGACGGCCCATACGGTGTCCGCGATGGCGTCCAGAAAGCGGCCCTCATGCTCCACACACTCGGCGCAGACCAGCGCACACAGCCGGGTGCGGCGGGAGAAATAGGCATCCTCCCAGGGCGTGCGCTGTCCGGTGCGGAGGAAGTCCCGCCAGAGGGACAGCGGCAGTGCCGCGATGGGCCGGGGCAGGGCTTCTTCCCCGGCCTTCAAAAAGCGGGTCCTGACCGGCTGGGGCAAGCCCTCCCACACGGCCCGGTCTGCCGCCGGGGCAAAGGGCCTGTAGTCCGGCAGGGTGTCCGGAAGGTAAGAAAGACGTTCGGTAACCATAAGTAATTGCACCTCTATAAATTGCTCGCCCTCTCCGTCATCGCTGACGCGATGCCACCTCTCCCTTTGGGAGAGCTGTCGAACGGAGTGAGACTGAGAGGGCGAGGCCGCAAATCTTTATACGATGACCCTTGGCCTACCATACTCAAATTGTAGGGGGCGGATTTATCCGCTCCGCAGGAAAACTGCTGCTTAGGGGGACACTGCAGAACGCATAAATGCGTTTCCTACACGCCGACCCTAAAGGGTGCAGTATCAGCACACAAATGATGACTGAGGGGGAAGGCTTTTACAAACTCTGCTGATACTCGCGGGGGCTGAGGCCCGTGACCTTCTTGAAGACCTTGGAGAAGTAGAAGGAGCTTTCAAAGCCCAGCTCCTCGGCGATCTCGTAGACCTTTTTATCGCCCCGTTCCAGCATCTCCTTGGCGGCAGCGATGCGGGTCTCGGTGATGTACTCCACAAAGCCGCTGTCGCCGTACTTGCCGAACAGCTGGCTCAGGTAATTCGGGGAGAAATTGAACACCGCCGCCACATCGGCCAGGGTCAGCTTTTCGGACAGGTGATTCCGGATATATTCCTGCACCTGCGCCACCACCTGCATCTTTCCGGCAGTGGCATCGCCGTCGCTGATCTCCACGAACTGGATGGGGTTTTCTTCGGTCAGCAGCGGCTGCAGGTGGGCGTTTTCCCGGCAGCGCCGGGCCAGCCCCAGCAGAGCGTTCGTGGGGCGTCCCACCGCCCAGAGCAGCCGCACCGTGAAGTAATTGTACAGGATCTGGCTGGCGCGTTCCAGCAGCGGCCGCAGAACGGCCCGGTAGTTCTGGCACTGCTTTTCGGTCAGGCAGAACAGCACGTTGCAGCGCAGGACGTCCGCACCGGTCACATAGCAGGGCAGGTAATTCTGCAGGGTATTTTCCAGCATCCGCGCACAGGAGAAACTCAGCTTCAGCTGCTGGGCCGGCGGCATTTCGGTGTTGGCGCACAGAATGCAGGACGCCACCAGATAGCTGTCGCTCTGCAGGTCGATCTCCATGTGCCGCAGCGACTGCCGCAGTTCGTCCTCGTCCTGAAACAGCCCCGCATACAGCCGCACAAAAAAGCGTTCCTGATAGGTGCGCACGCTCTCAGACAGATCTTCCTGGACCGGCAGCTCCCCCAGCAGGGCGCGCTCCTTCTTGACCTTTTCAGCCGCCCGGGCCAGCGCACTCTGCAGATTCTCCGGGGTCAGATCCAGCTTGACCAGATAGTCCACCACGCCGGCTCCCATGGCCTGCTTGATGTAATCGAATTCCTCAAAGCTGGTCAGCATGATGAACGCCGGCAGCGGGCCGCGCTCCCGGCAGGTGCGGGCCAGGGTCAGGCCGTCCATCAGAGGCATTTTCACATCTGCCACCACGATGTCCGGCTTCTCGCGCTCGATCAGTTCCAGCGCCTGCCTGCCGTTGCGGGCGGTGCCGCAGATGGTATATCCCAGCTTTTCCCATTCCAGCATTCCCTGCAGACCGATGAGCACCAGCGGCTCGTCATCTACCAATAGGATCCGCAGCATGGTCATTTTCTCCTTTCTTCCGATAAGGCAGCCGGATGGTCACTTCGGTGCCCACATCTTCTTCGCTCTCAATGGTCAGACCGTAACCTTCGCCGAAGGAATACTGGATGCGCCGGTTCACGTTCCAGAGACCGACATGACGGAACTTTTCCGCCTTTTCGGTTTCCTCGGTGGGTTCGTCCAGCAGATGGGCCACCACGTCGGGCGGCATTCCGATGCCGTCATCGGTCAGCCGCAGCAGCACGTCCCCGGTGGCCGGGTCGGTGGAGATGTCCAGCAGCACACTGCCGTGGCCGCCCTTGGGTTCCAGCCCGTGGAAGATGGCATTCTCCACCAGCGGCTGCAGGGTGAAGCGCGGGATCATGCAGTCCCGGCAGAGCCGCTCATCCTCGATGCGGGAGACCTCGATCTCCAGATCGCCGCCGTAGCGGTACTGCTGGATGGTAAAATAATCGTTCAGCAGGGCCAGTTCTTCCTGCAGCGGCACCAGTTTTTCCGTGCCCTTGGAAATGCTCTTGGTCAGGCGGGCAAAGGCCGTGACCATCTCGGCGATGCCGGGTGCGTGCTGGATGGTGGCCATCCAGCGGATGCTGTTGAGGGTATTGTAAATAAAGTGAGGGTTCACCTCATTCTGGAGCATCCGGTATTCCAGTTCCTGTTTTTTGCGCTCATCTTCAATGCGGCGGTTCATCAGGCTGTCCACATCTTCGGCCAGTTTATTGATGCCCCGGCCGATGTCGCCCAGCTCGTTGTTCCACTCCACCGAACGATCCGGGGCAAAGTTTCCGCCGCCCACCGCTTCAATGCGCTTCTGCAGCGCCTCCACCGGGCGGGTGATGGCCCATTCCAGCCAGTGCTGCATCAGGAAACTCAGCCCCCAGACCAGCGCAATGCCCAGCGTGATGAGCCACAGGTACACCCGGCGGTGCTGCAGGAACGTGCCCTCCGGCAGGATCTGCACCAGGGAAGCGCCTCGCCCGGCGAGCTGGATCTTGATGACGCTGTATTTCGTTCCGTCCCGCTGCAGCGTCCCCTGCCAGGCCGACTGCTGCAGCCGTCCTGCGCTTTCGGTGCGTTCCTGATAGGAAACGCCGCTCAGAATGTTTTCTGCGGCTGTCAGTTCTCCGTTTTCGATCTGCCAGAGTTGTCCGTCCATCTCCCAATACAGCGCACTGCCCTCGGCCATGGTATACCCCGCCGCCGGGTCGGTGATGATGGAGGGATCCAGCGCCAGATACGCCGTGCCCCGGTGCATCGTTCCCTGTTTGGAGCGCACCGGCTGACTGATGGCAATGCAGACCGGATGATGCCCCAGCAGCGGATCCTCGGCAAAGTGGATGCCGTAGCCGGCCTGCAGAAACAGCTGCACGCTGCTGCGGCTCAGGGCGGCGGATGCATTCAGCGGCCCGAACTGCAGATGACGGTCATTTTCATTGGAGATAAAGAAGCGGATGACCTTGCTCTGCAGCGGGCTGGAATAGTATTTTTCCTGTGCTGCATTGTAAGCGGCAATGGTCTGGGTGCCGTTGACCTCGGTCTGGGTCAGATAGCGCCGCACTGTCCCATTGACCGATGCCCAGTTGAGCAGGGTGTCCGCATTTTCAAAACTGGTCTCAATGCTGGCTGCCACCAGCCGCAGGTTGAACTCCGCCGCCTGCAGGGTATTGGTGCGGACATACTGATTGGAGAGGATGAACAGTGCCGCCCCCACGGCCAGAGAGGTCAGCGCGGTAAAGATCCGCATACTCCACACGATCTGCCGCCGCAGCGGGAAACGGTGGTTGGCTGTCTGCATGAAGTCTTCTCCCTTCGGATTGGATTTTTCACTTAATACAGTACAAGGTTTGCCGGGCTTTGTCAACGGAGTTTCCGATGATTTTTGTGCAGTTTTTACGGTTTCCATTTGTAACAATTCTGTAATCTGTGCAGGATATCAAGAATTTGCAGGGAACAGCATAAGAAATTACATCTTTTGAAAAATCCCCCGAAAAAAATGCAGTGTCTCCCGAAGTTTTTCCATTCCGTTTGGACTGCTTGTGCGGTATTCTGGTATCAGCAAAAGCGAGCGGCTCCCCCGCACGAGGAGATCCGCTGCACGAGATTTGAACTGCCCTGAAGGAGGACAAGACTTATGAAAAAGATCTCTCGTCGTTCGTTCCTGACCGCTGCCGCCGCCTGCGGCGCAGCTGCTGCCCTGACCGCCTGCGGCGGTTCTTCCAGCTCCACCGCTGCTTCTTCCACGGCTGCTTCCAGCACTGCCGCTTCTTCCGAAGCTTCCGGCCCCGTCACCCTGCAGTGGGCCGTCTGGGATAAGGAGTCCACCCCCTACTGGCAGGCCATGGCCGACGGCTACATGGAAAGCCACAACGATGTCACCATCGAGATGGTCGACCTGGGTTCCAGCGATTACATGACCGTTCTGGCCACCCAGCTGGCCGGCAGCGCCGACCTGGACATCCTGACCATCAAGGACATTCCCGGTTATGCAAACCTGATCAATCTGGATTACCTGAAGCCCCTGAACGATGTGCTGACCCGCGACACCGGCGATTTCAACGGCACCATCGAGCAGCTGACCACCGATGACGGCAACTTCTATGCTGTGCCGTTCCGCAGTGACTTCTGGGTGCTGTACTACAACAAGGATCTGTTCGATGCCGCCGGCGTGGAGTACCCCTCCAATGACCTGACGCTGGAGGATTACGACGCTCTGGCCCGCAAGATGACCAGCGGCTCCGGTGACAGCAAGGTCTACGGCTGCCACTATCACACCTGGCGCTCCGCCGCTTCCCTGTTCTCCATCCTGGACGGCAAGCACACCATCATCGACGGCACCTACGACTTCATGAAGGATACCTACGATATGGTCATCGCCCAGCAGAAGGACGGCATCTGCATGGACTACGGCTACCTGAAGACCTCTTCCCTGCACTACTCGGCAGCCTTTGAGAATCAGCAGTGCGCTATGGTCAACATGGGCAGCTGGTTCATCTCCACCCTGGAAAGCTACATGAAGGATGCCGAGACCAAGTTCAACTGGGGCATCGTCAAGTACCCGCACCCGGCAGGCGCACCCGCCGGTTCCACCCTGGGCACCGTGACCAGCCTGGCCATCAATGTGGATTCTCCCAAGGCGGACGCCGCCGCTGACTTCATCAACTGGTGCGTCTCCGAAGAGGGTGCACAGGCCATTGCCAAAACCGGCACCTTCCCGGCCTGCGGTTCCAGCGCCACCAGCGACATCATCAAGTCCACTGAGGGCTTCCCCGATGATGCAAACTCCGTGGACGCTCTGACCACCAGCAACGTCTATCTGGAAATGCCCTACACCCAGTACGCATCCGACATCGAGACCATCCTGAACGCCGAGCATGACGCCATCATGACCATGAGCGAGACCGTTGATGAAGGCATCCAGAACATGAACGATCAGGTTCCCGCCGTTCTGGGCTAAGCTCTGCTGCACGCTTTCTCCTCCCATTTTCATCATAAAGCATCGTACCCGGGGCGGGCGGCATACGCCCGCCCCACTTCTTTGAAATCACCTTCATCCGCCGGAAAGGAGGCTCTTTTATGGCGAGTACCGCAGTTTCCGCGCAAAAAGCTCCCCGTAAAGTGCTCAAGAAAAACACACGCGATTCCCTGATCGCGTATTCCTTCATTGCGCCGAACTTCATCGGCTTCTGCGTGTTCACGCTGGTGCCCATGGTGTTCGCCATCGCGCTGGCGTTCTGCTCCTGGGATGGCCGCCATGCCATCCAGTTCATCGGTCTGGACAACTTCATCAAGCTGTTCACCACCGATAAGATCTTCCAGGCCGCGCTGAAAAACACCATCGTCTACGTCATCGGCACCGTGCCGCTGACCCTGGTCTGCAGTCTGGCCATGGCTGTGCTGCTGAACCAGAACGTCAAACTGCGCAACTTCTTCCGCACCGTGGCCTTCTTCCCGTATGTTGCTTCCCTGGTGGCCGTGGCTGCGGTCTGGAACATGATCTTCAACCCCTCCATGGGTCCCATCAACATGATCCTGAACCAGTTCTTCCATGTGGCGGTTGAAGACCTGCCCCGCTGGGCAGCCGGCAAGGACACCGCTATGATCACGGTCATCCTGTTCAGCGTCTGGAAGAACATGGGCTACTACATGGTCATCTACCTGGCCGGTCTGCAGGGCTGCAACCCCGACCTGAACGAGGCCGCCGAGCTGGACGGTGCCAACCGCTGGCAGCAGTTCTGGCACATCACCCTGCCCCAGCTGCGCCCCACCACCTTCTTCGTGGTCATCATGCTGACCATCTCCGGCTTCAAGGTGTACGATCAGATGTACATGATCACCCAGGGCGGCCCCGGCACGGCTACCATGACGCTGGTGTACTACATCTACAATGTCGCCTTTGTCAACACGCCGAAGTACGGCTATGCAAGTGCCATCTCCATGGTGCTGTTCGTGCTGGTGCTGATCGTCACGATCGTCCAGTTCCGCGGCTCCAAGGGTGAGAACTGAGAAAGGAGGAAGAAGTCATGTCTACTGCAGTCGTTAAGAACCATGCGTCTCAGAAGCGGCGCAACTTCATCTCCAAGTTTCTGATCTATTTCTTCCTCATCACCATCACAGCCTGTATGCTGCTGCCCTTCCTGTGGATGCTGTCCTCTTCCTTCAAGCTGAACAAGGACGTCTTCGGCTTCCCCATCCAGTGGATCCCGAAAAATCCCCGCTGGCAGAACTATGTGGACATCTGGACCCAGATCCCGCTGCTGACCTTCGTGAAAAATACGGTCAAGATCACCGTGGTCGTCACCCTGCTGCAGCTGTTCACCTCCTCCTTCGCTGCCTACGCCTTTGCCAAGATGCAGTTCAAGGGCAAGAACGTTCTCTTCCTGGGCTACATCGCCACCATTGCAGTGCCCTGGCAGGCCTACATGGTGCCCCAGTTCATGATGATGAGTTCCTGGCACCTGAACAACACCCATCTGGCCATCATGTGTCTGCAGGCGTTCAGCGCCTTCGGCGTGTTCCTGATGAAGCAGTTCTATGAGGGTGTGCCCAGCGAGCTGTGCGAAGCCGCCCGCATCGACGGCCTGAGCGAGTACGGCATCTGGTGGCACATCATGCTGCCGCTGAGCCTGCCGGCTCTGTCCACCCTGACCATCTTCACCTTCGTCAACACCTGGAACGACTTCCTCGGCCCCCTGATCTACCTGACCAAGACCGAGTTGAAGACCATCCAGATCGGCCTGCGGATGTTCATCACCCAGTACTCTGCGGAGTACGGCCTCATCATGGCCGCTTCTGTGGTCGCTCTGATCCCGGTCCTGATCGTCTTCCTGTCCCTGCAGAAGTACTTCGTGCAGGGCGTGGCGTCCACCGGCATCAAGGGTTAAAATCCATCACAGGACCCGTAAGCGGGGCGTGGGCAAAGCCCGCGCCCCGCTTTTTTGATAACCCTCTCAGTCAAACCCTGACGGGTTTGCCAGCTCTCCCGAAGGGCGAGCTTCTATGCCTCTTACGGTTACAAATAAAAAAGCTCCCCCCTCGGGGGAGCTGGCGAGCAATGCGAGCCTGAGAGGGTTCTGGCAGGAGATGTATTTCTATGTTATATCCACAACAAAACCCATCCCGTTTAAAACTGAGCCTGAATGGCACCTGGAACTTCCAGCTGGGCAGTGAGGATGCCGCCCAGTTCGACCCGGCACAGCCGTTGCCGGACCCGCAGCCCATTGCGGTGCCGGCCAGCTACAACGACCAGAACGATCAGACCACGGCCCTGCGCCGTCACTACGGCTGGGCCTGGTATCAGCGGACGGTCACCCTGCCCGCGTTCTGCACCGGGCAGCGGATCGTCCTGCGGTTCGGGGCTGTCACCCACACGGCTAACGTCTGGCTGAACGGTCAGCTTGTGGCCGAACACAAGGGCGGCTTCACCCCCTTTGAGGCGGACGTCACTGCCCTGCTGGCCCCCGGCCAGACCGCCCTGCTCACCGTCGCCTGCGACAACCGGGTGGATCACAGCACCCTGCCCGTGGGCAACGAAGCCGGACAGCTGGCGTTCTTCGGTTCGGACAACGCCGGCATCCCCAGCGTGGAAGCCGCCAAGCGCATCGCCGCACCCCAGAACCGCCCCAACTTTGACTTCTTTAACTATGCGGGCATCCACCGCCCGGTGTGGCTCTGCACGACCCCTGCGGATCACATTGAAGATGTGACCGTGGTGCCGCACACCGATGGCTCCGTTCATTATGCCGTCCAGACGACCGGCGGCGCGTCGGTCTCCGTCCGCGTGCTGGATGCGGCAGGCGCAGCCGTCGCAAGTGCGGAGGGGGCCAAAGGCACTCTGCACATCCCGGATGTGCATCTCTGGGAACCGAAGCCCGGCGTGCCCTACCTCTACACCCTGCACATCACCTGCGGTGCGGACCAGTATGACCAGACCTTCGGCGTGCGGAGCATCGAGGTAAAGGGCACCCAGGTCCTGCTGAACGGCAAGCCGCTCTACTTCAAGGGCTTCTGCAAGCACGAGGACTTCACGGCTCATGGCCGGGGCTTTGACCCGGTGCTGAACATCAAGGACGTGAACCTGCTCCACTGGACCAACGCCAACGCGGTGCGCGCCAGCCACTACCCCTATGCGGAAGAGTTCTACGACCTGTGCGACCGGGAGGGCATCCTGGTCATGGATGAGACCCCGGCCGTGGGCATCGGCGGCGGGACAGCCGTGAATCCTTACAAAGAATATCCCCTTGCCGAACACCACCGGCAGGTCCTGACCGAGATGATCCAGCGGGACAAGAACCACCCCTGCGTGGTGCTGTGGAGCCTGGGCAACGAACCGGACCTGGAGCACTTCCCCCAGGATGCTTACGACTACTGGCACCCGCTCTACGAGCTGGCCCACCAGCTGGACCCCCAGGGCCGCCCGGTGACCCTGGTGTGCTGCCAGAACGACTACACCAAAGATATCACCACCCGCACCATGGACATCGTGTGCATCAACCGGTATTATGGATGGTATAATCTGTCCGGTGATCTGGACGCCGCCTGCTATGGTCTGAACCAGGAGCTGGATTTCTGGGAAGCCCAGCACAAGCCCGTCATGATGAGTGAGTACGGCGCGGACACCGTGGCCGGCCTGCACACCGCCGGGGCCGAAATGTTCAGCGAGGAATTCCAGGTGGAGTTCTACCGCCGTCTGGACGCCGAATTCGACAAGCGCCCGTGGTTCGTGGGCGAGTTCGTCTGGAACTTTGCGGATTATGACACCGTGCAGGGTCCCATGCGGGTAGACGGCAACAAGAAGGGTCTGTTCACCCGGGACCGCCGCCCCAAACTGGGGGCACACTTCCTGCGGAAGCGCTGGGCAGATATTCCGACGTTCGGGTTCAAGCAAGAAGGAGAATGAACATGAAGACCTATCCCAACCATCCCATGACCGATGCCGAAGCAAAGCAGGCGCTGGCCGATGCCTGCCGGCAGGTGGCGACCAACCTGCCGCTGTACACTTACCAGTGCCAGAACCATTCCAGCGTGAACGGCATCTACCCCGGCTGTGCCAACGACCAGTGGACCTGCGGCTTCTGGCCCGGTGAGATCTGGCTGGCCTACGAGGCCACCGGCGAGGAAACATTCAAGAACGCCGCCCTGATCCAGGTGGACAGCTTTGCGGACCGCATCGCCCGCAAGGTCTCGGTAGACCACCACGACATGGGCTTCCTGTACAGTCCCACCTGCGTTGCCGCCTGGAAGCTGGTGGGCAGCGAGAAGGGCCGTGACGCTGCCATTGCCGCCGCTGACCAGCTGCTGACCCGCTATCAGCCCAGCGGAAAATTTCTGCAGGCCTGGGGCACCATGGATGACCCGGACAACTACCGCTACATCATCGACTGTATGCTGAACGTGCCGCTGCTGTACTGGGCCAGCGAGACCACCGGCAAGGACCACTACCGCGCGATCGCCGCTGCACACACCGCCACCACGCTGGCCAACTCCTTCCGTCCGGACGGCAGCACCTACCACACCTTCTTCATGAACCCGGACGGCACCCCCAAGGGCGGCCGCACCTGCCAGGGCTACAAGGACGACAGCTTCTGGGCGCGGGGTCAGGCCTGGGGCGTGTACGGCAGTGCCATCGGCTACACCTACACCCACGACGAAAAATTCCTGGAGGTGTTCCGCAAGGCCCTGGACTTCTACCTGTCCCGCCTGCCGGAAGATCTCATTCCCTGCTGGGACATGATCTTTGCCCCGGAAAGCGGCGAGCCGCGGGATTCCTCTTCCGCCGCCATCGTGGCCTGCGGCCTGCTGGAAGCCGCCAAGTACGTCGGTGCCGAAGAGGCGGAGCAGTGGCGCACCCTGGCCCGGCAGATGCTGGATTCTCTGGCGGCCAACTACGCCGTGAAGCCCGGCACCCTGGGTTCCGGCCAGCTGCTGCACGGCACCTACAGTAAAAAAAGTCCCTACAACACCTGCACCCCCGAGGGCGTGGATGAATGCACCAGCTGGGGCGATTACTTCTATATGGAGGCGCTGACCCGCCTGACCAAAGATTGGGAGATGTACTGGTAATGAACTTACAAACCAAAGCTGATTTCGTATCCCTGATGCATTTGTTCCTCGACCCGCTCAAGCCCCATTATTCCGCCGGCTGTGCCCGGCTGCATCTGGGCGAGACCGGCGTGACCTATAACCAGAACGCCATCGAGCTGGAAGCCTTCAGCCGCCCGCTGTGGGCGCTGGTGCCCTTCTGGGTGGGCGGCGGCTCAGACCCAGAATTTGAAGCAATTTACCGCAGAGGCCTTGCCGCCGGGTCGGATCCTGCCAGCCCCGAATACTGGGGCACCACCGGCGAATACGATCAGTGCTATGTGGAGATGGCCGCCATTGCCTGCGGCATCCTGACCGCCCCGGAAAAGGTGTGGGAACCGCTGTCGGACACAGAGAAGAAAAATCTCGCTGCCTGGCTGGACCAGATCAATCACCATACCATTCCGGACTGCAACTGGCAGTTCTTCCGCATCCTGACCAATCTGGCGCTGAAGAGCGTCGGTATGCCCTACAGCCCGGAGCTGCTGGAAGACGGCCTGACCAAGATCGACAGTTATTACAGCGGTGACGGCTGGTCCACCGATGGTGCTTCCGTCCAGAAGGACTACTACATTCCCTGGGCCATTCAGTATTACGGCCTGCTCTACTCCAGGTTCGCCGCCGACACCGACCCCCAGCGTGCCGCTCTCTATCGCCACCGCGCGGAGCTGTTCAGCCAGCAGTTCGTTTACTGGTTCGATGCCAACGGTGCGGCTCTGCCCTTTGGCCGCAGCCTGACCTACCGCTTTGCCCAGAACAGCTTCTGGGCGGCCTGCATCTGGGCCGGGCTGGAGCCGCTGCCCCTGTCCGTGATGAAGGGCCTCATCGTGCGCAACTTCAACTGGTGGCTGGAGCAGAAGATGTTCGACCGGGACAGCATCCTGACCATCGGCTACTGCTACCCGCAGATGTACATGGCCGAGCGCTATAACGCCCCCGGCAGCCCCTACTGGGGCATGAAGAGCTTCCTGCTGCTGGCCCTTCCGGACGAGCACCCGTTCTGGTCCGCAGAAGCCGCTCCCCTGCCCGCACTGGACACCCTCAAGCCCATGCCTTATGCCAATATGCTGGTGCAGCGCCGGGCGGGCCGGGTGACCGCCTATGCCGCCGGCGTCAACGAGGGCCACGGCCACGGCCAGTTCCCGGAGAAGTACGCCAAGTTCGCCTACGACACCCGGTTCGGCTTCTGCGCTTCCCGCAGCCGCGAGGTGCTGTGCCAGGCCGCGCCGGACAGTATGCTGGCTTTCATTCTGGACGACAACGTATTCGTGCGCAAGGTGAGCCGAAGCTGGAAGATCGAAGCCGGAGCCGTTGTGAGCCAGTGGTCGCCGTTCCTGGGCATTGAGGTCACCACCACCATCACGCCCACCGCCAACGGCCACCGCCGTCACCACGAGATCGACAGCGCCTTTGCCTGCGACGCCTACGACTGCGGCTTTGCCGTACCGAATTTTGCACCGGGTTATGCCGAGTCGGTGGAAAACTCCACCGCTGAAGCCCATTGTGACATCCTGCGCTGTGCCGTGACCGGTGCCGGAGAACCGGTGGTGCTGGGCTGCGACCCCAACACCAGTCTGTATTTCACCAACGTGCACCTGCCCGCCGTGAAATACCACATCGCCCAGGGGCATACCGTGCTGGATACCGTCATCACGGACGATGCCCGGTAACGCTCCGCCGCAAATCTGGCAGGATCCTGATAGCAGATGGCACAAAACAGATAGTCCTTCGCCCGCTTTCTGTCCTATACTGCAGATAGGGACAGGAGGTGTGCAGAATGTGGATACGCGATATCACCCGTTTTGACTATGCCGCTGTGGACCGGCTGCTGCTGCAGCTTCAGCAGGCCGATGCGGCGGGCCGTCCGGATCCGTTTTCGCCCGCCGATCACTATATGAGCCGGGAAGCCTTTGATTCTCTGCTGGAAAACGACAACATTCTTGCCTTTCTGGCGCTGGAACGGCTGGAGCCGGTCGGCTGCTGCTTTGCTTCCCTGCTGGAACGGAACGGTCCGCCGCTTGTCAAGATCGCTTACATCGATCTGCTGGTGGTGGATGCACCGCACCGGCGGCGCGGCATCGGAAAGGCCCTGTTTCAGGAAGTGCAGAAGCATGCCCGCAAGGTCGGTTCCGACCGGGTGGAGCTGATGGTCTGGAGCCACAACAAGATCGCCGAACGAGCTTACGAATCCTATGGCATGACTCCGCAGCGCAGTATTTATGAGATCCGCCTGAATGGCTGAACGACACAAAAAGAGGGTGCAGTTCTTGTGAACTGCACCCTCTTTGATTTTATCCCCTTCAGAAGAACCGGCAGAAGCCCAGGCACACGCCCATCAGGAAGAAAAGCACCGCCTTGGCCAGCACCGGCAGCACCGTATTTCCGGCGCGGCGGATGTCCCACCGGCTGATGTTTTCCCGGGGGCAGATGCCCACGCAGGCTTCACAGCCGATGCACTCGCCGCTGCGCAGGCTGGCTTCGTCCAGCTTCAGGCTCACCGGGCAGTGATTCGCGCAGGCATTGCAGCCCGGAATGCACTGCTCGCCGTCCCGGTGCAGCTGTGCAAAGGGCAGCACCGGCAGCAGGGCGAACACTGCGCCCATCGGGCAGAGGAACTGGCAGAAAAAGCGCGGATGCACCGCCATGCCGATCAGGATCAGCACGAACAGCAGGATGCCGACGCCAAAGCCCTCCGGCGGCAGGCGCAGAGCGGTCAGGCGGGAGAACACCTCCCAGGGACTGGTGCCGCTCAGCTTGCCGTACACCCCGGCGGCGCACAGCACCACGATGCCTGCCAGCACCAGATACTTGACCTTCTGGCCCCAGCGCACTGCCTGTTCCGGCAGACGCAGCTGCTTTTTGCGGCGCAGGAGCTTTTTCTGCACCAGGCCGGACAGCGCATAGACGGCATCGCCCAAGCTGCCAAAGGCGCAGACATAGCCGCAGAAGAAGCGGCCAAACAAGATCGTAAAGCCGCACAGGCCCAGCAGGGACAGGGCAAAGCTGTCCAGCTGCAGCACCTCACCCGCACCGATGCGCAGGAAGAGCTGCCGCACGCCGGAGAAGCCCGCCACAAAGGCACCCGGCATGGACAGGAAGAAGATCAGCTGGAGCACCGCCCGCAGCCAGACGCGCTGCTTCTGGGCTTTCTGGCGCTTTTGTGCCGCGGTCAGCGGCTTGTTTTCGGTTGCATTCATCTTACACTGCCGCCTTTCCCAGGGCATCCGCCACTGCTTCCTGAATGCCCTCACAGGTCAGGGTGGCACCGGACACCAGGTCCACCTCCGGCGACTGTGCGGACAGCATCTTGTCCAGCATGGTCAGGGCCTGCTTATAATAGGGCCGGTCCTCGCCGGGCGCACTGACCACCGAAATATCGGTCATCCTGCCGTCCTGAATGGTCACGGACACGGTGATGGTATCGCCGAAGCCCAGGCCGCTGCCCTCATAGGTGCCGTCCCGCAGGCCGCTTTCGGCCTCCTGTTCGGCTTCTTCCTGTTCCGCCTGCAGAATGGAAGCGTTGTAGGCTTCCACCTCGGCGATCTCCTGCTGCCGCTGGTCCACGGCGGCGGCACGCACCGCTGCGGTCTGCTGGTATATGGCCAGCACTGCCAGGATCGCCAGCAGGTTCACCGTCCGGATAAGAAAATTCTTATGACGCATTCCACATTCCCCCTTACTTTGCCTGTCCCAGCGCCTGCTGTGCGGCCGCCTGCAACGCCTTGGACGAGTAGGTGGCGCCGCTGATCAGGTCCACCTCATCGGCGCTCTGCTTCTCCAAGATCTGGCTGACCAGGCCCGGGTGCTGCACACCGCCGTAATTTTTGCCGTTCCTGGCAAAGTCCAGGTACCGCCGGTTGTCTGCCGGCTCCTCCGACGTGTCATTTTCTTTGACCGCCTGCACATCGGTCACTGCACCGCCTGAAACGGTGATGGTGACCCGGACGTCATAGTGAAAGACCGCATCATCGGTGCAGACCACCGTGGCGGTATAGGTGCCGTCCCGGTAGCGCGGCGCTGCCGGTGCGGCTTCCTCTGCCGGGGCACTGGAAGCTGCCGGTTCTTCCGCCCGGGCCGAAGCGGCCGGAACTTCCGCAGCCGGTTCCTGTGCGGGCGTTTCCGCCGCAGAGCTTGCAGCCGGTTCCTGCACCGCCGGGGTCTCCGGCTGTGCTTCCGATGCCGCCGGCTGGGAAGCCGGTTCCTCCTCCGCAGGCTCAGAGACCGCCGCGCCGGACTGTGCCTGCTTCAGGGCATCCTGAATGGCGCCTTCCAGCTCCTCTGCCAGATAGTAGCCGCCGTCGGTATCGGCATCGTCCTGCTTGCCGGAGACCAGCGTCTTCCAGGCATCCTTTGCCTTTTCCCAGAAGGATTTTTCTTCCGGTTCGGTCTGGGTCGGCACGATGGTGACCCCCGCCACCCGGCCATCCGTCACGGTGACCGAGACCGTCACCGGTCCGCGGGTGCTTTCGCCGGTGCCGGTGTAAACACCGTCCACATAGGTGGGTCCTTCCGGCTCGGCCGCATCGCCCTGCGGCTCGGTGACCGGCGTTTCGGCGGGTTCTTCCACCGGTTCGGCATCCACCGCCGCCTTGGCCAGTGCCCGCTTGACCGCGTTCAGGATGCCGGTGGACGAATAGGTGGCACCGGACACGGAATCCACGTCCGGTGTGCCGGTGGTCAGGATTTCAGACACCACCTTGCGCGCCCGGGCAAAGTAGGAGGTGGTCTCGCCGTCATGGCTCAGGATGGAAATGTCGGTGATGGTGTCGTTCTGCACGGTCACCTGCACCGTGATGGGGCCGCCGAAGCCCTGGGCCGAAGCAGTATACACGCCGTCCCGATAGGCAGACGGTGCCTCAAACGGCTCTTCCACGATGGGTTCCGGAGTCTCCTGCTTGGGCGGGAGCGGGTTGTTCACCACCTCGCCGGTCAGGGCGTTCTGGATGGCACCCAGAATGCCCCGGGAAGTATAGGTCGCCTCGGACACCGCGTCCACTTCCCAGGTCTGGGCGGTGAGCACGGTGGTCAGCAGACGCCTGGCGCGGCGCAGGAATGCACTGGTCTCATGGGATGCGTCCAGGATCTGCAAATCGGTGATGTGGCCGCCCTCCATGGTGACCTGCACCCGGACCGTGCCGCCGTAACCGCGGGACGAACCGGTGTACACACCATCTTCATAGGGCAGGGTGGGCAGAATGTCCTCTTCCTCCGGTTCCGGCTCCTCCACGGCGGCGCTGGACGAAACGGCAGGACTCAGCCGTTCCGGCACCTCAGCCAGCACCGGAAGGGTGCGGGGCAGGGTGACCAGAACGATCATGGCCACCGCCACGGCTGGCACCAGCTGGACCAGCGGGCGCAGCTTCTTGATCTGGTTCATGGGAATTCCTCCTCAGACACGGAAAACAAGGTCACTCCCCAAAAGGAGCGACCTTGTTTCTTATTTTATGAGAAATGGGCGAGGCGCACGGCGATCAGGCCTTCAGGGCCTGGATGGCCTCGGTCAGGTGACCGACCTGCTCCAGAGCAGCAGCCTTGTACAGGGTGTCCTTGCTCAGCAGCTCCACGCTCTCGTCCAGCTCGGTCTCCAGGTTTGCCCAGCTTGCAGCGGAGTAGCTGCTCTTGTTCAGAGCCTGTGCCTGGTTCACGACGTTCTGCAGTGCAGCGCGGTCGGAAGCGTCGGCCAGCTCATGCTTTGCAAAGTTGTCGCTGGTGGTCTGGATCTTGATGACGGTGTCCGCATAGCCCAGAGCGCGGATGGTGATGGTCCAGTAGCCGGTGCCATCGGTGCCCTCCGGCAGCTGGCAGCGCAGAGAATCGCTCAGACCCAGCTGGATGCCCATGGACTTGTGCATCCAGTTGTCGGCTGCAAACTTGGTGCCATAGGTTGCCTTGGCGTGGGTGTAGGTGCTGTCATTGCCGTAGTAGGTCCAGACAACAGACTGCATCCGGGAACCCAGCTCGCCGTAGTTGCCGGTCAGGTCCACACGGATCATCTCACCGAAGCTGCCCACGTCATCGCCGCTGCGCACGGTCACGACCAGGTCGCTGGCGGTCTTCTGGTCTGCACCTGCGATGCCGGAACCGGTGCCGTTGTGGGCAGCAGAGAAGGTGTAGCCGTCGCCGCTCTTGGTGGCGTACTTCAGGCCGTTGGTGTGAGAATCAACAGCAGCGGTCAGCTCATAGGAAACCAGCTTGTTTTCGGAATAGCCGCCCACCAGCTCACCGCCGTTCTTCACGACAGCATACTTGGAGCAGAAGTCGTCCAGATCCTTGTTGGCCACGCGGACGGGAACGTACTTGGTGCCGGAGATCTCATAGTGATCCATCTTGACAGTGGTGCCGTCCGGCTTGGTGATGGTGCCGCGGTTCCAGCCATAAGCGGTGCCATCGGTCAGGTAGAAGGTCTTGCCATCGTCAGACCAGTGCGAAACGGTGTAGGAAGTGCCATCGGTTGCATAGATGGTAGCCACCTGCTGGAAGCTGCCGCGATGCAGGCCGTGGTTGGTGGTTGCACGGGAAACGGCGTCAAAAGCGCCCAGGTCGTGCTCATCATGGCTGTCCAGCTGTGCGGAAGAGCTGGTGTTGCCTGCGGCGTAGACCTTCTCATTTGCCCAGTACTCATTCCAGTCCAGGGCAGCGTACAGATAGGTATACTTGGAGCTGGTCAGGGAGTCCACGATCTGCTGGATGCAGTTCTCAGACTCATCAGCCGCTGCTGCAAAAGCAGGAACGGACATCACGCTGAATGCCATTGCGGCAGACAGGACCAGCGAAACGATCTTTTTCGGTTTCATGAAAACACTCCTTTCTTTTTCCCACAACCGACCTTCTGAATTTGTTAGGCTATACTAACTTTTACAGCAAAAGAAAATCGGTTTGTTTATTAGTAATCACTAACCGACGGTGCATATTATAATGGATTGGATTTCCCGTTGTCAAGTAGGTTGGCCGATTTTCTTTCACATTTTTTCCATCTTTTTCAAGATTCTTTTCCAAGTCCGCAAAAATTTTCCTTGTTTCGTTTGTTTTTATCTTTGGCGGCGCTGTATGGAACGCCGCGCGGTTTCTTCTCCGGGACCTTATTTTGTGCAATTTTTCCATGATCTGTTCCGTATATCGGATAGAACGCTTTTCCCTCTTTGCCGAACCGGAGGTTCCTTATGAAAAAGCAAGTCAAACGCGCCCTCGTACCGGGTGCCGTCCTGCTCCTTCTTCTGGCGGGCGCCCTCGTGCAGTGGCGCACCATTGCCCGGCCCATCCGGGACGTCGAAAACTCCGCCGTGGTGGACGAACTGACCGTGGACCTGCGCGGCGTGCAGGCGCAGAACGATTTTCCGATGCGGAACGATTCCGGGGTCTATCGGGCGCTGGCCGCTTACCTGACGCAGGGCATCTACCTGCCCTGCTGGAACCAGGACACCTTTTCGCTGGGAGAAACCTCCCGCAGTGTGACCCTCCGGTACGCAGGCAGTCTATCGGAGCCTGCGGTGCTGGCCCTCACCTTCTACGACGGTTCCGGCATCTGCCAGGTCAATGGCCGGAAAGCACGCTTTTTCTCCCCGAAGGGAGCGGACGCCTATCAGACCCTTCAGGATCTTCTGCGGACCGAATGCGACGCCGTGACCCTGACCGTCACCAAAATTCAGCCGGACTTCGATTGCCTGGATGCAGAAGATCCTGCTACCGGGGACGCCTACTCCCTCGGTGCAGTCTCAGAAAAATTGCAGGCCCCGGACGGCACCGCCGTGCCGCTGGACACCCTGGCCGTCGGTGACACCGTCACCGTGCTGTGCGATGGCGCCCTGCTCATGACCTATCCCTATCAGTTTTCCAGTGTCTACTGCATCCAGACCGCGCGCTGAAAAAGCCCGGCAGAACGTTCGAATCACGCTCTGCCGGGCCTCTGTTTTGCTGCTTTACAGCAGGGTCACGAGCAGTCCCACGACCGGTGCCACCACCAAACCAAGGACCATTCCCCGCACACTGGATTTGAAGTGGAACCACACGGCAGACTTTTCCACCGGACTCACCTTTGCCAGTTTATAAAATTTATCAAACGGTGCCATGAGGATGTCCACGACCAGATGCAGTTCCCGCAGTTTATCCGTCACAACGGGTGGGTAGTCGTTGAGAAAGACCTCCCGCCGCCCGGCGCTGACCGCTTCCAGCGCAAGGGTGAACAACACGCAGGCCGCGATACACTCGATTGCAAATACCATATCGTTCCTCCTCTTTTTTCGGATGGCTGAGGTGCGTTTGCTCTATCATTGTAACTCTTTTTTGTAATAATGTCTTTTCCTTGTTTTGGGATACTCTGATAATTCAAACACCTGTTTATAGCCATGCTTTACATAAAATTCCGGTGCTTGAAAATCACAGGTAATGGAAACATGAGAGCAAGAATCGTCCCGTGGCCACAAATTTTCAATTCTTGAAAATCTTATGCGCCACTGGGACTTCACTTCATCAACTCTTGTGAGTTTCCGAAGTGCTCTTGTTGGGGCGTGCCCGCCCCAAACCCTGCTTGGAACGAATGTGACAAACTGGAATTTTCAAATTAGTCTTTGCAAATAACCCTTGAACCTTCACCATCAATTACAATTCCCTGATGGTTGTTAATTGGGCATAGATTCAAATCCGAAAATTCAGTCATTATTTTCTCAGTAACTTTCTTAAATGGTGCTGTAAGATAATGCGGAAGAACATAGAAATCAATCAAATCAAGCCCTGCATCATCTTCTTGTGAGTAGTCCTCCGGCTTTTCATCCATTTGCTCGATATATTGGATGCTTGGAGCGCATATAATCGCACCTGCCGATTCACCAATCATCAGTTTTCCCTTTGCCAATTCTTTCTTCAACAGCTCATCCGTTCCCGTTTTACGGAGCTGATCCATAAGGAAGAAAGAATTTCCACCGGTAAAATATATCACGTCCGCATCTTCAAAAACGGACTGTATCGTTAAATAAGCCTCCGTTGAAATATCAATTTCTGTTACGGCTGCCCCTAATTTTTTGAATAGTTTTCGAGCTGAGCCAACATAACCGGTATAGCCTTCACGCAGCGAGGCTGTAGGAATAAACGCAACTTTCCTATTAGCAATTTCTTCTTCTATCAAGCTTCCTACACTTGAAAAGTGCGAACATAAAAACAGTTTCATCTAGATTCTCCTTTATAAATACGATTTATTGAGCCGAGTATACCATACTCCCAAAAGAAAGAACAGTACCATATACGAGAACTTAGCCGTTGCGCTGCGTACGTGCGTACACGCTCCGCAGGGATTCCAAAGGGCGCGGGTCGCCAGTGGCGACCTCAAAATGCTTGCATTTTGAAGCGCCTGACCGAGCCGACAGGCGAGAAACAGCCCCTTGGCACACAGACTTTGGAACAAAGTCTAGTGTGTTACACCTTGCCAGAGGTGTATAGCCCTTCGGTACGCACGTATGCGGCGATTTACCCGAAACGCACCCTATACAGCCGTTCCCCCTCGGAGAGCCCACTACACTTTGCAGACCACAGGGATGAAAGTGTCATAGTGGGTTATTACACTTCCGCAGAAGTGCCTTCTCCTCGCCGCTTTCAAAGCAAAAGGCAGGATACCATCACCACGATGATACCCTGCCTTTGCTCGTTTACCGTTCCGAGTAGTCCTTTCTCAGAATCTCCTGTAAACAAAAATCGTACCCGAACCCTTTCTCATAGAGAATCGGGTTCGGGTACGAACTGTATGGTGGACGGTACAGGACTCGAACCTGTGACCTCCTGCACGTCAAGCAGATGCTCTACCAGCTGAGCTAACCGTCCATATGTCATATCGACTTGGATAGTTTACCACAGCTTTGCACGAATTGCAAGACTTTTTTGCAAAATTCCGCATTTTCTTCTTCACAGAATCTCACAGTGCCCTGCGGATGATGTCATACAGCACCGGCTTCATGTTGTCGATGTTGTCCGGCTTGCCCTCCAGGATGCTGGAATAGCACACCGAGATGCACATACTGCCCAGTGCGGTGATGCGCTGATAGATCTCCCGCTCGGTGCGGCCTGCCATCTCCGGGCTGGTCAGCACCACGGCCAGCAGTTTGCGCATCAGGGGTTCGGCATCCTTGCTGGCCTCGATCTGGTCCATGCCCGGCCACACAAAGTTGCGTTCCAGAAACTTCAGCACCAGGGTATCCTGCCGCAGGGCCTCGATGATATGGTCGATGACGAATACCATCTTATCCGGGAAGCTCTCCAGCTGGGTCTGCTGTTCCACGGCAATGCAGGCATCGTTCAGCAGCTGATAGCTCACCCGCCCCAGCAGTGCCTGCATCACGGACCCTTTGTCCCGAAAATACAGGTAGAACGTGCCCTTGGCCACCTTGGCCCGGGAGGTGATGTCCTCTACGCTGGTCTTGGCGGTGCCGCGCTCCAGAAATAGCTCATACGCTGCATCCAGAAGCGCCCGGCGCTTTTCCTGTTTCTTGCCTTCCACGGTGCTCATCTTGTCCGGTGATCCTCTTTTCTCTTTGTTTCTCAACGTTCATGCGTGTTGTCTCAATCATTTTAGCAGTCCTTTCCCGCCAGTGCAACCCCCAAATCCGCTGCTTTGGTTAGACAATCTTTCCCCGATGATAAAAAAACTGACTTTTGGTCATTTTTGTTCTTGACACCCGGTTTGTCCTGGTTATAATAGTGTTTGCTTGGAAATGACCACCGGTCATTTTACTAAGATTCTTATCCATTTCTGACTCTGGAGGGTTCACATGAAAAAGATCGCACAAGGCATCGTGCGGTTCCGGAAGCTGATTCTGACAGTAGCGTTCCTGCTGTTGATTCCTTCCGCGATCGGCGCCGTTGCCACCCGCATCAACTATGACATCCTCACCTACCTGCCGCAGGATCTGGACTCCATGATCGGCGAGGTAGCCCTCGAGGATGACTTCCATCTGGCCTCCACCGGCATGATCACGGTGGAGGGCCTGCCAACCAACGAACTGATCGCCATGAAGAAGGACATCGAGGCCGTGCCCGGTGTCATGCAGACCTTCTGGCTCAGCGATGTGATGGACCCCAGCATCCCCACCGAGATGCTGCCCGCCGACGTGCAGCAGTTCATGTTCGGCAAGAACGATTCCACCATGCTCATCGTCCGCTTCGACGCACCCAGCGCCAGCGACGAGACGATGAACGCCGTCAAGCAGATCGAAACGCTGCTGCGTAAGGACTGCTTCTTCGGCGGCATGAGCGTCATCCTGCAGGACACCAAAGCCCTGGTCAACCAGGAAATGCCAATGTACATCCTGATCGCTGTGGGTGCCAGCCTGCTGGTGCTGTTCCTCTCGCTGGAAAGCACGGTCACCCCGCTGCTGTTCATGCTGGGTCTGCTGTTCCCCATCGTCTACAACTTCGGCACCAACATCTTCCTGGGCCAGATCAGCTACATCACCGAAGCGCTGGCCACCGTCCTGCAGCTGGGCGTCACGATGGACTTCTCCATCTTCCTGCTGCACCGCTACGAGGAAGAAAAGGAGCTGCGCTCCTCCAATGAAGAGGCCATGTCCAGCGCCATCTGCAAGACCATGACCTCTATCTCCGCTTCCAGTCTGACCACCATCGCCGGCTTCCTGGCTCTGTGCGCCATGCGCCTGACCCTGGGCCGCGACATCGGCGTCGTCATGGCAAAGGGCGTCGCCCTGGGCGTCATCTGCACCGTGGTCATCCTGCCCGCCCTGATCCTGACCTTTGACAAGTGGGTGGAAAAGTACAAGCACCGCACCGTCATCCCCAAGCTGACCAAGCTGAGCTACTTCGTGTCCAACCACTCGGTGCCCATCGTGGTCGTCTTCATTCTCATTATTATCCCCTTCGCCATTGCACAGAACAAGACCGAAGTGTACTACACCCTGTTCGATTCCCTGCCCCAGGACCTGACCGGCATCGTGGGCACCAACAAGCTGGGTGAGGACTTCGGCATGACCACCAGCCACTTTATCCTGGTGCACGATGATCTGACCGCCACCCAGGTGAGCGACCTGTGCGACGAACTGAAAGACGTGGACGGCATTACCCAGGTGGTGAGCCTGGATTCCATCACCGGCCCCGGCTTTGACACCTCCCTGCTGCCGGACGGCGTCATGGAGATCCTGCAGTCCGGCGGCTACAAGCTGGTTCTGGCCAACAGTTCCTATAAGACCGGCACCGACGCCATCAACAACCAGCTGGATGAGATGAACGCCCTCATCAAGGCCGTTGACCCCGAGGGCGTCATCACCGGTGAAGGCGCCATGACCAAGGACCTGATCGAGGTCGCCGATGTAGACTTCAAGAACGTCAACGTCTGGTCCATCATGGCCGTTCTGGCCATCATCGCCCTGTCCTTCAAGAGCATTTCCATCCCGGCTCTGCTGGTGGCCAGCATTGAGGCCGCCATTGCCATCAACATGGGCATTCCCTACTTCACCGGCACCCAGCTGCCCTTCATTGCCAGCATCGTCATCGGCACCATTCAGCTGGGCGCGACCGTCGACTATTCTATCCTGATGACCACCCGTTATCACGAGGAGCGCGTCTTTGGCCGCACTCCGAAGGAAGCCGCTCAGCAGTCGCTGGAGCATTGCAGCCAGTCCATTCTGACCAGTGGTCTGACCTTCTTCGCCGCCACCGTCGGCGTGGCCGCCATCAGTAAGATGGAGCTGCTGAAGAGCATCTGCCTGCTGATCTCCCGCGGCGCTCTGATCAGCATGGTGGTCATTCTGATCGTCCTGCCCGCCGCCCTGATGCTGTGCGACTGGATCATCCGCCACACCACCCTGAAATGGATGGTGCCCGCATCCGCCAACGCCAAGAAGTCTGATAAGGAGTAACGTGTTATGAAAAAATCGCTTCGTTTCGCCAGTGCGGCGCTGGCTCTGACACTCGCCGCCAGCTGTGCTGTGCCCGCTTTTGCCGCCGGTAAGAGTACTTTTTCCAAGGACGAGACCGTGTACGCCGTGATGAACAGCGACGGTTCCCTCAAGAGCACCACCGTCAGTGAGCACCTGTACAGTGCCAACGGTTTGTCCGGCGTCACCGACAAGTCCACCCTGACCGACATCCAGAACACCGAGAGCAGCGCCGACTTCACCCAGAACGGCGACAGCATCACCTGGAACACCGACGACACCGACGTCTACTATAAGGGCAGCACCGACAAGACCCTGCCCATGGACGTGAACGTGACCTACGCTCTGGACGGCCAGGAAGCAGACCTGGCGGACATTCTGGGCAAGAGCGGCCACCTGACCGTGACCGTGAGCCTGAAGAACAACGAGACCGGCACCGTGGACGTGAACGGCGAGACCCGCACCATCGTCACCCCGCTGATCACCGCCGTGGGCGTCATCTTCGGCGAGGACGCCGAGAACCTGACCGCCGAGCACGGCATCATTGAGAGCGCCGCCAAGAGCAACGTAGCCGCTTTCGTCACCCTGCCCGGCGTCAAGGAATCCCTGTCCGGCCTGCTGCCCGATGAGGTGGACAGCCTGGAAGATTACCTGCAGGACACCGTGACCGTGGAAGCCGATGTCACCGAGCTGAGCTGCCCGCAGGTCATGGTGGCCTGCGCCACCAGCGCCGCCGCTCTGGGCACCGACAACGTGTTTGACCTGAGCAGCATCAACGAGCTGACCGACGGCATCAACCAGCTGAACGACGCCATGAGCCAGCTGATGGACGGCGCTTCGCAGCTGGTGGACGGTACTGCCCAGCTGGCCAGCGGCGTGCTGGCCCTGCTGGATGGTGCCAACACCCTGAACAACGGTGCCTCCGCTCTGGATGACGGTCTGGGCCAGCTGACCAACGGTCTGGACACCCTGACCTCCAACAACTCCGCCCTGAACGCCGGTGCCCAGCAGGTGGCCGACGGCGTGCTGGCTTCCGCCAACAAGACCCTGAAAGAGGGCGGCCTGATCGATGAGGACATGACCTGGAGCAGCTACGAGTCTGTCATCGACAACATCCTGACCATGAACGACAAAACCCTGGCCGCCGGCCGCAAGAAGATCGTGCGCACCGTGTGGGAGCAGGAACCCAGCTTCAAGGACAGTGAGCTGGATCTGGCCCTGTACCTGGCCGCCACCAAGACCAACCACGATCTGGAAGCTGCCCTGAAGCTGATGCAGAGTTACGATTCCTCCATGTTCTCCGGTATGCTGCAGCTGCTGACCAGCGAGGATGCCAAGGCTGCTGCCAAGGCAGAGCTGAAGTATCAGGTGGAGAACAGCCAGGATATGGCCGATGTCCGTGCCCTGAAGACCAGCCTGTCCCAGATTCAGGTCTTCGTTTCCAGCGTCAACCAGTACACCGCCGGTGTGCAGAGCGCTGCAGACGGTGCCCACTCCGCCAAGGACGGCAGCGCACAGCTGGCCGCCGGTACCCAGACCCTGTACGATGGCGTGAACACCCTGAACAACGGTGCCAGCCAGCTGAATGACGGCACCAACCAGCTGAACGACGGTCTGAACCAGTTCAACGACGAGGGCATCTCCAAGCTGACCGGTGCGCTGGATCAGGATCAGATCCACGACCTGAAGACCGTGCTGGACGAGATGGCCGACCGTCTGGAGAACTACACCAGCTTTGCCGGTGCCCCGGATGGCGCCGACGGCAGCGTGAAGTTCATCTACAAGACTGCTGAGACCGTGCCCACTGTGGACAACACCGCCGCTGACGCCGAGACCGTGAAGGAAGGCAACATCTTCACCCGCCTGTGGCAGCGCATCGTGAACCTGTTCAAGTTCTGAGTCATTTCCGAGATCTCATGTTGAACCTCTTTTCATAAAGACAGAAGCCCCCCGCTGGAAATCCCAGCGGGGGGCTTCTGTCTGCTTTTGTTTCAGTGGATCAGATTCACGAACACCGGGCAGAGCACCGCGGTCAGCACACCGGCCACGGCAATGGACAGGCCGCTCATGGCGCCTTCCACTTCGCCCATCTGCAGCGCCTTGCTGGTGCCGACGGCATGGGCGGACGTGCCGATGCCAACGCCCTTGGCAATGGGGTCGGTGATGTGGAACACCTTGCACACCGTCTCGGCCAGCAGGTTGCCCGCAATGCCGGTCAGAATGACGATGGCGCCGGTCAGGGCCGCAATGCCGCCCAGCTCGGCGGCAACATCCATGCTGATGGCGGTGGTCACCGACTTCGGCAGCAGGGTGGCGTACTGTTCCTGGGTCAGGTCCAGCGCCAAGGCCAGGGCCAGGGCACTGCCCAGGCTGACCAGCGTGCCCACCGAGATGCCCGCGATGATGGCGGCAGCGTTCTCCTTGAGCAGGTCCCACTTTTCATACAGCGGGATGGCCAGAGCCACGGTAGCCGGCAGCAGCAGGTAATTCACCGGAGCCGCGCTGGCCTTGTAGTCCGCATAGGGGATCTTGCAGACGCTCAGAAAAATAATGACAAAAATGCTGCCCAGCAGCAGCGGGTTGAAGATGGCCTTGCCGGTCACCTTGTTGATGAGGGTGCCCAGCGCAAAGGCGGCCAGCGTCAGCAGCACGCCCCAGGCCGCAGAGCCGGACAGAAAATCATTCAGCAGCTGTGTCATGGTCTGCCTCCTTCTTGCGGCTCGTCAGAGCCTGGGTGGTTTTGCCGGCGGACACCATGACCAGCACGGTGACCGGGATGATGGAGATCACGATGGGCAGCAGCATATTGCCCATCTCAGCCCACAGCTCCATAACACCGGCTGCGGCGGGCACGAACAGCAGCGGGAAGATGCCGGTGAGGTAGGTGCCGACCTCCTTCACGTCCTCCAGCTTCACCAGCTTGAAGTTCAGCGCCATGAGCAGCAGCACCAGGCCGTACACGCTGGCCGGGACCGGCAGCGGCAGCACCGCGTGCAGGATCTCGCCTAGGAAGCAGAACGCCAGAATGCGGGCAAATTGAAAAATGTATTTCGTAACGGAACACTCCTTTTCTTTTTCATCCAATGGATACAAGTCGTACTAAGCTAACAGTATACCGCACCGCAGAAAAACCATCAACCGTGATTCTCGCCAAGATTTCCCACACATTTTCCGCAGAACTGTGCAAAAAAAGGCGCACAGTTTTTCTGTGCGCCCAAGGCATTCCATCTCAGATCACATAATCATTGCCGACCTGATCCGGCAGCGCCAGATCGGCCAGCGTGATCTTGCTGAAATAGTTGGAGATCAGTTCGTTCAGGCCCTTCCACATCTCATAAGTGCGGCAGTCCGCCATGCGGGAGCAGGGCGAAGCGTTCGGGGTCAGGCAGGAGACCGGAGCCAGGCTGCCCTCGGTCAGGAGCAGGATCTCCTCCACCGTGTACTGATCCGGGCTGCGGGTGAGCCGGTAGCCGCCGCCCTTCCCGCGCAGACCTTCCAGAAAGCCGTTCTGCACCAGCACTTTGAGAATGTTTTCCAGATACTTTTCCGAGATCTCCTGCCGCGCTGCCACTTCCTTGAGGGGCACATATTTTTCCGACTGGTGCTCGGCCAGGTCGATCATCACGCGCAGTGCGTAGCGTCCTTTGGTGGAAACGATCATATCCGTGTACTTCCTTTGGTTCGTAATGTTTTAAACCTATTATACAACAGGGTAAATCATATTTCAATCCCGCTTTTTTCAAAAAATCCATTGACAACCGCCGCAAAGAGGGCTATAATACCATCAAACCCACAAACAATGTTGGTTTAAAGGATTTACGACCGGGGCACCCGGCAGGGCTGCTGCCCGCTGCGCATCGTCTGTATCAGGAGGGAATTTATCATGAGCAAGATCTACACTGCTGCCGACCAGCTGATCGGTCACACCCCGCTGCTGGAGCTGACCCACATTGAGAAAGAAGAGAACCTGTCCGCTCATATTCTGGCCAAGCTGGAATATTTCAATCCGGCCGGTTCTGTCAAAGACCGCATTGCCAAAAAGATGATTGATGACGCCGAGGCAAAGGGCCTGCTGAAGGAAGGTTCCGTCATCATTGAGCCGACCTCCGGCAACACCGGCATCGGTCTGGCCGCCGTGGCTGCCGCCAAAGGTTACCGCATCATCATCGTGATGCCCGAGACCATGAGCGTGGAGCGCCGCCAGCTGATGAAGGCTTACGGTGCCGAGCTGGTGCTGAGCGAGGGTGCCAAGGGCATGAAGGGTGCCATCGCCAAGGCCGATGAGCTGGCCAAGGAGATCCCCAATTCCTTCATCCCCGGCCAGTTCGTGAACCCGGCCAACCCGCAGGCACACATTGAGACCACCGGCCCCGAGATCTGGGAAGACACCGACGGTAAGGTCGACATTTTCGTGGCAGGTGTCGGCACCGGCGGCACCGTGACCGGCGTGGGCAAGTACCTGAAGAGCCAGAACCCCGCCGTCAAGGTCGTGGCCGTGGAGCCGGCTTCTTCTCCCGTCCTGAGCAAGGGCACTGCCGGTGCACATAAGATCCAGGGCATCGGCGCAGGCTTTGTGCCGGATGTGCTGGATACCAAGGTGTATGACGAAGTCATCGCCGTGGAGAACGATGACGCCTTTGCCACTGGCCGCCTGATCGGCCACAAGGAGGGCGTGCTGGTGGGCATCTCCTCTGGTGCTGCCGTGTACGCTGCTCTGCAGCTGGCAAAGCGCCCGGAGAACGCCGGCAAGAACATTGTCGTTCTGCTGCCCGACACCGGTGACCGCTACCTGTCCACTCCCCTGTTTGCTGAGTAAGCACCTTTGATGGTTCCGCTCCCGCCGACACTCTGCTGTCGGCGGGAGTTTTTGTTTGGCCTTTCCACATTTTTCCGCCATGCTGTGAAAAAAAAGGATCTGTATCTACCGCCAGCCGCTCTGAAGCAGCAGAAGACTGGAGCCATCTCTTCCGGGCGCTGAAAAACCGGACGCCTGATAAAACGAAAACCCGCCGAAGGTTTCCCTTCGGCGGGTTTTCCTATGATAGGAGGATCAAAAATGATCGTCGCTCAAGTGCAGATTAGTTCAGGATGGTCTGCTCGGTCTCGATGTCGAACAGGTGGACCTTGTGCGGGTCGAATGCCACGCGCACGGTGTCTCCGTTGCGGGCCTTGGAGGTGGGAGCCACACGGGCGGTCATCTTGTTGCCCTTGTACTCCAGGTACAGGTAGATCTCGGCGCCCATCATTTCGGAAACATCGACCTGAGCATCCAGCTGGCAGTCGGTGTGCTTTGCCATGAATTCCGGCTCGTCGTCGATGTCCTCAGGACGGATGCCCATCTTGATCTTCTTGCCGACGTAGGAAGCCAGCTTGCCGTCAGCGGTCTTCTCCTTGGGCAGGGGGATGGTGTCGCCGCCCAGGTCGACGCCGTACAGGTCGCCTTCCTTGACCAGGGTGCCGTCCAGGAAGTTCATCTGGGGGCTGCCGATGAAGCCTGCAACGAACATATTGCAAGGCATATCATACAGGTTCTGCGGGGTATCGACCTGCTGGATGATGCCGTCCTTCATAACGACGATGCGGTCGCCCATGGTCATAGCCTCGGTCTGGTCGTGGGTAACGTAGATGAAGGTGGTAGCCAGCTTCTTGTGCAGCTTGATGATCTCGGTGCGCATGCTGGTACGCAGCTTTGCATCCAGGTTGGACAGGGGCTCGTCCAGCAGGAAGACTGCCGGGTTACGAACCATTGCACGGCCCAGAGCAACACGCTGACGCTGGCCGCCGGACAGAGCCTTGGGCTTGCGGTCCAGCAGGTGCTCGATCTCCAGGATCTTGGCAGCCTCGTGCACGCGGCGGTCGATCTCGTCCTTCGGGGTCTTGCGCAGCTCCAGACCGAAAGCGATGTTCTTGTAAACGGTCATGTGGGGGTACAGAGCGTAGCTCTGGAACACCATGGCGATATCACGATCCTTCGGGGGAACGTCGTTGATCAGACGGCCGCCGATGTACATCTCGCCCTTGGAGATCTCCTCCAGACCAGCGATCATACGCAGGGTGGTGGACTTGCCGCAGCCAGAGGGGCCGACGAAGATGATGAACTCCTTGTCCTGGATCTCCAGGTTGAAGTCGGTAACGGACGGAGCAGTAGCGCCCGGGTAGATCTTATAGATGTGCTGGCAGCTAATCGAAGCCATAATCGTTTGCCTCCATAAATTTCTCAGGTTTTCCCGTGCCCTTGACGGCACTCGGATTCGTTGGTATTATAATAACAGATTATTTTGTGATATAAAATAGCATTTTATTGATTCGAGGTGTCAGATATTGCTTTTTGATTGGAATGCCGTTGCCAAGCCTGCCGCCGTGCAGGATCTGCAGCTTTCCGCCCCGCTGACCCTCTCCGGCGAGGGGCTGTGGGTCTGCCTGGTGTCCAGCGGCCGGTGCACTGCCTCCTTTGCGGCGGACGGCCCGCTGCCGGCGGGTTCGGCGCTGGTGCTGCCGCCTCAGCGCGTGCCCGCCGGCCATCTGATCCTGAGCCGCGCCCCCCTGCTGCTGGAACCGCAGCACAGCTGCCACCTGCTCTGTGTCCAGCTCACCGGGCAGGCCAGCCATCAGTTCCTGTCCAGCCTGCAGGAACTGCCGTTCCTGGCCAAAGGCGAGACCTGCCCCGCCGCCGCCGAGCTGATGGATCGGCTGGCATCCGAAAAAGAGAGTCACAGCCGCGCCCGCAGCCAGCTGGCTTTTGCCCTGCTGTGTGAGCTGGCCGACGCCGACAGCGCCGCGCCCGCCCTGCCGCCGCTGGTGCAGGCCGCCATTGAAGACATCCGCGCCAACTACGCCGGGCTGTACGGGGTAGAAGAACTGAGCGAACGGCTGGGGGTCTCCAAGAGTCATCTGGTGCGCACTTTTACCGCCGCCATCGGCATCCCGCCGGGCCGTTACCTGACCCGGGTGCGGGTGGAAGCCGCCCAGCGGCTGCTGCTGCACCGCGAATACACCCTGGACGTGGTCGCCAGCCTGTGCGGCTTTTCCGGTGCCAATTATCTGTGCCGGGTGTTCAAAAAAGAAACCGGCCAGTCGCCCGCGCAATGGCGTGCGATGACCGGTCGTGCTGCTCAGCCGGGGCTTTCTCCCGAGGAAGCCCTCCGCGAGCAGGAACTCTATATTTAACAAAGGATGGGAACCGCTGTGCTTACACCTCTGTCCGGGGCTTCCGGAACAGCAGGCAGAGCGTCAGCACCGCCGTCAGGAACTCGGATGCCGGGAACGCCGCCCACACGCCGTTCATGCCGAACACAGCGCTCAACACCAGCGAGCAGGCCACAATGGCCACCATGCCGCGGCAGATGGATGTTGCGGAGGCTTCCGCCGGGCGGTTGACAGCGCTCAGATAGCCCGCCGCTACGATGTTGAACCCGGCAAAGAAGTAGCCGAGGAAGTACAGCCGCATTCCGCTGTGGGCGAACTGTGCCATCTGCACGGAGTGTTCGCTGTTGAACCAGCCCACCAGCGTGTCGGTCATGCCGAACACCACTGCATACAGCAGCGCCGCCAGCGCCAGCGCGGTGCAGCTGCCCAGGATCAGCAGCTTTTTTGCCCCAGCCTTGTCGTTTTTGCCGTAGCACTGGCTCACCAGCGGTTGGGCACCCTGCGCCACACCGTTGAAAATGGCCGTCGCCACCAGGGCAAAGTTTGCCACGACGCCGTAGGCCGCCACGGCCACATTGCCGGCCAGACCCAGCAGCAGGAAGTTGAAGACGGTGGTGGTCACTCCGGAGGACATCTCCCCGACAAAGCCGGAGATGCCCAGCTGACAGCTCTGGCCCAGCATCCGCACGGACGGCATCTGCCGCACGAACTGCACGCTGTTCTCTTTTTTAAAGAAGTGGCGGCTGCAGATGGCGATGCTCAGCACCGGTGCCACGGCGGTCGCCAGCGCTGCGCCGGCTAGGCCCAGCCCCATGGGGAACATGAAGATGTAGTCAAACAGCACATTGAACAGACTGCCGCTCAGGGTCGCCACCATGGCAAGGGAGGGGTCGCCGTCGTTGCGGACGAAGGCCGACACGATGTAATTGCACATAAAGAAAGGCGTGAACATCAAGAAGATGCGGGCATACGGGATGCCCAGCGCCACGATGCCGGCATCGCCGCCCATGAGCTTCAGCAATGCCCCGGGGCAGAAAAGCCCCACCAGCACGAACGGGACCGCCGCGATGCAGGCGCAGAAAATGGCGTTGGAAAAATACCGCTGGGCACGGTCATCATTCTGTGCCCGCAGGATGGCGTAGCGGGTCGCCGCGCCCAGACCCATCATGGAGCCGATAGCGAAGATGAAGTTATAAATGGGCAGGCAGAGGTTGAGCAGGGTCACACCATCGGTTCCTGCCGCCTGCGAGATGAAATAGGTATCTGCCAGGATATAGCAGGAAGTTCCCAGCAGGCCGAAAATGTTCTGCGATACATATTTAAAGAATTGCTTGGTCAGATTCATCTCTTTTGTCCTTTTTCACAACGGTTGTACACATCGGGGTATTGTAGCACACCCCGCCCCACAAGTCAACCGCAAAATGCTTGACAAAGCGTTTTATTTTTCGAACAGGAGGTGCATTCCCATGAACATCACCGAGTTCGCCCAATATGCCGGGGTCTCCAAGGCAGCCGTGAGCCGCTACTTCAACGGCGGCTATCTCGGCGCAGACAAGCGTGCCCTCATTGAGGCGGCGGTGGAAGCCACCGGCTATCACCCCAGTATGCAGGCACAGATGCTCCGCACCCGCCGCACCCGGCAGGTGGGCGTGATCCTGCCCAAGCTTTCCAGTGACAGCTGCCCCCGCATCGTAGAGGGCATCGGCAGCGTGCTGGAGGACTCCGGCTATCAGCTGCTGCTCATCAACACCGCCAATGACCCGCAGAAGGAACTGCGCGCCCTGGATACCCTGCATCAGCGCACGGTGGACGGCATCCTGCTCATCGCCACCGTGTTCACGCCGGAGCATAAGGCTGTATTGGAACGCCTGCACAGCCCGCTGGTGGTGCTGGGACAGAAGTTTCCGGGCTGCTGCAGCGTCTACCACGACGATTTTGGAGCGGCACAGGCCGTGACCGCGCATATGCTGGCCAAAGGCCGCCGCGCCCCGGGCTATATCGGGGTGACCCTGCTGGACGAAGCCGCCGGGCAGCAGCGCCGGGCCGGTTTTGAAGCCGCTCTGAAAACCGCCGGTCTGCTCCCGCGCCCGCAGCGCATGGCGGTGTCGAAGTTCAGCACCGAATCCGGTTATGAGCAGGCCGCACGGCTGCTGGAACGCGACCCGCACATCGACTGTCTGTTCTGCGCCACGGACGGCATTGCACTGGGAGCCATGCAGTACTGCCGGGAGCATGGCATCCGCATCCCGGAAGATCTGATGATCGCCGCCGTAGGCGACAGCAAGGCAGGACGCAATGCCTTTGTGCCGCTGACCAGCGCCCATCTGCACTACAAAACGGAGGGCAAGGATGCCGCCGCCCTGCTGATGGAGCTGCTGAACGATCCCCACGCCATTCCCCGCAGTCAGATGCTGGGGTATGAGCTGGTCTGCCGGGAGAGCACGGATGATTGACCCTCTCAGTCATCGCTGCGCGATGCCAGCTCCCCCGAGGGGGGCTTTTCTGCATGGTTCGGTCAGGACCCCCTTTACCGGAGAAGGAAGTCTTTCCGATTTGCTGCCATAAAGCTCCCCCTTTCGGGGGAGCTGGCTGTGAGCAAAGCGAACAGACTGAGAGGGGGGTTTTCGTCACTTTTGCCAATGCAGAATATGAAACCGTGTGAAATCAATAACAGAACCACTCCCAAGTTTATGCCCCTTGCGAATGGAAAATTTTCTTTTACCAGCGTATAATAAAGCCAGTGAAACCGATTTCAAACCATTTGAGATCGCCACACAGCCGGAAAAGGAGAAAATGCTATGGATTATCAAAATGCGGCAAAACAGGTCCTGGATCACATCGGCGGCCCGGGCAACATCGTTTCGGCGGCGCACTGCGCCACCCGTCTGCGTCTGGTGATCGCAGACAACAGCAAGGTCAACAAAAAGGAGCTGGAAAATGCAGAGGGTGCCAAGGGCGTTTTTGAGGCCCAGGGCCAGCTGCAGATCATTTTCGGCACCGGCACCGTGAACAAGGTCTACGACGAGTTCATCAAGCTGGCCGGCATCGAGGGCGGCAGCAAAGAGGACGTCAAGCAGGCCGCGGCGGCCAAGGCTCCCTGGTATCAGCGGGCCATCAAGACCCTGGGCGACATCTTCGTGCCCATCATTCCCGCCATCGTGGCTTCCGGCTTCCTGATGGGCATCATGGAAGCGCTGAACTTCATGGTCAACAACGGCTTCCTGAACATCGACACCACTGGCTCGGTGTATGTGTTTGCCAAGCTCTTCTCCAACACCGCTTACACCTTCCTGCCCATCCTGATCGCCTACTCCGCCGCCAAGGTCTTCGGCGGCAACCCGTACCTGGGCGCGGTCATCGGCATGATCATGATCCATCCCGACCTGCAGAACGCCTGGACCGTATCCAACGGCGTCAACGTGATGCAGCCGGTGTTCGGCGGTCTGTACTCGGTGCCGCTGGTGGGCTATCAGGGTCACGTCATCCCGGTCATCATCGCCGTGTGGCTCATGTGCCAGATCGAAAAGCGTCTGCACAAGGTCGTGCCCGCCATGTTTGACCTGTTCGTCACCCCGCTGGTCTCCGTCTTCGTCACCGGTTACCTGACCCTGGCCGCCATCGGCCCCGTCTTCACCAAGCTGGAAAACGGCATCATCACCGGCGTGCAGACCCTCATCACCCTGCCCTTCGGCATCGGCTCCTTCATCATGGGCGGTCTGTATGCAGTCACCGTCGTGGCCGGCATCCATCATATGTATACCCTGATCGACCTGGGCCAGCTGGCCCGTTACGGCTACACCTACTGGCTGCCGCTGGCCAGCGCCGCCAACGTGGCACAGGGCGGTGCCGCTCTGGCCGTGGCCCTGAAGAGCAAGGACACCAAGGTCAAGTCCATGGCCCTGCCCTCTGCCCTGTCCGCCTGCATGGGCATCACCGAGCCTGCCATCTTCGGTGTGAACCTGCGCTACTTCAAGCCCTTCATCGGTGGTCTGCTGGGCGGTGCCTGCGGCGCTCTGTACGCCAGCATCGTAGGTCTGGGTGCCACCGGCACCGGTGTGACCGGCATCTTCGGCATCCTGCTGCACCTGCATATGCCTCTGCAGTACATCATCATGATGGCCATCTCCTTCGGCGTGTCCTTCGCCGTGACCTGGGTCATCTGGAAGCCTGAGGAGGTCAAGGCATGAATGCACTCCAGCGTGATCTGAAAAAACTGGTTTCGCTGGTGGAGTCGCTGGGCAAGGCCAACGTGGAGTCTGACCCGCACCGCCAGCAGTTCCACCTGCAGCCGCCGGTGGGCTGGCTGAACGACCCCAACGGCCTGTGCGTGTACGGCGGGCAGTACCACGCGTTTTTCCAGTACGGCCCTTTTGACGTGACCGGCGGCGTGAAGCACTGGGGCCACGCGGTGAGCACCGATCTGCTCCACTGGGAGCCGCGGCCCGTGATGCTCTACCCGGACGAACCCTTTGACTGTCACGGTGCCTACTCCGGTTCGGCGCTGGTGGAAGACGGCACGATGTACCTCTACTACACCGGCAATGTCAAGCACCCCGGCGACTACGATTACATCAAGCAGGGCCGCGGCCACAACGTCTGCCTGGCCGTCAGCAGGGACGGCGTGACCCTGGCCAGCAAGCAGTGCCTGCTGTACAACAAGGATTATCCCGCCGGGCTGACCTGCCATGTGCGGGACCCCAAAGTGTTCGCTTACGAGGGCAAGTATTATATGGTGCTGGGTGCCCGCACGCTGGAAGACAGGGGCGAGGTGCTGGTGCTGGAAAGCACCGACAAGCTCCACTGGACCCACATCAATACCCTGACCACACCGGAACCCTTCGGCTATATGTGGGAGTGCCCGGACCTGTTCTGCATCGACGGGCAGTGGTATCTGGCCGTGTCTCCGCAGGGCATCCAGTGCCAGAACATCTACGGTTGCGGTTACTTTGCCGTGTACGGCGACTGGCGCGGGGAATACACGCTGAGCGAATTCCACGAGATGGACGCCGGGTTTGACTACTACGCCCCCCAGAGCTTTGTGGACAGCACCGAACGCCGCATCCAGATCGGCTGGATGGGAATGCCGGACGCCGATTACGGCAACGCCCCCACCGTGGCCTACGGCTGGCAGCACTGCATGACCGTGCCCCGTCTGCTGACGAACGGCCCGGACGGCACCCTGCTGCAGAATCCGGTGCCGGAGCTGGAAGCTCTGCGCGGTACCGCACAGCCTGCCGAAAACGGCGCAGAACTTTCCGTATCTCCCTGCTTCGACCTGACCGCCGCCCCCGCCGGCGACTTCACACTGACCGTTGCACAGGGCGTGGAGCTGGTGTATACTGAAGCTGACCGCACCTGCGTTCTGCGCTTCACGGACCCGGCAATGGCCGATGGCCGCACCGAGCGCCGTGTTCAGCTGAATGCCCCCTGCCGCAGTCTGCGGGTGGTGGGCGACCGCTCCTCGCTGGAAATTTTCCTGAATGAGGGTGCGGCGGTGTTCAGCACCCGGTACTACCCCGCACCCGGGGAGGTTTCCCTGAAAATGCGGGGTGCAGAAGGAACGGTTTACAGCTTATAATTTGATCCACCGCAACTAAGCCTTTTCCCCCCCCCCTTGGGGAAAGACTCCCCCGACCAGGGGAGGTGGCACGCAGTGTCAGAAGGGGAACAGGTTCTGAACAAAGTGAAGCGGATGAGGGGTATCCTCTTGAAAGGCTTCTTCTTTCCTGCGCCCTCATCCGTCACCTGCGGTGACAGCTTCCCCCGCCCGGGGGAAGCCTTTTCTTACCAGCATCTTAATTTGGGAGGTTCTCTATGCCCGGCAACACGTTATTTTCCATCGGCGAAGCGCTGATCGATATGATCCCGTCCCGCGTGGGATGTTCCTTTGACGAGGTGCCCTCGTTCAGCCCCCGGGTGGGCGGTGCACCGGCCAACGTCTGCGCGGCCTTCACCCGCCTGGGCGGCAAGAGCGCCTTCCTGTCCCAGCTGGGCGATGACCCCTTCGGCCACAAGATCGCCCACGAGCTGAGCGCCTGCGGCATCGACCTGTCCCATCTGGTGTTCACCGACAAGGCCAACACGGCCCTTGCCTTCGTGAGCCTGGAAGAGGACGGCAACCGCACCTTCAGCTTCTACCGCAAGCCCTCCGCCGACCTGCTCTATTCTCCGGAGCAGATCGACCCGGCCTGGTTCGGCGATGCCTTTGCCCTGCACTATTGCAGTGTTTCGCTGGTGGACAGCCCCATGCGGCACGCCCATCTGGCCGCCATCACCGCCGCCCGGGAAACCGGTGTGATCGTGAGCTTTGACCCCAACCTGCGCTTCCCGCTCTGGCCGGACAAGGAGATGCTCCGCCAGACCGTTCTGCAGTTCGCACCCCTGTCCCACATCCTGAAAATCTCGGACGAGGAGCTGGAATTCCTCACCGGCACTGCGGACATCGACGCCGCCCTGCCGCAGCTTTTCACCGGAGACGTCCAGCTGGTGCTGTACACCTGCGGCAGCAAGGGTGCCCATGCCTACACCCGCAATGCCCACGGCTTTGCCGCCTGCCAGAAGGTCAAGGCGGTGGACACCACCGGTGCAGGCGACGGCTTCATCGGCTCCTTCCTGTGGCAGCTGAACCGCGATGGCGTGACCCTGGACAAGCTGGAAAAGCTCTCCAAGAAAAAGCTGGACGAGTATCTGGCCTTCTCCAACAAGTTCTGCGGCATCAGCGTGCAGAGCAACGGTGCCATCGACAGCTACCCCACCCTGGAACAGATGCAGTAAATGCAAAACGCAGGCCCCTTCTCCGACCGGAGAAGGGGCCTGTTTCGTTTATGCCGTCTGGGACATCTGTGCCAGCCGCTCCATCAGTGCGCATTCGCTGGCGGTTTCGGCGGCAAACGGGTAATTCTTCGCCTGCCGTGCAAACTGGACACGGTAAGTTTCCGCCCGCGCAGGGGCCTTCTCCGCCAGCAGCGCTGCCGCGTACTCGGTGCGCAGGACCGACGGGAAGGTCTTCATCTGTTTGCGGAAGTTCCGCATTTCCTTACGGTTCCAGCGCTTCAGCCACGGCGCGGCATCCTCCCCGGTGAGCAGGGCACAGGTGAGCCGGTCGCATAGCAGCAGGTTCCGGTGCAGGGGCAGGACCGCCGTCTTCTGAGCTTCCAGCGCATCGATGACCTGGGCCGTCTCGGCAAAGCGCTGCTGGTCCATCAAGCGGTTCGCGTGCAGCACCGCCTGCACTGCCACCATGATGTTGTCCAGCCCTTCTGTGGGCAGAGCGAACCACTCCTCCGGCATTTCCCGCAGAGCGACGCACTCCGCCTGCTTTGCGTTGATGCTCAGCTGTACCCAGAATGCCCGCAGAGCCGCCGGGTCCTTGCCCAGGTCCCGGGCATTTGCGCCGTCGTTGGCAACGCCCTGGATCCGCAGGGGGATGCCGTTGGTCAAGGCCGAGCCAAGGCCCGCGACGCACAGCATCTCAAAAAAGATGCGTGCAGGCCAGGCTTCCCGGCACGCCCACATCAGGCCCGCCGCCAGCACCGCCGTGAACAGGTTCATCAAAACGCCGCCCAGATTGTATAATTGATAGGGCATTTTCCCATTTGTCATCTCCGGCGGGGCCAACAGGCACTGCCCGCCGGTACCGGCCAGCGTATAGCGGTGCAGGCAGAGCTTCCCGTTTTCCTTTTGCAGCATCCAGCTGCCGATGCGGAAGGACACGAACCGATACCCGGACAGCAGCCCGCACACCAGGTGCCCGCCCTCGTGCAGGATGATCTGCAAATAGAGCGCCGCTGCTGTGAGCACTGCTAACCCGGCAAGTGCAGCCAGATATTCCCCAAACGAGCTGCTCCGGTCCGCCGCCGCAAACAGAATCTTTGCGGCCATCACCCCCAGCACAGCGCCATACAGCACCAGAACTGCAATGCCGGCCTCTTCTTTTTTGTTGGGACTCGGGAACGATTTTTTCGTCATACACGCTTCCTCTTTTCCGCCGTTTTCCACGGTTTAAGCACAGTTTAACATTTCTTTTCAAGTTGTACAAGGACGGCTCTTGTTCCGTCCCTGCCGCTGTGTTACGATAAAGAAAAGAAGGAGGTCGGTTCCATGCCCTTTGAATTTGCTTTTCTGGACTGGCTGCTGCAGTTCCACACCCCCACAATGGACGCGCTGGCCGTGTTTTTCAACTACGCGGGTGCCCATGGGGAAATCTGGATCGCGCTCACCCTCATCCTGCTGTTCTCCCGCAGGACCCGCCGGGCCGGACTTGCCATGGCCCTGGCGCTGGGACTGTACATGATCACCGGACACTTTCTCCTCAAGCCGCTGTTTGCCCGGCCCCGCCCCTGCGACCTCAATAAGGCTGTCACCCTGCTTGTGCCCCGTCCCAACGGCTATTCCTTCCCGTCCGGACACACCTCCTCCGCCTTTGCCGCAGCCTGGGCGCTGTTCCGGAACGACCGGCAGCTGGGCATCCCGGCGCTGGTGCTGGCGGCCTTCATCGGGTTCACCCGGCTGTATCTGTATGTGCACTTTCCCACCGACGTGCTGGGCGGCATCGTATTCGGCATTGTGCTGGGCATCCTGGGCGACCTTTTGGCCGACAAATTGGCAAAATTCTGCAAGAAAAAACAAATCGTATAAGATTTTGGCAGAAAAACAGGGCTGTTTCACAGGTTTTTGTGAAACAGCCCCATTTTTGTCTTGATCGAAATGAATAAAACAAAAAGCAGGCGGCACCGTGGAAAGGAGGAGAAAGCGGTGCCGCCTGCGTTATAGGAACCCCTGAACATTGCGACCTGTCAGGAGGGATTTGGTAGTCTGTTCGCCGCCTTGGCTATTGCCTCGCATCAGCGGGGAACAGTGTTTTAAGGGGAGCCTGCTGTGTCCTGCATCTTGCAGCGGCACCCGCAGGAATGTTGCCTGCAAAGGCATTTGAGAGAGATCTTTTCGGAGGTTTTAGGGGGACTTCCGTTCCGTCTCTCCCTGACTGCACTCTTATACTACCAGACAATCGTGGCATTTCTTTGTGGGATTTTTGAACAGATTGAAAACAAAAATTGGGTCGTTACACTCCAAAAAATTCTTTTGCAATGTCCGCACTGCGCTTGGCGTCCTTGGCGTACCAGTCGGCGCCGATCTTCTCCGCGTATTCCGGGGTCAGCACGGCACCGCCCACCATGATCTTGCAGTCCAGCTTGGCTTCGTGCAGGGCGGCGATGGTCTCTTCCATGCTCTTCAGGGTGGTGGTCATCAGGGCGGACAGGCCCACCAGATGCACGTCCTTTTCCCGCACAGTATCCACCACGGTCTCCACCGGCACGTCACGGCCCAGGTCGATCACCTCAAAGCCGTAGTTTTCCAGAATGACCTTGACGATGTTCTTCCCGATGTCGTGCACATCCCCCTTGACGGTGGCCAGCACGATGCGGCCCTTGCTTGCGCTGCCCTCGCCTTTCTTGGCAATGGCAGTCTTGATCTCCTCAAAAGCGCTCTGGGCGGCACTGGCGGCCTGCAGCAGCTGGGGCAGGAAGAGAGTGCCCTTTTCATACTTGGCACCCACGATGTCCAGCGCCGGGATCAGGGCATCGTCCACCACTTCCAGCGGCTGCTTGGTTTCCAGCAGTGCGCGGGTCTGGGCGGCAGCATCGCCCTTCAGACCCTTCTCCACGGCCTTGATGAGGGCCGCATAGGGGCCGGAGATCTCTGCACTCTCACCGGAGGAAGAAGCGGACGCTGCCGGGACCGCCTGCGCGGCCTGCTTGAGCGCCTGGGATGCGGGCACCCGGTTTGCATACCGCTCGATGTACTGGGTGCTCTGCTGGTCGCGGTTGGTCAGCACGTTGTAGGCGTACACCGCCGCCATCATCTCCTCGCTGGAGGGGTTCATGATGGCCAGGTCCAGCCCGGCGTACATGGCCATGGTGAGGAAGGTGGTGTTCAGGTAGGGGCGGCAGGGCAGGCCGAAACTGATGTTGGACACACCCAGAATGGTGCGCACCCCCAGCTCCTTTTTGCAGGCTTCCAGCGCCTGCACCGTAGCCAGCACGTCCTTCTGCTGGGCGCTGGCGGTCAGGGTCAGACAGTCGATGTAGATGTCCTCCCGGGGGATGCCGGCTTCCAGAGCCGCTTCGGTGATGCGGCGGGCGATGGCCACCCGGTCCTCGGCGGCGGGCAGAATGCCCCGCTCGTCAATGGCAAGGCCCACAATGGCCGCACCGTACTTTTTGCACAGCGGCAGAATGGCCTTGAGCTTTTCCTCTTCGCCGTTGGTGGAGTTGACGATGGGCTTGCCGTTGTACACCCGCAGGCCGGCTTCCAGCGCCTGCACATTGGAGGAATCCAGCTGCAGGGGCAGGCTGACCACACTCTGCAACGCCTTGACCACCTGGGGCATCAGGGCCGGTTCGTCCACACCGGGGGCACCCACGTTCACGTCCAGCACTTGCGCCCCGGCTTCCACCTGGCTCACGGCCTGTTCCAGAACATAGTTCATATCGTTTTCCCGCAGCGCCTGCTGGAACCGCTTTTTGCCGGTAGGGTTGATGCGCTCGCCCACCACCGTGATGCCGTCCACATTGACGTAATTCATGGGGGTGCAGAGCACCGAGGGCATCGCGTGGGCGGCACGGCCCGGCACACAGCCCTTGAATACACCGTTCAGCAGCTGGATGAACTCCGGCGTAGTGCCGCAGCAGCCGCCGGCGGCGAACAGGTGCAGTTCCCGGTAGGGCTTCATTTCCAGCGCGAACAGCTGAGGCGTGATGTCGTAGCCGCTGCCGTCCGCCCGGGGCAGACCGGCGTTTGGCTTGACAAAGACCGGAAAGTCCCCGGGTACAGCATCGGCCAGGCGCTTTGCCATGGGGAAGATCTCCTTGGGGCCGAGGGAGCAGTTGATGCCCACCGCGTTGGCGCCCAGGCCCCGGGCGGTGACGCCGAAGCTCTCCACGGTGCAGCCGGTAAAGGTGCGCCCGCCGGCTTCAAAGCTCATGCTGGCCAGAATGGGCAGGGTGCTGTTCTCCTTGGCGGCCAGCAGAGCGGCTTTCAGCTCGTACAGGTCGGTGAAGGTCTCAAAGAAGATGAGGTCGGCCCCTGCCGCCACACCGGCCCGCACGATGCGGCCGTATTCTTCCACGGCATCCTCAAAAGCCAGGGTGCCGTTGGGTTCCAGCAGTTCACCCAGCGGGCCGACGTCCAGAGCAGCCAGCGCCCCATAAGGTGCACAAGCCCGCTTGCAGTTGGCGATGCCCGCCGCGATGATCTCTTCCAGGCTGTAGGCGCTGTCTGCCAGCTTGTGGGCCGACGCGCCGAAGGTGTTGGCGTTGACGATGCGGCTGCCCGCGGCGGCATATTTTGCATGGATACCCTCAATGAGCGCCGGGTCGGTGATGTTCAGTTCCTCGGGCTTTGCGCCCAGTTTCAGGCCCGCCGCCTGCAGCATGGTGCCCATGCCGCCGTCCAGCAGGATGGTGTTGCTCTGCTTGAAAAGTTCATTCACTCGCACAGGTTTTTCCCCTCTTTCGATATTCACAGCGGGTGCGCAGCACACAGTGTCCGCACCCGGCCAGCTGTCCCTTGACCGGATGGTCACTGACCCCCAGAATGGCCGTCACACTCTTGCGCGGGGTCATCAGACTGGTGTCGGTGACGCACAGACCCATGCGGCGCACGGTATCCAGCGCCGCCGCCACCAGCGGCTGCACCGCCAGGTCCCAGTCTCCATACCCCGGCGAAAACCGCCCGGTCAGATACCTTCCCTCGCGTGCCGCCCGCTGACGCAGTTCGGCTTCGGCGGCGTCTGCGGCCTGTTCGGCCAATGCACTGCCCAGTGCATCGGAGGCCACACCGGCGGCAATGTCGCCGATGCCGGCCCGGCGAATTTGTGCATCCGCCCCGGCTCCCAGCGTCACCGCCAGCAGAATGGCCTGCGGGCAGCCGTCCAGGTGCCGCATCACATCCCCGCCCCGCAGGATGCCTGCGTCGGTCAGGGCCGCGACATCCGTCTGCAGCCAGACCGCCCGGGGCGCGGCAGCGGTCAGCAGCGGTGCGGCACAGCGTTCCAACAGGGCCATGGTGGTCTCATCCGGCGTGCCCCGTGCGCCAAAATACCGCGCCGCCTGCGCAAGATCGATCTGCTCCGGCTTTTCCACCGGCAGCGTGCGGCTCTGTCCCAGCTGCATCTGCCGCACCTCCTTACTTTTTTGGAATAAAGTAGTTCTAAGTATACCGCAGGCGTAGGATTTTATCAATCCCACAGAAGAACCGGAAATGAAAAAAGCTGCCCTGAAGTACAGAGCAGCTTGGCTGTGTGCCGGGAGTTTCTTCTCGGACACGAAAAGCGGGTTGCGGCGCACAGCCTGGTCAGATGCAATTCCCCGCTGTCCTGTCCGTTCTCTTATTTAATGCAGCTGGAGCAGGGGGTGTAGCCTTCTGCGATGGCCTCATCGTAGCTGGAGAACAGGATCTGGTTCTTCTCCGCCGGGAGGTTCGGGCAGGTGGGCAGGTGGAACTTTTTACTATTCACGTTGCCGATGTAGGCCTGCTGGGCAGTGCTGGATGCCGCCGGGTCGGTGGGATTCAGCTCGCTGTCCGGCACGAACTGCTCGGTGCCCACGGTGTAGTTCTGGCCGTCCGACCCGATGGTGATGGTGCCCTGCAAGTCGGTACGGTACAGGTCCACTTTCGCGTCCCGCAGGATGCTCAGGGTCTCTTCGTGGGGGTGGCCGTACTTATTGTCGACGCCGCAGGAGATGACCGCCATTTCCGGCAGAACGCTGTTCAGGAACACATAGCCGGTGGAGGTGCTGGAGCCGTGATGGCCCACCTGCAGCACGTCGGCTTTCAGGTTGGCTCCGCTGGCCACCAGGTCTGCTTCAGCGTTCTTTTCCATGTCGCCGGTGAGCAGGAAGCTGGTGGAACCGTAGTCGATGCGCAGGACGATGGAGGTATCGTTGGTGTCATTGTACTGGGCTACGGGACCCAGCATGGTCACGGTGGCACTGCCCAGCGCCCAGGTGGTGCCTGCAGCAGGCACTTCCACCTGCAACCCCTGCTGCTGGGTGTACTTGACAAAATCCTTGAAGCACTTGGTGGAGGCCTCGGTCACCGGGCTGTAGACGTGATTGGCCGGGAAGTAGGCCAGTGCAGCGGCCAGACCGCCCACATGGTCCTCGTGGGCGTGGGAGCAGAACACATATTGCAGCTCCTCTACGCCCTGCTTCTGCAGATAGGAGACCACCAGACTGCCGTCATCCACGTTGCCGCCGTCGTACAGCATGAACTGGCCGTCGCATTCCACCAGTACGCTCAGGGCCTGGCCCACGTCGATGAAGTGCATCTCAAAGGGACTTTCGGTGCTGGTCTGGGTGTTGGAAGCGGCCGGGGTAACGGGTTGGACGGAACCGGTGCCGCCGCAGCCCGCAAGGGTCAGGGCCAGTGCGGCAACCAATACCAGCGCAGCCAGACGCTGCACCGGATGTGCCCAGAAGCTTACTTTTTCTTTTTTGCAGTTTTCCACGATGTATTCTCTTTCTGTTGATTGTTCTTCGGTTTGCGGGCGGGTGCGGAGTGAGGCGCGAACCGTGCGCCGGGGCTGGGCTGACGCCCGGCCGGGGCGGCGGCGCGGGACGGATTCTTGCCGCCCTTGCCCTTCTGGTTCGGACGCACGGTATAGGTGCCGTCGTTGTGGATGGTCACATCGGCACTTTCTGCCCGGCGGGCCGAGCGCTGCACGGCGCGGCGTCCCTCGGCGGGCACCAGCAGGGGGATCAGGTCCTCCCGGTGGGTCAACTTCAGGGCCTTGACCACCTTTTCGGCGTTGCGTGGCTCATAATACTGGAGCAGGGCGCGCTGCAGCGCCTTGCCCTCGGGGGTTTTTTCCACGAACACCGGCTTGAGGGTGTAGGGGTCCAGCCCGGTGTAGAACATACAGGTACTGACCGTGCCGGGGGTGGGATAGAAATCCTGCACCTGCTCCGGACGCATATGATTCTTATAAAGGTACTCCGCCAGGTAGACGGCATCCTTCAGGGTGCTGCCCGGGTGGCTGGACATCAAATAGGGTACGAGGTACTGCTTTTTGCCGGCCTTCTTGCTCAGCTCATAGAACTTGTCCTTGAACTTGTTGAAGGTCTCGATGGGCGGCTTGCCCATGTAGGCCAGGGTGTTGGGCGCGCAGTGCTCCGGGGCCACCTTCAGCTGACCGGAAACATGGTACTCCACCAGTTCCTTGAAGAAGGTGTCGTCCGGGTCGGCCATCAGGTAGTCGAACCGGATGCCGCTGCGGATGAAGACCTTCTTCACGCCCGGCAGTTCCCGCACCCGGCGCAGAATTTTCAGGTAGTCGCTGTGATCCACGATCATATGGGAGCAGGTGGTGGGGGCCAGACAGTGCTTGCCGCCATTGCACATTCCCCGCAGCATCTGTTCCCGGCAAGACGGGAAGCGGAAGTTGGCAGTCGGCCCGCCCACATCGTGGATGTAGCCCTTGAAATCCGGCTCGTGGGTCATGCGCTCGGCTTCCTCCACAATGCTGTCCGCACTGCGGCTGGTGACGCGCCGGCCCTGATGCAGCTGGATGGCGCAGAAGTTGCAGCCACCGAAGCAGCCGCGGTTCTGGATGATGGAGAACTGCACCTCCCGGATGGCGGGCACGCCGCCCATGGCCTCGTAGATGGGGTGATACCGGCGGGTGTAGGGCAGGGCGTAGACCTTATCCAGCTCCCAGCGCACCAGGGGCTTGGCCGGGATGTTCTGCACCAAATATTTTTCGCTCTGCTTCTGCACGATGATCTGGCCGCTGACCACATCCTGGTTGTCCATCTGGATGCGGCAGGCCTTGGCATAGGCGGTTTTGTCGGACGCCACCTTCTTGAAGCCGGCGCACTCTACATAGCGCTCCGGCAGGTGGTCAAAGTCGGTCAGGTAGCAGGTGCCGTCCACATCGGTGATGGACTCCACCGGCTCTCCGGCGGCCAGGCGGCGGGCGATCTCCACAGTCTGGTGCTCACCCATGCCGAAGCTGATAATGTCCGCGCCGGAGCTTTCGGCGATGCTGGGCAGAACGGTGTCCATCCAGTAATCGTAGTGGGCAAACCGCCGCAGGGATGCTTCCAGACCGCCCAGAATGACCGGCAGGTCGGGGTAGGCTTCCTTGGCCAGTTTGGTGTACACGGTGGCACTGCGGTCCGGGCGTGCCCCGCCCTTGCCGCCGGGGGAATATTCATCCTCGGCACGCGGAATTTTTGCCACGGAATAGTGGCTGACCATGCTGTCCACATTGCCGCCGCCGATGAAGAAGCCGTATTTCGGCTTGCCGAACCGCTTGAAATCCTCGCAGTCGGTGTAACGGGGCTGGGCCAGCACGCCGATCTTGTAGCCCTCGGCTTCCAGCAGACGGCTGATGATGGCGGTGCCAAAGCTGGGGTGGTCCACATAGGCGTCACCGCCCACCACCACAAAGTCCAGCTGGTCCCATCCCCGGGCTTCCATGTCCGCCCGGCTGATGGGAAGGAATTCGGTGTAGATCTGGGGAGAAGAGTGTTCCATAGTGCTCCTTTTGAGTATTAAACCCTCTCAGTGTTAACCGGGTTGCGGCCCCCAGCGTCCACTTCGTGCCTTGGGCGGCACTCGTATCCTGCTGGCCGCTGCCCCAACAGCTCCTCCCTGTTTCCGCCACTGGCGGCGGTCGGTGCTGTTGCCCCCGATGGGGGAGCTTTTCTGCATCTTTTCATCCAATTTTTCTTTGAAAGCAGACTGTATCTTACCCACTCATAAAGCTCGCCTTTCGGGAGAGCTGGCGCGCAAGCGCCTGAGAGGGTTATTCCTCCGTCTGGTTCATCTGCTGCTCGATCCATTGCTGGCGGCTGATGAGCACGGCGCGGGGCTTGGCACCCTCATAGGGGCCGATGATGCCTTTTTCTTCCATCTCGTCCATGATGCGGGCCGCGCGGGCATAGCCCAGCTTGCAGCGGCGCTGCAGCAGGCTGGTGGACGCCTGGCCGGCATCGATGACCACTTCCACCGCCTGCTTGAACATCGGGTCGGAGCCGGACTCCTCGTCCGCGTCGCCGCCGCTGCTGCCTTTTTTGCTGTCCTGAATGGCGTGCTTTTCCATGGCCTCGATCATGGCCTCATCATACTGGACGGTGGCGCTGGATTTGATGAAGTCCAGCACCCGGCTGATCTCCTCGTCCCGGACGAAGGTGCCCTGGATACGGGTCGGCTTGGGGGCGCCCACCGGCATAAAGAGCATATCGCCCTGGCCCAGCAGCTTTTCGGCACCAGCGCTGTCCAGAATGGTACGGCTGTCCACCTGGCTGGACACGGCGAATGCGATGCGGCTGGGGATGTTGGCCTTGATCAGGCCGGTGATGACGTCCACGCTGGGGCGCTGGGTGGCCACGATCAGGTGCATCCCGGCGGCACGGGCTTTCTGGGCGATGCGGCAGATGGAATCCTCCACATCCTTGCCCACGACCATCATCAGGTCGGCCAGCTCGTCGATGACGATGGCGATGTAAGGCATCTTTTCCAGCTCCGGCTTTTCCGCCGCCAGCTTGTTGAAGGATTTGATGTCACGCACATTGTTCTCCGCAAACATCCGGTAGCGGCGCTCCATCTCCTGCACGGCACTGCCCAGTGCTCCGGCAGCCTTTTTCGGATCCGTGACCACCGGCATCAACAGGTGCGGAATGCCGTTGTACTCGGCCAGTTCGACCACCTTGGGGTCAATGAGCAGCAGCTTGACGTCCTCCGGGCTGGAACGGAACACCAGGCTCATGATGATGCTGTTCACGCAGACAGACTTGCCGCTGCCGGTGCTGCCCGCGATGAGCAGATGGGGCATCTTGCACAGGTCCGCCACCTGCGCCACGCCGGCGATGTCCTTGCCCAGGGCAATGCTCAGCGGCGAAGTCATGCGCAGGAAGCTCTGGCTCTCGAACACGCTGCGGATGGATACCGCACTGCGCTTGCGGTTGGGCACCTCGATGCCCACAGCCGGCTTGCCGGGGATAGGCGCTTCCATACGCACATCCGCCACCGCCAGATTCAGGGCGATGTCGTTGGTCAGCGAGGTGATGCGGCTGATCTTGACGCCCGCCATGGGCTGCACCTCGTACCGGGTGACCGCCGGGCCGCGGGAGATGTCCAGCACCCGGGTGCGCACGCCGAAGCTTTCCAGCGTGTCCACCAGCTTCTGGGCGTTGGCCTTCAGCTCGTCCTGCGCATTGGGGTCGCTTTCCTCTTTGGACTTTTCAAACAGCTCAATGGGTGGATACTGGTACTGGAAGGTATCCACCGGTTCCGGCTCTTCCACCGGTGCAGACGCCGCTGCCTGCTCGGAAACCGCAGGCTTCTCCATGGCGGCCGCCGCCAGCGTGCTGATGTCTTTTTCCTCCACCGGTTCGCTGGTGATCCGGATCCAGCCGTCCTCGTCCGGTGCACTGCGCATGGCCACAGCGTTCTCCGCGCTGACGCGGGGCGGGGGCTGAATGGCCGGCACCACCGGCTGGATCGGCTCTGCCGCCTCTGCGGAAGCGGCGGGCTGCACGATGGGCGTTTCCAGCACATTTGCCTGCGCCGGCCCGGCGGCCGGCTCTTCGGCGGGCCGGCGGAAGAAGTCTTCTGCCGCCGTTTCCACCACATCCGGCACAACGGGGCGGATGGGTTCCGGGGCAGGTTTTTCGGTCTGCAGCGGGTTCATGCCAAAGGTGCCGCCGGGGCCGGGGATGAACGGCTCGATCGGCTCACTGCCGCCTGCTTTCACCTCGGGCACATCCGGGCCGAGATCCACATCAAACGAGGACCGGGGCCGCGCGGTGCGCACCTTTACCGGCGTCACAAAGGGCTGGGGTTCCGGCTGCGGAGCCGGCGGTTCCGGGGCGGGCTGTGGATTTCCCTGCTCGGCGTCCATCTCCTGGGTCACCTTGTGGCCCCAGTGCATCACGCCGGAGAGCCAGCTGGGCAGACCCACGCGGAAGGAGGGTTCTTCCGAATCGGCCTCCTCGTCCTCCTCCAGAAATTCCTCGTCCTCCGCGTCATCGGCTTCTGCAGCCTCCTGGTCGGCCTGCCGTTCGGCACGGCGCTCGGCACGGCGGGCGGCGTTCTGCTCGTAGACCGCAAGCCCCTTCTCCTGCACGCCGCCGAACAGCTCGCACAGCCGCTGCCAGACCTCCGCCGGGGTCAAGTCAAAAATGTACAGGCTGACGCAGAGCGCCAGCACGATCATAATCAGGTTTGCCGCCGGACGCCCGCAGAGCAGCAGCAGCGTCCCGCCCAGCACCGCACCCAGGGCACCGCCGGACAGCCACGCCTGATAGCCGTTCTGATAACAGGCCGACACCATCTGAAGCGCCGAAAGCCCCTGCGGCTGAATGTCCGAAAAGACGATCACCGTACTGCTGGCAAAGATCAGCCCCAGCATCAGCTTGATGATGTGGGGCAGAAGGTCCTCGCCGCGGGTGTACAGCACCGCCAGGCAGCACACCGCTGCGCCCAGCACAAAGCTGCCGCAGCCGAACAGGCCGAACAGCACGTTGTGCAGGCTCTTCCAGGCCGAATCTCCTTCCACAAAGGCCAGCAGGATGAGCATTAGTCCGGCGAACAGGGTGCCAAGCCCTGCCGGCAGGCGCTGCTCCGCCCGTTTTCTGCGCGAAGACGTGCGCTTTTTCGTTGATTTTCGTTTTTTTGTTGCCATGCTTCTCCATTCCCCATGTTTCTCATAGACATACTCTCTGATTTTATTATTGTACCACGCAGGAAGAAAAATGGCAAACCATATTGTTGTAGATTAACCCTCTCAGCCTCACTTTGTTCGGCAGCTGTCCCCTTTTTGGCTTCGCCATCTTCCCCCGGCCGGGGGAAGTCGGTCCCGAGGGGGGAGCTTTATGCGTTGAAACCGCAAGCAAATTCTTCTGTTTTGAAGGACAACGGTTCCATCAGCAGAAGAAAAGCTCGCCCTTCGGGAGAGCTGGCACGGCGCAAGCCGTGACTGAGAGGGTTTCACCGTCCCTCGATCTCCCCATACAGCCAGTCCAACGCCTCCGACAGGCCGCCCAGATCATCGATCAGCTTTTCCTTTACCGCACGGCGGCCATCCAGCACCGTGCCCATATCCATCACCAGTTCCCCGGTGTGCAGCATCAGCTCGGTGTAGCGCTTTTCGGTCATGCCGCTGTGCACCGCCACAAAGCCGGTGATGCGCTGCTGCATCTGGTCGAACCAGTGCATGGTCTGGGGCACCCCCAGTATGATGCCGGAATGCCGCACCGGGTGCACGGTCATGGTCGCCGTGGGCACAATGAAACTGTGCTGGGCACTGACCGCCAGCGGGATGCCGATGGAATGCCCCCCGCCCAGCACCAGCGTTGCGCTGGGTTTGGAAATGCTTGCGATGAGCTCCGCCAGCGCCAGCCCCGCTTCCACGTCGCCGCCCACCGTGTTCAGCAGCACCAGCAGCCCCTCGATGCGGGGATCCTCCTGCACCGCCACCAGCTGGGGAATGACGTGCTCATACTTGGTGGTCTTCTGCCCCTGCGGCGCTTCGGAGTGCCCCTCGATCTGCCCGATGACGGTCAGGCAATGGATGGTGTGTGCGCCCTGCCGGAGGGTCACCGTGCCCAGATCTTCCAGTTCTTCCTTCTCCAGACGTGCCCGCTCCACGTTTTCCTGCATTTTTTCTGCCATAGAAACGCTCCTTTCTGTTCTGCTTCCAGCGTTCCCCGCCAGGCCTGCCGCTATTCAGCCGGCCTCCCTGCCGAAACGGCATGGCAAAGATCCAGCTTAAAAATTTATAATTTTTAAGGTTTTTTCTTTGATAAGTATTTGACATTCTTTTCATGTGCGGTATACTTTATATAATTGACAATGATCGGATGAAGGAATCATTCTGTGCACCCCGGCGTTCTGCAAAGCAGGCAGAAGCGGGCGTGCCACTGGCAGAAAGGAGAATCTTTCACATGAATACCCCTGCAAAGGCTTCGCTTCCCGTGATCAAGCGTCTCCCGAAATATTACCGCTATCTGCGCTCTCTCAAGGAGGACAGCATCACCAGCATTTCCTCCCGGGAGCTGGCCGCCCAGATGGGCACCACCGCCTCTCAGGTGCGGCAGGATTTCAACTGCATCGGCGATGTAAACGGCCGGCAGGGCATCGGCTACTCGGTGGACAACCTCCTGGCCATTCTGGAGCACCTGCTGTTCGGCAACGGTGACCGGCTGCCCACCATCCTGATCGGCTGCGGCCGTCTGGGCAAGGCAGTGAGCCGTTTTATCACCACCGACACCAACGGCTACAAGCTGATCGCCGCCTTTGATGTTTCCACCGACGAGGTGGGCAAGGAGATCAGCGGCATCCAGATCCGTCACATCGACGAGCTGGAAGCTTTCTGTGCAGAGCACCAGCCCAAGGTCGCTGTGCTGTGCGTGCCCCGCGATGGCGCCCGGCAGGTCAGCGGCCGGTTGGTGGATCTGGGCATCGAGGGCTTCTGGAACTTCTCCCACTACGACCTGTCGGTGCCCTATCCCGATGTCGTGGTGGAGAACGTCCACCTGGGCGACAGCCTGATGAGCCTGGGCTACCGCCTGCGCAATCAGGAGTAATCCATCTACTTTTTTATAGAATAGACCGTACCATCGGAGAACCCTCTCAGTCAAAGCCTCTCGGCTTTGCCAGCTCCCCCGAAAGGGGGAGCTTTTGTTCTGCCTTGAAAACGGGCAAAACCTCCCCCTCTCGGGGGAGGTGGCATCGCGTCCGCGATGACGGAGAGGGTTCTCTTTTATATAAGGAGATTTTTTCATGGCAAAACTGTATTTCCGCTACGGCGCAATGAACAGCGGCAAGAGCACCGCCCTGATGCAGGTGGCGCACAACTACGAGGAACAGGGGATGCAGGTTCTGATCCTGAAGCCTCAGGTGGACACCAAGGGCGGCGGCGAACTGGTGAGCCGTCTGGGCGTGCGCCGCAAGGCCGACCGGCTCATTGCCCCGGAGATGGATGTGTTTGAGGTGGTGCGTGCCGCCAGCGAAACCGCCAAACTGGCCTGTGTGCTCTGCGATGAGAGCCAGTTCTTCACCCCGGAACAGGCTGAGCAGCTGTTCATGGTCACGGTGGATCTGAACATCCCGGTGATCTGTTACGGTCTGCGAGCGGATTTTTCCCTCAAAGGCTTTCCCGGCTCCACCCGCCTGCTGGAGCTGGCCCATACCATTGAAGAAATGAAGACCATCTGCACCTGCGGCCGCAAGGCCATCTGCAACTGCCGCAAGGTGAACGGCCGGTTCGTCTTTGAGGGCGAGCAGGTGGCCATCGACCAGCAGAACGACGTGCAGTACGTCAGTATGTGCCCGCAGTGCTACTTCCGGGAAAAGCGCGCTTTCTACGCCGCCCGGGAAGCCCGGAACGGCTGACGCCCGGCCCCAGAAGAATGAACTCCCCCGCTGTGCTGCGGTATGGCGGGGGAGTTTCTGTATTTTGCCGTTCCCATGCCGGTCAGCATTCCCCGCTGTGTCTGATATATCAATTTTGAAGCAATCCGCACGTTTTTTGCGCAATTGATATATCAGTTTGTTTCGCTTGGAAACACCCCCTGTTTTTTTCGGTCAAAACCGCGCAATTTGCCCGTTTTTTCTTCACGGAATCGAAATGTTTACAAAATTATTGCAATTTATTCGTTCTGTGCGTGATGCATCCCAGTTTTCTATGCAAAGTGTTGAAGTATACAAGTTGCACAGTTTTTCGGCGCAAGTTTATTCATTTCAGCAAGGCTGTCAAAAGCCCGGCAAAAACCAGAGCAATATTTGTTCGTTTTTGTTCTGTACAACTACAATTTGCGTCTTTCTTTTTCTGCGGCCTTTTGCTATCATAATTGTATACAACGGGGCGTGTGCAGAGGCCCCGTGTCAAGACGATGTTTTCTATTAGGAGGAGAACAAAAATGAGCAAGGCAATTTCCCGTCGCGATTTTATGAAGGTCACCGGCGCCGTGGGCGCTGCCGGCCTGCTGGCTGCCTGTGGCGGCAGCTCCAACTCTACCGCTGCTTCTTCCACCGCTTCTTCTGCTCCCGCTGCTTCTGCAGACGAGAGCCTGGCACTGTCTGACGGCCCCGTTTCCATGACCGTCAGCTGGTGGGGCGGTGACAGCCGTCACGAGGCTTACCAGAACGCCATCAAGGAGTTCCAGGCTGAGCACAGCAACATCACCATTGAGCCCACCTTCGCCGCATGGTCTGGCTGGGAAGAGAAGATGGCAGCTGCCTTCATCGCCGGTAACGCACAGGATGTGTGCCAGGTGAACTGGAACTGGCTGTACAACTACTCTGCTGACGGCAGCAAGTTCGTGGACCTGAACACCGTTTCCAACTTCCTGGATCTGACCCAGTGGGATGAGAACGCCATGAACGCCTGCTACGTGGCAAACGCTCAGCAGTGCGTGCCCGTCTCCATGACCGGCCGTATCTTCTTCTGGAACATGACCACCTTCAACAAGGCTGGCATCACCGAAGTTCCCCAGTCTCTGGACGATCTGATGGCTGCCGGCAAGGCTTTCCAGGAGAAGCTGGGCGATGACTACTATCCCCTGCACCTGGGCGCTTACGACCGCATGATCCTGATGGTCTTCTACCTCGAGTCCAAGTACGGCAAGGACTGGGCAGACCCCGTCACCTCCACCCTGAACTACACCGAGGACGAGATCGCCGAGGGCATCGACTTCATCAAGAGCCTGGTGGACAACCACGTCATGATGAACCTGAAGAGCTACTACGCTGCCAACAGCGACACCGCTACCCACCAGTCCAACGAGTGGATCACCGGTAAGATCGCCGGCATCTTCGAGTGGGATTCCGCTGCTACCAAGTACGGCTCCGCTCTGGATGATGACAACAAGGACGGCTTCACCGTGGGTGAGGAGATCAAGTTCGGCGATACCAACGGCGGCTTCTCCAAGGTCTCCATGGGCCTGGCCATCACCAAGACCTGCGAGCACGTTGCTGAGGCAGCTACCTTCATCAACTTCCTGCTGAACGAGGAGAAGGGTGCTTCCATCATGGGTTCCGAGTGCGGCATCCCCGCTTCCAAGGCTGGTCTGGGCTACGCACAGGCTGCCGGTGCTGTCAAGGATCTGGTCGCTGAGGCAAACGCCAAGGTCATGGCTTTCACCACCAACAAGCTGGATCCCCTGTTCGAGAACAACGACCTGAAGGCTTCCGGCACCGGTGTGTACCAGGAAGTGTTCGATACCGTGGACTATGACGGCAAGTCCGGTGCAGATGTGGTCGACATCCTGCTGGACGGCATGGAGTCTGTCGGTTACACCATCGGCTAATTTCCTGTCCGCTTTGATTTGATACAGGGGCACCTGCCGCCCAACCGGCAGATGCCCTTTTTTTATCAGAGATATGTTACAAATTTCTGACAAATGTGTATCAAAGCTGTGTCCATCCTGTTCGAAATTCCTTACAAAGGAGGATTTCCCAGATGAAAGAAAGCAACGCCCCGGCTACCGGGCGCACCCCGTTCCAGAAGTGGCTGGACAAATACCAGGGCATTCTGTACCTGATCCCCTGGATCATCGGTTTCGTGGTCTTCAAGGCGGTTCCCTTCGGCCAGTCGCTGTACTACAGCTTCACCGATATGAACTTCTTCAAGAACGGCACCAACTTTGTCGGTCTGCAGAACTACATCACCGCCTTTACCACCACCAAGATCACCAAGGCGCTGATCATCACCTTCAAGTATGCATTCATCACCGTGCCCCTGAAGCTGATCTTCGCTCTGTTCATCGCTTACATCCTGAACTTCAAGATCGCCTGCGTCAACCTGTTCCGCACCGTGTACTACATCCCGTCCATCCTGGGCGGCTCTGTGGCCATCGCCGTGCTGTGGAAGGCAGTCTTCAGCGTGGATGGTCTGCTGAACACCGTGCTGCGCGCTGTGACCTTTGGTCTGGTCCAGGGTCCCGAATGGCTGTCTGACCCCAGCTATGCACTGTGGATCATCTGCTTCCTGCGCATCTGGCAGTTCGGTTCCGCCATGGTGCTGTTCCTGGCCGCTCTGAAGGGCGTGCCGGCAGACCTGTACGAAGCCGCTACCATCGATGGCGCCGGCAAGTGGCGTCAGTTCTTCTCCATCACCGTTCCGATGATCACCCCCATTATCTTCTACAACCTGGTCACCCAGATCTGCCAGGCTTTCCAGGAATTCAATGGCCCGTACATCATCACCAACGGCGGCCCCCGTGGTTCCACCACGCTGATCTCTCTGCTGGTTTACAACTACGCGTTCAAGTCTTATGACATGGGTATGGCATCCGCACTGGCCTGGATCATGTTCATCATCGTCTGCATCCTGACGATCATTGCATTCACCAGCCAGAAGAAGTGGGTCTACTACTCGGACGAAAGGTAAGGTGACCAGAATGGGAATGAAAGCATCGAACGCCATTGCGACGTTTTTCAAGTACTTTGTGCTGATCCTGGTCGGCATCATCATGATCTATCCTCTGCTGTGGATGATCAGTGCTACCTTCAAGGACAACAGCGAGATCTTTGCTGGCATCAGCCTGTGGATCAAGAATCCCACGCTGGACGGCTACCGCAACGCGCTGAATAACTTCGGCGGTTCCATCAACATCCTGCAGGCCATGCTGAACACCTACAGCTACGTGATCCCCAAGGTGATCTGCACGGTCGTGTCCGCCTGCATCGCTGCCTACGGCTTTGGTCGTTTCGACTTCCCCGGCCGCAAGCTGCTGTTCAACATCATGCTGGCCACCCTGTTCCTGCCCCAGGTCGTTCTGAACGTGCCGCAGTACCTGCTGTACAACAAGTTCGGCTGGCTGGACAGCCCCTTCTATCTGGCCATCTGGGTGCACTGTGCATTTGCGACCGAGACCTACTTCGTCTACCAGCTGGTGCAGTTCATGCGCAATGTCCCCCGTGATCTGGACGAAGCTGCTGCCATCGACGGCTGCTCCTCCTTCCAGACCCTGTACAAGGTCATCGTGCCCATGCTGGGACCCGCTCTGGTGTCCTGCGCACTGTTCCAGTTCATGTGGAGCTGCAACGACTTCATGGGCCCGCTGCTTTACGTCAGCACCCCCGGTAAGTACCCCATGTCTCTGTTCATCAAGCTGTCCATGGACGGTGATACCGGTTTCGCCTGGAATAAGATCCTTGCTCTGTCTCTGATCTCCATCCTGCCGCAGCTGATCGTTTTCTTCTGTGCACAGGACCAGTTCGTTGAAGGTATCTCTGCTGGTGCCGTCAAGGGCTAAGCCCCTGCACCCCAGCGCAAAGCGTATCTGACACAAACAACGCCCCCTGTGCCGTTTCCCGTAAGATGGCACAGGGGGCGTTGTATTATGATGCATTTCACTGCGTGAAACATGATGCAGCCCTGCGGGCCATGATGTCTGCCTGCAGCAGATGATGTGTGCCGTGCGGCTCATCATTGCGCAGCACATCATGTTCTCGAAGAGAACACATCATGTTCCGCCCACGGCGGAATCCATCATTTCTTATGTCCTTTCCGGTACTGCAGCGGGCTGATGCCCATCACCTCGCGGAAAACGCGGCGGAAGTGGGCAGCGGACGCAAAGCCGGTCTGCTCGGCGACCGCGCTGATGGACAGCTCCGTGGTCTCCAGCAGGCGCTGGGCAGCTTCGATGCGGCGGTTGTTGATGTAATCCACGATGGACTGCCCTGTCACCCGCCGGAACAGCCGGCTCAGATAATAGGGCGACAGGTAGAACCGCGCCGCCACCTCGCTGAGGGAGAATTTCTGCTGATAATTGGCCGAAAGATACGCACAGATCTGCTCCACGGTCTCATTGTGGGGCCGTGCCACGGCACTGCTCTCCGCAATGCATTCCTGTTCCACATAGTGTAGCAGAAGCACCAGGTACAGCGCTCCCGGATAGTCCGGTTCTTCCATGGCTGTGCGCATCATCTCCAGCAGGGTGCGCAGGCGGTTGGTCCACTGCACCGGGCCGTACAGCACGGTAGTCTGGCCGTCCGCGAACAGCCGGGCGAAATCCCGCTGGGTCACGCCCTTCAGCTCGTGCAGGACGTGCAGCGGAAACCGGCACCCCACCAGTTCCGGCACCGCATAGCCCGCCTGCAGAAAGGTGCCGCCGCCTTCTCCCAGCAGCAGTGCGCTGCCCGGGTTCACCAGCATGGCCTCTTCGCCCCGGCGCAGCGTACAGCTGCCGTCCGACACCAACAGCAGATAGCAGACATCCTCCTCCGACGGCAGATCGAGCCGTCCGCCCGTCAGGCGCAGGGACGCTGCCTTCACTTTTGCATTCAGTTTCTCCCGTTCCGATTTCATAAAGCCCTTTCTTTTCCGTCTTTCCCCTTGGGGGAAGGCTTGTTTCACATTGTTTTCATCATACCACGCCTGCACTCTGCGGGCAAGACAAAACCATTTCATCAGGAGGTTCTCTCATGAATCTGTCACTCATCCGCTCCATGACGCGCAGTGCTGTTTTTGAACTGGAAAACGGCCTGTGCTTCCGCCCAGCTCACCCGTTCGTGGTCACTCTGAACGGCGAGACCGTCTATGAAGCCTGCAGCACCAATGTCTTCTCCCTGTTCTCCCTGCTGCCCGGCACCACCTACACCGTGGGTGTGCAGGCCGAGGGCGAGACCCTGAGCCTGGAGTTCACCACCGAGGCCGAGACCTTCTTTGTGGATGCCTCCCGCTACGGCCTGGTGGCCGACGGCGAGACCGACAACACCGGCAAGCTGCAGGCGGCCCTGTCCACCTGCCCCAAGGGCGGCACCGTGTATGTACCCGCCGGCCGCTACCGCACCTCCAGCCTGTTCCTGAAGAGCAACACCACCCTCTATCTGGAAAAAGGCGCTGTGCTGCTGGGCGACAACGACCGCACCCACTACCCCATCCTGCCCGGCGTGCTGCCCAGCGAGAACGAAGTGGATGAATACTACCTGACCGGCTGGGAGGGCAACCCCCTGAACAGCTTTGCCGGCCTGCTGAACATCACCCAGGTGCACGACGTGGTGGTGACCGGTGAGGGCACCCTGGACTGCGACGCCGAGAACGGCGACTGGTGGGTGAACCCCAAGGTCAAGCGCATCGCCTGGCGTCCCCGTGCGGTGGCCATGGTGGACAGCGAAAAGGTCTGCCTGCATGGCATCACGGTGCAGAACAGCTACTCCTGGACCATCCACCCCATCTTCGTCAAGCACCTGGATCTGCTGAATTTCAACATCAACAATCCCTACAACGCCCCCAACACCGACGGCATCGACCCCGAAAGCTGTGAGTACACCCGCATCATCGGTGTGAACATCCACGTCGGCGACGACTGCATCGCCATGAAGGCCAGCAAGGTCTTCCTGGGCATGAAGCTGAAAAAGAGCTGTGAGCACACCGTCATCCGCAACTGCCTGCTGGACAAGGGCCACGGCGGCATCGTCATCGGCAGTGAGATGAGCGGCGGCGTGAAGGACATGGTGGTCACCCAGTGCCTGATGGACCACACCGACCGCGGCCTGCGGGTCAAGACCCGCCGGGGCCGCGGCAACACCGCCGTCATCGACGGGCTGGTGTTCCGCAATGTAGAGATGCGCGGCGTCAAAACGCCCTTCGTCATCAATATGTTCTACTTCTGCGACCCGGACGGCCACGGCCCCTATGTGCAGTGCCGCGATGCCCTGCCGGTGGACGAATACACCCCCAAGCTGGGCAGCCTGACCATGGAGAACATCGTGGCCACCGACGCTCAGTTTGCCGGCTGCTACTTCGACGGCCTGCCGGAGCAGCCCATTGAGCGTGTTTCCATGAAGAACGTCACCATCACCTTTGACCCCAACGCCGAGGCCGGTCAGGCCGCCATGGCGGACAACCGCCCCCATGTGAAAAAGCTGGCCATCTACGCCGAGAACGTCAAGGAGATCGACCTGCACAACGTGAAGATCGAAGGCTACGAGGGCGAGCGTCTGCACTTTGCAAACGTCGGCCATTTTGAGGAGGACTAACGCCATGACCCATGAAGAGATCCTGTCCATGCTGGGCAATTATGTGGACTACCTGATCGCCAATTCCAGCGCCGAAGCCCCCATGTGGAACATCGAGAAGGTGCGCAGCGGCAAGCCCAACAAGTGGAACTACATCGACGGCTGCATGATCACCGCCTGCCTGAGCCTGTACAAGACCACCGGCGACCAGAAGTATCTGGACTTTTCCAAGGACTTCATCGACTACTTTGTGCAGGAAGACGGCTCCATCAAGACCTACGACCCCAAGGAGTACAACCTGGACAACGTGAACCAGGGCAAGAACCTGTTCATCCTGTACGACCTCTTTGGCGACGAGAAATACCGCAAAGCCATCGACACCATCCGCAGCCAGCTGCTCACCCAGCCCCGCACCAAGGAGGGCAACTTCTGGCACAAGGACATCTACCCCTGGCAGGTCTGGCTGGACGGCACCTACATGGCCCAGCCCTTCTACATGGAATACGAGACCCGCTACAACAAGATGCAGGGCTGCATTGACAGCTACAAGCAGTTCATGAGCATTCAGAAGCATATGCGGGACGAGAAGACCGGCCTGTACTACCACGGCTACGACGAGAGCCGCCAAATGTACTGGGCCGACCCCGTCACCGGCTGCAGCCCCAACTTCTGGCTGCGGGCCATGGGCTGGTTCATGGTGGCCATGGTGGACGTGCTGGAGCGCATGGATGAACAGCTGTACAACGAGTATCGCGGCATCATGGCCATGCTCAAGCAGACCATCGAGGACGTGCACAAGTTCCAGGACGAGGAGACCGGAATGTTCTGGCAGGTCATGGACCACCCCGGCGTGGAGGGCAACTACCTGGAGACCAGCGGCACCGCGTTGTTCGCCTACGCCGTGCTCAAGGGCGTGCGCCTGGGCTACCTGCCCAAGCGGATGGCAGCCTGGGCCGAGAAGGCCTTCTACGGCACCTGCGACAAGTACCTGTCCCAGAACCCGGACGGCAGCCTGCAGCTGGACGGCATCTGCCTGGTGGCCGGTCTGGGCGGCAAGGATCACCGTGACGGCTCCCTGGCTTACTACTTCAGTGAGCCGGTAGTGTGCAACGATGCCAAGGGCGTCGGCCCGCTGGTGCTGGCCTATACTGAGATGATCGCCCGGAAATAACACGATCCGGATCCCTTCTTTGACCTTTCGGAACGCCCCGCTTCTGTATCTCGCAGAAGCGGGGCGTTCTGTTTTCGGTTCTCCTGCGGCAGGTTTCGGCTTCCTGCGCGGATTTGTTCTTTTTTTGTTTACAAACAGTACCTTGACACCGAAATATCCATTTTGTAATCTGAAAGGGTACGAAATTTAAGTGTTATGCCGCTGGCAGACCGCCGGTACGCCGGAAGCTTTTTCCCTGGAGAAACTTCCGGTGCACTGGCCCGGGAAAGGAGCAACAGACCATGGATTATTTGCAGAACGTGATGGGGTATTTTGATCAGCAGCAGCCGCTGTGCGCCCAGCACGATCAGATCAGCAAAGACCTGTATCAGGAGTTCGGCGTCAAGGCCGGCCTGCGCGATGAAAATGGCAAGGGCGTGCTGGCCGGTCTGACCAACATTTCGGATATCCGCGCATTTGCCTATGTGGACGGGGTCAAGCGTCCGGCAGACGGCCAGCTGCTCTACCGCGGCTACGATGTCAAAGACCTCATCAACGGGAGCCGGGGCAGCCGCTTCGCCTTTGAAGAAGCCGGCTACCTGCTGCTGTTCGGCGAGCTGCCCACTCAGGAAAAACTGCAGGAGTTCTGCGAGGTGCTGGGGGCCTGCCGCACCATGCCCACCAACTTCACCCGGGACGTCATCATGAAAGCCCCCAGCCACGACATCATGAACGCCATGGCCCGCAGTGTGCTGACCCTGGCTTCCTATGACCCCAAAGCATCCGACCTGTCCACCCCCAACGTCCTGCGCCAGAGCATCCAGCTGGCCAGCATTTTCCCCATGCTGGCCGTGTACGCCTACCATGCCTACAACCACTACGAAAAAGACGGCAGTATGTACATCCATCGTCCGGATCCCGCCCTGTCCACGGCAGAGAACTTCCTGCGGATGCTCCGGCCGGATATGCAGTATACTGCGCTGGAAGCCCGCGTGCTGGACGTCGCCCTGCTGCTGCACGCAGAACACGGCGGCGGCAACAACTCCACCTTCACCACCCGCGTGGTCACCTCTTCCGGCACCGACACCTACTCGGCCATGGCGGCGGCACTATGCTCCCTGAAAGGCCCCCGCCACGGCGGTGCCAACCTGATGGTTATGCAGATGATGCAGAACATCCGGGACAACCTCCACGATCAGGAGGACGATGAGGAACTGGAAGCCTACCTGAAAAAACTGCTGCACGGCGAAGCGTTCGACCATAAGGGCCTGATCTACGGCATGGGCCACGCGGTCTACTCTCTCAGCGACCCCCGTGAGGTGGTGTTCAAGGGCTATGTGGAGCAGCTGGCCCACGAGAAGGGCCGGGACAAGGATCTGGCGCTCTACAGCAAAATTGAACGCATGGCTCCGCAGCTCATTGCAGAGGAGCGCAAAATCTTCAAGGGGGTCAGCCCCAACGTGGACTTCTACAGCGGCTTTGTATACGATATGCTGGGCATCCCCATGGAGCTGTATACGCCGCTGTTCGCCGTGGCCCGCATCATGGGCTGGAGCGCACACCGCATCGAGGAACTGCTCAGTGCCAACAAGATCATCCGCCCCGCCTACAAGAGTCTGGGCGGCACCCACGATTACATTCCCCGGGATGCCCGGAACTAAGGAGATACGCGTATGGAACCGATGAACCACCATCCGGCAGAATGGTTCTTCCTGCACAATTTCGATGTTGATCGGGTATTCAGCACCATCCAGCGAGCCGATTACCTGGTGCTGTACTACATCAAGATGCAGCAGGAAGCGCACCCGGACGAAAAACTGTATCTGGCCGACCTGGCCAAAGCAATGGGCGTCCGGGTGACCGAGCTGTCCAAAGGCATCGAGAAACTGCAGGACAGCGGCTATGTCCGCTGGCTCACCGACCGGGATGCCGGCCGCACCTATGTGGAGCTGACCAGCAAATCCGTGGAACTGATGGCCGAAGAGCGGGAATTCATGAAGCGCTGCTACACCCGCCTGCGGGAGGAAGTCGGCGAAGAAGAGCTGCACCGCACGGCAGCTGTGCTGCAGCAGCTGACCGCCATCGTCAAAGAAGAACGGGAGCCGAACCGCTGAAGAACAACTGCCCCTCATTTCTGCATTTTGCAGAGATGAGGGGCAGTCTGCTTTTGAGGATCCGATCCGCAATGGATCAGCACTGTGCCGGAACTTCCCAGGTTCGGTTGTCTGCCGGGTCCCAGCGCACCAGCTCAATGCGTCCGCCCAGCTGCCGCACCTTGTCGGCCATGCCAGGCAGCACCTCCGGACGGGCCAGCACAGCCGCCGCATCTGCATCCGCGGCAGGCTGTTCGGTGCAGAGCACACTGCCCAGCCATCTTCCGCCCGCGTGCAGCGTCAGCGCCGCTGCTTTCCCGCTCAGAATGGCGGTGATATCTTCCTTCATTTTTTCGTAACCCGACTCCGTGGCCTTATAAGAGCCGTGCCAGGTCTCGAAAAACATGGAAAATTCTGCGCACAGTTCCACCAGCAGATTCTCGCCGCCATTGGGATTCTCCACCACAAATGCCGTATCTTCGGCTTCCATATAATCAAAGTCCGGCTCCTCGCTGGTGTGCACGGTCACCTGCCGGCCACTCAGCAGCATCAGCAGGTCCCCCTGCATTTCTCTGGGATCAAGTTCCTGCGGTCCCTCATAATTTACCGTTGCGTTCATTTCCGGGTACTCCTTTTCATCTTTTTTCCGGGATGGATCTCTCGTTTGGACAATGCACAAACCGTTTCAATGTGTTCGCTATGGGGGAACATATCGACCGGGATGCTGCGCTCCACCTGGTAGCCCTTTTTCGTCAGCAGTTCCAGGTCCCGGGCGAGGGTGACCGGGTTGCAGCTGACATAGATGACCCGCTTCGGGGCCATGCGGGCCACGCTGTCGATGAACTGCGGCGTGGAGCCTTCCCGGGGCGGGTCCATAAAGATGACGTCTGCCCGCTCTCCGGCAGCGGCGGCTTCGGCGATCCAGCGGGTGGCATCAGCCGCTACAAACCGGGCATTCTTCACGCCGTTGTGCTTCGCGTTGCCGATGGCATCGTGCACAGCATCCCGGTTCAGCTCCACGCCCACCACCTGCCTTGCCTTGGCGCTGGCGGTCAGTCCGATGGTGCCGATGCCGCAGTAAGCGTCCAGCACCACCTCCTTACCGGTGAGACGGGCGGCCTCCACGGCCAGCCCGTACAGCACCTCGGTCTGGGCATGGTTGATCTGGTAAAAGCTGCGCGGGCTGATAGCGTAGGTCTTGCCGCACAGTTCGTCCAAAATAAAGCCCTTGCCATACAGCACCTTTTCCGCCTCGCCCAGCACCACGCTGGTCTTGCGAGTGTTCACGTTCTGCACCACCGTGGTCACCGGTACGTTCCGTTTCTGGGCTTCGGCCAGCAGCGCCTTGACAAAGTTTTTGGCGCCCGGCAGCACCGGCTGGGCCGTGACCAGCACCACCATTACCTGCCCGGTGACCACGCCCCGCCGCAGCAGGCAGTGGCGCACCAGACCGGTGCCCTTATCCTCGTCGTAGGGCAAATAATGGCAAGCGTTGGCCGCAGCGCGCACGGCGTCCATCACCTGATCCAGCACTTCGTCCTGCAAAAGGCAGCGCTCCACCGGCAGCACCTTATGGCTGTTTGCCGCATAGATGCCGGACACCAGTTTTCCACCCCAGCCGGTGCTGAATGTGGAGATCACCTTATTCCGGTAGTGATACGGTTCTTCCATGCCCCGGATGGACTCCACCGGGCCGTATCTGCCCAGCAGGGCACGCACCTTATCTTCCTTTTGTTTGAGCTGGGCGGCATAGTCCAGCCCCAGCAGCGGGCATCCGCCGCAGTTTTTGGCACGCAGTCTGCAATCCATTCTTGTTCTCTCCTTTTACCCGTAGGGGTCATACAGATCGTATTCCTCGGCTTCCAGGTGCTTTTCTTCCAGCACCTTCATGGCCTGTTCCAGTTCGCTCTGCCCGCAGCCGCTCTCACTGACCAGCGCGTGCACGGCAGCGGCCAGGTCTCCGTCAAAAAGGGTGTCCAGCCGCTGGCGCATACTCCACACGCCGTAGGCTCGTTTGGTGATGCGCGGTGTGTAGGTGTTGTGATTCTGTTCCCGATCTCGGCGCACCCAGCCTTTTTCTTCCAGCCGGTACAGAAAGTTCAGCACCGTAGCCGGTGCCCAGCCGGTATCTTTGAGACGTCCATCGATGTCCCGCCGGGTGACCGGAGCCTTGCAGGCCCACACTGCCAGCATGACCTGTTCCTCTGCTGCCGAAAGCGGTTTTACGCTGTCCGGGATGCCATACATCCGCACACCTCCTTTTTTGTCGATTTTTCTTTTACATTTGTCTTTGTTCTTTCAGGATACCAGATTTCCGCCCAAATCGCAAGAGGAAAAAATGCGCATGAAATCAGGTGTTTTCCTGTTTATTTTACAAATGTCTTTATTTTTGTTTTCGGTCGGCGTACATTTGTGTGCTTTGTGCGCTCCGGGTGGTCTGCCCGGCTGCATCTTTGTGCAAAGATGCTCTTGTTTTGCAGGCCCCAAAACCGGTATACTACAGCCACAGCAAGAAAGAAAAGCATCGCATCTTTTGGACGATGCTGCGTGATACAGGAAAGGGAGAGTTCATTATGGCACGAGTATACAACTTCAGCGCAGGCCCCAGTATGCTGCCCGAAAAGGTCCTGAAGCAGGCCCAGGCAGAGCTGCTCGAGTACGGCGACAGCGGTCAGAGCGTGATGGAGATGAGCCACCGCAGCAAGTGGTTCGATGCCATCATCAAGGACACCGAGGCCACCCTGCGCCGCGTGATGAACATCCCGGACAACTACAAGGTCGGCTTCTTCCAGGGCGGCGCGACCCAGCAGTTCGCCATGGTGCCGCTGAACTTCATGACCACCGGCAAGGCCGATTATCTGGTCACCGGCAACTTCTCCAACCTGGCCGCCAAGGAAGCCGCCAAGTTCGGTGAAGCAAAGATCGTGGCGTCCAGCAAGGATAAGAATTTCACCTACATCCCGGATGTGAACGCCATCGACTACGACAAGGATGCCAGCTACATCCACATCTGCCAGAACAACACCATCTTCGGCACCCAGTATGTGGAAGTGCCCCAGGTGGAGGGTGTGCCGCTGGTGGCGGACATGAGTTCCATGATCCTCTCCAAGCCGGTGGACGTGACCAAGTACGGCTGCATCTACTTCGGCGTGCAGAAGAATGTCGCTCCTGCCGGCATGGCCATTACCATCGTCCGGGACGATCTGCTGGGCCACGCTGCTGACAACGTGCCCACCATGATGAATTACACCACCCTGCTGAACAAGGACAGTATGTACAACACCCCGCCGTGCTGGTGCATCTACATGACCGGCCTGGTGCTCAAGTATCTGGAAAACGACATCGGTGGTCTGGAGAATATGCAGAAGATCAACGAAGCCAAGGCCAAGGTCCTGTACGACTACCTTGACGGCCAGGACTTCTTCCACAACCCGGTGGAACACCGCTACCGCAGCACCATGAATGTCACCTTTACCAGTCCGAACCCCGATCTGGACAAGAAGTTCTGCGCGGAAGCCGCAGATGCCGGTTTTGTGAACCTGAAGGGCCACCGTCTGGTGGGCGGTATGCGCGCTTCCATCTACAATGCAATGCCGGCTGAGGGCGTGGACAAGCTGGTGGACTTCATGGAGAAGTTCCGCAGGGAGAATGCGTAAAACCCTCTCAGCCTCACTTCGTTCGGCAGCTCTCCCGAGGGGAGAGCTTTTGATAAAGAGTATAATTTCATCGAACCACTCATACGCTCGCCCTTCGGGAGAGCTGGCACGGCGTGAGCCGTGCCTGAGAGGGTTCCTGCATGATAGAAAGGCTTCTGTATTATGTATACGATCAAAACTCTGAACGCCATCAGCCCGGTGGGTCTGGCCAAGCTGAACAAGAATCTGTTTGACGTCGCTGTGGACACCGATGCCCCGGACGGCATCCTGGTGCGCAGCGCCGATATGCTGAACACCACCTTCAACGAAAACCTGCTGGCCATTGCCCGCGCCGGTGCGGGTGTCAACAACATTCCGCTGGATCGATGCAGTGAGCAGGGCATCGTGGTGTTCAACACCCCCGGTGCCAACGCCAACGCTGTGGCGGAACTGGTGATCGGGATGCTGATCGCCGGCAGCCGCAATGTGGCCGCTGCTGCCCAGTGGTGCCAGGGCCTGGCCGGGGATCCCGCCATGGCCAAGACGGTGGAAAAAGGCAAAAAGCAGTTCGTGGGCAACGAGATCAAGGGCAAGACCCTGGGTGTCATTGGTCTGGGTGCCATCGGCTCCCGTGTGGCCAACTGTGCCATCGAGCTGGGCATGGAGGTCTACGGCTACGATCCCTACATCTCCATTGATGCCGCCTGGAACCTGAGCAGCCAGGTCCACCACTGTGTGAACCTGAACGATATGCTGCCGCTGTGCGACTACATCACCATTCATGTTCCCTACCTGCCCACCACCAAGGACACCATCAACGCGCAGACCCTGGCTCTGTGCAAGGACGGCGTGAAGATCCTGAACTATGCCCGCGGGGAACTGGTGAATACCGATGCCCTGCTGGAGGCCATGGACGCCGGCAAGGTCTCCGGTTACATGACCGACTTCCCGTCGGAAGCCCTGCTGGGTAAGCCCGGCATCGTCTGCACTCCGCATCTGGGTGCTTCCACTCCGGAAGCCGAGGACAACTGCGCCATCATGGCCGCCAAGGAGCTGAGCGACTACCTGAAGAACGGCAACATCACCCACTCGGTGAATATGCCGGAAGTGCATCAGCCCCGTGCCGGCGGCAAACGCATCTGCATCATTCACAAAAACGAGCCGGGCATGATCAGCCAGATCACCGCACTGACCACCGAAGCCGGCCTGAACATCGAGAACATGGTAAACAAGAGCAAAAAGAACATGGCCTACACCATGCTGGACGCCACCGGTGCGCTGGACGGCAAGCTGGCTGAAAAGCTGAGCGCCATCCCCGCCGTCATCCGGGTGCGCATCCTGTAATTATAGGTTTTAACCCTCTCCGTCAAAGCCTGCGGCTTTGCCAGCTCCCCCGAAAGGGGGAGCTTTTTTGCATCTGGCGGTTTTCGCCCATAAAAGCTCTCCCTTCGGGAGCGCTGGCGCGACAGCGCCTGAGAGGGTTCGTCCTTCCCTTTTTCCACTTTTATGCTATTATCCAAGATGTAAGAAGGAACCTTGTCCGAAAGGAGCTTTGCCCATGAAAAAAACGCTGTACCTCATGCGCCACGCACAGACCTTATTCAACCTCCAGCACCGCATTCAGGGCTGGTGCGATTCCCCGCTCAGCGAGCTGGGAAAACAGCAGGCCGTCCGCGCCGGAGAATTCTTCACAAAGAACAACCTCCATCCCGACCACTACTATTCCTCCACCTCCGAGCGCTGCTGTGACACGCTGGAGCTGGCCATGGGCAGCGTGCCCTACACCCGCCTGAAGGGCCTGAAAGAGTGGAACTTCGGCACGCTGGAAGGAGAAAGTGAGCGGCTGAACCCGCCGCTGCCCTATGGCGACTTCTTCAAGACCTACTACCACGGCGAGGGTGAGCTGGAAATGCGGCAGCGCATGGCCGACACCCTGCACGACATCATGGAGCAGCCGGACCACAACGTGGTGCTGGCCGTCTCCCACGGCGGTTCCAGCTTCGGCTTCCTGCGCTACTGGCAGAACAACCAGAAGTGCACCTTTGAGCGTCCCAAGGGCGGTATGCCCAACTGCACCATCTATGAGTACGAATACGAAGATGGTCAGTTCAGCCTGGTGGGCGTGCATTTCCCGGATTTCACCGGCCTGACCGTGTGAACACCCTGTACGTCGCGTACAAAGTTTATCCCTGCTTTTGCAGCCTGCCGCAGAGAATGCGTTCTGCGGCAGGCTGTTTTTGTACGCACTGTAAATTGGAAATTTCCGGTATCGATTTCAAAGCGGTTAGTTCACCTTTACAAACTGTAGTTTGTCGCAAAAAACACGTTGGGATAGCGTTTTCCAACTACCGCTCGTACAAAGTTTATATATATTAACATCCGGCAAACCCCTTGCAATTGGAAAAAAATGTGCTACAATAGCCTCGAAGTCTGGGGTCTGTGCGCCCTGTTCTGCCCGGTTTTACCGGTTTCATCATCTTACGGGCCGCAAGGCCCTCAAACCACGAAATAGAAAAAGGTAGGGAAAACTATGAATCTCAAGAAGATCGCACTGTTCGCCGCTGGCACCCTGTTCGGTTCTGCCGGTTTCAAGATCCTGTCCAGCAAGGACGCCAAGAAGGTCTACACCCAGACCACCGCTGCTGTCCTGCGCATGAAGGACTGCACCATGGAGACTGTCAACAAGGTGCAGGAGCAGGCTGGTGACATTCTGGCCGATGCAAAGGCCATCAACGAGGCCCGCGCTGCTGAGGCCGAGGCTGCCGTCATCGAGGACGCCGCTGCTGAGACCACCGAGAACACCGAGGCATAACTCCGCTGCTCTGAGAGCCGCCTTCGGGCGGCTCTTTTTTGTGAAAGATGTTGTTTTGAAAGCCTCCCCCTCCCCAGCGGGACAGATTCTCCCCGCGCCGGGGGAAAATGCCACTGCAGGTGACAACATGGGGGACAAGGCGGCGAGCCTGCGAGCCGGATGCGGACGCACCTCGCCCTCTTACTGCATAAGAAAGGTCTTTACGCAATATGAAATGTACCATTCTGCACGAAAGCCGCGGCCGTCTGCGCGTTCACGCAGAGGCTGTGCGCATGACCCTGCACCGGGCCGATGTGCTGGAAGCCTATCTGAACCACAGCAGTCTGGTGGAGCACGCCACTGTATACGAACGCACCGGAGATGTGGTCATCACCTACACCGGCAAACGCACTGAGGTCATCGCCCTGCTGGCACATTATAAATTTGACGTTGCCGAGAACGATGCACTGGTCACCTCCGCCGACAGCCGCAAGCTGAACCGCGAGTATCAGGACAAAATGTTCAATCTGGTGGCGGGCCGCGCCCTGCGCAAGCTGTTCCTGCCTGCCCCCATTGCCGCCGCCTATACGGTGTTCCGCTCCATCAGCTTCGTCTGGAAGGGCGTCCGCTGCCTGCTGCACCGCAAACTGGAGGTGGAAGTGCTGGATGCCCTCTCCATCGGCGTATCCATCCTGCGCGGCGACTTCAACACCGCCGGGTCGGTCATGTTCCTGCTGAACCTCGGCTCCCTGCTGGAAGAGTGGACCCGCAAGAAGAGCCTGGACGATCTGGCCCGCAGCATGGCACTGAACGTGGACAAGGTGTGGGTGCGCAGCCAGGGCACCGAGGTCCTGGTGCCGCTGACCAAAGTGCGCACCGGTGACCAGGTCGTGGTGCGTGCCGGCAACATGATCCCGCTGGATGGCACCGTGCTGGAAGGCGAAGCCATGGTGAACCAGGCCGCTTTGACCGGCGAATCCATGCCGGTGCGCAAGGTGGAAGGCTCCACCATCTACGCCGGCACCGTGGTGGAGGAAGGCGAATGCGTCTTTACCGCCAAGGCCGAAGGCGGCTCCAACCGCTACGACAAGATCGTGGCCATGATCGAGGAATCTGAGAAGCTCAAGTCCAGCACCGAAAACCGTGCGCTGGTGCTGGCCGACAAGCTGGTGCCCTGGTGCCTGGGTGCCACCGCTGTGACCTATGTGCTCACCCGCAACGTCACCCGCGCCATCTCCTGCCTGATGGTGGACTTCTCCTGTGCGCTCAAGCTGTCCATGCCGCTGGCAGTGCTGTCCGCCATGCGTGAGTGCGGCACCTACCACATCACCGTGAAGGGCGGCAAGTATCTGGAAGCCCTGTCCAAGGCGGACACCATCGTGTTCGATAAGACCGGCACCCTGACCCGCGCCACCCCGCAGGTGGTGGATGTCGTTCCCTTCTCCGGCTGCGACGAGCGCGAAGTCCTGCAGCTGGCCGCCTGCCTGGAAGAACACTTCCCCCACTCCATGGCCAACGCCGTGGTGCGTGCCGCCAAGGAGCGCGGCATCTCCCACGAGGAAATGCACTCCGAGGTGGAGTACATCGTGGCCCACGGCATCGCCAGCCGCGTGGGCGGCGAACGGGTGGTCATCGGCAGCCACCACTTTGTGTTCGAGGACGAAAAATGCATCGTGCCTGCAGGCGAGCAGGAAAAGTTCGATGCGCTCAAGCCGGAATATTCGCACCTGTATATGGCTGCCAGCGGCCAGCTGGTGGGTGTCATCTGCATCGCAGACCCTCTGCGCCCGGAAGCTTCCAGCGTACTGAACAGCCTGCGTGCGCTGGGCATCCGGAACACCGTCATGATGACCGGTGACAGCGAGCGCACGGCCGCCGCCATCGCCAAGCAGGTAGGCGTCGACCACTTCTTTGCCGAGGTGCTGCCCGAGGACAAGGCCAGCTTTGTCCAGCAGGCCAAGGCTGAGGGCCACACCGTGGTGATGATCGGCGACGGCATCAACGACTCTCCCGCCCTGTCTGCAGCCGACATCGGCATTGCCATCAACTCCGGTGCAGCCATCGCCCGCGAGATCGCAGACGTGACCATCAAGGCCGACAGCCTGGAAGAGCTGGTAGCGCTCAAGGCCATCGCCAACGCCATGCAGAAGCGTGTACACGCCAACTACCGCTTTGTGCTCACCTTCAATTCGGCCCTCATCGTGCTGGGTGCCATGGGCATTCTGCAGCCGGCGGCTTCCGCCATGCTGCACAACCTGTCCACCCTGGGCATCAGCATGAAGAGCATGACGAACCTCCTGCCGGAGAATAAGGCTCCGCAGCTGAAGGCCTGAATCATCGCATAAAAACAACGCCGTGTCGAATGACACGGCGTTGTTTTTTCTTCCTTATTCCAGACCGATCTGCTGTGCGTACTCCTCCAGGAGTTCCCGCTCCAGGAAGGGGGTCTTGACGCCCTCGCGGTCACGGTAGGTCTCATGCCCCTTGCCGATGACGGCAATCAGGTCGCCTTCCTGGGCGTGATCCACCGCATAGTGCAGCGCATCCAGGCGGTCGGGGATCTCCACAAACTTGGCATCCGGGTTGCCCTTGTTCATGCCCACACGGATGTCCGCGAGGATATCTTCCACCTTCTCAAAGCGGTTGTTGTCCTCCGTGAGGATGGAGAAATCAGCCATCTTGGCGCAGATCTCGCCCATGCCGTAGCGGCGCAGCTTGGAACGGTTGCCGCCGCAGCCGAACACCACCACCAGACGGTGGGGCTTATAGGCCCGCAGGGTGGTGAGCAGGCTCTCGGTGGACACCTCATTGTGGGCGTAGTCCAGCAGAATGGTGAACTTTTTGCTGATGGGCACCAGTTCCACGCGCCCCTTGACCACACACTTGCCCAGACCATCGTGGATAGCCTGATCCGGCAGGCCCAGCACCTTGCCCACGGTCAGCGCAGCCAACGCATTGTACACGCTGAACTCGCCGGGCATATTCACCTTGACATCCATGTCGTCCTTGCCGGTGACATGGAACTTGACGCCCAAAAAGTCGTGGGTGCGCAGCAGCTCGCAGCCGCTGGCACGGTAGTCGGCCTGCTCACTGCGGCCATAGGTCACCAGCTTGCAGGTGTGGCCCTCCAGCAGCGCCTCGGTGTTCTCGTCATCGAGGTTCACCACACCCACGTCACAGCGCTGAAACAGCTGGCCCTTCCAGCTGCGGTACTCTTCAAAGGTCTTATGCTCGCCGGGGCCGATGTGATCCGGCGACAGATTGGTGAACACACCGATGTCGTAATGCACCCCGGCCACGCGGTCCATCATCAGGCCCTGGCTGGACACTTCCATCAGTGCGGTATCACAGCCGGCGTCCAGAAATTCCCGGAAGGTCTTCTGCAGTTCGTAGCTCTCAGGGGTGGTGTTGGCGGTGTCCTTATGACGGCCCATATAATAGATGCCGTTGGTTCCGATCATTCCCACTTTGCGGCCGGCTGCTTCCAACACGCTCTTGATCATGTGAGTGGTGGTGGTCTTGCCCTTGGTGCCGGTGACACCGATCATGGTCATCTGCCGGGACGGATTGCCGAACAGGTTGGCGCTCATCAGCGCCATGGCATAGCGGCTGCTCTCCACCTTGACCACGGTCACGCCCGGCATGGCCGACAGGTCGATGTCATGCTGGATGACCAGTGCGCTGACTCCCTTGGCGGCGCAGTCCGCGGCAAACTCGTGGCTGTCCCGCTGGGTGCCCACGATGCACACGAACAGCAGACCCGGTGCGGCCTTGCGGCTGTCGTAAATGATGTCGGAAATCTCTGTGTCCAGGCTGCCCTGCACCAGCGTGCAGGGAACGCCTTCGATCAGTTGTGCCAGTTTCATGCTGCAACACTCCTCTGCTAACTTGTATTTTACATGGGGTTTTCATCGTCCACCGCCGTCATGCGTGCCGGGTCGGTCAGCGGGGCTTCGTCCTCTGCCGATGCCGGTGCATCCGCCGGTGCAGCGGTGCTGTCACTGTCTGCTGTGTCCTCCGCCGGTTCCGATGCGGCAGGTTCCTCCACCGCTGCCGGTACAACATAACCGGACGGCAGAGTCGGCTCGCCCTGTGCCAGATAGAATTTGGGGACATTGGACGCGCTGACATGGCTCAGATCCAGCTTGCCGGTATCGGTCGGTGCACAGCCCTTGCCGTCCTCGTTGTTCACGATGTAGCTCACATACTTTATCTTCGCGTCCAGATCGTTCAGGGTGCCCAGCAGCACGCTGATGCGATCCTGGTACAGGAACGCCACATTGTCGGTATCCGCAAATTCCATACGGGTCACATCCGCCAGCAGGCCGTATTCCTCCAGCTTGGAGCGCAGGGTCTCCAGCGTATCCAAGCGATTGTCCTCCGGAACTTCTTCTGCGGCAGACGATGCTTCGGATGCGTCCTCCGATGCTGCAGCAGACTCCGGCTGCGGCGCTTCAAAGGTCAGCTGGTCGCCCGGCTGCACCGATACCGGATCCCCGCCGTACAGCGTGCACAGCCCGGCTGGCTGTGCAGCATCGCAGGCCAGGATCTTGAAATGGTCGGACAGGGTCAGCCAGCCGCTGGTGGTCTGCATTGCATAGACGGCCGTGGCTTCGGTCACCCGCACCACCACGGCGTTGGGGTAATCCCGTTCCACCTGGATCGATTCCAGCAGCGGGAACTGCCGCTCCAGTGCAGCAGCCTTGCTCTTGGGGTCAAAGCTGAAAATGTTGTCCTCGTTCTGGACGCCCAGCGCCTGCAGGATCTGGTCGCTGGTGTAGCCTGCGATCTCCTGCACCTGTGCGCCGTCCGCCGTCTGCACCTGAATGCTGTTGATGCGGAACAGCATGGTCAGGGTCAGGTAAAAGCCCACGCCGATGACGACCAGCAGAACCGCAAAGGCGGCCAGGCGGCGCATCATCCGGCGGCGGCGCATCACCGCGCGGGTCACCTTGCGCTTTTTGCGCTGTTCTTTCCGGCGCGGGTCCCGCGGCGCCGCATTCTGCGGGCGCTGCTTCTGGCCCTGCGGGTGCTGCCGTGCTGCGGCCGTGCCGCGCTTTGGCCCGGACTGCGGAGCCGCCCTGCGTTTTGTGCCGGACTGTGCCGTGCGGGGGCGCTGCGATGCAGTCCGGCCGGCAGCTGTGCTGCCTGCACCGCTTCTGCGCCGGGACGGTGCGGCTTCCTCCGTATGGAGCTGCCGCGCCTGCGTGGGGAATTCAATGCTGTTGTCTGTGCGGGTCCGCCGCACCGTTCCGCTGGCAGAGCGGGCACGCGGCAGACTGAGCGGCTCTCCATTGAAGCCGTATTCACTCTCCTGCGGCGGCTGGGCAGCGGGCCGTTGTTCAGGTTGTGAAGGTGTTGTGAAACGCAGTGAGTCGCGGTTCCAACCGTTTCCCCCGCCCTGATTGCTGCCATACTGCGGCATGAAATGCACCTTCTCTCGTTGATCCGTTCGGTTTTACTTTCCGTTCACCAGTTTCAGCAGGGCGGCAGCAATGCGGTCCAGGCTGTCATCCACCGAGAGTGCCCGGGCATTTCTGCCCATCTCTGCCAGCTTGCCGGGCTGTGCCAGCAGGCCGGACACCGTGTCCACCAGCTTCTCGCCGGTCAGGTCTTTCTCTTCAATGACCACTGCCGCGCCGGCCTTCTGCAGTTCCATGGCGTTGTAGTACTGGTGATTTTCCGCCACGTTGGGGCTGGGGATCAGCACCGCCGCGCGTCCTACTGCTTCCAGCTCGGCCAGCGTCAGCGCACCGGCACGGCTGATGACCAGATCCGCTGCTGCCAGCAGCTCCGGCATATTGTTAATGTACTCCTTGACCACAAGGCTTTTTCCGGGGGTGAAGCCTTTCTGCTGTTCCAGATCCTGGAACAGCTGCACGCCGTACTGGCCGGTGGCGTGCAGGTGCAGCACCGGCTTGTGTTCGTGCTGTTCCCAGGCACACAGGTCGGCCACCACTTCGTTGACCCGGCGGGCACCCAGACTGCCGCCGAAGGACAGGATCACGGTGCGGTCTCCGGCCCCCAGCTGTGCACGGATCGCCTCACGGTTCCCGGCCTGCGTGAAGACTTCCGGACGCACCGGATTGCCCACCACAACGGTCTTTTCCGGGGCACCCAGCTTTTCCACTGCGGCGGGAACTGCAGCAAACACGATGTCCACATCCGGTGCCAGCAGCTTGTTGGTCACACCGGGGAAGGCGTTCTGCTCATGCAGGGCGGTGTGGATGCCCATCCTGGCAGCACAGCGCACCACCGGGCCGGACACATAGCCGCCGCAGCCGATGACCAGATCCGGCTTGACTTCCTTCATCATGGCCTTGGCCTTGGGGCCGGAAAGCGCCAGATTCCACAGCGTGACAATGTTCCGCTTGATGTTGTGCAGCGAGACCTTGCGCTGGAAGCCGGTGATCTCAATGTGGTGGAAAGGGTAGCCCGCCTGGGTGACCAGACGGTACTCCATGCCTTCCCTGCGGCCTGCAAAATGGATTTCCGCCGAAGGATCGGCTTTTTTCAGAGCGCCTGCAATGGCAAGCGCGGGGTTGATATGGCCGGCCGTGCCGCCGGCAGCGATCAGAACACGCATGGTAAATCCTCCTCGATCCTATGGGATGCTTTTGGGCCGATTGCCTCAAAGCGATCCTCTCATCTTATTCTTCGGTACGCGCGGCACGGGCATCGGCCAGCACGATGGTTTTCTCCCGCAGAAGCTGTTCGCGCTCTGCCTGCTCCTGTTCCTTCGCCAGACGCGCCGCTTTCCGCTGTTCTGCTGCCCGTTCGCCGTTGCGCCCGATGTTGAGCAGAACGCCCATTTCAATGAGCAGCAGCAGCAGGCTGGTGCCGCCGGAGGAAAAGAAGGGCAGACTGATGCCGGTATTGGGCAGGGCGTTCGTGACCACCGCGATGTTGCAGAACACCTGCCAGGCGATCTGTGCCACGATGCCCAGACCCACCATGGTGCAGTACAGATTCTCAGCGCGGTAGGCGATCAGCAGTCCCTGCACGATCAGCAGCAGGAACAGCACGATGACCAGCACGGCACCGATGAAGCCCAGCTCCTCGCACACCACGCTGAACACGAAGTCGTTGTTGCTCTCCGGCAGCCAGAGCTGCTTTTCCACGCTGTTGCCCAGCCCCAGGCCGGTCAGACCGCCGGAGCCGATGGCGTACAGGCTTTGCCGGGTCTGTGAGGTCATCAGGCTCAGATCCTGCGTCCAGCCGTCCAGACGCTTCTGCAGGTACGGAATGGAATCCACATGGGACAGCAGCGTTTCCAGCGTAACAACGGCAACGCCCGACCCTGCCCAGGTCAGGATGCCGCCGCTGCCGCTGAGCAGCAGGATGGTGCCCATAATGGCCACCGTCAGGATCATGGCAGACATATGCGGTTCCAGAAAAAGCAGGCCCAGTACCGGGATCACCCAGAGCATCGGCCAGACCAGCTGCCGCCAGACCCGTACATAAACCCATTTCCCCATGCGCAATTTTTCGCCGGGCTTCCGCCGGAGCCGCGGTGCGTCCGCTGCCAGGTGCGCTGTGAGCAGGATCATCTCAAACTTTGCCAGTTCCGAAGTCTGCAGAGACAAGAGAGGCAGCGTGATCCAGCGCTTACAGCCGTTGATGGGCGGCATGGCCAGGGTAATCACCAGCAATGCCAGTACGATGAAATAACCTGGCCACACCAGCTTGCGCAGGAACCGGTGGTCCACATAGCTCATAATGAACATCGCCACAACGCCAGCCAGCAGAAAGAGCGCCTGCTTGCCGGCAAAATAAAAACTGCTGCCTTTGCGCAGATAGCCCGTGGTATAGCTGGCGCTGAACAGCATCACGATGCCGAACACCAGGATCACGCCCAGCGTGAACAGCCAGTTGATGAGCAGCGGAGACCACGGCCCCGGGTCCTTCTGAAAGACTGCCACCGGCGTCTTTTGTTTTTTGCGGTTGGCTGCCATCGGCGTGCCACCCCTCTTTCCCCAAAAAATCAGTTCAGCGCACCAGGCGCATGGCGAGCAGCAGCCCGCACACGCTCAATACGCAGATGGTATAAAAAATATTCACTGCGCTGACGCCGCGCTTTTCCAGCCAGCGGTGCAGCGGTGCAGCCCGGAACAGCGGCCTGCCGGTGCAGCGGAAATGCAGGATCTGCAGCAGCACCATGCCGCCCTCTGCCCAGAAAGGCAGCGCCAGCGGAACACTGAGTTCTGCATACCCCATACACAGCGGCCCGCACCCGATCATTCCGGCCAGAAACAGGCTCCCGCACCGGCCGGGATGCATCTTTGCCGGCGGGAAATTCCACAGAAGAAAGGCCATCAGCGCCCCGGCCAGCGCTGCCGGAAGCACCGCCAGCGGAAACCAGCCCAACTGTGTTTCCAGCACCATCAGCCCCAGCATGGTGACAAAGGACGCCCCGCAGACCGTTCCGTCGGCACCGTCCGCCGCGCGGGCACTTTCGGCCAGCGCTACCAGCACCAGCCCCCAGAGCAGCGGCGCAGCTGCGCCCAGCTCCACATAGCGGTCGGCCAGCTGTACCCCGGTGGACAGGCAGCCCTTCGCGTTCAGCAGCAGCAGTTCCGCCGCCGCGGCCGCCGCTTCCAGGCTCAGCCGGACGCCCCGCCGCAGCCCCAGCGGCGACCCGGTGCGCAGACGCACCAGATCCTCCGCCAGCCCGACAGCGCCGAAAGCCAGCGCTCCGAACAGGGTCAGCAGCAGACGGCTCATCAGCAGGCGGTCACTGCCCAGCAGCTCCGGCTGTGCGATGCAGGCAGCCATCCAGCCCATGCCCGCCGCCGTCAGCGTACCCACCATCAGGCAAAGCCCGCCCAGCGTCGGCGCCGGCTGTGCCTCCGGCTGCTTTTCTTCTTTTTCCTCTTTCCGAGTCTGCCGCGCCCGGGTGTTTTCCAGCTCCCGCAGGAGCGGCACCATCAGATTGCCGAGCGCCGCCGTCAGCACAAATCCCAGCGTTGACGCGGCGACCAAGGCGAAACGAATCATAGGACTGATACTCCAATTTTTGCCGATTTGTTATTCTTCGACATCTTTCTGCTCTGCGTAGAAAATTTCCAGCACTTTTTCCAGTGCCATGCCGCGGCTGGCCTTGACCAGCAGGGCATCGCCGGGCAGCATCCGGTTCAGCAGGGCATCTGCCGCCTCACGGTAGTTGGTCGCGTGCAGGGTCTTCAGGCCCCTGGCAGCCGCCACCACAGCGGTGCGCTTGGCCTGCTCGCCGTAGGTCACCAGGCAGTACAGGCTGCTGTCTGCCGCCAGACGGCCCAGTTCCTCGTGGGCTTCGCGGCTCAGGCCGCCCAGTTCCAGCATATCGCCCAGCAGGGCAAAGCGGCGCTTGCAGGGAAACTCCCTGAACATGGCCAGGGCAGCCTTCATACTGTCGGGGTTGGCGTTGTAGCAGTCCTCGATCACGGTCACGCCCTTGCTCTGCACCACCTTCTGGCGGCGTCCGGTCTGCTCAAAATTGGACAGTCCCTGGATCACCTTGCGGGCATCACAGCCCAGACGGGTGGCCGCGCAGTAAGCGGCCAGTGCATTGGCCACATTGTGCCTGCCCATGGCCGGGATCTTCACCATAAAGGTGCCTTCTTCCTGATCTTCCAGCACGAAGCTCATGCCGTCCGGTTCCTGCCGGATGGACAGCGCACAGACATCCGCGTTCTCATCCACGAGGCTGAACCACACCGGACGCACATGATCCGGCAGTTTTGCCGCGCGCAGGAACTTGTCATCGTAGTTCAGCACCAGCGGGGCACCCTCCGCCAGACCGCTGCAGATCTCCAGCTTGGCCTTGCAGATGTTTTCCTGGCTGCCCAGGTTGCCGATGTGGGACACGCCGATGCAGGTGATGATGCCCACATCCGGGCGGGCGGCGCGGGCCAGACGATCGATCTCTCCGGCATGGCTCATGCCCATCTCGATCACTGCATACTCGGTGTCTGCCCCGATGCGCATCAGGGTGCGGGGCATTCCCAGTTCATTGTTCTGGTTGCCCTCGGTCTTGATGGTATTGCCGAAGCCGCACAGGGCCGCATAAGTCATCTGCTTGGTGGTAGTCTTGCCCACGCTGCCGGTCACTCCCACCACCTTGGGGTGGTACTGCTTGCGGTAGTTTGCGCCCATGACCATCATGGCGTGGTAGCTGTCCGGGCAGAGCACAGCCTTTTCCGCCGGGACGCCCTCCACCGGATGGTTCACCACCACAAAGGCGGCACCATCCTCCAGCGCCTTGGCTGCAAAGTTGTGGCCATCGAATTTTTCACCGGGGAACGCCACGAAGATGCAGCCGGGACGCACTTCGCGGCTGTCTGTCGTGACCAGTTCCACTTCCGGATCACTTGTGAGAAAACCGGCAGGCACCAGCCCTGCCAGAAGCTTGCTTGCATGGATCTTTTCCATTGGTATTTCCCCTCTCTTTTGATCTGACTGCTATTGGAACACCCGCATCCGGCACCGTCGGAAGAAGCTGCCGCATCAGCGACGGATGAGGGCGCTTTCCAGTTTTACCCGCAGGTCACGGTCACGATGGTACCACGCTGAACACTGGAACCGGCCTCGCTGCTCTGGCTCTGGACCACACCGCCGGCGGTGCCCTCCACCACGCAGTTCAGACCCGCTGCTGCCAGCATCTGGCGGGCAAAGTCAGCGCTCTTGCCGGACACGTCCGGCACCTCGGTCTGACTGCCCGAGTAGGTATCTGTATACAGGTAGATGGTGGTGCCGTAAGGCACCTTGCTGCCGGCGCTGGGATACTGATAGGTCACTCCCGCCGCGACCTGGCTGCCGCTGCTTTCCATCAGCTGGTGCTTCAGGCCCTTGATGTTCAGCTGCACCTGCGCGTTGCTCCACTCGGTGCCGATCAGATTCGGCACCGTGACGATGGTCTGGCTCCGGTCCTCCCCATCGGTGGGAATGCCCAGATACGGTGCCACTTCGCTGATGATGTTGCCGGCCACAGGTGCCGCCAGAATGGACGAATAGTCGCTTCGGGCGTTGTTGGGGTCATCCAGCATGACATAGACCAGGATCTCCGGATCATCCGCCGGCAGGACCGCCGCAAAGGATGCCACCTTCTTATAGTCGCCATCGGCACGGCGGTCCATGTTCAGCTGTTCCGAAGTACCGGACTTGCCGCCGATGCGGTAGCCGGACACATAGGCATTCTTGCCGCCGCCGGTGCCGTTGCCCACCTCATACTCCATCATCTGGCGGATGGTGTCGCTGGCCGTCTCACTGATGACCTGCCGGCGGACGTTGGCGCCGATCTCCTGGATGACGCTGCCGTTGCTGTCGGTGATCTTATCCACCACATGGGGAGTGACCAGATAGCCGCCGTTGACGGCAGCCGCCACGGCGGTGCACATCTGCAGCGGGGTGATGGCCATAGCCTGACCGAAAGCCGAGGAGGCCAGCTGAACTTCGCCCAGTTTGTCGGCGGAATAATACTGCATGAAGCTGGTCTCACTGGGCAGATCCACGCCGGTGCGCTCGGTAAAGCCGAAGGCATCAAAATAATTGTAGAACTGCTGGGAACCGATGCGCTGCCCCAGCTGGATGTAATAAATGTTGCAGCTCTGGCGCAGGGCGTCCGCCATATTGATGGTGCCGTGGGCCTTATGGCCTGCACAGTGGTAGGTCTCCTTTGCCACGCCATAAGCACCAGCGCAGGTAAAGGTGGTGTTCATGGTCGCCACGCCGGAGTCCAGCCCCATGGCGGAGGTGATGACCTTGAACACGCTTCCGGGGTAATACAGCTCGGTGATGGTTTTGTTTTTCCACAGGATATCCCGATAGGTGCCGGTATAATCCGGATCCGGGTCTTCGATCTTACTGCCGTTTTCATCCCGGAGATAGTTGCCCTTCTCATCCTTGAGGTACAGCGTATAGAGTTCCGGCTCCGCCTGCACCTGCTCGGTGAGGTACGCCAGATTTGCACTGTAGTCCTGCGGATTGTTGGGGTCGAAATCCGGCTTGGACGCCATGGCCAGAATGGCACCGGTCTTGACGTTCATCACGATGGCACAGCCGCGGTTTTCCACCGTGTTGGCCGCAATGGCCTCGTTCAGGTAGCGTTCCACGATCTCCTGCACATTCACGTCCAGCGAAAGCACCAGATTGGAGCCATCCTTGGCCGCAAAGGTCGTTGCGTTGGCATCCTGAACGGCTGTACCGCCGGGCGTGCTCTTGGTGATGCTGCGTCCGTCCACACCGGCCAGCGTAGACTGATAGGATTTTTCCAGGCCATAAGTGCCAATGCCGTCCGCATCGGTAAAGCCCAGCACCGCCGCTGCAAACGCACCGTAGGGATACTTGCGCTGGAAGGTCTTTTCGTAGCCGATGGAAACCGTTCCCTTGTGGAGGCCGTCCTCCGGATTCCGGTGCAGTTTGTTGAACGCTTCCACGTACTTTTCCACCGATTCCTTGATGGCGTTGTTCATCTTGGTGGCCAGGACCTGATACTGGCTGTCGTTCTGGGTCAGGGCCTTGTAGATCTTGTCATACTGGGTCTGATAGGCTTCCGAGGTCGTATCCACCGCATCCAGGCTCTCGCCGTCCCCGGACAGGATACGCAGGGTCAGCTCCCGGCTGAGTTCCTCGCACATGGCGGTATCCACCGTTTTGATGGTATTTTCCTCATCCACCTTGGTCTCGGTGTACAGGACTTTGCTGTCCTTGGGATCCACCCAGATGTTCCACACCCGGCTGGTGGACGCCAACGTGATGCCGGAGGTATCGTAGATCTCGCCGCGGACGGCTTTGATGGTGGTATCCTGCAGCTGCTGCTGCGCGGCAAGCTGCCGGTATTTGTCCCCGTTCCGGATCTGGATGTCGTACAGGCGGAAGATGATGTAGCCTGCGACCAGCAGCAGGATCCCTACCGCCAGTGTCTGGCAGATCATGCGCACCTGCCGGCTCAGGCGCCGCTCCCGGGCAGCACCCGACGGACGCCGCCCGGACGGAGTTCTGGAATTCTTGGAAGATTCTTGCATGGCATTCTCCTGCAGGTGCGCCCGGATCCTGCCGCGCGGCCTGCTGTGTATGGATTTGGGTAAAAACCGAAAAAGCGTGCGCTGCCGCACGCTTTCCCTGTTTGATTTATTTCACGGTCCCCAGAATGTTCACGGCACCGCTGTAGATCAGGTTCGACCACTGCCGCATAGCGGATTCCTTCCGCACCAGCGCATCGGACTCATCCAGGCGGATGTAGGTGATCTGGCTGGGGTCTGCCTTCATCAGGCCGAGACGGCTGGCCGCCTCCTCCACGCTGGAGATGTTGGTCTTGCTGTTCAGGGTGCTGGTGTAGTAGGTGTACTGGCTCTGGGCGCTCACCAGCTGGGACTTGGCTTTCCGGATCTGATCGTTCAGCTCCACCAGCTGGGACTCGCTCATCAGCAGGCTGATGGCAAAGCCTACCAGCAGCGCTGCCGCCACCAGATGTGCCAGGTGGTTCCACATTGCTTGGCGCGGGCTGAGACCATGCCGGCCGCCCTTTTCGACCCGCAGGGGCGCCTTGCGCTGTGTCTGCGGCGCTTTTCTGCGCCGCGTTGTCGTATTATAATCGTATGCTGCCTGACCCATGGTTTCCTCTCCTCCTCACGCGATTTGCTGCATCCTTCAGCATTTTTCCAGAACACGCAGATGTGCCGACCGGCTGCGCCGGTTTTCTTCCAGCTCCTGCGTATTGGCTTCAATGGGTTTGCGGGTGATAAGCTTCGCCTTGGCCTTGCCGCCGCAGACGCACACCGGAAACTCCGGCGGGCAGGTACAGGCGGTCGCCCAGCGGCGGAACTTGTTTTTGACCAGCCGATCTTCCAGGGAATGGAAGGTGATCACACACAGCCGTCCGCCCGGAGCCAGGTGGTCGAACAGGGTGTTCAGCCCCTCGTCCAGCGCATCCAGCTCGTGGTTGACCGCGATCCGCAGTGCCTGGAAGGTACGGCGGGACGGGTTTTTGTTTTTGCGGCGTTCGGCAGGCGGCATGGCACCCGCCACGATATCCGCCAGCTGCAGGGTCGTCTCAATGGGCGCGGTCGCCCGGGCTTCCACGATCTTTCCGGCGATCTGCCAGGCAAACGGCTCTTCGCCGTAATCCCGCAGGATCCGCGCCAGCTCTTCCCGGCTCTCGGTGTTCACCAGATCCGCCGCCGTTTCGCCCTGCTGGCTCATCCGCATATCCAGCGGTGCGTCCGCGCGGTAGGAAAAGCCCCGTGCTGCATCGTCCAGCTGGTGGCTGGAGACTCCCAGATCCAGCAGTGCGCCGTTGATCCGGTCGATTCCCAGCTCTTCCAGTGCCTGTCCGGCATAGCGGAAGTTGATCTGCACCACCGTGGCAGGCAGCCCGGCCAGACGCGCCCGCGCCGTCTGCACGGCATCCGGATCCTGATCCAGCGAGATCAGCCGGCCGCCCTTCGCAGCGTCCAGCCGCAGGGCGATCTGGCGGGAATGCCCCGCACCGCCGGCAGTTCCGTCCAGATAGATGCCCGCCGGATCAATGGCCAGCCCCTCCAGGCATTCGTTCAGCAGAACAGGGATATGCTCAAACGAGGTCGGGTCAAAGGGCTGCTTTTCTTCTGAAGCCATTGGCACGGCCTCCTTTCTCTCTTGCAGATTTGGATTCGTATCAGAGATGCAGCATCCGCAGGCGCTCGGCGCGCTGCTCATTGCTCACCGCTGCACGGCGGGCATTCCAGACGTCGGTCGCCCAGATCTCCGCATGGCCGCGGTTGCCGATGATGGTCACTTCTTTTTCCAGCCCGGCATAACGGCGCAGTTCGGCGGGCAGCAGGATGCGTCCCTGCCGGTCCGGGGTCACCTCGCAGGCGGTGCTGAACAGATCGCCGGTGATCGCCCAGCTGTCCATCAGCTCCCCGCTGTCCAGCTTGTCCGCAAGTTTTTCCACTTCGGCCAGCGGCAGTGCAAATAGACAATGGTCGACCCATTCCAGCACTACAAAACTACCACCCATGGCGTCCCGGAATTTCGGGGGGAAATTCAGCCGGCCTTTGGCGTCGATGAGGTAATCATACCGGCCAAAGAACATCCGTGCCGCCCCCTTCCGCAGGGGATCGGAGGGCCGAAGCCCTACTTTTCCCCACTTTGCCCCACTGATACACTTTCATTGTAACAAAACGGGCCTGCGAATGCAAGACTTTCCAGGGGGGAACTTTGCGCAAAATGTAACAAAAAAAGTCCCTGTGAGCCGTCATTTCTGCTCACGGGGACTCTGTTTTCCATTCGATGAAATTTTTGTGGAAATCTCAGCCGTTCTTCTTGCCGTTCTGGCGCAGGTTTGCCCGCACATTCTTGACCTGTGCCGCGTTTTCTGCCATGACTTCTTCGGTGTTCCGCAGCATATTATCACAGTAATCGGTCACCTTCTGGCGCAGTGCACGCATTTCGGCCTGGGTGCTGCTGCTGATCTCGGCGGCACGCTGCTGGGCGGCTTTGACGATCTCTGCATCACTGGTCAGGATGCGGGCGCGCTCCTCGGCTTTTTTCACGATGGCCTGCGCCTGTGCGTTGGCGCTGTCCACGATCTGGGCGCGGTCATTCACGATCTGCTGGGCCTGCCGCAGTTCTCCGGGCAGGTTGGCACGGATCTCGTCCAGATATTCCTGGATCTGCGCCACATCCACCAGGCGCTTGCCGCCGGACAGCGGCATACTGGCGCTCTCGTCCAGCGTATCCTCAATGGTATCCAAAAGCTCGTTCACATTCATAGCGTTTCCTCCTGGGTATGTTCCATGGGTTTGGTATACTTCCACAGCAGCACCTTGCCGTACTTGTACTGCTTCTGCAGGGTCAGGCCGCCTGCCTGTGCCGGCAGCACGATGCCGGTCTCGCTCTCGCACAGGACGGTGCCGCCCGGTGCGGTGCACCGATCCACGGCGGGCAGGATCTTTTCCAGCGTCCCATTGTGGAAGGGCGGGTCCAGCAGCACCACGTCAAACTGCTCCCGGCAGGCCGACAGATACCGTGCTGCTTCCCCCACATTGACACGGCTGCGGTCAAATACGCCGCACGCCTTGCAGTTGCGCATCACGATGCTGACGGCCTCGCGGTTTTCGTCCAGGAAAACGCACCGCGCCGCACCGCGGCTCAGGGCTTCAATGCCCAGCTGGCCGCTGCCCGCGTACAGATCCAGCACCCGCGCCCCGGGCAGGTCGAACTGTACGATGCTGAACATCGCCTCCTTCACCTGCGAGAGGGTGGGACGGGTCACATCGGTGCCGGGCAGTGCTTCCAGCCGCCGGCCCCGGGCTTCTCCTGCAATCACGCGCATATTTGAACCTCCTTCTGACCGCCGGGCGGAACGCCATCCGGTCTGTGAACTTGTTTTCTGTATCTACATATTATCGCCAAACCGTGCTGTCTTGTCAAGTGCCGGGGCGCATTGCACGCCCTGCGGCTTTGTGCTACAATCATATCAGCAGCGCCGGGCATTTTGCGGCGCATTCTGGACCAAAGGAGAGTATTTTTTATGAAAGTCCTGCTCATCAACGGCAGCCCCCACGAAAAGGGCTGCACCTATACTGCCCTGTCCCTCATCGCCCAGGAGCTGAATGCCGGCGGCATCGACACCGAGATCCTGCACGTCGGCGGCAAGCCGGTGGGCGGCTGCATCGGCTGCGGCGGCTGTGCTTCCGGCAATGGCTGTGTGTTCGGCGGAGTGGTCAACGAAGCCATCGAGAAGGCCAAGACCGCCGACGGCTTCGTGTTCGGCAGTCCGGTGCACTACGCCTCCGCTTCCGGCAACATGACCAGCTTCATGGACCGGCTGTCCTATGCCGGCGGCAGATACCTGGCCTACAAGCCCGCCGCCATCTGCTGCTCGGCCCGCCGCGCCGGCACCACCACCACCCTGGATCAGCTGGTCAAGTACCCGCAGTTCTTCCATATGCCGCTGGTCAACGGCTCTTACTGGGCCATGGTGCACGGCTCCAACGCCGAGCAGGTGCTGCAGGATGCCGAGGGCTGTGCCGTGATGCAGGAGCTGGGCCGCAACATGGCCTGGCTGCTGCACTGCATCGAGGCCGGCAAAGCCGCCGGCTTTGAACACCCGCAGAACCCCAGGCGCCCCATGACCAACTTCATCCGCTGAGTCCTTCGGCGGCCTCTCGCGCAGGCACCCGCGTCCGCTCTCCCAGACAATGGGAGGGCTTTTTTGTTTCTGGCAGGCACTCGGCCGCTTTTTCTGCCAGAAATGCCTTAAAATCCCCTCAAATGGCACGCAGATTCTTTTTTCGTTCATAAGTTTGTGCTACTATAAGAGGTAGAGTAATTTTGCAAGGGACGGAGATCAGGCTATGGAACACTACGACTGGAACGACGGCTGGCTGTTTGCCCCTACATTCGACCCTGCCTTGGTGCGCCCGGACTGCACCGGGCTGACCCTGGAGCCGGTGCGCATCCCGCATACGGTCAAAGCCCTGCCCTACAACTACTGCAGCGAGAACGACTATCAGCGGGTGAGCGGTTACCGGAAGGAATTCTTTGCGCCCAGGGAGTGGGCAGGCCGCACGGTCCTGCTCACTTTCGGGGCGGTGGCCCACGATGCCACCGTGTTCTGCAACGGGCGGCGGCTGTTCCACCATGGGTGCGGCTATACTTCCTTTACGGTGGATCTGACCTGTGCCCTGCACTTCGGTCAGAAAAACGTGGTGGCCGTGCGCTGTGACAGCCGCGAGGATCTGAACGTTCCGCCCTTCGGCGGGCAGATCGACTACCTGACCTACGGCGGCATCTATCGCGCCGTCAGCCTGGACATCAAGGAACCGGCCTATCTGCGGGATGTGTTCATCGAGGCCAGGGCCGAGGGTGATTTCCGCATCTACACCTCCACGGTGGGCGAGACCGTGGGCTGCACGCTGCAGGCGGAGATCCGCAGCCCCGCCGGGAGCCGCGCGGTGTACAGCGGGGAGCTTTCCCTGCCCATCACCGGCACCCTGAACGGCGTGCACCCTTGGAGCATCGAGCACCCCACCCTGTACACCCTCACGGTACAGCTCATCCGGCCCGGCACCAGCGGCCTGCCCGCCCGTGTGCTGGACGAAAAAACGGTCCGCTTCGGTTTCCGCACCCTGCAGTTCGTGGCAGGCGGACTGTACCTGAACGGCCAGCGGGTGGAACTGCGGGGCCTGAACCGCCACCAGAGCTTTGCCTATCAGGGCTACGCCATGCCGGACAGCATCCAGCGGCTGGACGCGCAGATTTTGAAAAAGGACCTGGGCTGCAATGCCGTGCGCACCAGCCACTACCCCCAGAGTCCCGCTTTCGTGGATGCCTGCGATGAACTGGGCATCCTGGTGTTCACTGAAATGCCCGGCTGGCAGCACATCGGCGACGAAAGCTGGAAGGCGCAGGCGCTGCAGAACTGCCGGGAGATGGTCTGTCAGTACCGCAACCATCCCAGCATTTTCCTGTGGGGTGCCCGCATCAACGGCAGTCCCGACGATGAGCCGTTCTACAAGCGCACCAACGAGGCCATCCATCGGCTGGATCCTACCCGCCCCACGGCCGGTGCCCACATCCGCCGGAAGGAGCAGCTGCTGGAGGACGTGTACGCCTACAACGATTATTCCTACCGGGGCCGCGGCCCCGCCTGCGAGGCCCGTGCGGCCGTGACCCCGGACACCCGCAAGGGCTACCTCATCAGCGAGTTCGGCGGGCAGCAGTTTCCGGCCAAGCCTTTTGATGACGAGCCGCACCGGCTGGTGCAGGCTCTGCGCCTTGCTGCCGCGCTAAACGATTCCATCGCCCAGCAGGGCGTGGCTGGAAGCTTTGGCTGGTGCATGGCGGACTACAACACCCACCGGGAGTTCGGCAGCGGGGACCGCATCTGCTACCACGGCGTGCTGGATCTGTTCCGCAACCCGAAGCTCTCCGCCGCCGTCTATGCCAGCCAGAAAACGCCCCGCGCCCCTTCGGACATCGTGCTGGAGGTCTCCTCCGGCATGGCGCTGGGCGACCTGCCCGGCGGTGTGCCCGGAGCCTGCTGGGTGTTCACCAATGCCGAGAGCGTGCGCCTGTACCGTGACAACGATTTTGTGGCGGAGTTCGGGCCGGACCGGCACGGACGCTTTGCCGCGCTGCCGCACCCGCCCATTGAGATCAACGATTTCGTCGGTTCCCTGCTGGAAAAGTACGAGGGCATGGATCACGCCGCCGCACCGCAGGCCGCCGCCATCCTCAACGAAATGCGCCGGGATGCCATGGAGCTTTCGCCCCTGTCCCGGGCCAGGATGCTCTCTCTGCGCCTGAACTGGAGCGACCTGGTGCGGATGTACTACAAATACATCGGCGTGCTGGGCGGGCCGGCGCCGGTCTACCGCTTTGAGGCGGTCTGGCACGGCCGTGCCGTGCGCACCGTGGTCAAAGAGCCGGTGCAGAGCGTCCGGCTGGAGTGCACCGTGCACAACCCCATCCTGACCGACGGCCCCACCTGGGACTGCGCCGCCGTGAGCCTGCGGGCCATCGACCAGAACGGCAGCCTGCTGCCCTACTGTGGCGAGGCCGTGCAGCTGTCGGCGGAAGGCCCCGTGAAGATCCTCGGTCCCTCCGTGGTGCCCCTGCGCGGCGGCATGGCCGGCACCTATCTGGCCACTACCGGCCAAGCCGGCCCCGTGGTGCTGCACTGCCGCATGGAAGGTGCACTGGATACGGAGGTCCGCCTGACCGTACGCTGCCGGGAAAACGGGAATGCCGCTGAAATCCCGTCCCTTTCATGATAGATTTGCACTCTGTTCAAAGTTTTATCATGGATGGCTGATATCCTAGAGACAAGAAGAAAAAATACAGGTGCCGTGCGGCTGCTTCCGTTGTTTTCCTGCGGCTCCCGAAGAAAAAAGGATCTGATACCATGAGAGAAAAATTCCGTCAGTTTATGGTCGGCCGCTACGGCACCGACGGCCTGAATCAGTTTTTGAGCATTGCCTCCCTCGTCCTGCTGCTGATCTCCCTGATCACCCGCTTCAGCCTGTTCACCTGGCTGGGTCTGGCACTGCTCATCCTGTGCTACTACCGCTCCCTGAGCCGGAACATCTCCAAGCGCACCGAGGAGAACTACCGCTACTACACCCTGAAGGACCGGGTGGACGGCAAGTTCCGGGGGCTGAAAGACCAGTGGGCCAACCGCAAGATCTACCACTACTACCGCTGCCCCAAGTGCCGCCAGAAACTGCGCGTGCCCCGGGGCCGGGGCCGCATCCAGATCTCCTGCCCGCGCTGCGGCACCCAGTTCATCAAGAAGAGCTGAGCCATGTTCGGATACGTTGTACCAAACCACACCGCCCTCTCGGAAGAAGCCCAGGCCCGCTACCGCACCGCTTACTGCGGGCTGTGCCGCCGCATTGACGCTTTGCACGGCCTGCGGGGACGGTTCACCCTGAGCTATGACCTCACCTTCCTGAACCTGCTGCTGTGCAGCCTGTATGAGGGTGAGACCGACTGCGTGCAGGGCTGTGACCGCTGCCCGGTGCACCCGTTCCGCGGAGTCCACTGGCGGGCCAGCGGCCCCACCGACTACTGCGCCGACCTGAGCGTGGCCCTGCACTACTACAACGCTGAGGACAAGTGGAAGGATGACCGCAGCCTGCTGGGTCTGGGCTATGAAAAGCTGCTGACCCGCTGCCGCGACGATGCGGCAGCGCGGTATCCCCGGCAGTGTGAGGCCATCCGCCGCTGTCTGGACAGACTGGCGGAATACGAAGCCGCCGACAGCACCGACCTGGACGCTGTGTCCGGCTGCTTCGGGGAGCTGATGGCCGAGCTGTTCGACTACAAACAGGATCACTGGTCCCCGGAATTGCGCAGCATCGGCTTCCATCTGGGCAAATTCATCTATCTTCTGGACGCCTACGACGATCTGGCCCGGGACAAGCGGAAGGGTGCCTACAATCCGCTGAAAGCCCTCAGCGAACAGTCGGACTACGAAGAGGCCATGAAGGACATCTTCGAATTGCTGCTGGCCCAGTGCGCCCAGAGCTTCGAGCGCCTGCCCTGCGTGGAGGACGTGGACCTTCTGCGCAACATCCTGTATTCCGGCGTGTGGCTGAAATACAACTGCAAAAACGCCAAGCGTTCGGACAAAGCCGGTGCATGACACCGGTTTTGTCTTGATTTCTGAACGCTGTTCCGGTAAACTAAAAGCATTGTGCAGCACTGCGGCTGCACGAAATGAGATGTGAGGAAGTATATCCAATGAGAGATCCGTATGAGGTGCTGGGCATCCAGCGCGGAGCCAGCGATGAAGAGATCAAAAAAGCCTACCGCGCCAAGTGCAAGCGCTGGCATCCCGACCTGAACCCCAACGACCCCACCGCCGAGGAGCACTTCAAGGAAGTGCAGGCCGCTTACGACGCCATCACCAAGGGCGAGACCGGTCCCCAGATGGGCGGCAGCCCCTATGGGCAGCAGAGTTATGGCGGCTACCAGCAGCAGAGCTACGGCCAGCAGAATTACGGCGGCTTCGGCTTTGACGGGTTCGAGGGCTTCGACCCCTTTGGATTCGGCTTTGACTTCAACGGCTACAGCCAGCAGCAGCGCGGAGCCAGCTACAACAGCAGCGACACCCCGGAGATGCAGGCCGCCCGCAACTTTGTGGCCAATGGCCGCTACGCGGAAGCCCGCCGGGTGCTGGACAGCATGACCGCCCGCAATGCCCGCTGGTACTACCTCTCTTCTCTGGCGCATCAGGGTCTGGGCAACCGTGTCGATGCCCTGCAGGATGCCCGCCGGGCGGTGCAGCTGGACCCCAACAACACCGAGTACCGGATGCACCTGCAGCGGCTGCAGAACCCGGGTCAGACCTACCGCACCACCCAGACCACTTACGCCCGCCCGGGCGGCATGATGCGCTGGTGCTGGAGCATGATCCTGCTCAACCTGCTGTGCAACTGCTGCTGCGGCGGCTGGAGCTTCGGCCCGCGGTACGGGTTCCGTGGATAAAGAGTTATAAAAGAAGGACCTGACGCACAAAACCTGTGCGTCAGGTCCTTCTTTTGTTTCATGAAATCACTGATAAATCGTAAAGGTGCGGCTGATGCTGCCGCAGGAGTAGTTGCCGCCCACTTCTGCAATTTCGGTATAGGTACCCGGCTCGGTGGGCAGGCCGTCGCAGGTCTGATCGAACAGGAAACCTTTCTTCTTATAGGTATAAGTGATCTTGGCCTTTTCCACGTTCTGGCCGTCCGACACCAGTACAGCGGCACGGTCAGCGTTTTTCAGTTCCTCAGCGGTCAGGGCGCTGGGCAGGTCTGCTGCCCAGTGCACGCTGACGCCCGCCGTCTTGGGCTTGATCTTGAACGCGGCCACACCCGCAGAATTCATGTCGCCTTCTTCCAGCGCCACCGCACCGGCAATGTAGCTGCCGGAATCAAAGGGCTGCTCGTCCAGATAGATGTTGGTAAAGGCGCTCTCCGGCAGGTATTTGCGGATGAGTTCCAGCGCCAGCTTCATGCTGTTGGCCACCTTGTCGATGGTCGGCACATAGAAGTGCAGGATGTTCATCACCGATACGGCTTCATCGCCGATGCGCAGCAGCACGCTGACGTCGTTGCCGTCGATGAGCTGCTTGAGGTAGCTGTAAACGTTGAATTCCTCTTCCTGATCCGGAGTGGCAGACATCTTCTTGGGCAGCGGGATCATCTTGAGCAGGGTGCGGATCTTATCCGACAGCACCAGGGTCACATAGCCCTTGGCCTCGCCGCCGACGCCCATCACCACGCCGATGTACTGGGCGTCCGCCGGAGTGGTCTGCACCATCAGCTGATAGTCCGAACCGTAGGTCAGATCGCCGGCGGCCTTGATGCGCACGGAAATGATGTCGTTCTCGTCCGCAGAAACGGAAGCCGTCTCGGACAGCGGATTCGTCCGGGCGGCAGCAAAGGCCGGCGTGGCTGCTGCACTGAGCAGGAACACGACCGCCAGCACAAAGGAAAGCAGGCGTCTGGTCTTCATGGTTCAGACCTCCTTGTTTTTATAGGGATTCGGTACCCCGATTTTACCGCAAACCGCTGTTTTGGTCAAGAACGGCATTCAAGTAATTCAACTTTTTGAGGATTCCGAGTCAAAAAAGAACGCACAGCGCGGGCCGTGCGTTCTTGCTTTTTTCGTTACAGCCCCTCCGTGAAATAATCCGGATGGCTGCGGCGCGCTTCCGCCACCGAGAGCTTATAGCGGTTCAGGTGGCTTTCCAGCGTGGCACTGATCTCCTCCGGCGTGCCGTGCTGCAAAGATTCCAGGATCAGCGTGTGGGCTGCACACACCGACTTGTTCTCGTTGGTCTGCAGGCTGAATTTCCGGATGCGCTCTACGTGCTGCAGGGTGGACAGCATATGGTCAAAGTGCGCTTCCATGCCGCAGATCTCAAAGGCTTTGCGGTGGAAAGCGTTGTCCAGCTCCAGCAGCCGGGTCTCCCGCTGGGGCGCTTCCGGAGCGGCTTCCAGCTGGCGGTACTCCTCGATGTTCAGCCGGTAGTCCGCTTCCTGCTCCGGGGTCAGCTGCCCCCGCACCCGGTTCAGGATCTCCTTTTCCAGGGTATAGCGGGCGAATTGCTCCAACTCCATCAGCTTCAGGTCGATGGGCGCCACATAGGTGCCGCTCTGGGGCTTGATGACCACCATATGGGCAATGTTCAGCATAATAAGGGCTTCCCGCATGGGGGTGCGGCTGATGCCCAGTTCCTCGGCCAGTTCCCGGTCATTCAAAGGGTCACCGGGTTTCAACTCCATGGTAATGATCCTGCTGCGGACGGTTTGATAGGCCAGTTCCCGCGCACTCATAACTGCCATGCTCTTCTCTCCCTTCAGGATCGTCGGTAATATATCAATTAAAGTTTAATTCAGTACCATATTACCGGACGCATCCGCCGCTGTCAAGATGCATTGTCAACTGAAAATTGTCAAAAAATTTCTCCATTTTGCCAGTTTTATGCACGGGACCGGCGGTAAAGCACCGGCACCCACACAAATGCCACCGCCAGACCGCACACCACGTCAATGATGGAGTGCTGTTTGGTGAACACGGTGGACATACAGATCAGCGCGGCCCACACCCAGGCCAGCACTTTCAGGCCCGGACGCTGCCGGGCCAGCTTGCTGCCGCTGAAGGCCACCGCCATGCAGGCGGTGCTCTGGCAGTGGATGGAGGGGCAGACGTTCACCGAAGCATCCGCCTTCCACAGCAGCTGCATGATACGCAGGGCCAGATTGTCCCGACCCAGGGTCTCTGCCGCCGGGCGGATATCCAGGCCATTCGGCAGCACCATATAAAGAATGAGGCAGAAGGTCATGCCCGAGAACATCATCAGGCAGAGCTTGTCGTAGCTGGCGGTATCGAACCACCACAGCAGAGCCGTGACCGCCGCCAGCAGCAAAAACCAGCTGCAATAGGGGAACACGAACCACTCGTTGAAGGGGATGAAGTCATCCAGCGGGCTGTGAAGGATGTACCTGGGATTCTGGATGGTCAGGTCCAGCCAGAAAAACCAGACCAGATACACCACCCAGTACAGCTGAAACCACAGGTGCGGCTTACACCTGCGGCGCAATTGGGTCAGATCCATAGCGAGTCTCCTATATTTTTGATGATTTGACGCTCTATTGTACCACAATCTGTCCCCTTGCGCAAACCCTGTTCGTGTTATAGAATAAGGAATGGTCTGGAAATTTTTCCGCAGTTTCTGCGTTTTGTCAAAAAGGAGCATTTATGTTGCAGAATATTCCCCCCATCCGCCTTGCCGCGCTGGATCTGGACGGCACCCTGCTGAACCACACCGGCCGCATCTCCCCCCGCACCCAGCAGGCCATCGCCAACGCCGTGGCGCACGGTGTGGTCGTCGTGGCCGCCACCGGCCGTCCGCTGGGCAATCTGCCGCCGGTGGTGGCACAGCTGCCCGGCCTGCGTTATGCCATCACCTCCAACGGCGCCGCTGTCTGGGATCTGGGCAGCGACCCGCTGTCGGCAGTGTACAGCCGCTATTCCAATGCCGCCCAGCGCCATACCACCGAACCGGTCTGTCTGGTGCACCGCCTGATGCCGGTGGAGACCGCCCGGGAAGCCTTTGCCGTCTTTATGGAGTACGACGGCGGCATGGGTGTGTTCGTCAACGGCTACTCGGTCAAGGATCAGCACGGCGTGGACTTTCAGGCGGCGCGGTTCGCCCGGATGCACTCCACCGAAGCCCGCCAACCCAACGACGGCCGCTTTCTGGTGGTGCGGGACCTGAACGAGTGGATGAGCCGCCACGCCCATGAGGTGGAAAAACAGTGTCTGTTCTTTGCGGACCAGAGCCAGATCCCCGAAGCACTGGCCCGGTTCCGTGCCATGCCCGGCATCGAGGTGGTGCAGGGGTCCCCGGAGAACATCGAGGTGACCGCTGCCGGAGTGGACAAGGGCGAAGCCCTGCTGGCCCTGGCCGACACCCTGGGCATCCCCCGCGCGCAGACCCTGGCCGTGGGCGACAGCGAGAATGACCGCGCCATGCTGGAGAAGGCCGGGGTCGCCGCCGTGATGGCCAACGGGATGCCCGAGATCAAGGCCCTGGCCGACCTGGTCAGCGAGGCCGACTGCGACCACGACGGGGTGGCAGAATTGTTTGAACGGCTGCATTTGGGCACCTAATTTTTCCAGGATTTGTGCCAGTTCGTCATTTTTGTGCAATGTATACAAGCTCTTATGCAAAACATTGTGCTTGTTGAGCATTACCAAACTCCCCGGGTTCGTTTATACTAGTATTACAAGCGCACGGTGGGGCAATTATGCCCAAACGGCACCCCACGCGCACCGAGAGAGTTCAACTTTAAAAAGGAGAAATGCGTTATGAATCCCATCGTAGAAAAGGTCTATCAGATCGGCATTATCCCTGTTATCGCTTTCAACAGCGTGGACGAGGCCCTGCCCCTGTGCAAGGCTCTGGCAGAGGGCGGCCTGCCCGCTGCTGAGGTCACCTTCCGCACCGCATGTGCTGAGGAGTGCATCCGCAAGATCCACGAAGAGATGCCCGAAATGCTGCTGGGCGCCGGCACTGTCCTGACCACCGAGCAGGCAGACCGCGCAATGGCAGCAGGTGCTTCCTTCATCGTGGCTCCCGGCTTCGACCCCGAAGTCTGCAAGCACGTCATCGACAAGGGCGGCATCATGATGCCCGGCACCGCTTCCGCAGGCGAGATGCAGCAGGCCATGAACCTGGGCTGCGAGGCTCTGAAGTTCTTCCCCGCTGAGGCAAACGGCGGCGTTTCCATGCTGAAGAACATCGGCGCTGCCCTGAAGGGTGCCCGCTGGATGTGCACCGGCGGCGTCAACGCCAAGAACGTCAACGATTACCTGGGCTACGACCAGATCTTCGCCGTGGGCGGCACCTGGATGTGCAAGAGCGACGTGATCAAGGCCGGCGACTGGGCAAAGATCACCGCACAGAGCAAGGAAGCCGTTGACACCATGCTGGGCCTGAAGCTGCACCACGTCGGCGTGAACACCGGCAACGAGGAAGAGGCCATGAAGGTGGCTACCATGATCGGCAGCCTGCTGAACATGAAGGTCGCTCCCGGCAACTCCAGCATCTTCGTGGGCAACAAGGAATTCGAGATCATGAAGAAGCCCGGCCGCGGCACCAATGGCCACATCGCCATCGGCTGCAACAACGTGGACCGCGCTATTTATCACCTGACCCAGCGCGGTGCCAAGTTCGACCTGGACAGCAAGGTCGTGAAGAACGGCAAGACCATCGCCTGCTACTTCGCAGACGAGATCGGCGGCTTCGCCTTCCACCTGGTCCAGGCCTGAGTTCCCGCCTGTTCCCTGTCATTCTGTAAAAGCCCTGCCGCGCCGGGGATGCCCCGCGGCAGGATGATTTTAAACACCTGTAAACAAAAGGAGAAAAACCAATGAAAGTCGTTACTTTTGGCGAACTGATGGTCCGTCTGCAGCCGTTCAACTACGAGCGTTTCGTTCAGGCTAACAGCCTGGAGTTCACCTTCGGCGGCGGCGAGGCAAACGTTGCTGTCTCTCTGGCAAACTACGGCCTGGACGCAGCTTTCGTCACCAAGCTGCCCGCACACGCCATCGGCCAGGCAGCCATCAACAGCCTGCGCCGCTACGGCGTTGACACCAGCATGATCGTCCGCGGCGGCGATCGCGTTGGTATCTACTACAACGAGAAGGGCGCTTCTCAGCGTGGTTCCGTCTGCATCTACGACCGCGCCAACAGCGCTATCCAGCTGGCTCAGCCCGCTGACTTCAACTGGGACAAGATCTTCGAGGGCGTGGATTGGTTCCACTTCACCGGCATCACCCCGGCTCTGGGCGCAAACGTTGTTGAGATCTGCCTGGAGGCCTGCAAAGCTGCAAAGGCCCGCGGCGTGAAGATCAGCTGCGACCTGAACTACCGCGGCAAGCTGTGGACCCGTGACCAGGCTCGCGAGGCTATGACCAAGCTGTGCGAGTACGTCGACGTCTGCATCTCCAACGAGGAGGACGCAAAGGACGTGTTCGGCATCGAGGCTGAGGCTACCGACATCTACGGCGGCAAGCTGAACGCTGAGGGCTACAAGAGCGTTGCCAAGCAGCTGGCTGACAAGTTCCACTTCGAGAAGGTCGCCATCACCCTGCGTGAGAGTCACAACGCTTCCGAGAACGGCTGGAGCGCAATGCTGTACGATGTCGCTTCTGACGAGTACTGCTTCTCCAAGAAGTACGACCTGAAGATCATCGACCGCGTTGGCGGCGGCGACTCCTTCGGCGGCGGCCTGATCTACGCTCTGCTGACCGGCAAGAGCACTCAGGAGGCTGTTGAGTTCGCTGTGGCTGCTTCTGCTCTGAAGCACTCCATCGAGGGCGACTACAACATGATGACCGTGTCCGAGGTCGAGAAGCTGGCTGGCGGCGACGGTTCCGGCCGTATCCAGCGCTGATCGCAGGAAGGAGTCCGCTATGGATATCCGTTACTCCTGCAACCAGAAAGACTTCAAGCGCTATACCACTGAGGAAATGCGGGATGAGATGCTCATCACCGGCCTGTACAAGGCGGATGAGGTCGTTGCCGTTTACAGCCATGTGGACCGTATGGTCACACTGGGCTGTATGCCGGTGCACGAGACCGTGTCCATCGACAAGGGCATCGACATCTGGGCAAACTTCGGCACCCACTATTTCCTGGAGCGCCGCGAGATCGGTATGTTCAACATCGGCAAGGATTCCACCGGCATCGTGGTGGCCGACGGTGTGAAGTACGAGCTGGGCTACAAGGACTGCCTGTACATCACCCAGGGCACCAAGGAAGTGACCTTCGCTTCCGCCGACCCGGAGCATCCTGCCAAGTTCTACATGGTGTCCGCTCCGGCACACTGCGCTTATGAGACCCGCCTGATCAAGATGGCCGATGCAAACCATCGTCCTCTTGGCAGCGTGGAGACCTGCAACAAGCGCACCATCAACCAGTTCATCCACCCGGATGTGCTGAAGACCTGCCAGCTGAGCATGGGTATGACCGAGCTGGCACCGGGTTCCAACTGGAACACGATGCCCAGCCACACCCACGAGCGGCGCATGGAGATCTATACTTACTTTGAACTGCCCGAGGGGCAGGTGGTGTTCCATATGTGCGGCGAGCCTACCCAGACCCGCCACATCGTGATGCACAACGAGGATGCTGTCATCAGCCCCTCCTGGAGCATTCACAGCGGCGTAGGCACCTCGAACTATACGTTTATCTGGGCAATGGGCGGCGAGAACATGGAGTTTGACGACATGGACAACATCGCTACCACTGACCTGCGCTAAAAAGCACCATTCAAAAGCCCCGTACCGGGTAACCGGTACGGGGCTTTTTGCTAAAAATTTAACTTGAGAAGGAGAAAATCATGGATCTTTCCGCTTTCAACCTGCAGGGCAAAGTTGCTCTGATCACCGGCGGTGCCCACGGCATCGGTTTCTCGATCGCTGAAGGCATGGCAAAGTGCGGTGCCACCATCTGCTTCAACTGCTCTTCCGAGGCAAGCCTGGAAAAGGGCCTGGCCGCTTATCAGGCTGCCGGCATCGAGGCCCACGGCTATGTGGCGGACGTATCCGATGAGGACGCCGTCAACGCCATGGTGGCCAAAATCAAAGCCGAGGTCGGCTCTGTGGACATCCTGGTCAACAATGCCGGCCTGATGAAGCGCGTGCCCATGATCGAGATGAGCCACGCCGACTTCATGCGGGTCATCGACGTGCACGTGGGCGGTGCCTTCAACTGCTCCAAGGCCGTACTGCCCGATATGATCGAAAAGCGCGAAGGCAAGATCATCAACATCTGCTCCATGATGAGCGAGCTGGGCCGCGAGACCGTGTCCGCCTATGCCGCCGCCAAGGGCGCGCTGAAGATGCTGACCAAGAACATCGCTTCCGAGTACGGCGAGTACAACATCCAGTGCAACGGCATGGGGCCCGGCTACATCGCCACCGCCCAGACCGCTCCCCTGCGTGAGCGTCAGCCGGACGGCAGCCGCCATCCCTTCGATCAGTTCATCACCGCCAAGACTCCCGCCGGCCGCTGGGGCGATCCGGAGGACATGGTGGGTCCCTGCGTGTTCCTGGCAAGCCATGCTTCCGACTTCGTGAACGGTCAGATCCTGTATGCCGACGGCGGCATCCTGGCCTACATCGGCCGCCAGCCCAAGTAAGTTTTTCCATGCACCGTGCCCGGTTCTGCTGCCTTGCAGAGCCGGGCTTTTTTGTTCCGGTTTGTTGCATCAAATTCATTTGTTCTTCTCTTAAAATGTGTCCATTTCATGTCAAAACGGTAACAGTTCCTGTTTCATCGTGAAAATTGCCCTGTCAAGTCTTGATTTTTTTGTCAAAATGCGTATACTTAGCATCTGTCAGCCAACCCATCTGGTTGGTTGCGAGAAGAAAGAGATTTTTCCAAAAGGAGTACATTTTCCATGAAACTGAAGAATATTGCTGTTGCCGCTGCCGCTCTGGCACTGGTCGTTGGCATGACCGCCTGCGGTTCTTCCGCATCTTCCACCGCTGCTTCTTCTGCAGCATCTTCCGTGGCTGCTTCCTCTGCCGCTTCTTCTGAGGCCGCTTCCAGCGAGGCTGAGGCTGCTTCCGCCGAGTACACCGTGTACAACACCACCGGTTCCAACGTGACCGAGCTGTACCTGTACGATGCCGGCTCTGAGGACAAGGGCGAGAACCTGGCCGGTGAGGGCCTGGCAGACGGCGAGAGCGTTGTCATCACCCGTGACGAGGATGCCGACAAGCAGAGCGATGTGAACTACGTTCTGGAGTTCACCACCGAGGACGGCAGCACCCAGAGCTTTGAGACTCTGCACTACGAGACCACTCCCATCTGCCTGCTGAGCGTGGACGCCGCTGCCGGCGCTACCCCCATCGCTTTCTCTGCTCCGCAGAACTGAGCAGCTGCTGCATAAAACGCACGTCCGCCCGCGTTCCCGCAAGGGGATGCGGGCGGTTTTGCATCGAAAAAACGGCTCCGCCCCTTGCAAATGCTGTCGAAATTCGCTATCATAGAAGCAAACAGATCATCCCCTGCGGGAGGAAAAAGGAGCGGTATTTTCTTATGGCTGAAAAAGAGAGCAAGGGCATCAAAAAGTTTCTGGAAGAGTTCAAGGCCTTTGCCATGCGCGGCAATGTGCTGGATATGGCAGTCGGCGTGGTCGTCGGCGGTGCATTCACTGCCATCGTGACCGCACTGGTGGAAGACGTCATCAACCCGGTGATCGGTCTGTTCTTCAAGGCAGACTTTTCCAGCGTGGTCATCGATCTGGGCGGTTCCAGCATCAAGATCGGCGAATTCGTCAACTCGATCATCAACTTCCTGATCGTGGCCTTTGTGCTGTTCGTGGTCATCAAGGCCATCAACTCTCTGCACAAGAAGCCCGCTGAGCCGGCCGCCCCGGCAGAGCCTACCACCAAGGTGTGCCCCTACTGCCAGAGCGAAATTTCCATCAAGGCCGTGCGCTGCCCCCACTGCACCAGCAAGCTGGAAGGCTTCCCTGAGATCAACGCATAACCGGTATGTCAAAAACCCCGCTTCCAATGGAAGCGGGGCTTTTTTCTGCGTTCTGCTTTTCGGAAAAGGAGCTTACTGCACCTTGGTCAGGTCAGCCAGCTTGTGGTAGATCTCGGTGTTGTCAAAGACGCCGCCGAAGTTCTCGGCACCCACGCCCTTGGCATAGAGGTTGACCATGGCGCCGGTGTGGGCGTAGGTGGTATGATCCATGCCGGACTTGTGGTTGATGGTGTGGCAGATGGCCATGCTGAACGGGATGTAGGTGCCGTACAGCTCATAGTCCTGCTGGCTCATCTTGCTCTGGCTGGATGCGCCCTCCTTCAGGGTGCGCTCGTAGGCCGTGCGCAGGTTCTGCACCTCGTAGTCGGTCAGCAGCAGCTTGCCGGCGTTGGCGGCATCCGGGTCGGTGGGCAGGGTCAGGCCAAAGTTGGCCTTCACATCCTGCATGGCCGTTTCGAACGGGGTCTGGTTGGCGACATAGCCCTGCACATAGGTGGAATCGAACTTGGCGTAGGACATCTTCTGGTGGGTCAGGTTGGTCAGGAAGGTGTCGTAGTTGGTGGTCTTGTAGCCGATGGCCAGACCGCCGGTCTCGTGGTCGGCAGTGACCAGGATCAGGGTCTCATTGGGGTGCTTGCCGGCAAAATCCACCGCGGCCTGCACGGCGTTGCTCAGTTCCAGCACGTCGTGGATGGACGCGGCGGCATCATTGGCGTGGCAGGCCCAGTCGATCTTGCCGCTCTCGGTCATCAGGAAGAAGCCCTTGGGGTTGTCCAGCAGCTCGATGCCCTTCTTCACATAGTCGGTCAGCTGCCACTCGCCGTTGGCGGCATCCAGGGCGTAGTTCATGGCCTTGCCGTCCGCCAGATTCTCGGCGATGATGAGGGTCTTGCCTGCACCGGCGGTCAGGGCAGCGGCGTCAGCCTGGGTAGTGACCACGTTGTAGCCGGCCTGTGCGGCGACTTCATGGTTGTTGGGGCCGGTGCCGTCACCGTTCACCTTCTGGAACTCGCCGCCGGCAAAGTACTCAAAGCCGGAGTTTGCCAGCTCCACGCCGATCTGATAGTAGTTCTTGCGGCTGTTCTGGTGAGCATAGAACGCAGCCGGGGTGGCGTGGTCGATGTTGACGGAGGAGATCACGCCCACCTTATAGCCCTTCTGGCTGTGCAGCTTTTCAGCGATGGTCTCATAGGGCACATCGCGGGTCCAGGGGCACATATTGATGACACCGCTCTCGGTCTTGTGGCCGGTGGCGATGGAGGTCGCGGTGGAAGCGGAGTCCGGGCAGAAGGAAGTGCTGTCGTAGGTGGTCACGCTGCCCACCTGCGGGAAGCTGGTGAAGCTCAGGTCGGCTTCGGTGATGGCGCCGTTGTTGTCCACGGTACCCTTGTAGAAGCGGGCAGACTGGATCTGTGCCGTGCCCATGCCGTCGCCGATGAACAGGAAGATGTATTTGGGCTTCTTGATGAAGCAGTTCTCCTCCTCGGTCTGAGCCTCAGAAGCGTCTGCAGCGTGTGCTGCCACAGGGGCGGCGGCCATCATGCCCAGCGCAGATGCTACGGCTCCGGCTTTCAGAAAACTGCGGCGGGAGATCTTGTTGTCTTTCATAATGCAATATCCTCTCTTTGATCCGGCCTTTCCTCAGGCCCTGATTTTCATGCTCTCCGGGAACGCCTTTATTCTAGCGCACTGCCCGCCGGGCCGAAACCAGCTCCATGCAAAGCTTTGGTAAAACCGGTGCAGGCACTTTTCCCCCGTTGTAAAGCCTGCGAAAGAAATGTAAAATTTCCTTGGAGCCACTTTTTCCACAAACCCGCCTGCAAGGGTTGAAAATGCAGGTGGATTCATTGTACAATAAAGAAGTATGAGAAACCCTGTAAAAGCCCTTCCGCGGCTTTTTTCCGGAGAGAGGAACAACAAAATGAGCAAGATCAAAGTACTGGCGCTGGATCTGGACGGCACCCTGACCAACGACCAGAAAATCGTAACGCCCCGCACCCGCGCTGCCCTGGACGCCGCCATTGCCCAGGGCGTGACCGTAGTGCTGGCTTCCGGCCGTCCCACTGCCGGCATCCTGCCGCTGGCCAAGGATCTGGGTCTGGACAAAAAAGGCGGCTGCATCCTGTCCTACAACGGCGGCAAGATCGTGGACTGCGCCACCGGCGAGACCCTGTACGAAAAAACGCTGGACCCCGCCGTGGTGCCGGAGCTGTGCGCCTTTGCCGCCGCACAGGATGTGGCCGTGCTGACCTACAACCGCGAGGGCATCGTCTGCGAGCGGGACAAGGACGAGTGGGCCAACAAGGAGTGCTTTACCACCAAGCTGCCCATGATCCATGTGGACGACCTGGCTTCGTATGTGGACTACCCCATCTGCAAGATGCTGGTCACGCTGGACCCTGCCCGCCGGGACGCAGTGTGCGCCGCCGGACAGCAGCAGTTCCAGGGTCGGGTAGACCTGTACCCCTCCAGCCCCTTCTTCATCGAAGCGGTGCCGCTGGGCGTGGCCAAGGACGGCAGTCTGGCTGCTCTGCTGGAACACATGGGCCTGACCCGGGACAACCTGATGGCCTGCGGCGACGGTCTGAACGACCGTTCCATGATTGCCTTTGCCGGTGTGGGTGTGGCGATGCAGAACGCCGAGCAGCCCGTGAAGGATGTGGCCGACTATGTGACCGCCGCCGACAACAACCACGACGGCGTGGCCGAGGCCGTGGAGAAGTTTATTTTGAAATAACCCTCTCCGTCATCGCTGCGCGATGCCGCCTCCGTTCCCCTTCTGGCGCTGTCGCGCCGCCTCCCCCGGCCGGGGGAGTCTGTCGAAGGGCGAGGTTTTATGCATCTCACGGAAACGCACAAAAAGCTCCCCCTTTCGGGGGAGCTGGCACGGCGTAAGCCGTGACTGAGAGGGTTCAAGCAATCGAGAGGAACACAAACAAAATGCCGCGCAATCTGGTTTTATTTGATCTGGAATGGAACATCGGCTATCAGCCGTATACCTTCAATTATCACGGCGTCCAGCAGACCTTCCGGGGCGAGATCGTGGAGATCGGTGCCGTGAAGATCGACGAGGACGCCAACGTCCTGGACACCTTTTCCATCCATCTGAAGCCCCGCATCTTCCGCAAGCTGCAGCACCACATCGCCAAAGTCACCGGCCTGACCCAGGCCGACCTGGACCGGGGCGAACCCATCGTGCAGGGCCTGCGCCGCTTCATGCAGTGGTGCGGCCCGGACGCCGAGTTTGCCGAGTGGGGCATGGATGACGTGCCGGTGCTCAAGCAGAATCTTTTCCTCTGCAACATTGATGAGAGCAAGCCCACCGTCTGGTACGACCTGCAGCAGGTGTTTCTGCGGGAGCATCCCCGCAGGGAGGGCGAGGGCATGACGCTGGAAAGTGTCGTGACCCGCATGGGCATCCCCATGGAGCGGCAGTTCCACGATGCCCTGTCCGACACCCTGTACACCGCCGATGTATGCCGCCTGCTGGACCTGCGGGCCGGGCTGGCCGCATACCCCTCCGAGGAAGAGTCCCTGCGGCAGAGTCTGTGTGCTGCCCCCGGCGACTACCGGGATTTTGAGGTGTTCCACGGTTATGTGGAGCAGTACGCCTGGCGTGCCGACCCCAAGATCTACCAAATGAACTGTCCGGCGTGCGGCGCTCCGCTGACCCCGGATGAGGTCTGGCTGAAAAAGGGCAGCAACAGCTGGTACACCCTGAGCCAGTGCCCCCACTGTGCCGGCAGCGGAAACGCTGCCGACAAGGGCGTATTCCAGCGCTACAAGCTGGCCCGCCGGGACGGCCTGCACTGGAGCTTTGCCCGCTGCCTGCAAATGCCGGACGAAGAATCGCTGGCCCGCTGGAACAAGCAGCGCACCGCCCAGCTGGAACGCGCAAAAGCCCGCGCGGAGAAGTCGGCGGAGAATTAAGAGCTTCTGTGCACTTGCAGGCCAATGAATCTTCCAACTTTTGCAGGAAACCAGCGTTCTGTTTCGTTTGATAGAAAGAGGCGGCGGACAGCCGGGCGGAATCGTTCCGGATTTGTTCATGCCTCTGTCACACAAACGGGATATACTAACGGCAGACACTGCGGTGTGCTGCCGCAGACGGAAGGGACTGGGAAAACGCAATGGAAGGTACGATCATGGCCTGGCTGCATCAGCTGGGCACGCTGGATTATTGGCAGACGCTGTTTGACAGCTTTGGCGACCTAGGGCCGCTGGCCCCCATCGGGCTGGCAATGGTGGAATCCTTTTTTCCGCCGCTGCCGCTCATCGCCATCGTGGCGCTGAACGTCGCCGCCCACGGCGGGGTGCCGGGCTTTTTGTACAGCTGGCTGGGGGTCGCGCTGGGCGGAAGCATCATGTTTCTGTTCTGGCGGCGTCTGGTCAAGTGCTATTTCTGGAAGCTGGCCAGCCGCTGGCCCAAGCTGGAAAAGGCGCAGCAGTGGGTCAATCACTTCGATACCTCTTCCCTGTTCATGCTCACGCTGCTGCCCTTTACGCCCAGCTCCTTCATGCATCTGGCCTTTGGCATCTCGGATTTTGACGAGAAGCGCTATCTCGTCACCATGCTGCTGGGCAAGGGCGTGATGATCGCCATGATGGCCCTGTTCGGCCAGTCGCTGGTCAGCTCGATGAAAAATCCGGTCTACCTGGTGCTTGCCATCCTGCTCTGGGCAGCGATGTACTGGGTCAGCAAGCGCTTCTGCAAGCGGCACAACCTGGAATAACCCTCTCCGTCAACACCATAGGTGCTGTCCGCTCTCCCTTCGGGAGAGCTTTTTTCGTGTTTACGGCAAAACAAATAAAGCCTCCCCCTTTCAGGACCGCCTTCCCCCGGTCGGGGGAAGATGGCAGATCCAAAAGGGGGAGGTGCTGGCATCGCGTCGGCGATGACGGAGAGGGTTCTCATTACGCAATGCACCCTGCACTGCGCAAAACGAACAGCCAGAAGGTCAGGCTGAACGCACTGAACAGGGTGGTGGTGACACACACACTGCCGGTGAGCACACCCTCGTGGCCCATCTGTTTGGCCATGACGTAACAGCTGGGGGTGGAGATGCTGCCCAGCATCACCAGCAGAGCCACCAGCTTTTCGTCGGCAAAGCCCAGATGCACCGCCAGCGGCAGGAACACCGCCGGGAGCACCAGCAGCTTGACGAGGGTAGCTGCAGCGGTGGGCTTGAGGTAGCCCAGCGCCTTCCGACCCTTGAAGCCCGCGCCGATGGCCAGCAGCGCCAGCGGACTGGTCAGACCGGCCACACTGCCCAGCGTTTTGCTGAACATGGTGGGCATGGGCAGGTGCAGCAGGCTCCAGGCAAAGCCCGCCGCGATGCCCAGCAGAGTGGGGTTGGTCAGGATGCCTTTCACGCTCTTTTTCAGCTTCTGGCCCATGCTGCCCGCCTGCGCCCCGGGGCCTTCCAGCATGAGGATGACCACCGCGAAAATATTGTACAGCGGCACGCTGCCTAAGATCATCAGGCTGGACATCCCAGCGCTGCCGTAAATGCTCTGCAGAAAAGCCGTGCCCAGAATGGCCGCCGAAGAGCGGTAGCACACCTGCACGAATTCGCCTACCAGGCTCTTGTTTTTCAGAAAGATCCTGGCCAGCGCCCAGACTGCCAGAATGCTCACCAGCGTGACCACAAAGCAGAACAGCACATAGGTGCCGTCAAAGGCGGTGCGGACGTCGGTGCTGCCCAGGTCCCGGAACAGCTGCACCGGCAGAGCAACGTAAAACACGAACTTGTTGGCCCCGGCCACGAACTCATCGCTGAGGAAGCCGGTGCGGTGCAGGGCATAGCCCAGCAGCATGACAAAGAACAGCGGCATGGTGCTGTTCATGCTGAACAGGATGTTGTCCAGCATGGCTCACACCCCGCCGTGGCGGCGGGCTTCCGCGGCCAGTTCCTGCTGCAAAGCCGCCTTGCGGTGGTCCAGCAGCAGGTCTTTGTTGTACTTGAAATACCGCTCACAGCCGTTCTCGGCGAGGAAGGCGTGGGACACCGGGTTGACGGTCAGCTCGGTGACGAACACCACCATCTCCTGGCTCTCCGCGAAGGCCTGCTCCATGAAGTCGAAGGCCGCTTCCAAGGCATCACCGGCCATTTTCTGCGCCACCTCACGCTGGTTGGCCAGCGAGCGGAACTGTTCCCGCAGCAGGTCAAAGGCAGGCTGGGTGGACGCCGCCGTGGCACGGCGCAGCTCCCCCTCCCACTGACGCAGAACGGCCTGTACCTGCAGACGATCCTGCAAGGCATCCCGGCTCAGCAGACCGGCGGTGCGCTGGCGCTGGGTCTCGGCTTCGTAATCTTCGATCTGCTGGCGGAACAGCTCGGCAGAACCGTCCGGGATGTCCTCCGGCAGGGTGGCCAGCGCCTTTTTGGTCTCCCGCAGGAACGCGTAGCAGGCATCCGCCACCGCGTCGGCCCGGCGGGACGCTGCAAAGCGGGTGTTCAGGCCCGCCAGCAGCAGGCTGACCAGACTCAGCCGCTCGTCGAACGGGGCCTGCAGCAGCCGCGCAAAAACAGCAGGCTTGGCCTGACCGACCAGGATCTCCTCCACACCGTAATCATCCCGGTACTTATAGTAAAGATCGAGGTAGGCGGAAAAGTCCTCGGCGATCTTCGGGTGCTGCAAATATTCCTTGATGAGGTCCTCGTCGGCCTGCAGCCCCAGGGTCTCGTAGGTGTCCAGCAGGTTGGACAGGTCCTCCCAGCCGCGGGCGGTGACGAACTGGGTGCCGTCCACATCCGCGTTGATCTGGTAGAAGTTCTGCGGGTGCAGTTCCAGATAGCTCAGGATGGCGCTGTGGATGTGGGCCGCCCGGGCATAATCCTTCCACACCGGCAGATCCGGCTCAATGTCCATGCGGCGCACACGGTCCAGGGTCACGATGTCGAAGTCCCGCACCGACTTGTTGTACTCCGGCGGATTGCCGGCAGCCACGATGACCCAGCCGGCAGGCACCGCCTGGTTGCCGAAGGTCTTGCACTGCAAAAACTGCAGCATGGTGGGGGCCAGGGTCTCGGAGACACAGTTGATCTCATCGATGAAGAGGATGCCTTCCTTCAGGCCCGTGGCCTCCATTTTGGCGTAGATGCTGGCAATGATCTCGCTCATGGTATATTCGGTCACCGAGACGTCCTTGCCGCCGTAATTGCGCTGGCGGATGAAGGGCAGGCCCACGGCGCTCTGGCGGGTGTGGTGGGTGATGGTGTAGGCCACCAGCGCCACGCCGCACTCCCGGGCCACCTGCTCCATGACCTGAGTCTTGCCGATGCCCGGAGGCCCCATCAGCAGGATGGGGCGCTGCCGGATGGCCGGAATGGCGTATTCGCCCAGAGCGTCCTTGGCAAGGTACGCCTTGACGGTATGTTCGATTTCTTCTTTGGCACGTTTGATGTTCATATCCAATTCCCCCTCATGGTCAGGAGTTGTTCAGGTCACGGTACAGGTCGTCCTCTTCGGCCAGCGCATCGGCCAGGGCGCTGGCCGGGCGGGCCGCTGCACCGGTAAATTCTTCTTCGTCCAGCACCACCTTCATGGCCCAGGGCGGCACATTGGCGTCATCGAACCGCTCGCCCAGGAACAGGAACGCGGTGTCGTAGGCGGGCCGCCTGGCCGGGTAGCTGCCCATGCCGTCGGTGAAGTAGAGCAGGCCCCGCAGGTTGGAGAATTTCTTCTCGGCGCAGAGCTGGTCCACATAGGCAAAGGCGGGCCGGAAGTCGGTGCCGCCGCCGCCCCGCAGTTCAAAGTGGTTCATGGCATGGATCAGCTCGTCTTCATTGCGGATGAGCAGATCCTGCCGGATGGCGTTGTCCGCCTGGATGAGGTGCAGGTTCATGCGGTGGAAAAAGCTTTCCCGGCCCTTCAGCAGGGTGTAGGTCTCGGCCAGAAAAGCCCGCACCAGCTCACCGGAGGTGGAATAGCTGGTGTCGATGACCAGGGCCAGCTCTTCGATCTTTTTGCTCTCCCGGGTCTCCAGCGGCTCGATGAGCGGCAGGTTGCCGTACACCGACAGACCGTAGGTGTAGAAGTTCAGATCAAATTCATCCGGGTCCAGCTTCACTTCCTCCCGGGTGACGCAGAACCGGCGCAGAAAGTCCTTGTAGCTGCGGCGGCTCCGGTTGGCGGCTTTCACCTGCTGTTTCAGGGCATCGGTGCCGTCGCCGGCCTCCTTGTCCCGCAGGTCCAGTTCGGTCTGCATCCGTTCGCCGATCTTCTGCCAGGTCTTCTGCGGCAGGGGCGTGGGCATCTGCGGGGGCTGCTCCGGGGCGTCCTTCGGCCAGAGCCGATGATCGTCGGTGACGAACTCCCGTTCCAGCTGGCGCAGCACGCCGGGCGTCTGGCGCACCAGCCACCGGTACACCGGGGCCGCGGCCACCACCCTTTCTTCCGCCTGCACCTGCCGGTAGGCGTTTTGCCGGACGTAAGTCAGAGGGCGCTTTACGCTGGCACGGTCCAGGTTGTCGATGACGTTTTCCACCGCGATGTCACAGGCCAGGCTCCACAGCTGGGGTTCCCGGCGGCCTTTGAGCCACAGATGGCGGAATACACAGTGGAAAATCGTGTGCAGATACAACCGGTTGAGATACTTTGGGTTCTGCTGGTACAATTGCAGCAGGCGGCTGGGCTGGTAGTATAAGGTCTGGCCGTCGGTGGCCAGCACCCGGCACATCTCGTCCGGCACCGGCGTCAGGGCGCTGAGGGCCATATCCAGAAAGCGGAAGTCCAGATACAGCCCGCTGCGCACCACGGCCAGCACCTCGCCGCCCATGCGGGCCTGCCACTCCTCGTGGGTCTCAGGCCGCGCCGACTGGAACGGCTTGCGCGGGTCGATGAATTTTTCTTTTTGGATGGACTGCGGCAAAGGTGTCACCCCTTAAAACTCAAAATCGTACCGTGCCTTTTTCTTCTCCGTCGCGAACTTCTGGTGCTCTGCATCGGTGAGCAGGGCGGACACCGCCGCATTGCCGGCCTTTGCGGCCAGCGCAGTGCCCTCGGCAAAGGCGGCTTTGTCCAGCACGTCCAGCGCCAGCAAGGCCCGCACGCCGTCCACGTCCTGGGCTTTCAGCAGGTGGGTGAAGACCCGGCCGGTGTTCGCAGCCAGAAAGGTCCGGTAGTGCGCGGCGGCGGAATCGGCCAGCTGCCAGGGATACCGCAGGCGGGCAAAGCAGAGCAGGGCCATGGTCGCGGCATCGTCGGCGTCGTGGCCCTGAGGGAAAATGGCGTCGAATTCTGCGGGGAGGAATTTATTGTTTAAAAAACACTGTCGGTAATGGTATCCCTGCCCGGAAAAGGTGTGCAGCAGGATGTGGGCCGGGGTCTCCTCGTAGTCTTCCCAGTAAGCGGGATACCACAGCGCGGCCTGCGGGGCGGCGGCATCCTCCGGCCAGAACTCGGCCTGCACCGCCTCGGTGATGTTGTTCACCAGCGCGAACAGCCCGGTGGCCGCGTCCGGCCGGGCACGCACCCGCAGGGTCTGCAAGGCAAAACAGTTCAGGAACACGTCACTGCCCATGGTCAGGCTGCTGGCTCCTACACTCAGCAGCCGCAGGCTGCGGCAGTTGTAAAAGGCACAGCTGCCGATGACCTGCACGCTGTCCGGCAGGGTCAGCTCTTCCAGAAAATTGCCGCACACCGGGTGCAGGTCCTCCGGGTCGGAAGCGGGAGCGCCAAAATCAAGATCATACCGGCGGGAAGCTGCCCCGCCCACGCTCTGCCCGAACGCCCGGGTCAACCGCACGGTGCCGGCCGTGCCCACTTCATAGCGGCAGAGCGCATCGGCGGCGGGCAGGCTGCGGGGCTTTTCCGAGAAGCAGTAATCGCCCAGCCCGGTGATGTGCACCGCCCCGCCCTGCAGCCCGGGCAGCGCGTCCGGCAGTCTCACGCAGGGGTCGGCACCGTACACCCGCACCAGCTGCGCACCGCCGGCTTCCAGCGGCAAAACATCCAGCGTCAATTTGTTTTCCTGCTCCACCATGATGAACCTCGTTTTCGTTCTATTTCTCGCTTTTCAGTATAAACCATGGCGGGAAGGTTGTAAAGCCAAAAGAGCGGACGCATCCTGCGTCCGCTCTTTTGGCTTGAGAAAGGTATGAGACTTGCTCAGTTGTCGGCCAGATTGCCGGTGTAGAGCTGGTAATACTTGCCCTTCCTGGCGATCAGCTCGTCGTGGCTGCCGCGCTCGATGATGCGGCCCTGTTCCAGCACCACGATGCAGTCCGCATTGCGGACGGTGGACAGGCGGTGGGCGATGACAAAGCTGGTGCGGCCATACATCAGGCCGTCCATGCCGCGCTGCACCAGCGCCTCGGTGCGGGTGTCGATGGAAGAAGTTGCTTCGTCCAAAATCAGCACCGGCGGGTCCGCCACAGCCGCACGGGCGATGGCCAGCAGCTGGCGCTGGCCCTGGGACAGGTTGGCACCGTCGCCGGTCAGCAGGGTGTTGTAGCCGTCCGGCAGACGCTGGATGAAGCCGTCGGCGTTGGCCAGACGGGCAGCGGCAATGCACTCCTCGTCGCTGGCATCCAGACGGCCATAGCGGATGTTCTCCATGACCGTGCCGGTGAACAGATGGGTATCCTGCAGCACGATGCCCAGGGAGCGGCGCAGATCGGCCTTTTTGATCTTGTGGATGTTGATGCCGTCGTAGCGGATCTTGCCGTCCTGGATGTCGTAGAAGCGGTTGATCAGGTTGGTGATGGTGGTCTTGCCAGCACCGGTGGAGCCGACAAAGGCGATCTTCTGGCCCGGACGGCCATACAGGTTGATGTCGTGCAGCACCGTCTTGTCCGGCACATAGCCGAAGTCCACGTCCGTGAAGGTGATGTCGCCTTCCAGTTTGTGGTAGGTGGTGGTGCCGTCGTGATGGGGGTGCTTCCAGGCCCAGATGCCGGTGCGCTCGCTGGTCTCCACCAGATTGTCGTTCCGGTCATACTTGGCGTTGACCAGGGTCACATAGCCCTCGTCGGTCTCGCTCTCCTCGTCCATCATCTTGAAGATGCGCTCCGCACCGGCCAGTGCCATGATGATGCTGTTGGCCTGCATGGACACCTGGCTGATGGGCATATTGAAGCTCTTGTTCAGGGCCAGGAACGCCACAACCGTACCCAGCGTGGTGCCGCCGATGCCGCTCACGGCCATGGCCGCACCCACCAGAGCGCAGATGGCGTAGCTGATGTTGCCCAGCTGGGCGTTGATGGGCATCATGATGTTGGCAAAGCTGTTGGCCTGCTTGGCGCTTTCCTTCAGCTTGTCGTTCAGGTCCCGGAATCCTTCCAGCGTCTTCTGCTCATGGGTGAAGACCTTGACGACCTTCTGGCCCTCCATCATCTCTTCTATGTAGCCGTTCACCTTGCCCAGATCCCGCTGCTGCTGGATGAAATACTTGCCGGACTGCTCGGTGATCTTCTTGGAGCAGAACAGCATGAGCGCCACCATCAGCATGGTGACGAGGGTCAGCGGTCCGCTCAGCATACACATACTGACGAACACCGACACGATGGTGATGACGCTGGACACCAGCTGCGGGATGCTCTGGCTGAGCATCTGGCGCAGAGTATCCACGTCGTTGGTGTACACGGACATGATATCGCCGTGGGGGTGCTGGTCAAAATACTTGATGGGCAGGCTCTCCATGTGGGTGAAGAGCTGGATGCGCAGATTGCGCAGGGTGCCCTGGGTCACGTTGACCATGGTGCGGGCATTGAGCCAGGCGGCCAGGATGCCCACCACATAGATGCAGCCCACCCGCACCAGCGCTGCCGCCAGCGGGGCAAAATCGGGGTTCTGCTGCTGGGTCATGGGCACGATGTAATCGTCCATCAGGGTCTGCAAAAACAGGCTGGCCTGCACGTTGGCCAGCGCGCTGACCACGATGCACACCAGAACGAGGATGCAGTGGGGCAGATAGTGCTGGAACACCTCGCCCATGATGCGCTTGAGCAGCAGACCCGGGTTTTCCACCTTGGGCTTGGGGCCGCCCATGCCGCGGGGGCCGGGGCCGCGAACTTCCTTTGCCTGTGCCATTACTGCTCACCTCCCTGCTTGTCGAAGTCGCCGCCGCCCTGGGTCTGGCTGTTGTAAACTTCCTGATAAATGGCATTGGTCTTCAGCAGCTCCTCGTGGGTGCCCAGGCCGTTGATCTGGCCGTTGTCCAGCACCAGGATGCGGTCTGCATCCTGCACTGAGGAGATGCGCTGTGCAATGATGATCTTGGTGGTGCCGGGAATCTCTTCCCGGAACGCCTTGCGGATCCTGGCGTCGGTGGCGGTATCCACAGCACTGGTGGAGTCGTCCAGGATCAGCACCTTGGGCTTGCGCAGCAGGGCGCGGGCGATGGTCAGGCGCTGCTTCTGACCGCCGGACACGTTGGAGCCGCCCTGCTCGATCCAGGTGTTGTACTTGTCGGGGAAGCGCTCGATGAACTCATCGGCGCAGGCCAGTGCGGCCACCCGCTTGCACTCTTCCTCGCTGGCGTTCTCATTGCCCCAGCGCAGGTTGTCCAGGATGGTGCCGCTGAACAGCACGTTCTTCTGCAGCACCATGGACACCTCGTGGCGCAGGACGTCCAGGTTGTAGTCCCGCACATCCACGCCGCCCACCTTCACGGTGCCGGTTTCGGCATCGTACAGGCGGGGGATCAGCTGCACCAGGCTGGATTTTGCGCTGCCGGTGCCGCCGAGGATGCCCAGCGTCTCGCCGGGCTGGATGGAGAAGGTGATGTCGTTCAGCACGGGCTGACCGCTGCCATGCTTATACTTGAAGGTGACATGGTCAAACTCGATGCTGCCGTCCCTCACTTCCTGCACGGGAGCCTTGGCCGGGGGCAGGTCGGTGGTCTCGTCCAGCACCTCCACGATACGCTTGGCCGAAGCGGCGGACATGGCGATCATGACAAAGGCCATGCTCAGCATCATCAATGCCATGAGGATGTTCATGATGTAGCCGAACAGGGCGTTCAGCTGGCCGGTGGTGATGGCACCGTGCAGCACATACTTGGCGCCGAACCAGCTCAGGGCGATGTTGCAACCGTAGACGGCCACCAGCATGGCGGGGTTGTTGAAGCTCAGGCGGCTCTCGGCATTCACGAACTGCTGATACAGGCCCTCGCAGGCCTTGGTGTACTTCTCGTTCTCAAAGCCCTCACGCACAAAGCTCTTGACCACACGGATGGCAGACACGTTTTCCTGCACGGAAGCGTTCAGGTTGTCGTAGTTCTTGAACACCCGGTCAAAGATCCGGAAGGTGGGGATCATGATGCTGGCCAGCACTGCCACCAGGAAGGCCACAGCCACCACGAAGATCAGGGCCAGCGGGCCGCCGATCATGACCGCCATGAACAGCGCAAACACCAGGTGCACCGGGGCACGCACGCACATCCGCTCGATCATCTGGAACGCGTTCTGCACATTGGTGACGTCGGTGGTCATACGGGTGACCAGACCGGCGGTGGAGAACTTGTCGATGTTGGAGAAGGAATAGTGCTGGATGTTCTCATACATGGCATCGCGCAGGTTGCCGGCAAAGCCGGTGGATGCCTCGGCGGCGTACTTGCCCGCCAGAACGCCCAGCAGCAGCGCAATGGCCGCCACCAGGAAGGTGAGCAGGCCGTACTTGACGATAGCGTTCATATCGCCCTTTTCGATGCCCAGGTCGATGATAAAGGCCATGATGGTGGGCAGCAGCACATCCATCACGGCTTCCAGGGCCGCAAAGAGCGGTGTCAGGACTGCGGCTCGTTTGTACTCGCCCAGATGTGACACGAGCTTTTTGATCATCTGAGTTACCTCCTGTTAATTTTTATTTGTTTGGTACAGAACAATTCTATACAAAACATTTTAATTGTCAATACGTTTGCAAAAGTTTCGAAAAATGTTCATATTTGGCGGAGCCGGGAGTTTCTCTGAGGACCGTCCGCTGGGGTGGGACCCTGTTGCCGTCAGGCAATAGGGCGGGCGATGGAATGGCCTGCAACAGCGACGACCGCCGCCAGTGGCGGAAACAGGGAGAAGCTGTTGGGGCAGCGGCCAGCAGGATGCAAGGCCCGCCCAAGGGCCGAAGCAGACGCTGGGTGCCGCAACCCGTTTTCGTGTCCGAAGAGAAATTACCGGCTCACAGCCCCTTACACTTTTATAATGCTTCCCGCAGCTTATTCAGCAGGCGGAGAAGCTTGGCGTTCTCCTCTTCGGTCAGCAGACTGGCCACATATTCGTCGGTCTGGTGAAGGGAGAGCATCGTCTTTTCGTGGAAGCGCGTCCCCTCTTCGGTGAGCACCAGCTGCTTGAGCCGGGCATCCTGCGGCACACTGCGCCGCTCAATGTAGCCCTTGCGCTCCATCAGCTGCAAAATGTTCGTCACGGTGGAGCGGGTGATGGAAAACTCCCGCTCAATGTCCCGCTGGAACACCGGCTCGTCCTTGTGGCGGTAGAGGTATTCGATGATCCACCCGTGCATGGGGGACGCCTGCTCCACCCCGTTGGCCCGGGTGAACTGGTTGATCTTGCGGAAGATCAGGTTGTCCACCCGGCGGATCTGGGCCGGGATGACCTGCGGCCCTTCCCAGGGCGGCTCCCCGCATCCGCTGCATTCGTTCTGTTTTTCGTCACACATGATATCGGTTCCTTCCGAATTGTTTTTGGTTCGAACTGTTTCCTACGAAACTGTTCGATATGAGACTATAGTAACGCCGTGTCCCCGCCTTGTCAAGGGCAGATACAAAAAAGGCTTTCCCATAAAGGGAAAGCCCTTGTCTCTTTCTTCAGCGTTCTCGCCCTTTATACTGCTTTTACGGATTCTCTTCCACCCACTCCCGCACGCGGTCGGGGCGGTTGGTCACGATGCAGTCCGCGCCCAGCGGCAGCAGACTGCGCACGGCGTCCTCGGTGTCCACGGTCCACAGAGCCACCTTCACGCCCAGTGCGTGCAGCTTGTCGATGAAGCCCGGGTTGCTGTAGGCCGTGTGATATTCACAGCTGATGTATTCCGGTGTGAAGTCCAGGCTCTTGACGTAGGCCACCGGGTTGTGCTGGTCGGCCAGATGCTGTACCACGGCCTTCAGGCTCTCGCCCGGGAAGTTCGCCCGCAGCATACTGACTTTATCGTTTACCCAGCGGCTCACCCAGCCGTTTTCCTCGTCCGGATTGCCCTCCACAGGCAGGGCTTCCAGCTCTGCATCCAGCGCCGCTTCTTCCTCTTCAAGGCCGTTGGTCAGGCCCAGGTCCTTCCAGATGACCGGCGGCGGCAGCACCATGCTTTCAAATGCACCGTACAGCAGGGCACCCACCGCGAGTTCCGGCATGAGCTGCTTGGCCTGCCGCAGCAGATCGTGGTTGAAGGAGATGAGCACCAACCGGTCCGCCATGTCCGCCGCCCGGATGGCCTCCACCACCCGGGGCACGAACTGCGGGTCGTTGTCCATGGTGGACTTCATTTCCAGCTGCACCCGGCAGCCCTCCATGCTCTTGCACAGGTCCAGCGCTTCTTTCAGAGTCGCAATTTTCTCATCCTTGTAGATGGCATCCTTCCAGCTGCCGAAGTCCAGATCCTTCAGCTCGCCCTCGGTCATGTCATAAATTCTACCGGAAATGTCGGTGTGCAGGTCGATGATGTAGTCGTGGTGGATGACCAGACCGCCGTCCAGCGTCTGCTGCACATCCATCTCCACGCCGTCCGCGCCGATCTCCATCGCTTTGCGGAATGCGACCAGGGTATTCTCCGGTGCCAGGTAGGACGCACCGCGGTGCGCAATGATCTCAGGTGTCATATCGTTTTTTGTTTCCTCTCTGTTTCAGCGTTGCTGTCGTGCGGCCTGCCCGGCAGCGGTTCCTTTTTAGAGTACACCTTTTTCGGGCGGGTGTCTACCAACTCTTTTTCACCGGGCACTGTCCGCCGGGAAAGTACGACTTTTATCGTCAAAACGACGAAATTTTCCATTATTTTTTGCGCACTTTTCACGAGAATTTCGAAAAACTGCCGGCAAATCTCTCCCATCTGTTTCTTTTCAAGCCGCAAAAGACATGGTAAAATAGAGCTGTAAGACGCTGCCGCGTACTGCGGCCCGGAATGAGAGAACTGGAGTGTTTGAGTATGACTGAATTCAAGCCCATTAAGGAAGGCAAGGTTCGTGAGATCTATGACAACGGCGACAGCCTGATCATGGTTGCCACCGACCGCATCTCTGCGTTTGACGTCATTTTGAAAAATAAGGTCACCAAAAAGGGCACCGTCCTGACCCAGATGAGCAAATTCTGGTTTGACTACACCCGTGACCTGCTGCCCAACCATATGCTGAGCGTGGATGTAAAGGATATGCCGGAGTTCTTCCGGCAGCCCCAGTTCGACGGCAACAGCATGATGTGCCGCAAGCTGACCATGCTGCCCATCGAGTGCATCGTGCGCGGCTACATCACCGGCAGCGGCTGGGCCAGCTACCAGAAGACCGGCAAGGTCTGCGGCATCCAGCTGCCCGAGGGTCTGCAGGAATCCCAGAAGCTGCCCGAGCCGATCTACACCCCCTCCACCAAAGCTGAGATCGGCGACCATGACGAGAACATCTCCTACGAGCGCAGCATTGAGGTGCTGGAAAAGCAGTTCCCCGGCCACGGCGAGGAGTACGCCGCAAAGCTGCGGGACTACACCATCGCCCTGTACAAAAAGTGCGCCGAGTATGCCCTGTCCCGCGGCATCATCATCGCGGACACCAAGTTTGAGTTCGGCCTGGACGAGAACGGCAATGTGGTGCTGGGCGATGAGATGCTGACCCCGGACTCCTCCCGCTTCTGGCCGCTGGAAGGCTATGAGCCGGGCCACGGCCAGCCCTCCTTCGACAAGCAGTTCGTCCGCGACTGGCTGAAGGCTCATCCGGACAGCAACTACGACCTGCCCCAGGACGTCATCGACAAGACCATTGCCAAATATCTGGAGGCTTATGAGCTTCTGACCGGCAAGAAGCTGTAATTGCAGCATACAAAGTGCCCGGTGCGGAAAACTCCGCACCGGGCACTTTTTGCATTTTCCGATCAGACCACGATCGTGACGGTGCTTTCTTCCGCCGAGGAAGCGTCCTCTGCAGCATCCTCTTCCGGCAGATTTTCCTCGTCCAGCAGATCGGTCACGTCGGTCTCACGAGCCATCTGGTCCGCCGTCCAGTCCAGCTGCGGGGTGCCGTATAGTTCCAGCCGATAGTCCTGCGTCTGCTGTAAACTGCCGGAATCCAGGCCCTTGCGCACGGCGTCATCCGAGAGGAATGCATCACATTCAAAGCTCACGGCATCCGGCTGCACCCCCTGCTTCTGGAGGCTGTCGGTCAGACGGCGGCAGTCCTGAGCAAAAGCCTCCGCGCTGTCGTAGGGTCCGAACAGCTCCACATGAAGGGACAGATGACCGTTTCCCGGTTCCAGTGCATCCAGCGTCTCCACCGCATTCGTGTAGAGGTACAGGTCTGTGTAGACATCCCGCAACGGGACGTCCGGCGCATCTTTCCGGAAGGTCCTGCACACTTCATCGGTGTATTCCTGGCTCAGTTTTGCGGCGTTCTGCTGGCGGGCAGGATCGATCTCGCTCCACACCACCGGCACAAAGCTCAGGCAGAAGCAGCCTGCAATGAGCACCAGGCAGACGAACACGGACATGAAATCGTACTTCCAGCGGCCCGGGCGGGAAGCAAAGAACAGCACCTCGCTGCCCAGCAGGATCAGTGCAGCCGCCGGGGCGATCCTGAGGGTCAGCTGCCAGTCAAAGCCCGGCACAAAGTAATAGCACAGGAAGAAGATGCCCGCCGCGATCAGGCAGAACCCCAGCGTCAGGCTGCCCACCCGGCGCTTGGGGGCATCACTCGGAGGTGCGGACCGCCTGATGGTCCGCGATGCCGTGTTTTCTGCAGTTTCTGCTTCGTTTTCAAGGTCGAATTTATTCTTCTCGTCCATCGTCATCCTCCGGTTTCTCCGGCTGTTCCGGCTGCTCCGGGGTCACCGGCTTACCCAGCAGAGCCGCCAGCTTGGGCATGGCAAAGCCTGCGTCCTCGTCCGGGGCCGCAGGGTCTGCGGCTGTATACTCGGTAAAATCTTCGTCCTGGGGCGGCTCCGGCTTTTTGCGGTTCTTTTTGCCCTTGGGGCCGCGCACCAGCCACAGGCCGCAGACGATGAGGGCCACGCAGGTCACGATCTGGGGCAGCTCATCCAGCATCAGATAGATGGCGCGGAACACAGGGTTGTTCTGGCCCCAGCGCCACATCACATCGCCGAACACCCGCATGATGATGTTCTCGTAGGCCACCAGGCCGCCCAGGGCAATGAGGCCCCAGCCCAGCAGCTTGTGGCTGTCCATCATGAAGTCCTGCATCCGCTTGTCTTTCCAGTTGATGTGCACCAGATAGTCGTCTGCCGGAGCATTCTCCGCGATGATCTGGGCGCGGAGGTTGAAGGTATCGAAAAAGCTGTACATATACACCACGATGCAGCCGACTACCAGCGCATCCAGCCCCGTGGCGCTGCCTACGATAATAAACAGGCAGAACATGGTGATGAGCGAGAGTCCCCGCTTCATATAGCCCTGATACATCTGGCCCGCGCCGGGGATGCAGGCAAACAGCAGGGTCAGGATTCCGTTTTTCTTCATAGTCGATTCCCTCATTTCGTTTGATTGGAAACGGCAGCATCATGCTTTGCCGTGGATTCGTGTTTGCCGAACAGCAGGCCGTCCAGCGCACCGGACAGCTTTTCGGAGAAGGTCTTGGCCGGCTTTTTGTCCTCTGCCGGCTGGCCCAGCGGTCCGGTCTCGGCGGGCCGGCGTTCGTCATCCTGCACCGGCTGGCCCAGACGTTCCGGTTCGGCCGGCTGGCTCTGGCTCGTGTCCGGCATCCAGGTCTTCAGGTCCCGGGTGCCGGTCAGAATCTGGTCAATGGTGCCGGTGCGCCACAGGGTCAGCGCCAGCACCGCCGCCACCGTGGCCACAGCCGCGCGGCCCCAAGTGTTCTGCATCAGCCGCACAAAAATGGTGGTCATCACCGCGCCCCGGGCAGAGCGGGGCGGCTGTTCCAGCACATCCTCCGTCAGCAGAGCGGTGTAGCGGTCCATGCACTTGTCACAATATGACAGATGTTCGGCGGCTTCCAGCCGTCCCATTTCATCCAGCTCTCCGGCGATCAGGGCGTGCAGCCCCTCATCCGTCAGACAGCCATCATCCCGAAACAGTTCCATGCACCATACTCCTCCCTTCCTGCTGTGCAGTGATCTGCTGGGCCAGCATCTTTCTGGCGCGGTAGACCTGCGCTTCCACCGTTTTCTGCGGGCGCCCGCAGAGGGCAGCGGCCTGCGCGGCGGTGTGCTGTTCCAGCAGCACCAGGCGGCAGGGCGTTTTGTAAGGCTCCCGCAGGTCCAGGATCATCCGGGTGAGTTCTTCCTCGCCCAGCGCGTCCAGCACCTGCTGCTCCGGCTGCAGATCCGGCGGGGCGCCTTCCAGCGCCAACACCTCGTCGCCGGGGGTGTTTACCCGGCGCGCCCATGCACTGCGTAAGTAATCCTTGGCTTTGTTGGAAGCAATGCGGGCCAGCCATTGCTTTTCAAAGCCGGGCGGACAGCGGTCGATGGCCCGCCATGCCGCCAGAAAGGTCTCCTGGGTCAGATCCTGCGCTTCGCCCACATCCGGCACCAGCTGGTGGCAGACTGTGTAGACCAGTGCCTGATAGGTTTGCACCATCGTGCTGAATTCCATTGTCGTCAACGACCTGCACAGCCTCCTTTCCGGTTTTGCGGAGGGCCGTCTTGCGCTGCCCTTCTGTTCTTTTCTACGAGACAGGCCCGGCGTTTCCTGCAAAAACTTCCAAAAAAATTTTTTCGTTGCCTTTTGGTGCGGGTCTGCTACAATAAAAAAGAACACATTGGATTCATTATAGCACAAAAGGAGGGGTTCGGCCATGGCTGTCAGCACCCGGCAGGCACTTTTGCAGGCTCTCAGCGCCGCAGAGGGCGATTACGTTTCCGGCCAGCAGCTGGCCCGGCAGCTGGGGGTGAGCCGCGCGGCGGTGCACAAAGCCGCGGCCGCCCTCACCGCCCAGGGCTATGCACTGGAAGCCGTTTCCCGCCGGGGCTACCGGCTGGCGGGCGGGGACCCCTTCTGCGCGGAAGCCGTGGGCGCGTATCCCGCACCGGTGTACGTTTACGACACGCTGGAAAGCTCCAACCGCACGGCCAAGCTGCTGGCGCTGGACGGTGCATCCCACGGCACCCTGGTGCTCACCGGACACCAGAGCGCCGGACGCGGACGGCTGGGCCGCACCTTTGAAAGCCCGGCGGGCAAGGGCGTTTATCTCTCCGTGGTCCTGCGGCCTGCCCTGCCCGCTGCTGGGGCGCAGACGGCCACCATCGGGGCAGCGGTGGCCGTCTGCCGTGCCGTGAAAGCCCTGTGCGGGCGGGAACTGTCCATCAAGTGGGTGAACGACCTGTACGAGCAGGGCAAAAAGGTCTGCGGCATCCTGACCGAAGCCGGGACCGACCTGGAAAGCGGACAGTTGGAATGGCTCGTGGTGGGCATCGGCCTGAACCTGACCTCCACCGCCGCCGACTGGCCCCCGGAACTGGCCCGCAAGGCCGGGAGCCTGTACCCCGGCGGACCGGCCCCGGTGAGCCGCGCGGCCCTGGCGGGGGCCATCGCCCGGGAGCTGCTGGCCCTCTGCCCGGACTTTGCCTGTCTGGACGAGTACCGTGCCCGGTGCTTCGTGCCCGGCCACTGGGTCACGGTCTGCGCCGCCCACGAGACCTACGCCGCCAGGGCGCTGTCCATCGACGACGAAGGCCGGCTGGTCATCCAGCGGGAAAACGGCCGGCAGGAGGCCCTGCGCTGCGGCGAGGTGACCACGCGGCCTACTAAAACAGATTCATAAAAAAAGCAGCCTTTCCCGCACACTCGGTACGGAAAAGGCTGCTTTTGCGTTAAAATTCATCCAGTTCTTCGGCTTCCAGCACCTCGATGCCCTCGGCTTCCAAGGTCTGCCGCAGGACAGCGGACAGGCCGTCTTTCGGCACCTTGTTCTCGATGCACAGGGTGATGATGCCGTTCAGGGTGGAAGCTTCCACACAGAGGGAACCACCGTCCGGCGGGACCCACACGCCGAAGTCGGTGGTGTACTGTTCCAGTTCCGGGGTGGCCGGCATGAGCGGGTTGCCCAGGTAGCTGAACCAGAAATCCGCCGGGATGCCGCTGATGTACTCGCCCATCTGGAACACCCGCTGCTTGATGCGCAGGGGGGCTTTCTGCTGGTCCACCTTGTAGACCCAGCCCATCTGGTCGGCCATCTTGCGGCGCTTGCGCTCCGGGGTCAGGCTCTCCTTCACGGCGGCGTCCATCGCCCGGACAAAATCGCTCAGCCGGGTGCCCGCCGGGACAGCCACACCGTCCTGCACGGAACTTACGCAGTTGTACAGGGCGTCCGGGACGTTCAGGGCGTCCCGGGTGTCCACCGAGTAGGAATACTGAATGGCATCCTTGCCCAGATACTGTCCCAGGCCGATGCAGAGCAGGCCCATGAGGGCGCAGAAGGGCTTGACGCCGTTTTCCACGCCTTTCTGCACCAGGCTCTGCTTGGTCATGCGCAGGCGGGTGCGGTGCATCGTGCTCTCGCAGGTCTGCACCACCTCTCGCTGCAGGGTGGTCTCGTCCATGACCTGCAAGGGGTACTGCTCCACCAGCTTGGCGATGTCATAAGGCGGGCTGTTCGGGATGGGCGGATTGGCAAAGGCGGTGCCGTACCGCAGGTTGCAGTACAGCTCCAGGATGCGGGTGAGGAAGGGCGACACGCCGTGGCCGTCCGCGATAAAGTGGAACCAGTCGAAATAGACCGTGTTCCCTTCACAGCTCACCGCGAAGAAATAGCCGTTGGTCTCCTCCGGCATCTCCGGCTGGGTGCTGCCTTGCCGGACCAGGCAGGGTTCCGGGTTCGGCTCCAGAAAGGCGTCCCGCTTTTCCCACACCAGACGCACCCGGTAAGAGGGGGCGGCGTCCAGGGCGGCGTCCAATGCCTGCTGCAACAGGGCCGGATCCACCGGGTCCTTCAGGGTGAACTGATACCGGGGGCAGACCTTTTCCCGGCGGAAGTAGTACATAATGCCCTGGAAAACGTATTCCGCCGAGCGCTGTGTCTGTTCCATCCGGTTACCCCGCGTTTGCCGCCAGATAATCTGCCAGATCGCTGATGGTGACAAAGTTGCGCAGTTCCTTTTCCGGGATGCGCAGGCCGAAGGTCTCCTCCAGGTCCGCCACGATGGTCAGGATCTCCATCGAGGACAGATCCAGATCGTCCATCAGCACGCTGTCTTCGTTCACATCCTCCGGGGACACCTCAGCGACGTCCTCCAGAATGGCCAGGATCTGGGAAATGATTTCTGCTCGTTCCATAAGAAGTATTCTTCCTTTCCGTGACGGATGATGTTGTGCAGCCGTTTGGTTCTGCACGTCCTGCACACAGTATAGCACAACCGCTATCGGTTTGCCCAGCTCTTTTGCGGTTCATTCCCGGCAGCGTACAGTTTTTTCTGCCAGAATGCCCAGTTTTTGTGCCGGGCCGTGTGCCGTCCGTCTTTTTTCTCAGCGCAGGAGCTTGCCCATGGCGTTGCGGGGCAGCGGCTCGGTGCTGAACTCCACCGCCGTCATGCGCTTGTACAGCGGCAGGGTGCGGTTGATCTCGGTGATGAAATCGCGCACGGCCGGCTGGTCGGCTTCCTCGCAGAACACCACGGCGCAGATCTTCTTGCCCTTTTCCTTCACGATGCACTCCTTGACGGCGGTGCACTTTTCCAGCAGACCTTCCAGCTCCTCGGGGCTGACGTTCTCGCCGCTGTCTAGGATGATCAGGTTCTTCTTGCGGCCGGTCATGAACACATAGCCGTCGGCGTCCTGACGGGCCAGGTCGCCGGTGTGGAACCAGCCCTCGGCGTCGATGACCTTGGCGGTCTCCTCGGGGTCCTTGTAGTAGCCCAGCATCACGTCGCCGCCGCGCAGACAGATCTCGCCGTCGTCCATCAGCTTGAACTCGCAGTGGCCGTCCGGCTTGCCCAGCGCGCCGATGTGCTCGGCATCCATGGCAAAGTTGATCAGGCCGCCGCCGGTGGTCTCGGTGCTGCCATACAGCTGGTTGATGACCATGCCGTGCTGGCTCAGGTCCAGCAGGGTCTGGGGGTCGAACATGGCAGACATACAGTTCAGGGCCCACAGGTCGCCCAGCTTTGCGGTGCGGCCGGTCATCAGGTCGTGGTGAATGGAGTCCACCAGCACCGGCACGGCGGCCATATCCTGGCTGGGCATCCGCTTGAGATCCTTATAGAAGGTACGCAGGCTGCCCAGGTTCTGGGTCCAGCCCATCCATGCCCAGGTAAACAGGCAGCCGAACGCGCCCAGATGGAACATGGGCAGCACGGTCATGTGGCTCACCCGCAGGTCGGGATCATTTTTGGCCCGGCAGAGGTTGTCGCCCACGCTCACATGGTGGGGCATCACCGCAAAGAAGTTGCGCTCGCAGAGCATGACGCCCTTGCTGCGGCCGGTGGTGCCGGAAGTGAACATCAGCACCATCAGAGCCTCGGGGTCGATGGGGTTGGTCAGCTGCTCCACCGGCTCGCAGGCCTCAAAGCCGTTCACCGGGCGCAGAAGCTCGCCGTAGGCGGCTTTCATCTCCTCGTTGCAGCCGTAGTCCTCGCCGTCGGTCAGGATGAGGGACGGCTCCACCAGTTCCAGCTCATAGTGCAGCTCGTCCCAGCTCTTGCGCTGGTTCAGCGGCACGATGACGCCGCCCGCCAGCATGACGCCGTAGCAGTTGATGGCGTACTGATAGCTGTTGTTGGCCCACAGGCAGATGCGCTTGCCCCGGATGTCCGACACTTCATGGGTGAAGTAGTTCACGGCGCGGCGGATGTCCCGGGCGCTTTCGCGGAACTTCTTTTCCACCACGGCGTCCTGTTCCGCGTCGTACCAGCGGAAGGACACCCGGTCCGCAAAGCGGTGCTCCATGTTCAGGGTCACCAGTTCGTACAGGTTCTTCGGATTCTGTTCACTCATATCGTTTCCCTCTTTTTCCGTGCCGCCCGGATCTTGCAGCGGAGCGGCGGTGTCATTCTGCGTTTGCCCTCAGTATACAATATCGCCCGGGGCAATGCAAGACTTTCGCAACTTTTTATTTCCAATTTTGGCAATTAAATCTTGTCAATGTGAATGTTTTGCCCCCGCCGATTTGCCTTTTCGCCGCAAATCCGGTCTGCATCCGCTGCATTTTTTATTGCAAACCACAACAGCAGGCTGGTTTTGGCAGCAAATCAAAATTGACAGTCTGTCCAAAAAGCATTATACTTATTTTATCTATCTTTTGAATTTTGTACATTTCATCTGCGCCGCCGCTTTTTCGGCTCCAAACGGCGCAAGGAAGGACCTTTTCCCATGCAAGGAACCAAGCCCCGCACCGTCAACTCCATCGGGATGTTCGACATGATGAAAGGCTGCGGCATGATCACCATCGTGCTGGCCCACACCGCCGAGCTTTACCCCATGAACCTCAGCGACGGCCTGTCCCTGACGGCGTTTTTCCCCTTCATCTACCGGGAAGCGCTGATGGCCGCCTTTTTTATTGCCAGCGGCTACGGCTTCCGCAAGCGCTCCATTCCCAAGTGCATCGACCAGCAGCTCAAAAGCCTGCTCAAGCCTTATCTGTACACCGCGCTGTTCACCTCGCTGCTGAACCTGGTCTGCCACTATGCAGCGTTCCACTACCTGCCCGGCAGCATCGGGGAGACCATCAAGGTGGCGGGCGGCTTTCTGCTGGGCCTGCCCCACACCACGACCTACGCCGGGCAGGAATTCTTCTCCACCGGCCCCATGTGGTACTTACTGGCCCTGCTGGTGGGCTGGATCTTGTTGGACTGCATCCTGAATATCTTCCCGGAAGCCTACACACACTGGGCGGTACTGGGCTGTATGCTGCTGGGCTGGGGCACCAGCCTGGTCTGGGAGCTGCCCTTCAGCCTGACCCAGAGCGCGGTCATCGTGCCGTACCTGTACATCGGCTATCTGGCCAAAAAGAACCGCTGGCTGGATCAGCCCCTGTCCCGCCGCGCCCTGTACCTGCTGCTGGGCGGCACCGCGCTGACCGCCGTGGGTGCCCTGCTCACCCGCAGCACCGACTGCATCTCCATGGGCGAATGGACCCTCGGCCCCCTGAGCATCCTGCTGGACGCCACGACCGGCTACCTGTTCATCCGGCTGTTCCTGCGGCTGAACCGGTTCGATGGCCCCCTTGCTCAGGCCCTGCAGGCCATTGGCCGCAATTCCCTCAACATTTTCTGCATCCACACGGTGGAGCTGATCGCCATCCCCTGGTATCTGTTCGCCGCCCGCTTTGCGGATCATCCGCTGCTGGGCATGGCCGCACAGGCCCTGCTGTCCTTTGCCGGCATCTGGGCCGTGTGCCGCGTGCTGCAATGGCGGCGGGACCGGATCGTTCAGCGTGCGGCGGCACAGCGCAGAGCGCCCCGCCGGGAACCCGCCCTTTCCCAGCACTGATGTTCCGGCTGCTGCGGTGCAGCCCTATTCTAACGTAAGAGGAGAATCCTGTCATGAACCACGATGTCCCCGCGACCCTGGACGCGGCCCGCAGCCGTACCGCCGAGCTGGAACAGCAGCTCAAGCTTTCCGATGAAGGTGTTTCCCGACTGGCACAGCGGTGCCTGGAACTGGAACAGCAGGTGCTGAACTACGAAGCCGTGCTGGCTTCCCACGGGGCCGACAACGAGAGCGGCGTTCTGCTGCTGCCCCAGCTGTTTTACGATTCCGGGTCCGGCTTTTCGCCCCGGGAGTGCCTGACCGTGCCCGCCGATTCCTACGACGAACTGACCCACGAGGTGTCCGCCGTCTTCGAGCTGCCCACAGACGTGCAGGCCCTGCGGCTGGACCCCGGCGAATTTGCCTGCTGCATCACCGATTTTGCGATCTCGGATGAGCGCATCCACTACCACATCGCCAACGGCAATGCGCTGCAGGAGGGCACCATGCTCTTCCTGAACATCGACCCCAACCTGACCCTGCAGAGCGACGTGGGCTTTCCCGCCGGGCTGAAGTTTGCGGTGAAGTACCATTATTATCCGCTGGGCCGGTATCTGCATGAGCAGCCCGGCAAGGCCCTGCTGAAAGCCCTGAACGTGCTCAAGCAGGAGACCGATACCGTCCGGGCCGAAGCCCGGCAGGCCGAACAGGCCAGCGCCCGGCAGCGGCAGGCGGATGCCGCCGAGATCCTCCGGCTGAACGAGGAGCTGACCGCCCTGCGCAAGAGCCAGCAGGAATACGAATCCTCGCTGGAAGGCGTATTGGGCAGCAGCAGCTGGAAGCTGACGGCACCCCTGCGTGCGCTGCTCCAGCTGTTCCATGGCGGAAACCGGACATAAAATGCAGAGGAGTGTCTCAATGTACAGCAGTTACAGTACCCTGCAGCGCAGTCAGCTGACCACACAGGTCTACACCGACACCCAAAGCACCTATCTGCTGGTGTACGCCCCCAAGCGGCACCACGCGCTGGCCCACGCGCTGGAAAATCAGCTGCACCGCAAGTTCCGTCTGGTGGATCATCTGGACGGCGAACTGACCCCCTCGGTGGAGGGCGTGCTGCTGGTGAACGAGGATGTGGAGTGCACCTCCACCGCCCTGACCTATTTTGCCGCCGCCCTGCGCGCCGGAGCCGACCTGGTGGTCTGTGATGCGGTGTTCGGCTTTGACGGCGCCACCGCCCTTTATCTGAGCACCCAGCACCTGCCGGGAATGCGCTGTGCGCTGGTGTCCCGGGAGCTGCTGGACCGCTGCCGCGCCGAAGCCCGGGGCAAAGACAGCGTGACCGAGCTTCTGCGGCTGGCGAACCAGCTGGCCCGAAATTGCCATCGGGTCCCGCAGGCTTTGCTCCACTTCCGCCGGGAGCTGTGCGGCGAAGACGTCTTTTCCGCCGCCGGCAAGCGTGCCGTGGTGCTGAGCCACGAACTGACCATGACCGGTGCGCCCATCGTGCTGGTGAGCGCCATTCCGGTGCTGCGCAGCCTGGGCTATGAGGTGGTGGTGCTGGGGCCTTCGGACGAAGGTTCCCTGCCACTCTTCCTGGAAGCCGGGGCCGCCGTGGTCACCCGCCGGGACTGCGTGACCGCCTCCACCCTGTGGGAGCTGGCCACCAGCGCGGACTTTGTGCTGGCCAACACCGTGGTGGAAGCCCCTGCCGTGCAGACCCTGAACGGCGGCTTTGTGCCGGTGCTGTGGTGGCTCCACGATGCCTTTGCAGGCTATCCCTTCATCACCCATAAAATTCCCAAGGTGCTGGCCGACAACGTGCACATCTGCGCGGTCGGCTCCCACGCCACCGCCGCCATGCACGCCGTGCGGCCCAGGTTCCAGGTCGAACAGCTCATCTACGGCCTGCCGGATTACGCCCAGGAGACCTTCCCGCGCTACGACCTGAGCTATGCGGGCGGGCGTCCGCTCTTTGTGACGGTCGGCTCCATGGAGGTGCGCAAGGGCCAGGACATCTTCTGTGAGGCCATCCGCCGTCTGCCGCCGGACGTCCGGGCACAGGCATCCTTCCTGTTCGTGGGCAAGGATGCGGACAAGGACATCTTTGCCCATGTCGCCGCCCTGATGGAGGAATGCCCGGAAAACGTCTTCTACCGCAAGCGGCTGGAACGCCCGGAGATCAAATCCCTGATGGCGCAGTGCAGCTGCATCGTGTGTGCTTCCCGGGATGACCCCATGCCTACCTTTGTCACCGAGGGGCTGATCTTCGGCAAACCGTCCATCGTGTCGGAGCACACCGGCACTGCCGGCCTGGTCACCGAGGGCGTGGACGGCTTCGTCTACCGTAACGATGACCCGGACCAGCTGGCACAGGTGCTGGCCCACGCCATCACCCATCCGGACCAGCTGGCGGCCATGAAAAACGCCTGCCGGAAATTGTACGAAACGTATTATTCCAACGAAGCATACGTTTCCACCCTCACCCGCCTGGTGAAGGAGCTGACAGAACCGCCCGCTTCGGAAGCCTGATGTTTGCAGGGACTGCTGCACAACTTTTTGTGCGGCAGTCTTTTTTGTGATCCTTCTCGTCACATTTTGCAATATTCTCTTCAATTTCTCCGGAATGGAAAGTTTTTTCATCATCTGTGCCGGATTGCACAAGAAAATTCCCGCCTCGTTCACAAAGAGCGGGGCGGGATGTGCTATACTGCTGATAAACGATCTGTATCATTCCCGAAAGGAGTTCCGCTTCCATGAATCAGCCCACCGCCCCCCAGTCTTCCCGCAAAAAGACGATCCTCTCTCTGCTGGTCCTGCTGGCCCTCACCGGGATCATCGTGCTCATCTTCAAGGATCACTGGACCGAGATCACCGCCGCGCTGGCCCGGCTTTCCGCTTGGCAGGTGGTGCTGGTGCTGGCGCTGGGCCTGACCTATCCCATTCTGGAAGGCTGTGTCTCCTACGTCATCGTGCGGGGGCGTCTGCCGCGGTTCACCTTGCAGCAGGGCTTGGACAATGCCTGGAGCGGCACCTTCGGCAACGTGGTCACGCTGGGGGCGGGGGCGGTGCCCTTCCAGACCTGGTATCTGTACCGGTGCGGTCTGCCCGCCGGAAAAGGCGTGGGCCTGATGACCCTGCAGTATGTGTTCCACAAGACCACCGTTCTCTTATATGCCACTGGGATGCTGCTGTTCCAGCACGCCTGGCTGTCCGCCAACACCACCGGCGTGCTCAAATATCTGCCCATGGCATATGCTGTGGTAGCGCTGGTCATCGCGGCGCTGGTGCTGGTGTGTGTGTCGCCGTTGGTGCAGCAGCTGGCCCACTGGCTGCTGCAGTTCCTGCCCAAAGATGAAAAATGGCAGAAGCGCCGCGCCGACTGGCAGGAGCAGCTGGACGTGCTGGGCGAGGAAAGCCGCCTGCTGCTGGCCGATAAGACTCGCTGTGTGCAGATCTTCGCCCTGCAGGCGCTCAAGCTGTTCCTGCTGTTCTGCATCCCGTATCTCTGCATCCGGTTCATGGACCTGTCGCCCCTCACCTTTGCCCAGGTGCAGCTGCTCACGAGCCTGATGCTCTTTCTCTCCAACGCCCTGCCCAATGTGGCCGGCATGGGGTCCATTGAAACGGCGTTCCTGCTGCTGTACAGCAGCTTTCTGCCCTCCGGCGAGGTGATGAGCGTGCTGATGCTCTACCGCATCGCCAGCTATTATGTCGTGTTTGCCGTCAGCGCCCTGGGTTTCTTCATTGCCCAGCGCCACGCCGACGCCCTGCCCCCGCAAAAGGAGGAATAACCCATGAAAGCGTTCCACATCCCCCGCGGCGTTCTGTTTCTGGTCCTGTTCGTGCTGGTGGTTTTTGCGGTGCTCTACCGCCCCATCGACCTCAAGGCCCTGGTGCGCGCCAGCTCCCAGTGCACCGTCCGCACTGAGGAGATCGTCAGCTTTGGCCGGGACGACAACATGCAGAATCACATTCTCTCCTTGGACGATGCGGAATACCAGCAGGTCACGGAGGTGCTTTCTCAGGTCACCTGCCGCAAGAAGCTGAACCAGCTCTATTCTTCCTACTCTCACGAATATCCCATGCAGTCCGTGACTGTCAGCGGCTACGATGACGCCGAGAATCACAAGTTCCTGCTCACGGTCTACTCGGATGGGGTGTGCATCGTGAACAACGCCTTTGTCTCGGTAAAGTATCCCAGCGGCGGCGCGAAAGAGCTGTATCAGGAGCTGGCGGGAATCGTGGAGTAACCCTCTCAGTCGCCTTCGGCGACAGCTCCCCCGAAAGGGGGAGCTTCTTTGCATCTGAATGAATCATGCTTCCTCCCAGTCAAAAGTGCCGCTTTCCCGTACTTGCGCATAAAGCTCCCCCTTTCGGGGGAGCTGGCATCGCGTCAGCGATGACTGAGAGGGTTTTCCTACTAAAAACAAAAATCGGGGCGCGCAGGTGGTCAAGCTGCACGTCCCGTTTTTGTTTTTCTTTTGCACACGGTGCGGTACCAATCACACCGGATGCCGCGCATGGAACCGCAGAGCAAACCATGCTGCAGTTCCTTGGAAAAAAGAGAATGGAATGGAGGAATTGGGGGACCGTACAGCCGCAAAGCCGCACGATCTCGGGTTTTCGCAGGGGTGTTGCAGGCACCTCCGCTTTTCTGGTGCAACGTGTTTCAAGCGGTTAGGTTTGTCTAACCTCGTTGCGAGAACAGAATACCATACGCAGTTAGTCTTGTCAACCCTTATTTGAAAATTTTCCGGAACTTTTTTGCAGTAAAGTTTTTTCTGCCCGATTCGTGCACCCTGCACAGACAAAACCAGCTAAGATTGTACAAAATCCACCGGTTTCCTCTTGCTTTTGGAACGTATCTCTGTTATTATAGTTCATGCAGCACTGCAACTCCACATCTCGCCGCTGCTTTTTGGCAGCAGGGCGGTTCTCAAGGGTGCAGTGTGTCCAAGGAGGCGCTTTGACAAATTTTTGTTCAGAGCTGCTCCGATCAGTCCGCCCCCAGAAAGCCGCCAACAAGGAGCGGCTTTTCAAAGGCTCAATAGTTAGGCTATGCTAACCAAGACATGAAATGGAGCAAGGAGGTTCCAATGATCAATTTTGAACAGTGGGAAGGCTTTGAGGGCCGCATCTGGAAAGAGGAAGTCAATGTGCGCGACTTCATCCAGAAGAATTACATCCCGTATGACGGCGACGAGTCCTTCCTGGCTGGCCCCACCGAGGCCACTGACAAGCTGTGGGGTGCCCTGCAGAAGCTGCAGAAGGCCGAGCGCGCCAAGGGCGGCGTGCTGGATATGGAGACGGAGGTCGTCAGCGGCCTGACCGCCTACGGCCCCGGCTACATCGACGAAAACCTGAAGGATCTGGAGCAGATCGTCGGCCTGCAGACCGACAAGCCCCTGAAGCGTGCGTTCATGCCTTACGGCGGCATCAAGATGGCCGAGCAGGCCTGCACCACCTACGGCTACCAGCCGTCTGAAGAGCTGCACAAGATCTTTACCGACTATACCCGCACCCACAACCAGGCGGTGTTTGACGCCTACACCCCTGAGATGAAGGCTGCCCGCCACACCCACATCATCACCGGCCTGCCGGACACCTATGGCCGCGGCCGCATCGTGGGCGACTACCGCCGCGTGGCTCTGTACGGCATCGACGCCCTGATCCAGTTCAAGCAGGAGGATCTGGCTAACTGCGGCGACGGCACCATGACCGATGACGTCATCCGCCTGCGCGAGGAGATCGCCCGCCAGATCAACGCCCTGAAGGGCATGAAGAAGATGGCCGAGGCCTACGGCTACGACATCTCCCAGCCCGCTAAGAACGCCAAGGAAGCCTGCCAGTGGCTGTACTTCGGCTACCTGGCCGCCATCAAGACCCAGAACGGCGCTGCCATGAGCGTGGGCCGCATCTCCACCTTCCTGGATATCTACATCCAGCGCGATCTGGAGAACGGCACCCTGACCGAGAGCCAGGCTCAGGAGCTGATCGACCACATGGTGATGAAGTTCCGCATGGTCAAGTTTGCCCGCATCCCCAGCTACAACCAGCTGTTCTCCGGCGACCCCGTGTGGGCCACCCTGGAAGTGGGCGGCATCGGCATGGACGGCCGCAGCATGGTCACCAAGAACTGCTACCGCTTCCTGCACACCCTGGAAAACATGGGGCCCGCTCCGGAGCCGAACCTGACCGTTCTGTACTCCTCTGCCCTGCCCGAGAACTTCAAGAAGTACGCCGCCAAGGTCTCCATCAACACCAGCAGCGTCCAGTACGAGAACGACGATGTGATGAAGCCCGTGTGGGGCGATGATTACTCCATCTGCTGCTGTGTGTCTGCCACCCAGACCGGCAAGGAGATGCAGTTCTTCGGTGCCCGCGCCAACCTGGCCAAGTGCCTGCTGTACGCCATCAACGGCGGCGTGGACGAGAAGAGCCACGAGCAGTGCGGCCCCAACTACGCCCC
>CAKSZS010000002.1 GCA_934525845.1 uncultured Faecalibacterium sp. | reverse complement strand
CTGACCACCGAGGCCGAGCGCCTGAGCTACGAGTGGGTCAAGAAGCACTATGGCCACGAGTTCCTGTTCATCACCGACTATTCCGCCGAGAAGCGCGCGTTCTACCATATGCGCGACGAAAACGGCGTGCCCCAGGGCTACGACCTGATCTGGCGCGGTGTGGAGATCACCACCGGCGCCCAGCGTGAGCACCGCTACGAGGTGCTGAAGAAGCAGGCCGAGGAAAAGGGTCTGGCCGAGGACGTCAAGTTCTATCTGGAGTTCTTCCAGTACGGCTGCCCGCCCCACGGCGGCTTTGGTCTGGGCATCGACCGCCTGACCATGCTGCTCTGCGGTCTGAGCATCAAGGACGCGGAGTTCCTGTTCCGCGGCCCCAACCGTCTGACCCCGTAAGTCCGGTCCCGATCAGCAAAAAAGGAGAAGCTTTGCGGCTTCTCCTTTTTCTATTTCGGCCGGGACACCCGTGAAAAATAAGAAAAGGATGCAACGATGGAACCAAAGAACAAGAAGACGGCCTGGTATCATCTGCCGGGGCTGTTTGAATTTCAGGAGCTGTACCGGATCTTTCTGCCGCTGTTCCGGACGCACCGGGAGTACTTTTATGATTGGTGCGGGATCGGTTCAATCTACGGTGCCCCCGCCGACTGTCTCTGGGGCGGGGGACGTGCCGGCTTCGGGGAGGGGGATCCCCGGGAGGTGCTGGCGCTTCTGCAGGAGTACGGAATCTCAGGGCGGCTGACCTTCAGCAACTCCCTGTTGCGGGAGGAGCACCTGCAGGACCGGAAGTGCAACGCCCTCTGTGCGCTGTTTGAGACCGGCGGTGCCGTGCCCAACGGCGTCATCGTGCATTCGGACCTGCTGGCGGACTACCTGCGCAGGCAGTATCCGGGGTTGTATCTGGTCTCCTCCACCACCAAGGTGCTGACCGGGTTCGGACAGCTGCAGGCCGAGACGGCACGCCCGGAGTTCCGCTATGTGGTGCCGGATTTCCGCCTGAACAAAGCCTTTGCACAGCTGGACACCCTGCCCGATGCGCAGAAGGACAAGCTGGAATTCCTCTGCAACGAATGCTGCTGGGTCGGCTGCCGGGACCGGAAGCGCTGCTACGAGGCCGTCAGCCGCAAAAACCTGGGGGAGTCCGGCCCGGAGCACCTCTGCACGGCACCGGGTGCCCGGGAGGGCTACCGTTTCTCCCGGGCCATGGAAAACCCCAGCTTCATCGGGCCGGAGGCCATCCGGAAACGGTATCTGCCCCGGGGCTTTTCGCAGTTCAAGATCGAGGGGCGCGGGCTGGGCAGCGCGCTGATCCTGGAATTTCTGCTGTACTATCTGACCAAGCCGGAATATCAGCTGCAGGTTCGGGAAGCCGTTTACCTGGACGCCATGCTGGATCTGTTCTGAACCGGCGGAAAAAAGCCCTGCGGGGCATAAGAAGCCTTCCCGTTTCATACGATACAACGAGCGAACCGGCGTACTGTCCGGTGCACCGTGCAAACAGGAAGGGGAGTGCAGGTTTGGACAAACAACAGCAAAGCAGGATCTGCCGGGAAATCGGCGAACGCACCGGCGGCGATATCTACATCGGGGTGGTGGGGCCGGTGCGGAGCGGGAAATCCACCTTCATCAAGCGCTTTATGGAGGAGCTGGTGCTGCCCGCCATGGGCACCGACGCCGCCCGTCTGCGTGCCCGGGATGAGCTGCCCCAGTCGGCGGCGGGGCGCACCATCATGACCACCGAGCCAAAGTTCATTCCGGAGACCGCCGTGCCGCTGCAGCTGGAGGGCGGCGGAGCCTGCCGGGTGCGGCTCATCGACTGCGTGGGCTATATGGTGGACGGCGCCATGGGACACGAAGAAAACGAGCGGCCCCGCATGGTCAAAAGCCCGTGGTTCGAGGAAGAGGTGCCCTTCGATCAGGCCGCAGAGACCGGCACCCGCAAGGTCATCTGCGACCACTCCACCATCGGCATCGTGGTCACCACCGACGGCACGGTCAGCGACATCCCGCGGGAGGGCTATGTCCGCGCTGAAAAGCGGGTCGTCGAGGAGCTGGAAGCGCTGGGCAGGCCCTATGTCATCCTGCTCAACAGCACCCATCCGGACGCGCCGGAAACGAAGCAGCTGGCCGCAGGCATGGCGCGGGATTACCGCCGCACCGTTCTGCCGGTGAGCTGTGTGGATCTGGATGCGGCGGCGCTGGGCGAGATCCTGCGGCAGGTGCTGTACGAGTTCCCGGTGCAGGAGCTGGATTTCGCCCTGCCCCGGTGGGTCAACCGGCTGGAGACCGGCCACTGGCTGCAGGCGCAGATCTATGCGGCGGCACTGGATCTGGCCGGTCGGACGGCCCGCATGAAGGACGTTCCCACCGGCACCGACGCCCCGGCGCTGGAATGCGAAGCCGTGCAGCGGTCTGCGGTGCAGGGCATGGATCTGGCGGGCGGCAGCGTGCGCATCGGCGTGGAGCTGAAGCCGGAGATCTTCTACCAGGTGCTCAGCGAGCAGACCGGTCTGGAGATCGGCGATGAGGCCGGGCTGATGCCCTGCATCCTGGAGCTGGCGCACGCCAAGCGGGAATATGAGAAGGTGCGCAGTGCGCTGGAACAGGTGGAGGCCACCGGCTACGGCATCGTGATGCCCTCCATCGGGGAGCTGCAGCTGGAACAGCCCGAGATCGTGCAGCAGGGCGGGCGCTACGGCGTCCGGCTGGAAGCCTGCGCCCCCTCCATCCACATGATGAAGGCCACCATCCACACCGAGATCAGCCCCATCGTGGGCACGGAACGGCAGAGCGAAGAGCTGGTGCACAGCCTGTTGGCCGATTTCGAGGATGATCCGGTCAAGCTGTGGCAGTCCAACATCTTCGGCAAAAGCCTGCACGAGCTGGTGAACGAGGGGCTGCAGAACAAGCTTCTGCACATCCCGCAGGAAGCCCGCACCCAGCTGCAGGGTACGCTGGAAAAGGTCATCAACGATGGCTGCACCGGGCTGATCTGCATCCTGATCTGATTTTTTATTGAGAATGGCCGCCGTTTCACGTTGGCCCTATTCAGCGGAATTATTTTTATATTCAAAAAACGGAAAAGTCTGCGGACTTTTCCGTTTTTGCTTTTCACAGGAAGGGTCGTAAGGGAAAATGCAGTTTGAAGTTTGGACCCTTCTCGTGAAAAAGCGGTTTGGAAGCGTCCGCAGACACTTCCAAACCGCAAATAAAATCATTGAATTTCCGCTCTTTATGGCCAGAGCGAAGCGGCGGCCATTCAAAATCGTTGCTTTTCTTCTTCGGTCAGCTTGTTGATGAGCAGCTGATAGATCTCGTTGCCCTTGAGGATGAACTGCTTTTTCACCAGTTCGGCGCTCAAGCGGTCAGGAGCACCCAGTTCCAGGCAGAACAGGTTCTGATCCAGTGCCTTGACCGTGCAGCGCACCGTGCAGTGCCCGTCCGGCTGCTCGGAGATGTCGGCGCGGTACTCGGCCTCCTTGCGTGCCCAGGTCTGGGCGCGCAGCACGGCGGTCACGGCTTTTTCCCGCACACTGCGGGGCAGGTCGTAGGCCAGCTCCTGCGCCACCTTGCGTCCCTTGTCTGTGATGAAGTACTGGCCGTCCTTCAGGATCACCAGCTGCTGGCGGGTGATATCATCCAGGCAGGAGCCGATCTCAAAGTAGTTGACCAGCGCTTCTTCCATCAGGGCATTTTCGATCTGCTGGCGGGCGATCGGCCCGGCATTCTTTACCAGGTAACACAGCAGCAGCCGGATCTCGGTGCTGCTGGTCAGTCCGCCGGGGCGTACTCCGGCAGTAAAAGCATCGTTGGCGGTCATCGTTCGATCCATCCCCTTTGTATTTTCACATTCTCAAGCTTCGCGTTCCTCTCTAGTATAAAGGGTTTTACAGCGGATTGCAAGCCGCTGCCGAAAAATCCGTTTCGATTTGCTTGGGGCTTTCCGGGGTGGAGTACACCCAGCGGTCCAGATGCCCCTCGGTGAGGAAGTACCGCAGCTCGAACCGGTGGCGCTGGCTCAGGGAGTGGTTCACGATGACCAGTTTGATCTTCATCTTTTCGGGCAGGATGTTCTTGATGTAGACGCTCACAGCCTGTCCGGGGGTCAGTCCGGCGCAGCTTTCCGCCAGTCCGGCCAGGTTGGGCGCGATCTCAATAAAGGTGCCGTATTCTTCCACACTGCGCACGATGCCCACCACCGTCTCGCCCACAGTGAACCCGGCAGCATTCTCTGCCCAGGTGCCCAGAAGTTCCCGGATGCTCAGCACAAAACGCCCCTGGGCATCCCGGTTCTTGATGACGCACAGGATCTTCTGCCCGACGCTCACCCGGTCGGCCGGGGAGGCGATGCGGCTCACCGACAGGCAGTCGATGGGCAGCAGGGCGCTGATGCCGCATCCCACGTCGCAGAAGGCCCCAAACGGCTCAATGTGGGTCACCGTGCAGGGCAGGATGTCGCCGGGGTTCAGACTGTCCAGATACTCCGCCTTGCACATCCGCTGGGCTTCCGCGCGGGAGAGCCGGTAAAACGGCTGTCCGTCCGGGTCGGTGTCCATCCCCTCGATGACAAAGCAGGTGGGGCGGCCCACCCGGGTCAGCACCGCAATGTCCCGCACAGTGCCGTTCTCGGCGCCGTCCACGCATTGGGCAAAGGGCATGACGGCCTTCACACCGCCCAGCTCAAACCGCAGCTGCCGCTGGGTGTCAAACGCCAGGGCTGTGGCCTGCAGGATCTCGCGGCCGGCCATGGCGGCGCGCAGCTCAGTGCTGCCCAGATGGGCGGCGGAGCGGTAATTACCTTCGGTACGATACGCTTGCATCATCTTTCATTCCTCTTTCTCTGTTGTTTTTGTGTTCGGCTCTGCCCCGCAAAGGGCGCAGACCGCGGTTCTGTTACACGATATGCATCCGGCGGAGCAGATATTTGCATTTTGCGGGCGTTTGCATTATACTATATCTGTATGTGCGGCCCCGGGAAGGGAAGCACATCCAGAAGGGAGCGAAGGTTATGGACATTGCAGTCGGCGATACCATCCTCACCCGCAAGAAGCACCCCTGCGGTGCCTCCAGCTTTGAGGTACTGCGGGTGGGCATGGATTTCCGCATCCGCTGCACCGGCTGCGGGCGGGAGGTCATGCTGCCGCGCGTGAAGATCGAAAAGAACATCAAAAAAGTCATCAAACCCGGCACAGTTTAGTGCCCGGCACGGCATCCGGGTTTGGGAAGGAGCTTTTTGCTATGGATATCATTTCCCAGATGGATGCGGTGTGCCGCCGGTTTGAAGAGCTTTCCGTCCGGCTGACTCAGCCGGAGACCGCCAGTGACCCGGCGCTGTTCCGCAGGCTGATGCAGGAGTACCGCGCAGCCGAGCCGGTGGTGCAGACCTACCGGGCACTGCAGACCGCGCAGGATCACCTGGCGCAGGCCAGGGCCTTGCTGGAAGAAGCCGGAGCCGATCCGGACTTCAAACAGATGGTACAGCAGGAAGTCAGCGAAAAAAGTCAGGATGTGGCAAAGCTGGAAAAAAATCTCAAAATTCTGCTGCTCCCCCGGGACGTCAACGACGGCAAAAGCGTCATCGTGGAGATCCGGGGCGGTGCAGGCGGCGAGGAAGCCGCCCTGTTTGCCCACAGCCTTCTGCGGATGTACACCATGTACGCCCAGAACCACGGCTGGACGCTGGAGCTGCTGAACCTGAATGAGACCGAACTGGGCGGTGTGAAAGAAGCCGTGTTCGCGGTGGATGGGGCGGGCGCCTACAACCGCTTCAAGTATGAGAGCGGGGTGCACCGGGTGCAGCGCGTGCCCGAGACCGAGACCCAGGGCCGCATCCACACCTCCACCGCCACGGTGGCGGTCATGCCGCAGGCCGAAGAGGTGGACGTAGCGCTGGACCCCAAGGATCTGCGCATCGATACCTTCCGTTCCAGCGGCGCGGGCGGTCAGCACATCAACAAGACCTCCAGCGCCATCCGCATCACCCATCTGCCCACCGGCATGGTGGTGGAATGCCAGAACGAGCGCAGCCAGTTCCAGAACAAGGACAAAGCCCTGGAGATCCTGCGCAGCCGCCTGCTGGCCCAGAAGCAGCAGGATCAGCAGGACAGCATCAATGCCAGCCGGCAGGGGCAGGTGGGCACCGGCGACCGCAGCGAGAAGATCCGCACCTACAATTTCCCGCAGGATCGCTGCACCGACCACCGCATTGGCCTGACCGTGCACAACCTGTCCAAGATCCTGGACGGGAATCTGGATGAGGTCATCGATGCCCTTGCCACCCGGGAACAGGCGGAAAAGCTGCAGAAACTGAATGAATAAAAATCAACGCATATTCGACAGAACTTACTGCAAAGCAAATCTACTTTACAGATAGAAAGAACGATGATCCGTATGAAATTAAAAACCGAAGTCCTGCCTGCCGGCCAGGCGGAAAGCATTGAAAAAGCCGCAGCGCTCCTGCGCTGCGGCGAGCTGGTGGCGCTGCCCACCGAGACGGTGTACGGCATTGCCGCCGATGCCCGCAACGGCGAGGCCGTCAAAAAGATCTTTGTGGCAAAGGGACGCCCGCAGGACAATCCGCTGATCGTCCACGTCACCGGCCCGGAAATGCTGCCGGGTCTGGTCAGCGAGGTGCCGGAGCGTGCCCAGCTGCTCATGGCGGCGTTCTGCCCCGGCCCCCTCACCATCATCATGCCCCGCGGCCCCGAGGTGGCAGCGGAGTGCTGTGCCGGCCTGGATACTGTGGGCATCCGGATGCCCAGCCACCCGGTGGCCCGGGCGGTCATCGCCCAGAGCGGCTGTGCCTTTGCCGCGCCCAGCGCCAACCTCTCCGGCAAGCCCAGCCCCACCAACGCACAGGACGTCTTTACGGATATGGACGGACGCCTGCCGCTGATCCTGGACGGCGGCGAGTGTGATGTGGGTGTGGAGTCCACCGTCGTGTCCGTGGTGGGCGACAAGCCCACCCTGTTCCGCCCCGGCCACATCACGCTGGAAGATCTGGAGCGCGCGCTGGGCGAAGAGGTGGAGGTCTCCAAGGCCATCCTGGAAAAGCTGCCCGAAGGTGCGGTGGTGCGCAGCCCCGGCATGAAGTACAAGCACTATGCCCCCAAGGCGGATGTGACCCTGCTCAACGGCACCTTTGAACAGTTCAAGGCCTATGTGGACGCCCATAGGGAGCAGCACCCCAGCTGCCTGTGCTTTACCGGCGAAGCCGAAAAGCTGGGCGTGCCCTGCGTGGAGTATGGCCGTGAGGGCGATGGAGCGGATCAGGCCAAACACATCTTCCGCTCCCTGCGGGCGCTGGATGAGCAGGGTGACGCCGTGGTGTATGCCCGCTGCCCCCAGAAGGACGGCCTGTCCATGGCGGTGTACAACCGCCTGATCCGCGCCGCCGCGTTCCGGGTGATCGACCTATGATCACGCTGGGCATCACCGGCCGCAGCGGATGCGGCAAATCCACCGTTACAGCCGTGTTTGCAGCCCAGGGCGTGCCGCTGGCGGACGCGGATCAGATCTCCCGCGAGATCCTGCTGCCCGGGTCGCCGCTGCTGCCTGCGCTGGCGGAACGGTTCGGGGCGGATATCCTGAACGCGGACGGCACGCTGGACCGCCGCCTGCTGGCCGACCGCGCCTTTGCGTCCCCGGAGGGCAAGGCGGCATTGGACCGCCTGACCCACCCGGAGATCGTGCGCCGCATCCGCGCCGCCAAACAGGCTGCGCAGGCCGCAGGCGCACCGCTGTTCGTGCTGGACGGAGCAGTCATCGTGGGCACCGCCGCGCAGGCGGAATGCGACCGCCTGTGCGTGGTCACCGCGCCGTTTGAGACCAGTGTGGCGCGCATCGTGGCCCGGGACGGCATTGCCCCGGAAATGGCCGCCCGCCGCCTCAACGCCCAGACCCCGGAAGCGGTGCTCACCGCGCAGGCGGATTACATTCTGCACAACGATGCGGGGCTGGACGCGCTGCAGGAGGCTGCTGCCCGGCTGTGCGAAACGCTCCGGACGGAAGGAAGGGGAGTCCGCCAGGTTTGAAGAACGATTACGAATACGATGACCGCACCGGCCTGACCCGGTACGACCCGGAAGCCGCCCATGAGCGCCGTGTGGCACGGGCTGCTGCCCGCCGCCGTGCCGAACAGCGCCGCCGCAGACGCACCCGGCGGCAGTTCCTGCTGCTCGTGCTGGCGCTGGCGGTGCTGCTGGCGGCACCCCGCCTGTGGCACAAAGCGGAACAGTTCCTGTATCCCTGCAAGTACCCGGAGCTGGTGGAGCAGTGGGCGGAGAGCTACGATCTGGATCCGCTGCTGGTGGACGCCTTCATCCGCACCGAAAGCGGGTTTGATCCCTCCGCCACCTCGGCCGTGGGTGCCCGGGGCCTGATGCAGATGACCGAGGAGACCTTTCTCTGGCTCCGGAGCAAGCTGCCGGACGCACAGGAAACGACCTTTGCGGATCTGTACGACCCCGGGACCAGCATCCGGTTCGGCTGCTATTACCTGCACCTGTGCCTGACACGGTACAAAGGGGATGTGGCCACCGCCGCCGCGGCCTATCACAGCGGCTGGGGCACCGTGGACAATCTGCTGCAGATGGAAGAGCATTCCGCCGACGGGGAGACCCTGCAGGGCTTTCCCTACAACCAGATGCACCACTACGTCAACAAGATCACCGCCTGCTACAATGCGTACCAGCGCATTTATGCAGACCAATGATAAAGTAAGGAGAATGTTAAAATGAGCGAAAAACTTTCTGCCAAGCAGTATGCAGAGCAGCTGCTTTATAAGCCCGCGTACGCCGCCGACAAGCAGGCGGACGTAAAGGAGAAGGCCGCTGCCTTTGCCGAGGGCTATAAGCAGTTCCTGGACGAAGCCAAGACCGAGCGCGAAGCCGCTGCCGCCAGCGAAAAGCGGCTTCTGGCGGCCGGCTACCAGAAGTTCGAGCCGAAAAAGACCTACGCCCCCGGCGAGAAGATCTACTTCATCCAGCAGAACAAGGCCGTTGTGGCCGCCACCATCGGCCAGAAGCCCTACGAAGAGGGCTTCCGTCTGGTCATTGCCCACATCGACAGCCCCCGCCTGGACCTGCGTCCGAACCCGCTGTACGAGTCCGATCATCTGAGCTACTTCAAGACCCATTACTACGGCGGCATCCGCAAGTATCAGTGGGGCACCATGCCGCTGGCCATCCACGGCGTGTTCACCCGTGCCGATGGCTCCAGCGTGTCCTTCTCCGTGGGTGAGGACGAAAACGATCCCGTCTTCTGCATCACCGACCTGCTGCCGCATCTGGGTGCCGAGCAGAACGACCGCAAGCTCAGCGACGGCATCAAGGCCGAGGAACTGAACGTGCTGATCGGTTCCGACGCCGTGGAGGATGCCGACATCAAGGAAGCCGTCAAACTGAACAGCCTGATCCTTCTGCACGAGAAGTACGGCATCACCGAGCGTGACTTCACCCGTGCCGAGATCGAGGTCGTGCCGGCCCACAAGGCCCGCGACGTGGGCTTTGACCGCTCCATGGTGGGCGGCTACGGCCACGATGACCGTGTGGACGCCTATCCCGCACTGATGGCCGAGATCGAGACCCGGAATCCTGTGCACACCACCGTCTGCGTGCTGACCGATAAGGAAGAGATCGGCTCCGACGGCGTGACCGGTATGCAGAGTATGTATGTGTTCCACTTCATGCAGCTGCTGTGCCGCGCCGCCGGCCAGGACGACATCCTTGCGTTCCAGAACAGCGTCTGCCTGTCCGCCGACGTCACCGCCGCTTACGACCCGTCTTGGGCCGGTGCCTTTGAGCCGAAGAACGGTACCTATGCCGGCCGCGGTGTGGCCTTCTTCAAGTACACCGGCAGCCGCGGCAAGAGCTCTGCCAGCGATGCCAACGCCGAGCTGGTGGGCGACATCACCCGCCTGCTGGATGCCAACAACGTGGCATGGCAGATCGGTGAGCTGGGCCGCCTGGATCTGGGCGGCGGCGGCACCATCGCCAAGTATGTGGCCAACCGCGGCATCCCCGTGCTGGACATCGGTGTGCCGGTGCTGTCCATGCACTCTCCCTTCGAGGTCATTCATAAGACCGACCTGTACATGGCATACCGTACCTTCTCGCTGTTCTGCCAGAACGCAGACTAAGCGTCTGATCGGATCCTGATACAAAAGCACCCTCCGCCTGCGGAAGCTCCCGGGCAGAGGGTGCTTTTTGCTTTTGTGTCTGGGTGCGGGCAGGATCCGCATCGCACACTTTCCCGGGCGTGTCAGGCTGCCCTCCATGGACGGACGGAGGCTCCTCCGGCGGGGGCCGGCTCGTCCGAAAGCGTTCTCTCCTTATAATTGCGAGAGCGCGGCGGAAGCGGCGTATAGTTTCCCCTTTTGCCGGCCACCCTACCTTCAAAGAAGGGGGGTGCGGCCATGTCCGGCAAACGGGTGCTGGCAGTATATGCAGCCCTGCTGCTGGGATTTGCGGTAGTGCTGTGCCGGCTGTTCTACCTGGCGCACCGCACGGATTACGCTGCACGGGCACGGGCACAGAGCACAGTCACGCTGAAACTGCCGGCCAGACGTGGAAATTTTTATGACTGTGATGGTCTGCCGCTCACAGGACTGGAGAGCAGCTGGCAGGCACTCTGCTTCCCCGGGGAGAACAACTATGCCCGCCTGTATGCGTACACGGACGCTGCCGGGCAGGCATTGCTTTACCGGAACCGCAGCCGTCCGGCACCGTTTCTTCTGGAGGTGGATCGGGATCTGACCGCACGGGGCGTGCAGTGCTTCGCCGGGCAGCGGCGCACCTGTCCGGCCCCTTTGTGCGTGCACCTGCTGGGCGATCTGGACGGTACGGGCCATGGTGCATCCGGGCTGGAAAAGGCGCTGGATGCTCTGCTCTCCGGCACCGCAGAGGGCAGCACCGTGGTCTGTCCGGTCACTGCGCAGGGGCGTCTGCGGGCCGGGGAGGAACCCACACTGGTACAGGCGGACAGCGGCGCGGTGGGTGTCCGGCTGACCCTTTCCCGCCCGGTGCAGCGTGCGGCGGAAGCTGTCGCAGCCGAAATGATGGAAAGCGGATGCATTCTGGTGCTGGATACCGCCACGGCAGCCATCCGCGCCAGTGTCAGCGTACCGGGTTACGACCCGCAGGACCCGGCCGCGAGCCTGGATGCACCGGACAGTCCATTCCTGAACCGTGTGCTGCAGAGCTATGCGGTGGGTTCCGTGTTCAAACCGGTGCTGGCGGCGGCTGCCGTGGAAGCCGGTCTTGCCCCGGAAGAAGACTGCACCGGGGCGGTGGTCGTGGACGGACAGATCTTTCGCTGTGCCGGGGGCGTGCCCCACGGCGCGGTCGATCTGACCGGTGCGCTGGCCAAGAGCTGCAACGGATATTTTGTGCGGCTGGGGCAGCAGCTGGGAGCACAGGCGCTCCTGCGCACGGCCCGGGCGTTCGGCTTCGGGCAGAGCATCGAGCTGGCCCCGGGCCTGTCCGCTTCCGGCGGGAACCTGCCTGCGGAAACCGAGCTTTCCCAGAGCGGACAGCTGGCCAATTTCAGCTTTGGACAGGGCAGCCTGCTGGCCAGTCCGCTGCAGGTCGCCGCCCTGCTGAATACGATTGCGGACGGCGGAGTTTACCGCACGCCGTACCTTCTGCTGGAAACGGTGGACGAATCCACGGGGGAATGCCAGAGCACACTGTCTCATCCGCACGCCCGGCGGGTGCTGTCGGAACAAACCGCACAGACCCTGCGGGAAATGCTGCAGCAGGTGGTGGCCGAAGGGACGGCGCAGGATGCCGCCGGACTGGATGCCGGCGCCGGGGGCAAGACCGGCACCGCCCAGACTGGACAGTTCACCGCAGAAGGGGAGGAACGCAAGAATTTCTGGTTTGCGGGCTTTTACCCGGCAGAGCAGCCCCGGTATACCGTCCTGGTGCTGCAGGATGGGCAGACCCATCCGGTGCATTCCAGCGCCGCTGTCTTTGCCCGGCTGTGCACCGCGCTGGAACTGCTGGGATAAATGCGCGGAATCTGCTTGCTTTTTCCCCCATGGTATGCTATTATATAGTCGTATTTTTGCGTTGTTTTCACTGAACGAAAATAAAGGAGCGTTTCAATCCATGTCTGTTATCGAAATCGTTGGCGGTGTGATCCTGCTGGTCGCTTCGCTGGTCATCGTGTTCCTCACCCTCATGCAGCACACCCATGGTCAGGGTCTGTCCGGTGCCATCAACGGCAGCGCAGGCGGTGCCAACAACGCACGCCTGACTCCCGCAGACCAGATGCTGGCAAAGGTGACCCGCATCGCAGGCATCGTGTTCTTTGTCGTGGCGATCCTGGCTTGCCTGTTCGCAAGCCGTCTGGCAGGCTGACAAAGTCCGACAGCCCCGTGCTCTGACGGGGCTGTTTTTCTGTGCAGAATTTTCGAGAAAAAACGTGCGTGTGCCCATCATTCGGGGCACCGCAGCAGGGTGGGCAGGGACTGCCCCTGAACTGGTAGGGCTGCACCCGTCGGAGGCAGCAGCCGGGAAAAGAGCAAGGAGAAAAAATTATGGCAATGCGCGATAAAATTGAGCACGCGATCCAGAATCAGCCGTGCACGGTAAAAGATCTGAAATCCAAGTTCGGCGGGGACCGCGGTGCGGACCGCAAGGTGATGGAAGCCGTGGATCAGCTGGTCCACGAGGCCGTCATCTGCCAGCGTCAGGGCGTCTTCTTCACGGTGCGTTCCGGCCGTGCGGATAAGGCGCTGCTGTGCAAGGTGGTCAAGCTGGGCAAGAATTTTGCGTTCGTCATGCTGGAAGACGGCACCAGTGATATCTTCATCCCGGGCCGCTTCACCCACGGCGCAATGCCCGGCGATATGGTTCTGGTGGAAAAGTTTGAGCACCCCCGCGTGGAGGGCAGCGACGAGGGCAGCATCCTCGCCGTTCTGGAAGAAAAGAACAGCCTGGTGGGCACCGTGCGCCGCATCGAGGGCCGCCTGAAGTTCGTGCCGGATGACTGCCCGGCCATTTCCATGCAGATGATGCGGGACTGCGAAGGCGGTGCCAAGGACGGCGACAAGGTGGCGGTGGAGATCCTGCTCCGCGGCACCCGTCAGGAAGACCACCGCGTGGGCGTTGCCATGCGGTTCGGCAATTCGGACGAGGCCAAGCGCTGTGCCAAGGCCCTGCTGTATGCGCAGGACATCCGCAGCCGCTTCCCGGACAAGGTCCGCGAGGAAGCCAAGAAGCTGGAAAACGCCGAGGTGAGAGAGGCCGACTGTGAGGGCCGCATGGATCTGCGCGCCCTGCCCATCTTCACCATCGACAGCGCCGAGACCAAGGACATCGACGATGCCATCAGCCTGACCAAGACCCCGGAGGGCGGCTATGAGCTGGGCGTCCACATCGCGGACGTTTCTAATTACGTCAAGCCCGGCACCGAGCTGGACAACGAAGCCTTCAACCGTGCCACCAGCGTGTACTACGCCGACCAGGTGGTGCCCATGCTGCCCAAGCAGCTGTCCAACGGCATCTGCAGCCTGAACGAGGGCGTTCTGCGCCTGGCTTTCTCCTGCCTGATGCGTCTGGACAAGGACGGCAATCTGGTGGATTACCGCTTTGTCAAGTCGGTCATCCGCAGCCGGGTCAAGGGCGTGTACTCCGAGATCAACGCCCTGCTGGCCGGCAGTGCAGACGATGAGCTGAAGGGCAAGTACCATGAGGTGCTGAGCCAGCTGCCCGCCATGAAGGAGCTGTACGGCCACCGTGCCCGCCTGCGTAAGGAGCGCGGCTGCATGGACATCGAGAGTGGCGAAGTCAAGCTGATCCTGGACGAGGACGGCCACTGCATTGACGTGAAGAAGCGCACCAGCGGCGAGAGCGAAGCCATGATCGAGGAGTTCATGCTGCTGGCCAACCAGTGCGCCGCCCACTTCGCCCGGGTCAAGCAGATCCCCTTCGTGTACCGTGTGCACGAGGAACCCAACGCAGAAAAGCTGGAGCGTCTGCACACCCTGCTGCAGGCCTGCGGCATCAACGACCACTTTGCCAAGGATGTGCCCACCCCCAAGGAACTGAGTGCCATTCTGGAAGGCGTGCGCGGCGGCCCGTATGAGCAGATCATCAACACCGGAATGCTGCGCTGTATGTCCAAGGCGCTGTATGAGGAGAAGCCCAAGGGACACTACGGCCTGGTGCTGAAGGATTACGCCCACTTCACCAGCCCCATCCGCCGTTATCCGGATCTGGCCATCCACCGCATCATGACGGCGCAGCTCAAGGGCACCGACAAGGAGACCATGGCTCTGCGCTACACCGACTTTGCCGAGAAGGCCAGCAAGCAGTCCAGCGAGCGGGAGGTCATCGCCATGCAGATCGAGCGCAAGGCCGAGGACTGCTACAAGGCGGAATATGCCCGCCGTCACCTGGGCGAGTGCTACGAGGGCCGCATTTCCGGCGTGACCCAGCGCGGCCTGTTCATTGAATTGGAGAACGGCGTGGAGGGCTTTGTGCCGGCTTCCAGCCTGACTTCTACCGGCACCATGCTCACCGAGGGCGTGCGCCTGTCCGATCCCGTCTCCGGCAAGAACTGGAGCCTGGGCGACACCATGATGATCACCATCGTGCGCGCAGACGTCAACCTGGGCAAGATCGACTTTGAGGTGGCCCCGGAGAGCGCAAAGCAGTAAAACGGAAAATAAGATTCATGAAAAACGGCAGAGCTGCCTTGTGCGGCTCTGCCGTTTTGTCACAATTTGTACGCATTTCCAACAAAACAGGGAAGTTGTATAAATTTTATACAAGGGCCGGAGTTTGTTTGTTGTTTCCTGCCGCAGGGCGGGGTATACTGTTGCCATAGAGACCAGCGCCACGGTGCTGATGAAGGAAAAACAAACGAAGCAAGGAGGCTTTTCCATGTATTATTCCAGTGGCAACTACGAAGCATTTGCCCGTCCCAAAAAGCCGGAGGGTGTCGATCATAAATCCGCGTATATCATCGGTTCCGGCCTGGCAGCCCTGACCGCAGCCTGCTATCTGGTGCGTGACGGCCAGATGAAGGGCGAGCACGTTCATGTGTTTGAAAAGGAAGCGCTGGCCGGTGGTGCCTGCGATGGCTACAAGTACAGCATCGGCTATGTGATGCGCGGCGGCCGCGAGATGGACAACCATTTTGAGGTCATGTGGGATCTGCTGCATTCCATCCCGTCTCTGGAGACCGAGGGTGCCAGCGTGCTGGATGAGTATTACTGGCTGAACAAGGAGGATCCCAACTTCTCCCTGTGCCGTGCCACGGTCAACCAGGGGCAGGACGCCCACACCGACGGCAAGTTCGGCCTGTCGGACAAGGGTGCCATGGAGATCATGAAGCTCTTCTTTACCCCGGACGAACAGCTGCAGGACAAAAAGATCACCGACTTCTTCGACGATGAGGTGCTCAACTCCAACTTCTGGCTGTACTGGCGCACCATGTTCGCGTTCGAGAACTGGCACAGCGCACTGGAAATGAAGCTGTATATCAAGCGCTATATCCACCACATCGGCGGTCTGCCGGACTTTACCGCCCTGCGCTTTACCCGCTACAATCAGTACGAGTCCATCATCCTGCCCATGACCGAGTACCTCAAGGGCTACGGCGTGCAGTTCCACTACAACACCAAGGTCACCGACGTCAAGTTCGACATTCAGGGCAGCAAAAAGATGGCAAGCTCGCTTACCGTGGATCATGACGGTGAGGTGTCCGACATCGACCTGACCGAGAACGATCTGCTGTTCATCACCAACGGCGGCTGCGTGGAGAGCTGCACTGTGGGTGCACAGGACAAGGCGGCCGGTTTTGACCCCGCCATCAAGCCGGGCAACGGCTGGGATCTGTGGAAGAAGATCGCGGCCCAGGATCCGGCATTCGGCCACCCCGAAAAGTTCTGCTCCGAGCCGGAGCTGTCCAACTGGGAGAGCGCAACCATCACCACGCTGGACGAGAAGATCCCGCCGTATATTCAGAAGATCTGCAAGCGGGATCCCTTCAGCGGCCACACCGTCACCGGCGGCATCGTCACGGTCAAGGATTCCAACTGGCTGCTGAGCTGGACGCTGAACCGTCAGCAGCAGTTCCGTGACCAGCCGAAGGATCAGCTCTGCGTCTGGGTCTACGGCCTGTTCAGCGATAAGCCCGGCAACTACGTCAAGAAGCCCATGCGCGACTGCACCGGCAAGGAGATCTGCATGGAGTGGCTGTACCACATCGGTGTGCCCGAGGATCAGATCGAAGAACTGGCGGAGCACAGCGCCAACACCATCCCGGTCATGATGCCCTATATCGATGCCTTCTTCATGCCCCGTGCCATGGGCGACCGCCCCGACATCGTGCCGGAGGGCGCTGTGAACTTTGCCTTCCTGGGTCAGTTTGCAGAGACCAAGCGCGATACCATCTTCACCACCGAGTATTCCATGCGCACCGGCATGGAGGCCGTGTACACCCTGCTGAACATCGACCGCGGCGTGCCCGAGGTCTGGGGCAGCACCTACGATGTGCGTGACCTGCTGAACGCAACGGTCAAGCTGCGCGACGGCAAGAAGATCACCGACATGGATCTGCCGCTGATCCCGCGCCTGGCCCTGAAGGAAGCCCTGAAAAAGATCGAGGGCACCGATCTGGAGAAGCTGCTCAAAGAGTATCACGCCATCTGAGGAGACGCTCCTCCGGAGACGCGGAAGCGGACGGATCGGATGAAGCCCCCTCTCTGACCTTGTGAAAAGGTCTCTCTGATAAACCAGAAGCACTCCCTGTTGTCTGAGGCAGATGCAGGGGGTGCTTCTGTTTTTTGTCGGATTTGGGGAATGTCCACAAAAAGTAATACTTTCATAGGACGGCTTTTCACAAAACGTTCAGATTCGGCTTGCTCTGGTCACGGTTCTGTGTTATGCTTGATACAGCACGAGAGGAGCAGGGGAGAGAGCCTGCTCCGGAATGTCAGAATCAGAGGAGGTCGTTTTTCCATGAAACATCTTATCTCCCGCCGTAACTTCCTGAAAGCAGCCGGTGTCACCACCGCTGCAGTCACCATGGCGGTGGGCGCACCGGCTGCGTCCGCCTGCTGGTCCGGTGAAAAGTCTGAGGTCACCATCCTGTACACCAACGATGTGCATACCTACATCGACAAGCAGGCACCGCAGCTGACCTATGCTGCCATCGCTGCCCTGAAGAAGAGCTACGAGGACGCCGGCAAAAAGGTCCTGCTGGTGGATGCCGGCGACCATGTGCAGGGCACTGCCTATGGTTCCATGGACGAGGGTGCTTCCATCATCCAGCTGATGAACGCCGCTGGCTATGATGCCGCCACCCCGGGCAACCATGAGTTCGACTACGGCATGGACCGCGCCAAGGAGCTGATGAAGGACGCCGATTTCCCGTACCTGTCCTGCAACTGGATGGATCTGCGCACCGGTCTGCGGGTGCTGCCCTCGGTCAAAGTGTTCGTGCGCGGCGGCGTGCGCATCGCCTTTGTGGGCATCACCACGCCCGAGACCATTACCAAATCCACCCCGGCCTACTTCATGAATAAGGCACAGAACAAGTACATCTACGACATTCTGGGCGGCGAGGACGGCCAGAAGCTTTACAGCGCCGTGCAGAAAGCCATCGATAAGGCAAAGCTGGCAGCCGACGTGGTCATCGGCCTGGGCCATCTGGGCGTGGATCCCTCGTCCTCTCCCTGGACCAGTGAGGACGTCATTGCCCACACCACCGGCTTTGACGCCTTCATCGACGGCCATTCCCACACCGTGATGGAGAACAAGCAGGTGGCCGACGCCTCCGGCAAGCTGGTCACCCTGACCCAGACCGGTTCTTACTTTGCCAATGTGGGCGAAATGACCATCGCCGCCGACGGTACCATCTCCACCAGGCTGGTCTCCACCTACGACGGCGTGGACAGCGACGTGGCAGGCATCCAGACCGCCTGGGTCAGCGCAGTGGACGAGATGCTGGGCGAGAAGATCGCGGTGGCAGACACCAGCTTCTACGTCACCGATCCTGCCACCGGCAAGCGTCGGATCCGTTCCGGCGAGACCAACCTGGGCGACTTCGTGGCCGACGGCATCTACTCCTACTTCAATGAGGTGGAGCAGCTGCACTGCGACATCGCCATCATGAACGGCGGCGGCATCCGTGCAGACGAAGAGGCCGGCTATTGGACCTTCAAGACCTGCAAGCAGGTCAGCCCCTTCGGCAACGTGGCCTGCCTGATGTCGGTCACCGGCAAGCAGATCCAGGATGCGCTGGAGTTTGCTGCCCGCTTTGCAGGCACCGGCCAGGAGAACGGCGGCTTCCTGCAGGTGGCCGGTGCGACCTACGAGATCCACACCGACATTCCCAACACCGTGCAGACCGACGAAAAGAACGTCTGGATCGGCAGTGCCACCGGTACGCCGCGCGTCCAGAACGTGAAGATCTACGACCGCCAGTCCGGCACCTATGTGCCGTTGGACGCAAACAAGACCTATGCGCTGGCCGGCATGAACTACACCCTGCGCAACCTGGGCGACGGTTTTGCGATGTTCGACGGCGCAGAGCTGATCAAGGACTATGTGTCGGAGGATTACTTGGTCATGGCCACCTACGCCATGAGCTTCGGCGGTGTGGACGGTGAAGGCCTGCCGCACCTGACCACCGCCAACAGCCCGCTGGCCGATTACCCGGGCTACCTGCTGAACTATGAGGATGCCTACGGCGCAGGCCGCATTACCATTCTGTAAAAGAAAGCTCTTCATTAAGGCAAAATCAACGGTATAACACAAAACCGGGCGGTCTGCGGGCTGCCCGGTTTCTGCTTTTAAGCTCTCCTGTGAAAAGGCAACTCTGGAAAATTCGCGGATTTTCCAGAGTTGCAATTATAAAAATAATCCTTCCGCTGAAAATGCCCGGAGCAAAGCGGAGGGCATTCTGGATCGTTGCGCTGCGCAGATAATACAAACAGAAAAGCCACCCGAGTTTCCTCAGATGGCTTTTGTCTGGTTGGGGATGAGAGAATCGAACTCCCACAAGTAGAGTCAGAGTCTACCGCACTACCACTATGCAAATCCCCAATATTCTGTTGTGTCTTGCGGGGTGAACCGCTCAACGTGTGCTATTATACGGGAAAAGCCCGGAGTTGTCAAGCACATTTTTGAAAAAAGTTGTACTTTTCTGGAAACTGACGGGACAACGCGAATGTTTTTGAAAAATCAGTCGGGATGTTTTTCACCGTCCGGTTCGTCCGGCAGATAAACGGCAACATCTTCAAGGGTGCAGTCCAGAATTTTGCAGAGAGTGTTAAGCGTATAGGTGCTGACATTCTCATTTTTGCGTAAACGGCTCAGTTGCCCCGCACTGAAATGGTAATCCTTTAATAATTTATATTGGGAGACTCCACGTTTTTTCATTGTCTCCCAAAGTGGGTCGTATCGAATCATAACATATACCATCCTTGGCAGGTTTTCATAACTAAAGAATAAGAAATTGGCCGCATATTGACAATTAGCGATAATCGGGGTATTATCAATATACGGACTATAAAAATAAAAGGATGGTGTGACAAATGACAACTGCGGAATTGAAAGAATATTTAGGAATGGTCGTTCAAACCGAAAAAGAAGTAAATCTGCAAGAGCAACTTTGTCAACAGATAAAACAAAAAATGCAAGAACATAATAGTTCTATCATGCGTTTGAATAAGAGCATGGCTGAAAAAGGTGAGCCGGTAAGGCCAGCTTTAAGAAAAAACTCGAACGATAAGTTTTCGGGGTGTGGTTCGATGATTTTTTATTTGATTTGCTGCATTGTTGCGTATGTGGGAGGAGCTAAAAAAATCGCCCTGTTTTTTGGCTTGCTGACAGCAGCGCTTGTTTTACTAAGTGTGTCTTCAAATATTAGTGATGAAAAAGAAATCAAAAAATCAAATGAGGAAAGTTTAAATAAATATATAAGCGATTGTGAGATGGTACAAAAAGAAAAGAACCAATGTCAGAAGGAAATTGAAAAACTGAAAGTTCAAAATCACGTTGCTGAAAATTATCTTCAGCAAGTTCAAAAAGCCCTTGCATCCAGTCATGAAAATCTTGAGCAAATGTACGCTTATAATGTGGTTTTTCCAAAATATAGAAATTATGTGATGATAAGCTCTATTTATGAATACATCTGCGCTGGCCGTTGTACAACGCTGGAAGGTCACGAGGGTGCTTACAATATCTTGGAACTGGAAATTCGCCTTGACCGTATTATTACACAGCTGGATGCTGTTTTGAGAGACCTTTCTGCAATCCGCGCAAACCAGTATACTTTGTATAGCTGCCTGCAGGAAGCAAATCAAAAAATCGACACGCTCTTGCAGGAAGAAAGCCGTATGGCAGACTCCATGCAGGCACTTGGTGCTCAAAGCTACGAAATGAACCGGCGTCTTGGCGAATTACAGCATTCTTCGGAGCTGGCAAATTATCTGGCCGAATGCAACCAACGTGAGCTCCACTACATGAACCGCATGAACTACCTTGCCGGTCACTACGATAACCCCTACGGCAATTACTCACCCGTATAACAAATACAGCTCCACAGCCGCTCCCCGGAACCACCCAGCGGGGCGGCTTTTTGCGTTCTGCGTCAAACCGGCAAATTCCGCGCATCCTTCTTCATATACTGAACTGTACAAGCCGAAGAAGCCCAAAAAGGAGGATGCCATATGCTGGAACAGCTCTTGCAGCACGACCCGAACGCCAAAACACAGCTTTCGCCCCGCATTCCGCGGGACACCGAGCACGAACGCTATCATCCCGAACTGGAAGAGGAACTGAAGGAATGTCTGTTCTGTCTCAAACGCAACGAGATGATGTTTGACCTGGAGGTGGACACCGACCTCATCGAACAGCGCATCTACGAGCGGCAGGCACTGCTGTGCCGCTACCGGTACTTACTGGCCAAGGCCCGGGAGCTGGGCCTGCACACCATTCTGGCCAACTACCCGGCGTCGGTTTAAACGGGGACGGCCGGTTGTTTCTCCGAGAATGATCCGGCGGGTGGGTCCCTGCTGCCGTAGGCAGTAGGGCGGGCAATGGAATGGTCTGCAACAACGACGACTGCGGCCAGTGGCCGAAACAGGGAGGAGTTGCTGGGGCAGCGGCCAGTAAGACGCGAGTGCCGCTCAAGGCGCGAAGCGGATGCTGGGAGCCGCAACCCGTTTTGCATTCGAGGAGAAATTACCGGCCCTCCCTCTCCCAAACAAAACTCTTGACAGCCGCCGCATGGCGTGCTAATATAAGAAAAGATAAATGCGTGTGCAGGCTTCTGCGCACGAGAAACTTTTGATTGCTAGAGAGGTTTTTAACTATGGAACGTATCAAGACCATTGCTACTCGTGACCTGACCAAGAGCGTGAAGACCGGCGGCTGCGGCGAGTGCCAGACTTCCTGCCAGTCCGCTTGCAAGACCTCCTGCGGCGTGGCTAACCAGCAGTGCGAGAACAGCAATAAGTAATTTCTGCAAACCCTATGCCGCCTTTGCCGGGCGGCATTTTTTTGTGTATAAAATTGGAATGGAGTAAAAGATGGTACATCAGTATCAATTGAATGGTTATAACATCGTGCTGGACACCTGCAGCGGTTCGGTGCACGTCGTGGATGATGTGGCCTATGACGTCATCGCCATGTACCCCGAGCACACTGCCGACGAGATCGTTTCCGCCATGATGGCAAAGTACGGCGACCGCCCGGACGTCACCGAAGAGGACCTGCGCCAGTGCATCGACGACGTGACCAGCCTGAAAGAGGCCGGCAAGCTGTGGAGTCCGGACGTGTACGAGAACATGGCCTTCGACTTCAAAAACCGCAGCACCGTGGTCAAGGCGCTGTGCCTGCACGTAGCGCATACCTGCAACCTGAGCTGCTCTTACTGCTTTGCATCCCAGGGCCGCTACCACGGCGACCGCGCCCTTATGAGCTTCGAGGTGGGCAAACGCGCCATGGACTTCCTCATCGAGAACAGCGGTACCCGCCGCAATCTGGAAGTGGACTTCTTCGGCGGCGAGCCGCTGATGAACTTTGACATGGTCAAGAAGCTGGTGGCCTACTGCCGCGAGCAGGAGAAGATCCACAACAAGAACTTCCGCTTCACCATGACCACCAACGGTGTGCTGATCGACGATGATGTGATCGATTTCTGCAACAAGGAGTGCCACAACGTGGTGCTGAGCCTGGATGGCCGCAAGGAAGTCAACGACCGTTTCCGCAAGGACTACGCCGGTCACGGCAGCTATGATACCATCGTGCCCAAGTTCCAGGAGTTCGTGAAGAAGCGCGGCGACAAGAACTACTATATGCGCGGCACCTACACCCACTACAACACCGATTTCACCAACGACATCTTCCACATGGCTGACCTGGGCTTCACGGAGCTGAGCATGGAGCCGGTGGTGTCCAAGCCCGGTGAGCCCAGCGCCCTGACCGAAGAGGATCTGCCCATCCTGAAGGAGCAGTACGAGATCCTGGCCAAGGAGATGATCAAGCGCAACCGCGAGGGCCGCGGCTTCACTTTCTACCACTACATGATCGACCTGACCGGCGGCCCCTGCATCTACAAGCGCATTTCGGGCTGTGGTTCCGGCACCGAGTACATGGCCGTGACCCCCTGGGGCGACCTATACCCCTGCCACCAGTTCGTGGGTGATCCCAAGTACCTGATGGGCGACATCTGGAAGGGCGTCACCAACACCGCCGTGCGGGATGAGTTCAAGCACTGCAACGCCTACGCCCGCAAGGAGTGCAAGGACTGCTGGGCCAAGCTGTACTGCTCCGGCGGCTGTGCCGCCAACTCCTACCACGCCACCGGCAGCATCACCGGCGTGTACGAGTACGGCTGTGAGCTGTTCAAGAAGCGCATGGAGTGCGCCATCATGATCAAGGTGGCCGAGAACCAGGAACTGGCTGCGCAGGGCATCGAAGTGCCCATCGAGCTGGGGTCCACCTGCAATGCCTGCGCCGATGGCGAAGCCTGCGAATGAGCATGAACACCCCCATCGTGGACTTTGTGCGCCGGTATGCCCAGTCCGGGACCTCCCGGCTGCATATGCCGGGCCACAAGGGACAGGACCTGCTGGGCTTTGAGGCGTGGGACATCACGGAGATCCAGGGTGCAGATGAGCTGTACGCGCCGGAAGGCATCATTGCCCAGAGCGAAGCCAACGCCACCCGTCTGTTCGGCACGGCGCACACCTATTACAGCACCGAAGGGTCTTCTCAGTGCATCCGGGCCATGCTGTTTCTGGCCATGCAGGCAGCGCCGCAGACCGGCCGGCGTCCGGTGCTGCTGGCGGCCCGCAACGCCCACAAGGCGCTGCTGTACGCCGCTGCCCTGCTGGATTTTGACATCCGGTGGCTCTGGCCTGCGCCGGAGGATGCCGGTGCGCTGTGCAGCTGCCCGGTCTCCGCACAGACGCTTACCGACGCTTTGCAGGCGCTGACAGGGGAGGGCATCACGCCTTTCGGGGTCTACGTCACCAGCCCGGACTATCTGGGCACGATGCAGGACATCGCCGCGCTGGCGTCGGTCTGCAAGGCGCGGGGCGTGCCCCTGCTGGTGGACAACGCCCATGGAGCCTACCTGCGGTTCCTGCCGGAGGGCAGCCGCCACCCCATCACGCTGGGTGCGGCCATGTGCTGTGACTCCGGCCACAAGACGCTGCCGGTGGTCACGGGCGGTGCCTACCTGCACCTGGGGCCGGATGCTCCCGTGCAGGAGGATGCCGCCGTGCGCGGCGCACTGGCCCTGTTCGGTTCCACCAGCCCGTCCTATCTGATTCTGCAGTCGCTGGACAAGTGCAACCAGATCCTTTCTGAGGGCTATCCGCTGCGGCTGCTGCAATGCGGCGGCTGGCTTACCCGCCTGCGCCGGGAGCTGAACGAGCTGGCCGGGACCCGGCACAGCCCGGTGCCGCTGGCCCTGGGCGGGGAACAGCAGGAGCCGCTCAAGCTCACGCTGGACGCCGCTGCGCTGGGCATTTCCGGCACGGACCTGGCGGAAGCACTGCGCCCGCACCACATCGAGTGCGAGTATGCCGACCCCCGGTATGTGGTGCTGATGTTCACCCCGGACAACCCGCCGCAGGATTACCAGCGTCTGCGGGAAGCTGTGGAGGACGTTGCCCGGTCCCTGCCGGAAATGGTTCCGGAACCGGAAAACCTGTCCGGCGCGTTCACCGAGCTGGCCCGGCAGATGCAGGCGGTTCCGCCGCGCTGCACCATCCGGCAGGCGGTATTTGCCCCGCAGGAGCGTATTCCGGCCGGGCAGGCATTGGGCCGCATCTGCGCCATGCCCACCGTGTCCTGCCCGCCCGCCATCCCCATCGCGGTCAGCGGAGAAGCCATCACGCCCGCCGCGCTGCAGCTGATGCAGAAGTACGGCGTGGCCGAAGTTTCCGTCTTGAAGAACCGATAAAACAAAGCAGCCGGTCTGCCGTTCCCACGCAATGCGGGAAGCAGACCGGCTGCTTTTTGTGTACGATTTTCGGGGAACTCAGGCTTCGTCCAGCAGTTCCTCCGGATCTTCGATGGCGTCCTCGATGATCTCCTCGGTGGGGTCGGGCTGGCTCTTCTCCGGGAAGAAGAACTGCCGCAGAGCATCCCGCGCCGCCAGCAGACGCTGGTGAGTGGGCTGGGTCTCGTCCAACAGGGCCTGCACCATTTCGGGCTTGTCGGTGATGAGGTCGTCCACCCCCATTTTCAGCAGCTCACTGGCGTCCGACTGCCGGTTGATGGTCCACGCCGACACGGTCTTGCCGCGCAGATGGATCTGCTGCACCATGCCGGAGGTGATGAAGGTGGACTCGATGCTGAAGAAGTCGGCGGCGGGCAGGTCGTAGTAGCTGCCCACGCCCAGCGCCAGAATGTAGCCGGTGGGAATTTCCGGGGCCAGTTCCTTGACCTTGCACAGGGTCTCGTAGCTCTGGGAGGTGATGACACAGTCGTGCTCAAATCCGGCTTCGTAAATCTCCTGCACGGTCTTTTCTTCCAGGCCCGGCATTGCGGGATCCGGCTTGATCTCAATGTTCAGCTGGATTTTGCCCTTGCAAAGCTCCAGCACCTGCATCAGGGTGGGAATGTGCTCCCCGGCATATTTCTTGCTGAACCAGCGTCCTGCGCTCAGATCGGACAGGCTGTCATAGTCTACGTCATAGATGTTGGCGATGAGTCCGGTGCAGCGGCGCAGGCTGGTGTCGTGGGTCACCACCAGCACCCCATCCTTTGTCATCTGCACATCCAGCTCCGCCCGTTCACAGCCGGCGTCAATGGCAGCCTGGAACGCGGCCAGGGTGTTCTCCGGGGCCGCAGAGGAATAGCCCCGGTGTGCCGTCACGATGGGCATCGCACCGCCAAGCATGGAACGCAGGTCGTGGTCTTCCGGCAGGGCGAAATACACCAGCGACAGGCATCCGGTCAGAAAAGTGGTGCCCGCCAGCGCCAGCACCAGCAGACGGCGGCACAGGGGCAGGGAGACGATTTCCGGTGCAGGATCCGGTTCGGCCCCCTGCAGGCAGAACAATCCGGACACCAGCAGACACTGCGCCAGGAACATCCGGAAATCGATGAAAAATTCAAAGAACGGTACTTCGATCAGCAGCATGGCGCGGGACAGCGCTACCATGCCGGAGGTGCTGATAAGCCCCACCGCCAGACTGCCGCCGTACAGCACCAGAAGGACGATGCCGGAGAGCGCACCGGCCCGGAGAAAGGCGGAAAGCTCCCATCGCACGAGCAGCCCGGCCTGTTGTCCGGTATGCTGCCGCACCCAGGCAGTGCTCTTCCGCACCGCCTGCGGAAAACTCTGCTTTTCCACCACGAACAGCGGCAGCACCAGCACCCAGTACAGGCACAGCACAAAGATCAGGAGCACCACCGCGGCCGTCACCGGCTGCAGAAAGGGCCGGGCCCGCAGCAGGCCCAGCAGGTATTCCGGCACAGCCAGCTGCGTAATGTGATTCCAGGCGAGGAAAAAGCCGGTCAGCGGCAGCAGGGTGGTGCAGTAGAGCAGCACGCCCCAGTTCCGGGGCAGCAGTGCCCGGCCCACAGCGGACAGGCTGTCCCGCAGGAGCGGCAGGGGAGCCAGCGGTTCGTGCTGCCGCACCCGGTGCAGCGCATTCAAAACGAGCGCATAACCGAACAGCATCCACAGCATACTCAGCACCGCCAGCAGTGCGATGCCGCCTACAATGGCCGGGGATGCATAGATATCAGAGGCGTTGCGGTTGTTCAGATAGTGCATGGGGGCCAGCCGCAGGGTCAGCGCCCAGAGCTGCTGCAAAGCGGGCATGAACAGCACCGAAGTGCCCAGCTTATAAAGGAACGCGGCCAGCAGCAGGGGAAGCTCGGCCTGCTTCAGCGTGCCGCGGGCGGTACAGCGCAGCCGGGCGTAGTCCGGGTCGCGCCTGCGGAAGGCGGAAAAAAATTGAGTCACTGGGAAACGAACCTTTCTGTTTTTGAACGTCCGCCGCGGAGAATCTTCGCGCATGATTTCAAAATTGTATTTCTATTACAGTTTAACACAAAAAGCGGAAAAATAAAGTGTGCGGAATTGCCAAATTTTACGGTGATTTTACACAGGATGCCAAAATGTATCCCAGCAGCGTGCTTTCTTGCAGCCTGCGCGGCCCAAAGACCTGCTCTGCCGGTCCAAAGCCTCTCCGTTAAAAACTTGACAGATGTTGATTCGCATGGACTTTTATAGAATCTCTTGCATTTTTTTGGCAAGTTATGTATAATAAAACCAATTTTGAAAGCTCACACAGACAACCAGGAGGTCTTATCCATGGCTTCAAAGATCAATAAGGGAGAAATCCTCGCCAAGTTCTTCGATGACGGGGAATACACTGCGCTGTTCGCGGATGGTGCAGTGAGCGCTGCCTGCGGTTATGCCGCTGGTCAGCAGGCTTATGCCGTTTACCAGAACGGCGAAGCTGTCACCGTAAAGGATGTTGAAAAGAACATCAAGGTTCTGCAGATGGCTGCTCAGACGGGCTGCCCGGTGGTCACCTTCTACAACTCGGTCGGCGCAAAGCTGGCAGAGGGTCTGGACGTGCTGACCGCCAACGCCAAGCTGAATGCGGAGATCGCAAAGGTCTCCGGCGTCATTCCGCAGGTGGCGGTCGTTCTGGGTGTCTGCGGCGGCACCAGCGCGCTGAGCGCTGCCAACGCAGATGTCTGCATCATGGCTGAGGGCGCCGAGCTGTTCTTCACCGCTCCGTTCACCTCCGCCGCCAAGGGCGATAAGGTCGCCGATGCCGGCACGGCTGCTGCCGCTGCCAAGGCTGGCGTGGCCGCCATCGTGGCCGCCAACGCTGAGGAAGCTGCTGAGAAGGCTGCTCACATCGTGGGTCTGCTGCCCGCCAACAACCTGACCGGTCCGGCCATCTTCGAGTTCGAGCAGCCTACCGCTGCCCTGACCGCCGGTGCAGAGCCTGCCAAGGCTGCTGCCGCTGTCATCGATAAGGACAGCGCTGTGGAGCTGTACGCCGGTTTTGGCAAGTCGGTCTACACCGCATTCGCCACCGTCGGCGGCAATGCCGTGGGCGTTGTGGCCACCGGCAAGAACCTGTGCCACAACTGCGTGGCCAAGGCTTCCCGCTTTGTGCGCCTGTGCGATGCCTTCAGCGTGCCGGTGATCACGATCGTGGACACCGAGGGCTTCGTGCCCAGCGCCAGCGATGATATTGCAGGCGGCATCCGTGAGGCTGCCCGTCTGGCTGCTACCTACGCCGACGCTACCACTGCAAAGGTCACCGTGCTGGCCGGCAAGGCCGTCGGCCCGGTCTACACCGCCTTGGCCGCTGCCGATCTGCGCATCGCCGTCACTGGCTGTGTGGTCAGCGCTCTGGAGCCGAGTGCCGCCGTCACCGTTCTGTACAAGGACGAGATCGACGCTTCCGACAACATCATCAACGCGACCAAGGCCAAGGCTGCTGCTTACACCGCTGAGGTGTGCAGCGCTTCCGCTGCAGTGGCTGCCGGTGCTGCCGACATGACCTGCGATGCAGCCAACGTCCGCGCCAGCGTCGTGGCCGCTCTGGAGCTGCTGAGCACCAAGCGTGCTGCCCGCCTGCCCAAGAAGCACGGCAACATGGCTCTGTAAGAACGTACAACCATCGATTTCGATTTTTGATTTGGAGGATCCTTCCATGAAGTACTACAATATTACCGTCAATGGCGTTGCTTACAGCGTTTCCGTGGAGGAGACTGCTGCAGGCGCTGCTCCCGTTGCTGCTGCCGCTCCGGCTGCACCCGCTGCTCCCAAGGCTGCTCCGGCTCCCGCCGCTGCCCCCAAGGCCGCTGCCGGCGCCGCAGGCGCTGTTTCCGTCAAGGCTCCCATGCCCGGCAACATCCTGGACGTCAAGGTCAGCGCAGGCGCTTCCGTCAAGGCTGGTGACGTGCTGGTCATCCTCGAGGCCATGAAGATGGAGAACGAGATCCTGGCTCCCCAGGACGGCACCGTTGCATCCGTCAACGTGAACAAGGGCGATACCGTCAACTCCGGTGACGTTCTGGTCTCCATGAACTAAGGAAGAGGTGGCAATCATGGCGAAAAAGCCGATCAAAGTGACCGAGGTCGTCCTGCGTGATGCGCACCAGTCTCTGCTGGCTACCCGCATGACCATGGACGAGATGCGTCCCATCCTGCCCGAGATGGACAAGATCAATTATTTCTCCGTGGAGTGCTGGGGCGGTGCGACCTTCGACAGCTGCATCCGCTTCCTGGACGAGGATCCCTGGGAGCGCCTGCGCATCCTGCGCAAGGAGCTGCCCCACCAGAAGCTGCAGATGCTGTTCCGCGGCCAGAATATGCTGGGCTACCGTCCTTACGCCGATGACGCCGTGGAGTACTTCGTGCAGAAGTCTGTGGCCAACGGCATCGACGTCATCCGTATTTTCGATGCACTGAACGATCCCCGCAACCTGCAGACTGCCATCAAGGCAGCCAACAAGGAAGGCGCTCATGTGCAGGGCTGCATCAGCTATACCCTCAGCCCCGTGCACAACAACGAGTACTTTGCAACCTACGCCAAGACCCTGGAGGAGATGGGCGCAAACTCCATCTGCATCAAGGATATGGCCGGTCTGCTGACTCCCTACACCTGCTATGACCTGGTCAAGAAGCTGAAGGAGACCGTCAAGATCCCTGTGGACATCCACAGCCACTACACCGCTGGTCTGGCTTCCATGTCCATTCTGAAGGGCATCGAGGCCGGTGCTGACATCATCGACACCGCCATGAGCCCCCTGAGCTTGGGCACCAGCCATATGCCCACCGAGAGCCTGGTCGCTGCCCTGCAGGGCACCGATTACGACACCGGTCTGGATCTGAAGCAGCTGAACGTTGTCCGCGCATACTTTGCAAAGCTGCGCGAAAAGTACATTGCCAACGGTCAGATCAGCCCGAAGTCTCTGGGCGTGGATGCCAACACCCTGCTGTATCAGGTGCCGGGCGGTATGTTCTCCAATATGCTCAAGCAGCTGAAGGACGCCGGCAAGGAAGACAAGCTGGACGAAGTGCTGGCTGAGATCCCCCGCGTCCGTGAGGATGCAGGCTATCCGCCGCTGGTCACCCCCACCAGCCAGATCGTGGGTACCCAGGCCGTGTTCAACGTCATCCTGGGCGAGCGCTACAAGATGGTCACCAAGGAGTTTAAGGGCCTGGTCCATGGCGATTACGGCAAGACTCCCGCTCCTATCAAGCCCGAGTTCACCAAGAAGATCCTGGGCGATGAGCAGCCCATCACCTGCCGCTTTGCCGACACCCTGGCTCCCGAGATGGACAAGCTGAAGGCCGAAGCCGCCAAGTGGGCAACTCAGGAAGAGGACGTGCTGACCTACGCCATGTTCCCGCAGGTCGCTCCCAAGTTCTTCGACAAGCGCAACGCCAAGAAGCAGGGCGTGGACGGCGACCATGTGGACTACACCAATCAGTCCCACCCCGTCTAAGCTGAACTGATTTCATCAGCGTTTCAAGCCTCCCGCATTTCTGCGGGAGGCTTTTTGTATGCCTTGAACATTTCCACTCCTCCTCTTTGTTTCGTGCCCACGCGAAATGCACCGGGTGCACGGCGCAGAAACCTTCCTGCACCTTGAATTTTTCCGGAAAGAATAGTAAAATGATGTTATATGTATCGTAACATGGGCTTGTGTACCCAAACGCGGATACATATACCGGATTTACAACACGCAAGAGGACAAAAAGGAGACCGTATGATTTTAAGCATGACCGGTTTCGGCAGAGGGACCGCTGTGCGCAATGGCCGTGAGATCACGGTGGAACTGCGCAGTGTCAACTCCCGCTATTTTGAGTATTCTTCGCGCATCCCGCGCACCTGCAGCTACCTGGACAGCCGCCTGAAAAAGCAGCTGAACGAGCGCATCACCCGCGGCAAGGTGGAGCTGAGCATGACCATCCAGAACGTGGATGCCGCAGACACTGTGGTGGCCGTGAACATGGAGCTGGCCCGCAGCTATCAGCAGGCTCTGCGGGATATTTCGGAGCAGCTGGGCGTGAAGAACGACGTCACCGCCGGGGCGCTGACCCGCTTCCCGGATGTGCTGTCCACCCGCCACGCCGATGTGGACGAGGAACAGCTGTGGGAGGACGTTTCCGCGGTCACGGCCCAGGCACTGGACCGCTTCGTGGAGATGCGCGCCGCCGAGGGCGCCAAGATGAAAGCAGACGTGGAAAACCGCCTGAACTTCCTGGAAGAGTGTGTCGGCAAGGTGGAGTCCCTGAGCGCCGGCCGGGTGGAAGCCTACACCAACCGCCTGTACGAGAAGCTCAAGGTACTTCTGGAAGACCGCGACATCGACGATGCCCGCGTGCTGACCGAAGCTGCCATTTTCGGCGACAAGACCGCTGTGGATGAGGAGACCGTGCGTCTGCGCAGCCACATCTCCCAGTACCGGGAGATCCTGGAGCTGAACGAGCCGGTGGGCCGCAAGCTGGATTTCCTGACCCAGGAGCTGAACCGTGAGACCAACACCATCGGCTCCAAGTGCCAGGACCTGGACATCACCCGCATCGTGGTGGACATGAAGGCGGAGATCGAGAAGATCCGCGAGCAGATCCAGAATCTGGAGTAAGGAACAACGACCGATTCGGAGGAGTTTATGAAGCTGATCAACATCGGATTTGGCAACATGGTCAGTGCGGGACGGGTCGTGGCAGTGGTCAGCCCGGATTCCGCGCCGGTCAAGCGTCTGGTCAAGGAGGCCCGGGAGCGTGGGATGCTCATCGATGCATCCTATGGACGCAGCACCCGTGCGGTGCTCATCATGGACTCCGATCATGTGGTGCTTTCTGCTTTGCAGCCGGAAACGGTGGCCAACCGTGCGGCCGGGCAGGAAGGCAAGGGAACGATAGAGGAGGAACAGACCCATGGCGAATGAAAAGTATCTGTTTGTAGTTTCTGGCGCAGCCGGTACCGGCAAGGACAGCGTGGTCGGCGCTCTGCGGAAGATGCATCCCGAGATCGAGAAGACCGTCTCCGCCACCACCCGCGCCCCGCGCCCCGGGGAGCAGGAGGGTGTGGACTACTACTACCGCACCCGGGAAGAGTTCCAGCAGCTGATCGCCAACGACCAGGTGGTGGAGCACAACTTCTACAACGGCAACTATTACGGCACCCTGCGCTCCGAAGTGGACCAGCGTCTGAACGCCGGCAAGCTGGTGGTGCTGGTCATCGATGTGCACGGCGCGGCCAACATCCGCCGGATGTTCCCGGACGCCACCACCGTCTTCCTGCTGCCCCCGTCCGAGGAGGAGCTGGAACGCCGTCTGCGCGGCCGCGGCACCGAGACCGAGGAGAGCATCCGCGAGCGTCTGGCCACCGCCAAGCAGGAGCTGGCTGAGCAGGACAAGTTCACCGTCAAGCTGGTGAACCACGAGGTGGAGGCCTGTGCGCAGGAACTGTACCAGATCATCTGCCAGCGTGCCGGCATTTCCCGGTAAATAAAACCCGAAGGAGCTGCATCCATGCCAAAAACGGTGGGCGTCGCGGTAAGCAACGCGACCTTCCATTTTGATAAACTGTATACCTATGCGGTTCTGCCGGAACATCAGGACAAGGTGCGGCTGGGCAGCATGGTGCTGGTGCCCTTCGGCAAAGGCAGCCGCGCCCGCATGGGCGTGGTGTTGGCCTGCGATGCCGAACCGGAACATTCCAAGCTGAAGTTCCTCTTCGACGTGGCCCCGGCCTCCGCCTGCCTGACCCCGGAGCTGCTGCGCCTGGTGCACTTTTTGAAGGAGCGCACCTTCTGCACCTATTACGAGGCCGTCAAGGCGGTCATCCCGTATGGAGCGCAGTACAAGCCCGCCGTGGCGGCGGACGGCGTGACCCCGGTGCTGCACAAGCAGCTCACCCGCCACACGGAAAATTCCTACGAGCTGGTGGGCACGCTGCCGTCCAAGCCGAAGCCCACCGCCAAACAACTGGCGGCCGTGGCGCTGCTGGGCGGTGGGCCGCGCACCCTGAACGAGCTGGAAGGCCGGGGCATCAGCCGCGCTGTGCTGGACAATCTGTGCAGCAAAGGCGTGCTGGAATGCAGCAAGGTGAACAAGTCCATCGATCTGTATGCGTCCATCCCGCTGCAGAACGACCCCATCGACCTGACCCCGGATCAGCAGGCAGCGTATGAAGCCCTTCTGCCGGATCTGGAAGATGACGCGCCCCATGCGGCTCTGCTGTACGGCGTGACCGGCAGCGGCAAAACGCTGGTATTCTTAAAGCTCATTGCCCGGTGTCTGGAGCTGGGCAAACGTGCGCTGGTGCTGGTGCCGGAAATCAGCCTGACGCCCCAGATGATCCTGCGGCTCAAGCGGCAGTTTGGCCGCCGGGTGGCGGTGCAGCACTCCGCCCTCAACCACACCGAACGCCTGCTGCAGTGGCAGATGATCCAGGACGGCGGCGCGGACATCGTGGTGGGCACCCGCAGTGCCATCTTCTCGCCGCTGGAAAACATCGGCCTGGTCATCATCGACGAGGAGCAGGAGCACACCTACCGGTCCGAATCCGCACCCCGCTACTCCGCCCATGAGGTGGCCCGGCAGCGTGCGGCGGAAAACGGGGCACTGCTCCTGCTGGCCAGCGCCACCCCCAGCACCGAGAGCTTTTATGCCGCCCGGCAGGGCCGCACCAAGCTGGTGCGGCTCACCCAGCGCTACGGCGGCAACCCGCTGCCCAGTGTGCAGATCGTGGATATGCGGGCGGAACTGGCTTCCGGCAACCCCCGGGAGATCAGCCTTGCGCTGGAAGACGCCATCCGCCGCAACCTGGATGCAGAAAAGCAGACCATTCTGCTGCTGAACCGCCGGGGCTACCAGACCATGGCCCAGTGCGAGGACTGCCGCGAGGTGCTCAAATGTCCCAAATGCAGCGTGCCCATGGTCTACCACAAGTCGGCCCACAAGCTGCTGTGCCACTACTGCGGCAGTCAGATGGACCCGCCGCCCACCCAATGCCCCGCCTGCGGCGGTAAGCTGCAGTATCGGGGCTTCGGCACCCAGAAAGCGGAAGAAGAACTGGCAAAGCTCTTCCCGGATGCCCGGGTGCTGCGGATGGACCAGGACTCCACCGCCGCCAAGGACGCCCACGAAAAGCTGCTGGCCAAATTTGCCCACCACGAATATGACATTATGGTGGGCACCCAGATGGTGGCCAAGGGTCTGGACTTTGAGGATGTGACCCTGGTGGGTGTGCTGGGCATCGACTCGCTGCTGTTCGCACAGGGCTTCCGGGCCTACGAGAACGTGTTCAGCCTCATTACCCAGGTGGTGGGCCGCAGCGGCCGGGCCAAGGACCCCGGCTATGCCATCATCCAGACCACCGACCCGGACAACCCGGTGCTGAACCTTGCCGCCGCGCAGGATTACGACGCGTTCTTCGAACAGGAGATCGCGTACCGGAAACTGGGTTTGTACCCGCCTTTCTGCGGGCTGTGCGTCATCGGCTTTGCCGGGGCCAAGGAGATCGAGGTGGCCCGGGCAGCGGCACGATTCTCCGCCCTGCTGGGCCAGCTGGCCGCAAAGCAGCCGGACATCCCCCTGCGGGTGCTGGGACCGACCCCCGGCAGCATCGAAAAAATCAACGACACCTACCGCTATAAACTGACCGTCAAGTGCCGCAACGACCGCCGCTTCCGCGATCTGGTGCGCGGCACCCTGGAATTGTACGAAAAAGAAAAGCTCCCGTCCAAGGCCACCGTCGTGGTGGATCTGCATTCGGACGGTGACATCTGATATTTTTGGGAGGTACCATTTATGGCAATCCGCAACATCGTAAAAGAGGGCGACCCCATCCTGAACAAGGTCTGCCGCCCTGTGACCAATTTTGACGACCGTCTGGCTACTCTGCTGGACGATATGCACGAGACCATGATCGCCGCCGACGGCGTGGGTCTGGCCGGCCCGCAGGTGGGGATGCTGCGCCGCCTGTTCGTCGTGTGGGACACCACCGACGCCCCGGAGGAGATCCCCGCAGATTACGAGTACAAGTTCATCGACTTCGTGAACCCGGAGATCCTCGCCGTGTCCGAGGATGAGGAGACCGCCTACGAGGGCTGCCTGTCCTTCCCCGGCCACAACGGCGCAGTGACCCGCCCGGCCGCCGTCAAAGTCCGCGCACAGGACCGCAACGGCAACTGGTTCGAGCTGGAGGCCGAGGGTCTGCTGGCCCGCTGCATCCAGCACGAGAACGACCATCTGGACGGCATCACCATCATGCAGTCCAGCGAGTACTTCTACGAGGACACCGAGGAAGGCAAAAAGGCTGCCCGCGAAGCGAAAGGAAACAACTAAGATGCGCATTTTGTTCATGGGCACCCCGGACATTGCCGCCGAGTGCCTAAAAGCCCTGTATGCCGCCGGGCACGACATCTGTGCGGTGTACACCCGGCGGGACAAGCCGGTGGGCCGCAAGCAGGTGCTCACGGCTCCGCCGGTGAAGGAAGTGGCGCTGGCCCACGGCACCCCGGTGTTCCAGCCCCGCACCCTGCGGGACGGCAGCGAGGATGCCAACATCCGCGCCCTGGCCCCGGACCTCATCGTGGTGGTGGCTTATGGCTGCATCCTGCCCAAGTCGGTGCTGGAAGCCCCGAAGTACGGCTGCATCAACCTGCACGTCTCGCTGCTGCCCAAGTACCGCGGCAGCGCCCCGGTGCAGTGGGCCGTGCTGAACGGCGATGCCGAGACCGGTGTGTCCATCATGCAGATGGACGAGGGCCTGGACACCGGCGATGTGCTCCGCTGTGAGAAGATCGCCATCGACCCGGAGGAGACCAGCGGCGAGCTGTTCGACCGGGTCACCGCCGTGGGTGCCCGGGTGCTGTGCGAGGTGGTGCCTGCCATCGAAGCCGGGACCCTGACACCCCAGCCCCAGAATCACGAGAACGCTTCCGTCGCCCCCATGCTCAGCAAGGAGATGGCGGAATTCAAGCTGACCGACTCCGCCGCCCACATCCACAACTGGGTGCGCGGCATGAACCCCTGGCCCAGCGCATGGTTCGTCACCTCCGCAGGCAAAAAGGTCAAGGTCAACGCCTGCCGCGCCGTGGCTTCCCACGGGGAAGCGCCCGGCACCGTGCTGGCCGTCAAGCCCCTGACCGTGGCCTGCGGCGAGGGAGCCATCCAGCTGCTGAACGTGGTGCCAGAGGGCAAAAAGCCCATGGATGGCACCTCTTTTGCAGCGGGTCTGCGCCTGAAGACGGGGGATACCCTCTGATGGCGGCGAATCCGCGCGCGGCAGCCGTTTCTGCACTGGTGCGGCAGGAACAGGACGGGTTTTCCAACCTGATCCTGGATGCCGAACTGAAGCGCCAGAAACTGGAGGGCCGCGACAAAGCCTTTGCCAGCGCCATTTTTTATATGGTGCTGGAACACCGGGGCACGCTGGACTACATCCTGGAGCAGTTTCTGCCCAAGGGTCTGGCCAAGCTGGACGCCCCGGTGCGGGAGATCCTGCGCTCGGCCCTGGCGCAGGCCCGCTATATGCAGGTGCCGGTGTCGGCGGCGGTCAATGAAGCCGTTAAGCTGACCCGCAGTTTCAAGAAATCCAGCGCCTCCGGACTGGTCAACGCAGTCCTGCGCCGCGCCTGTGCCTACGACCTTTCCGCCGCTGTCTTTGCGGACGAGGTGGAGCGTCTGATGGTGCTGGGGTCCGCCGGACGGGATGTGGCGGAGTTCCTCCACAAGCAGTACCCGGAGGAGGCGCTGGACCTCCTGACCCACACCGCCGACGGCGGTCTGACCAGCCTGCGGGCCAACCCCCTTAAGGCCAGCGCCGCAGAGCTGTGCGAAAAGCTCACCGAGAGCGGTGTGCGGGAGGTGCGGCAGGGCAGTGTGCCCGGCAGCGTGCTGGCCCGCTTCGAGGGCAGTCCGGCGGATAAGGAACTGTTCCGCGCCGGATACTACCATGTGGAAGGCCAGGCCAGCCAGCTGGCAGCGCTCTGCGTGGAGGCTCAGCCCGGTGAAACGGTGCTGGACCTGTGCGCGGCCCCCGGCGGCAAGACCATCCTGCTGGCAGAGCAGATGCAGAACACCGGCACCCTCTGCAGCTGTGATGCTGCCGAGAACCGGGTGCAGCTCATCCGCACCGCCGTGGACCGCATGGGCCTGACCAACGTAAAAACGCTGTGCAATGATGCCACACGGGTCAACCCGGCCCTGCCGCAGGCGGACCGCATCCTGACCGATGTGCCCTGCAGCGGTCTGGGCATCCTGGCCAAAAAGCCGGACCTGCGCTACAAAACGCTGGACCCGGCCCGGCAGGCGGAACTGCGTGCCACCCAGGCGGCGATTCTGGACACCGCCGCCGCCCTGCTCAAGCCCGGCGGACGGCTCGTCTATTCCACCTGCACCATCGACCCGGCAGAAAATCAGCAGCAGGTGAAAGCTTTTCTGCAGCGGCACCCGGAATTTTCTCGGGCAGAACCGGCGGTGGCCATGCCCCAGGGCATGACCGACACCGGGTTCGGGATGCTCTCGGTGCCCACCCGCACCGGCATGGACGGCTTTTTCCTCTGCGCAATGCAGAAAGCCCGCTGAACGGTGCAATGCAGCGCCGCGCTGGTTCGTATCATCAATAGGAGAACACAATGGAACAAAAACGCTGTATTTCGTCCCTGACGCTGGAACAGCTTTCCGCAGAACTCAAGGCGCTGGGACAGCCGGGCTTCCGGGCCAAGCAGATCTTCCACTGGGTGCACCAGAAGCTGGTCACCGAGTTTTCGGCCATGACCGATCAGCCCAAGACCCTGCTGGCCAGGCTGGAAGAGCAATTCTACATTGCCGCCCCGCAGATCGAGCGCCGGCAGGAAGCCAAGGACGGCACGGTCAAGTACCTGCTGCGCATGGCCGACGGCAACTGCATCGAGACGGTCGTCATGCGCTACCACTACGGCAACACGGTGTGCGTGTCCACCCAGGTGGGCTGCCGCATGGGCTGCCGGTTCTGCGCCTCTACCCAGGCGGGCCGGGTGCGCAACCTGGAAGCCGGTGAGATCTGCTCGGAGATCTACACCGCCCAGAAGGACATCGGGGAGCGCATCTCCCACATCGTGCTCATGGGCATCGGTGAGCCGCTGGATAATTTTGACGAAGTGATGCGCTTTCTGGAAAACATCACCTCGCCCGAAGGCGTCAACATCGGGATGCGAAACATCAGCCTTTCCACCTGCGGCCTGGTGCCAAAGATCGACCTGCTGGCGGAAAAGAAGCTGCAGCTCACCCTTTCGGTGTCGCTGCACGCCCCCAACAACGAGATCCGCAGCGGTATGATGCCGGTGAACGACGCCTACCCCGTGGAGCAGCTGATGCAGGCCGTGCGCCGCTATCAGAACACCACCGGACGCCGGGTCAGCTTTGAATATTCCATGGTGCGGGGCGTCAATGATTCGGATGCCTGCGCCAAGCAGCTGGCCGATCTGATCCGCGGCATGGGTGCCCATGTGAACCTGATCCCCATCAATCCGGTGGACGGCAGTCCCTACTCCGCCACCGATGCCGCCAACGTGCGCCGGTTCCAGCAGAAGCTGGAGAGCCTGGGTGTCAACGCCACGGTGCGCCGCCGTCTGGGCAGCGAGATCAGCGCCGCCTGCGGCCAGCTGCGCCGGGATGAGATGAACGGGAAGGCCTGAACGAGAGGAAAAAATCAATGAAACTTGCAGGAAAAACGGATGTCGGACGTGTCCGGCAGGACAATCAGGATGATTACCGTGCCGGACAGCTGCCCGGCGATGCAGCCTGGGCGCTGGTGTGCGATGGCATGGGCGGTGCCCGGGGTGGACGCGAAGCCTCCCAGAGCGCGTGCGATGTCATCGAGCGCTGCTTTCAGGAGCACTACAACAAATGCCTGCCCGGGGAGGAGGAATCCTTCCTGAAACAGACGCTGGTCAGCGCCAACCGCTTCGTATTCCAGAAGTCGATCCGGGATGAACTGCTGGCGGGAATGGGCACCACCGCGGTGTGCGCTCTGGTGCGCTCCGGCAAAGCCTATCTGTGCCATGCGGGGGACTCCCGCGCCTATCTGTTCCGGGACGAGCATCTGGTGCAGCTCACCCACGACCACTCCTATGTGCAGGAGCTGGTGGACTGCGGCACCATTACGGTGGAGGAAGCGGAGCACCACCCCCAGAAAAACATCATCACCCGTGCGCTGGGCGTGGATTACCGCCTGGATCCGGATTTCACCGTGATGACGGTGCACCCGGGGGATCTGCTGCTGCTGTGTTCGGACGGACTGACCAATGCAGTGCCCAAGGATCAGCTGGAGCAGATCCTGCGTGCCGGATCCTTCTACGATCTGCCCGATCAGCTGGTGCGGACGGCCAACGAGAACGGCGGCCCGGACAACATCACCGCACTCCTGATGGGCGTTGAGCCGCTGGAGGTGCACCATGGATAATCTGATCGGCAGAAAGCTGGACGGCCTGTATCTGGTCAAAGAGCTGATCGGTTCCGGCGGCATGGCCAACGTCTACAAGGCGGTCATGCTGGGACACAACGGCCCGGTGCCGGAGGGCACCGTGGTGGCCGTCAAGGTGCTCCGGCAGGAGTGTATGCACGATCCGGATCTGGTGCGGCGCTTCAAAAATGAATCCAAGGCCATTTCGCTGCTCAACCACCCGAACATCGTCAAGGTGTATGACGTTTCGGTCAGCGACCATCTGCAGTATATCGTGATGGAATATGTGGACGGCATGACCCTGCGGGAGTACCTCAACGAGCGGGGCGGCAAGCTCAGCAGCCGGGAGACGGTGCATTTCATCTCCCAGATCCTCAAGGCGCTGGAACACGCCCACGCCAACGGGGTGGTGCACCGGGACATCAAGCCCCAGAACATCATGCTGCTGGACAACGGCCAGCTGCGCATGATGGATTTCGGCATTGCGCGCATTTCCCGGGCGGACAATCCGTCCCTCAACGGCAAAGCCATGGGCAGTGTGCATTATATCAGCCCCGAGCAGGCCAAGGGAGACGAGACCGACTGCACCAGCGACATCTACTCCGTGGGTGTCATGATGTACGAGATGCTGTCCGGCCATCTGCCCTTTGATGCGGCAGACGCTGTGGAGGTGGCCATCAAGCAGATCTCGGACAAGCCCCGCTCCCTGCATGAGATCGCGCCGGAGGTCCCGGCGGCGCTGGTGGAGATCACCGAAAAGGCGATGGCCAAGCTGCCGCAGAACCGCTATGCTTCCGCGCGGGAAATGCTGGACGCGCTGAACACCTATGTTCAGAATCCGTCCGTTCAGTTCGAATATCAGTATATTACCGAAGATGCACCCGAAAAGGTGGTGAAACGTACCATGAATCAGAACCGCGCCCATCGTCAGAACGAAGCACAGGCCCAGCGCAAAGCAGCTCCCCGCAGGAAAAAGCGGAAGTCTGCCTTTCTGCCGGTGCTGTTCGGCATTACCGTTGCTTTTGTCATCGCCTGCATGGCACTGTGCTGGATGATCCTGAACGATTCCTCCAACCTGATGAACAGCAAAGCCGATGTGACCCTGAATGACTACATCGGGATGACCCAGGAGCAGGCCCAGGCCACCGATCAGGTGACGTCCGGCCAGATCTCGGTGGCCTGGGAGCAGGAATACAACAGCAATTATGCTGCCGGAACGATCTATAAGCAGTCGCCGGTGTCCGGACGCACGGTGCGTGAGGGGCAGACGGTCACCCTGACGGTCAGCCTTGGCACCCAGTACGTCACCGTGCCGGATCTGACCAACTATGTGCAGGCAGATGCCGAGCAGCAGCTCAAGAGCCTGGGCGTTTCAGTGCTGGTCACCCAGGCTGTGGATGAGACCGTGGCTTCCGGTGCTGTCATCCGCACCGATCCTGCCGCCGGAACACAGGTAGAAGCCGGCAGTACGGTGGTGGTCTATATCAGCCGTCCGCAGGTGGCCACCACCACCAAGGTGCCTTCGCTGTCCGGCATGAGCGCTGAGGACGCCCGCACCCTGCTGGTACAGAACCACCTGGGTCTGGGCAGCCAGAGCGAAGAATACAGCAGCCAGCCGGCCGGTACGGTCATCAGCCAGAACCCGGCAGCCGGTTCGACCGTCAAACTGAACAGCCGTGTGAACATCACGGTCAGCGCCGGGCCGGAGCCGGTGCAGCCCGAACCGGAGGAGCCTGCATCCTCCGGGGAAAGCGGCGGCGGCCTGTGGGGCAATCTGTTCGGCGGCGGAAGCAGTTCTTCCAGCTCGACCACAGCGCCCGAGGAACCCAGCGCCAGCAGCGACAGCCAGCAGCCCAGCATCGGCGACTGGTGGGCTTCTCTGCTGGGCTGACGGAGGGGATGCATGAACGATTATATCGTAAAAGGGATCGGCGGCTTTTACTATGTCAAAACAGCCGATGGCATCGTGGAATGCAAGCCCCGCGGCATCTTCCGCAAACAGAAGATCACCCCTGTGGCCGGCGATGAAGTTACGCTGGAGACCGAGAACGGTGCGGCGGTGATCGCACAGATTGCCCCCCGCAGAAACGTGTTCATCCGCCCTCCGATGGCGAATTTGGACGTGCTGTTCCTGGTGGCCAGCACCACCCAGCCCACCCCCAGCACGCTGGTGCTGGATAAACTGTCCGCCATCGCAGTGGACAAGGGCGTGCAGCCGGTGATCGTCTGCACCAAGGGCGACCTGGCCGAAGCGGAATTCCTGCGCAGCGCCTACGAAAAATCCACCCTGCCCTTCATTCGCATCGATTATGAGACCGGAGCCGGCTTAGACGAAGTAAAGCAGTGGATCAACGGCAGGCTGTGTGCGTTCTGCGGCAACTCCGGCGTGGGCAAGTCTACGCTGCTCAACGCGCTGCTGCCGGATGCCGCCCGGGAGACCAGCGCCATCAGCCAGAAACTGGGGCGCGGCCGCCACACCACCCGCGAGGTGACCATCTTTGAAGCATTCGGCGGGCGCATTGCGGACACCCCGGGTTTTGCCAGCCTGGAAGCCAGCCGCGCCGGGTTCATCCCCAAGGAGAATCTGGAACACGCCTTTCCGGAGTTCGGCCCCTATCTGGGCGAATGCCAGTTCACCGGCTGTTCCCACCGCACGGAAAAAGGCTGTGCGGTGCGGGCTGCGCTGGCAGAAGGCAAGCTCTCCCAGACCCGGTATGACAGCTACTGTGCCATGTACGAAGAGGTCAAGGACGTCAAGGACTGGCAGCGCCCCAAATTCTAATTTAACAAGCAAGGAAGGATTTCATGTCCCGTTGTGTGATCCTTTCCGCCTGTCCGGTTTCGCCTGCGCTGGCCGGACTCCTGCGGAAAGATGATTTTATCATTGCCTGCGATGCAGGCTATCGCAACTGTGCCCCGCTGCACTGCAAGCCCAACGTGGTGGTAGGCGATTTTGACACGGCGCCCTGCCCGGAACAGGAGGACGATGACATCGTGATCCTGCCCCACGTCAAGGACGACACCGACACCGAGTACGCCGCCAAGCTGGCCTCGGAAAAGGGCTTCGGCGAGGTGCTTCTGCTGGGCGGCCTGGGCGGCCGCCGGCTGGAGCACACCCTGTCCAATCTCTGCACCGGTCTCGGCCTGGAACAGCGTGGCGTGCGTGCCACATTGCAGGATGAGCGCAGCCGCATCACCTTTGTGATGCCCGGCGAGACCCGCCGCTACCCGAAAGCGGAGTACTTCTATCTTTCGGTATTCCCCATGGAGGGCAGGGCGGAAGGCGTCTGCGAGCGCGGCTCCTTCTATGAGCTGACCGATGCGGAGTTGACCGCCGGTTACCCGCTGGGGGTCAGCAACGAATACGCCGAGGGTTCCGACTGCATCACCATCTCCACCCGCAAGGGGGCGCTGGTGGTGGTGGAGACCCTGCCGGACTGACCGATCTGCCTGTTTTTGGAACATTTTCCGCTTCGGATGCTTATAGTGTGGTATCCGAAGAAAGGTGGGATGGAGATGCAGGTCGTGGTCATCCGCAGCCCGAAACTGCTGTGTGGTCTGCTGCGCAGATTGTTCGGCATTCCCAAGCAGCCCAGGGATTGAGCACCAAGAAAGACCCGCCGCACCGGTTTTGTGTGGCGGGTCTTTTCCGTTGTCATAGTTTTTCTGCCGGGCACATACCCTGTGATAGAAACGGACAGGGAAAGGAGCACACTTGCATGGAGCTGAAGATCTTTCGGGATACCATGCCGCAGGCGGGCGCAGACTGCACCGTCAAGGCAGAACTCCCGCTGGAGACCGAGATCCTGATCTCGGATTATCTGCCGCCGGTATTCAAGCTGGTCAAGTGCTTTGCAAAGCCGGTGGTGCTGCAAAAGCAGCTGCAGCCGGGGCGGCTGACACTGGAAGGCTATCTGCGCTGTACAGTTTTTTATCAGGGGGAAGACGGTGCCGGGCTTTGCCAGACGGAACAGAAGCTGCCCTTCACCAAACAGCTGGAACTGCCGGAATTTACCTTTACCGCCTGGACCGCGCTGGTGGAAGGCCAGACCGAATACCTCAACAGCCGGGCGGTGAACCCCCGCCGCATCGAGGTACGGGGCGCAGTGAATCTGGTGGTGACGGTGCGCACGCAGGACAAGGCAGACGTCATTACGGCCCTGGCGGACGGCGGCATCGAGCAGCAGCTGGCCACACTGCAGGGCGTGCGCAGTGCAGCGGTGCTGGATAAACTCATCACGGCGGAAGGGACGCTGAATTTTGCCCGCCCGCCGGCAGCGGTGCTGGACATCACCGGCAATGCAGTCAACCGGGAGGTCAAGCTGCTCACCGGAAAAGCGGTCATCAAAGGGGAACTGCAGGTGCAGTGCGCCTGGCGCGCCGAAGGGGAGAACACTCTGCAGAACCAGACGGCCAGCCTGCCGTTCCAGCAGGTGCTGGATGTGGAGGGCATCACAGAAGACTGCACCTGCCTGTGCGTGGCGGAGCCAGTGGGCTTCTCACTGGCGGAGGGAGAACAGGACAGTGCCGGCAGCCTGACCGCCACGGTGCTGCTGCATCTGCGGGCGTGGCGCCCCTATCAGCTGCAGTATGCGGCGGATGCGTTTTCCACCCGGTTTGAGACGACCCTGACGCCGCAGAAGCTGGCCGCAGAATCCCTGGCCGGCCTGCTGGATGAGACGGCCACGGTTACGGGTTCCGGGCCGCTGCCGGATGCCGGAGCACAGCTGCGTGCCTGCTTTGTTTCTTATGGGCCGCTGCAGGTCACGCCCAAAAGGGACGGCATGGCCCTGACCACACGGGTCACCGCCACGGCCCTGGCGGAAAACAGCCTGCAGGAACTGGAAAGCTATGAAAAGACGATGGAACTCCAGCTTCCCCTGTCGGCAGAGATCCCGCCGGCAGCACAGCTGATGCCGGAATGCTGGCTGAGCACCGAGGATGTCCAGTGCAGCTGCACCGGCGGCACGCTGGAAGTGACCATTACCGTGCGGGTACGGGGGGCGCTGCTCTGCCGTACCATACAGCAGGGCATCGGAAGCATTGCGCTGGGGGATCCGCTTGCCCCGGCAGACCCGGAGATCTCGCTGCGCATTTATTACGCGCACGCCGGAGAGGCGGTGTTTGCCATTGCCCGGCGGTTCCATGTGGCCCCGGCACAGATGCGTGCCGCCAACGGGCTGGAAGCCGATCTTGCCGTGCTGCCACAGGCACAGCATCTTCTGGTACCCGGAACCTGAACACCAAAACCAAAAAACAGCACAAGCACCTTCCGTTTTGGAGGGTGCTTGTTTGCTTTTGTGTCAAATTTCGCCCGGAAGGCTTTCTTCTTATAAACCAGCGGAGTATAATAGGTTCCGGTGTTTTGGAATAGGAAAGGAGTACAACCAACATGGAAACAAGCAGTACGCTCCTGGACCCGGAGCTTGTGCAGACCGGAAAACCGGTCTACGCCTTCCGCAAGAAGGTATTCTGTGAGGGAATGCGGGACGGCATTCCCATTGCGCTGGGGTATTTTGCCGTATCGTTTTCGCTGGGCATTGCCGCCCGCAAGGCCGGCTTCACCCCGTTCCAGGGGTTTCTGGTCAGCCTGCTGAACAACGCTTCCGCCGGAGAATATGCAGCGTTCGCGCTTATCATGAGCGGGGCAAATTATTTTCAGGTGGCCGTCATTACCCTGATCGCCAATGCACGCTATCTGCTGATGAGCTGCGCACTGGCCCAGCGGTTTGCGCCGGGCACCCCCTTCTGGCACCGCCTGGTCATTGGTTACGATGTGACGGATGAGCTGTTCGGCATCACCATCGCACGCCCCGGCAGCCTGAACCCCTGGTATACCTATGGCGCCATCCTGCTGGCGGCTCCGGCCTGGGCCTCCGGCACGGCTCTGGGCATCATTGCCGGAAACCTGCTGCCCCTGCGGGCAGTCAGCGCTCTGAGTGTGGCACTGTACGGAATGTTCCTGGCCATTATCATTCCGCCGGCCCGCAAGAGCAGGGTCGTGGCGGCACTGGTGGCCATCAGTTTCGCCCTGAGCTTTGCCTGCAACTATCTGCCGGGCATCTCGGTGCTGTCCGACGGCACCCGCACCATTCTGCTCACCGTGCTCATTTCCAGTGCGGCGGCGATTTTGTTCCCGGTCCATCCGGAGGAGCAGGAGGCAGACCATGACGTACAATAACTACATCTACATTGCGGTGATGGCGCTGGTGTCCTACACCATCCGCATCCTGCCGCTGACCCTGATCCGCAAACCCATCAAAAATCAGTTCATCCAGTCGTTTTTGTATTATGTGCCCTATGTGACCCTGGCGGTCATGACCTTCCCGGCCATCGTGCAGGCCACCCAAAGTCCGGCGGCCGGGGCCGCGGCGCTGGTCATCGGCATTGCCGCCGCCTGGTGCGGGGCAAGCCTGTTCCAGGTGTCGGTGGCCTGCTGTGCCGTCGTCTTTGTGCTGGAATTCTTCCTGTGATCCGGAAAGGAGCGGTACCGTATGAAACGAATCATCGTCACCGGGGCGGGCGGCTTTCTGGGTGCCCGCATCCTGCAGCAGTGGCAGGGGGATGCGCTGGAATCCTTCCCGAAAGGCTTTCTGGCCTCTGCCGGGGAAGCCGACGTCCGGCGGTTCCTTGAGGAAGCCCGTCCGGACGTCATCCTGCATACGGCGGCGCTGTCCGATACCGGCTATTGCGCCCAGCATCCGGAAGAAGCTTACCGCGCCAACGTGGAACTGCCGGTCTGGGTGGCCAAAGCGGCCCGGGAGACCGGGGCAAAGCTGGTGGCCTTCAGTTCGGATCAGGTCTATGCCGGGGTGACGCAGGACGGGCCGCTGCCAGAGACACTGGAGCTGCGCCCCACCAATCGGTATGGGCAGTACAAGTTGGAAGCCGAACAGCGGGTGCTGGACCTCTGCCCGGACTCCGTGCACCTGCGGGCCAGCTGGATGTATGACCTGCCCGGGTACGGCCTGCCCATCCGGGGCAACCTGCCGCTGAATCTGGTGCGGGCCGCGCTGGACGGCAGGCCGGTGCAGTTTTCCCGGAACGACCACCGGGGCGTGACTTATGTGCGCGCCGTTATTGCGAACCTGCAAAAGGCGGTGGAGCTGCCCGGCGGTGTGTACAACTTTGGCAGCGGCAACGCGGAAGATATGGTGCGCACGGCACAGCAGTTTGCAGAAGCACTGGGCGTCCGGGTGGACATCGAACCGGCAGACTGGACACGCAATCTGGTCATGGACGGTGCGAAGGCAGAAGCATCCGGCATCGCGTTTGCATCCACCCAGCAGGGCATCCGGCAGTGTCTGCAGGATTACGGCCTGCGTACAAGAGAAGGAGAAAATTAAAATGCATGAGACCATCCGGCCGGGCCGCTACCGGCATTTCAAGGGCAACGAATACGAGGTGCTGGGCGTAGCACGCCACAGTGAGACCGAAGAGGAACTGGTGGTCTACCGGCCGCTGTACGGCGAGGGCGGTCTGTGGGTGCGCCCGGTGTCCATGTGGAATGAGCTGGTCACCCGGGACGGCAAGACCCAGCCGCGCTTTGTTTACATCGGCGAGGATGCCCGCTGACCCGGCTTTGGTGGAAGAAACTGGTAAAAGTGCCCGGACACCGAAAACAATTGTAAAATTTCTGTATCGCACAAAAAACGGAGCGATGCAGCCGAAAAAGCAGGGGATTCTGCGCGAAACGGGCCGCGAAAAAACGGCGGACCCGGGCGCAGGCCCCTGCTTTTGGCTGTATCTGCCCCAGAAACACTGCAGGTTGGCGGGGCAAACACGTTCACGGAAAAGTCATACTTAATTTACAACAATTTCCAACTTTGCTATAATGAATCCGCTTTTTTGCAAAGCATCCGAAAAAAATCGAAACGTGTCAAAACGGAGGAGAGTGGAACATTTGAAGGAAGTCAAGCTGGAACAAGCGGCCTATCAATTTGATGCCAAGATGTCTCTGAAGCAGGCCATCCCCCTGGGCTTGCAGCACATCTGCGCCATGTTCGTGGGCAACCTGACCCCGCTGCTGATCATCACCAGCGCCTGCGGCATTGCGGGCGGGGAGTTTGCAGACCTGCAGGTCACCCTGCTGCAGAGCGCCATGTTCGTGGCCGGTGTGGTCACTCTGGTGCAGCTGTTCACCATCGGACCCGTCGGCGGCGGGGTGCCCATCATCATGGGCACCAGCTCCGGTTTCATCGGCGTGTTCAACAGTGTTGTCGGCAGCATGGGCGGCGGCGTGCTGGCCTATGGCGCCATCATGGGCGCATCCCTCATCGGCGGCATCTTTGAGTGCGTGCTGGGCTTCTTCCTGAAGCCGCTGCGCAAGTTTTTCCCGCCGGTGGTCACCGGCACCGTGGTGCTGTCCATCGGTCTGTCCCTGATCTCGGTGGGCATCAATTCCTTCGGCGGCGGCAACAGCGCCAAGGACTTCGGCTCCATGGAAAACCTGCTGCTGGCCCTGTTCGTGCTGGTAGTGATCCTGTTCTTCAAGCACTGGACCACCGGCTTCCTCAGCTCTTCCGCCATCCTCATCGGCATTCTGGCCGGTTATCTGGCAGCTTTTATCATGGGCTTTGTGCTGCCCACCACCGGCGTCACCGCCGACGGTGTGGAGTTCACCAAGGCCTGGGTGCTCAACTGGGATAAGGTGGCGCAGGCTTCCTGGTTCGCCATCCCCAAGCTGATGCCGGTCAAGGTCGTATTTGATATGCGTGCCATCCTGCCCGTGCTGATCATGTTCATCGTCACGGCCGTGGAGACGGTGGGCGACATCTCCGGCGTCATGGAGGGCGGCATGGAACGCGAACCCACCGACAAGGAACTGTCCGGCGGCGTCATCTGCGACGGTCTGGGGTCCTCTTTTGCGGCCCTGTTCGGCGTGCTGCCCAACACCTCCTTCAGTCAGAACGTGGGTCTGGTGGCCATGACCAAGGTGGTCAACCGCATGGCGCTGGCTTCCGGTGCCATCTTCCTGATCCTCTGCGGCCTGATCCCCAAGCTGGGCGCCCTGATCTCCATCATGCCGCAGGCCGTTCTGGGCGGCGCGGCCGTTATGATGTTCTCGTCCATCGTGGTCAGCGGCATTCAGCTCATCACCAAGAACCCGATGACCCCGCGCAACCTGACCATCGTGTCGGTGGCACTGGGCGTGGGCTACGGCATGGGTGCCAACAGCGGCATCCTGGCCAACGCACCCCAGGCCTTCCAGCTCATCTGCGGCGAGTCCGGCATCGTTCCGGCTGCTTTTGTCGCCATCCTGCTGAATGTGCTGCTGCCCAAGAACGATCAGGCAGACTAAGCGTTATTGGGCAAGGCGTTCCAGCCGGGCCAGTGCATCGGGGGTGTCTGCATCCAGCAGTTCCGCAGGGTCTGCAATGGGCAGGACATGAAGATGTTCCGGGTGGTTCCGGAGAAGGACATTTCCGCCTTTGCCTTCCGGCAGAGCGCACAGCTCGGCAAAATAGCCGCTTCCAAACAGAACGGGACTTCCTACAACGGGATTCTGGTCGTGTTCCGGCCAGTACCCAGGGCGGAAGATCTCCCGTTCTGTTTCTTTTTGCCCAACGGCTCCAAAAGCACAGATCAGCCGCTCCAGTGTTTCCCGCCGCAGCAGCGGCTGATCTCCGGGCAGAAAGATGCAGCCTGCCAGACCAGGGTGCTGTGCCCGCAGGGCTGTCAGCCCCAGCCGCACCGTATCATTGCGGCCGGGCAGGCTGTGCAGCAGCACCGGGATGCCGTGTGCCCGGCAAAGTTCCTGCACCTCCGCCGAGCGGGTCACCACGATGCGTGCAGCCAGCAGGGGCGTGTCCGTGATGGAAAAGGCCCGGCAGAGCAGGGGCTGCCCGCAGAACGGGGCCGCAAGTTTGTTGGAGCCGAACCGGCGGCTCAGACCGGAGGCCATGATGACACAGCCGATGGGCTTGGGGTTTTCCATGAAAGAAGCACTCCTTCGGATGCAAATTTTCTCCTATTATACCGCATTCTGCAATTGAAACACAATCCGTGTCTGTGCTAGAATAAAAGAGCAAATAATAAAAAGAGAGGAACCCGCATTATGATGACGATCCGAGATTATAAACGGGCGGAAAGTCTGGAAGAGGCCTGGCAGCTGAACCAGAAAAAGCCCAACCGCGTGCTGGGCGGCATGATTTGGCTCAAGATGGAGACCATCAACGTCGGCACGGCCATCGATTTGTCCGGCCTGGGGCTGGACACCATCGAAGAGACCGAGGACGCCTTTTCCATCGGGGCCATGGTGACCCTGCGCCAGCTGGAAGAGCACCCCGGCCTGGATGCCTACACACACGGTGCCGTGAAGGAGGCTTTGCGCCACATCGTGGGCGTGCAGCTGCGCAACCTGGCCACCGTGGGCGGCAGCATCTACAGCCGGTTCGGGTTCTCCGATGTGCTCACCCTGTTTTTGCCCATGGACTGCTCGGTGGAGCTGTACAAGGGCGGCATCGTGCCGCTGACCGAGTACGCCCAGCGCCCCTACGACCGGGACATTCTGGTGCGCCTGATCGTGAAAAAAGTCCCGGCGGAGTACCATTACCAGTCGGTGCGCAACAGCCAGACCGATATTCCGGTGCTGACCTGCGCCGCCGCCCGGACCGCCGACGGCAGCTACCGGTTTGCCATCGGCGCACGTCCGCTCCGGGCAGTGCTGTTCACGCCGGAAGCAGACGCGGCCCTGCCCGCCGCTGAAAAAGCCAAGGCGCTGTCCGCCCAGGTGAAAGAACAGGTGCAGACCGGCTCCAATCTGCGCGGCAGTGCAGAGTACCGCCGCCACCTGACCGGCGTTCTGGTCAAACGCGCGGTGCTGGAACTGGAAGCTCGTACCACACAGGAGGAAGCATAAATGCAGATCACACTGACCTTGAATGGGACCCGGGTGTCCGCTGACGTGGCCCCGGATACCCTGCTCATTGATTTCGTCCGCGCACAGGGCTGCAAGAGCGTCAAGCGCGGCTGTGAGACGTCCAACTGCGGCCTTTGCACCGTTTTTCTGGATGACAATCCCGTGCTGTCCTGCTCGGTGCTGGCGGTCCGCGCCAGCGGCCATAAGGTCACCACGCTGGAAGGCTTGCAGACTGAAGCCGCAGAGTTCGGCGGGTTCATTGCCGACCAGGGTGCCGAGCAGTGCGGCTTCTGCAACCCGGGCTTCATCATGAACGCCCTGGCCCTGTTCCGGGAAAATCCGAATCCCTCCGTGGAGGAGATCAAGGAATACCTTTCGGGCAACCTCTGCCGCTGCTCCGGCTACGAAGGCCAGCTGCGCGGCATCCTGAACTTTCTGGCCTGGAAAAAGCAGAAGGAGGCCGCTGAATGAATACCATCAACAAACCGTTCCGCAAAAAGGACGCCATGCAGCTGGTCACCGGCCAGCCGGTCTACATGGATGATGTGATCCCGCAGGACTGCCTCATCGTCAAACTGCTGCGGTCCCCTCACGCCAACGCCATGGTCAAGACCATCAACACCACCGTGGCAAAAAAGGTGCCCGGCATTGAAGCCATTTACACCTGGGAAGATGTGCCGCAGGACGCGCCCCGCTACACCGAGGCCGGTCAGACCTACCCCGAGGCCAGCCCCCGGGACCGCCTGGTCATTGACCGCCATGTCCGCTTTGTGGGCGACGTGGTGGCCATCGTGGCCGGTAAGGATGACAAGTGCGTGGACAAGGCCCTGAAGCTCATCAAGGTGGAGTACGAGGTGCTGGAGCCGGTGCTGGACTACCACACCGCCAAGGACAACCCCATTCTGGTGCACCCGGAGGATAACTGGGAGAGCCTGTGCCCGGTGGGCGCGGACAACAAGCGCAACCTCTGCGCTCACGACGAGTGCGGCTCCGGCGACATCGACGCGGTGCTGGCAGGCTGTGACGTGGTCATTGACCATGTGTATCACACCAAAGCCTGCCAGCAGGCCATGATGGAGACCTTCCGCACCTATTGTTCCATTGACACCTACGGGCGGCTGAACGTCCTCAGCTCTACCCAGATCGTCTTCCATGCCCGCCGCAACATCGCCAACGCCCTGCACATCCCCAAGACCATGGTGCGGGTGTCCAAGCCCCGCATTGGCGGCGGCTTTGGTGCCAAGCAGACGGCGGTCAGCGAGGTTTACCCGGCGTTCGTGACCTGGAAGACCAAAAAGCCCTCCAAGATCATCTTCAGCCGGGTGGAGAGCCAGATCGCTTCTTCGCCCCGCCACGAGATGGAGATGCACGTCCGTCTGGGCGCCACCAGGGACGGCATCGTGAAGGGCATCGACCTGTACACCCTGTCCAACACGGGTGCTTACGGCGAACACGGCCCCACCACCGTGGGCCTGTCCGGCCATAAGTCCATCCCGCTGTACGGCAAGGCGGAAGCCTTCCGCTTCGTCAGCGATGTGGTCTACACGAACCATATGTCCGCCGGTGCCTACCGCGGCTACGGCGCGACCCAGGGTCTGTTCGCGGTGGAATCCGCCGTCAATGAGCTGGCTCATAAGCTGAACATGGACCCCTTTGCACTGCGCCTGAAGAACACCGTGCAGGAGGGCGACGTGATGCCCGCCTACTATGGAGAGGTCAACACCAGCTGTGCGCTGGACCGGTGCCTGGTCAAGGTGCGGGAAATGATCGACTGGGAGCACAAGTACCCGGCCCGCGATATGGGCAACGGCAAGGTGCGGGCCGTCGGCATGGGCATGGCGATGCAGGGTTCCGGCATTTCCGGCATGGACGTGGGCAGTGCCACCCTGAAGCTGAACGATGACGGGTTCTACACTCTGCTGATCGGTGCCGCCGACATGGGCACCGGCTGTGACACCACCCTGGCGCAGATCGCGGCAGAAGTGCTGGACTGCCCGCTGGACAACATCACAGTTTTTGGTGCTGACACCGACACTTCCCCCTACGATTCCGGCTCCTATGCGTCCAGCACCACCTACGTCACCGGCAAGGCCACCGAGAAGTGTGCCCTGAAGCTGCGGGAACAGATCTGCAAATTGGGCGCAGAATTGCTGCACTGCCCGGCGGATGCCGTGGAGTTCGACGGCAAAGAGGTCTTTTTGAGCGCCGACCCGACGAAAAAGGTCAGCTTGTCCGAGGTGGCCTATGCGTCCCAGTTCGGTCATATGGTCCCGCTGGAAGCCACCGAGACCCACACCTCTCCCTTGTCGCCTCCGCCGTATATGGCCGGTGCCGCCGAGGTGGAAGTGGACACCGAGACCGGCGAGGTGAAGCTGCTGGAGTTTGACGCCTGCGTGGACTGCGGCACCCCCATCAACCCGAACCTGACCCGCGTGCAGGCCGAGGGCGGCTTGCTGCAGGGCATCGGCATGACTCTGACCGAGAACATCACCTACGACAAAAAGGGCTATCCGGAGGAAAACTCCCTCTTCCAGTATAAGATCCCCGCCCGCACCGATGTGGGCAGGATCAACGTGGAGTTTGAGAACAGCTACGAACCGAACGGCCCCTTCGGTGCAAAGTCCATCGGCGAGATCGTCATTAACACGCCGCTGCCCTCCATTTCGGACGCCATCTACAACGCCATCGGCACCCGGTTCTATGAGCTGCCCATCACACCAGAACAGATCGCCATGGCCGTGGCGGAACAGCAGAAATGATCACGGAGAAGGAGTTCCCGTTTCTGGCCGAAAAAGGCCATGTAGTCTCGCTGGTGGGCGGCGGCGGAAAGACGACCCTGCTGTACGCCATGGCGTCCCACTGCGCCCGGAAGGGCTGGCGGGTGCTGGTGTCCACCACCACCCACATCCAGTGCCCGCAGAACGGGACCTGGGCACAGACGGATGCGCAGGTGCAGGCGCTTTGGGCGCAGGGAAGCTATGCGGTGGTCGGGACTCCGGCCTCGCAGGGCAAGATGACCATGCCGCCGGAGGCACAGCTGAAAATTTGGATGAACCAGGCCGATGCGGTCTTTCTGGAAGCGGACGGGGCCAAGCGCCTGCCCTGCAAAGTCCCGGCGGCGCACGAACCGGTGCTTCTTCCGGAAAGCGACATCGTGCAGGCAGTTGCCGGGTTGTCGGCCTTGGGCCGTCCTTTGCAGGAGTGCTGTTTCCGGACGGAACTGGCCTGCGCTTTGCTGGGCGTTCCGCCGGAGACCTGCCTGACCCCGGACCTGCTGGCCCGCTTGCTGGCCTGCGGACAGGGCGGGCGCAAGGGAGTCGGAACCCGCGCGTTTGGCGTTGTGCTGAACCAGGCCGATACGCCGGAACGCACACTGCTTGGGAAGCAGTCACTCAAGATTTTGTGGGAACAAGATCGGGTGCGCGGCGTCCTGACCCATTTTGACGAAGGAGAACGCGCATGAGCAAAGACGAAAAAATCGTATTCTGCACCGGCGGCGGATGCACTGCCAAGCTGGGAGCCGGGGTGCTGAGCCGCATTCTGGAAAAGCTGCCCCGGGGCGAACAGGACCCGAACCTTCTGGTAGGCTACGACAGCCGGGACGATGCCGCCGTGTACCAGGTCACAGAGAACCTGGCGCTGGTGCAGACGGTGGACTTTTTTCCGCCTATGGTGGACGACCCTTATACCTTTGGCCAGATCGCCGCGGCCAACGCCCTGAGCGATGTGTACGCCATGGGCGGCGAGGTCAAAACAGCCCTGAATCTGGTCTGCTTCCCGGAAAATATGGACCTGAATGTACTGGGCGAGATCCTGCGCGGCGGCGCGGAGAAGGTCGCCGAGGCCGGGGGCATCCTGGCCGGGGGCCATTCCATCGCGGACACCGGGGTCAAGTACGGCCTTTCGGTGACCGGTCTGGTGGATCCGCACCACCTCTACACCAACGATGCCGGACAGCCGGGCGACAAGCTCATTCTGACCAAGGCGCTGGGCGTGGGCCTGCTCTGCACGGCCAACCGGGTAGGGGAAGCTGCCCCGGAACATCTGGCCGGAGCCATCGCTTCCATGACGACCCTGAACAAAACGGCGGCGGAGATCAGCCGGAAGTATACCGTCCATGCCGCCACCGATGTGACCGGCTTCAGCTTTTTGGGCCACCTGCATGAAATGATGGGCGGCAAACTGTCCTGCATCATTGACGCAAAGGCGGTGCCGGTGCTTCCGGGCGCGGAGCAGGCGGCGGACGACTGCCTGTATACCGCTGCCGGACAGCGAAACCGCAACCACACCGGGCCGTTCGTCCGGTTCGAGGGCGTGCCCTTTGCGATGGAAGAGGTGCTGTTCGACCCGCAGACCTCCGGCGGTCTGCTGCTGGCCGTTGCCCCGGCGGAGGCCGAAGCACTGGAAGCCAAATTGCAGACGGCCGGGCTTCCGGCCAGGATCGTCGGGGAGATCCGGCCCAAAGCGGAGCCGGAAATCACCGTAACCTATTAAATATAAAATATAAAGGAGAACAAAACGATGATGGTAACTGTTGATGCACGCGGGGATGCCTGCCCGCTGCCTGTTGTCAAGGCAAAAAACGCGATCAAGGAGCTGAACGGCGCAGGCCAGGTGGAAGTGCTGGTGGACAATGAGATCGCCGTGCAGAACCTGACCAAGATGGCCCAGCAGAAGGGCTATGCTTCCCGCGCCGAAAAGCGCGCTGCGCAGGAATACCGGGTCGTGCTGACCGTGGGCGATGCCGCTGCGGAAACCCCGGTCCCCGCTGTCTGCGCACCGGACACCCGCACCGACACCGTGGTGGCCATCGGCTCCAACCAGATGGGCGTTGGTGCCGAGGAACTGGGCAAGACTCTGCTCAAGGCCTTTGTGTTTGCGCTGACCCAGCAGGACCAGCTGCCCAGGACGGTGCTGTTCTACAACGGCGGCGCGTCCCTGACTTGTGAAGGCTCCCCCATGCTGGAGGACCTGAAGACCCTGGAAGCCGAGGGTGTGGAGATCCTGACCTGCGGCACCTGCCTGAACTACTACGGCCTGACCGAGAAGCTGGCTGTTGGCGGCGTGACCAATATGTACGTCATTGCAGAAAAGCTGACCCAGGCCGGGAACGTGGTCAAGCCGTGATCTACCTGGACAACGCGGCCACCACTCTGCGCAAGCCGCCGCAGGTGGAGCAGGCCATGGTGGATGCCCTGCGCACGGCGGGCAACCCCGGGCGCGGGGCGCACGAACCCACCCTGCACGCGGCACGGCTGGTCTATGCTGCCCGGGAGACACTGGCGGAACTGTTCCATGCACCGGATCCTTCCTGCATTGCCTTTACAGCCAATGCTACCGAAGCGCTGAACATTGCCCTGCAGGGCCTGCTGAACCCGAAAGATCATATCATTACCACGGTCTGCGAGCACAATTCGGTTCTGCGTCCGCTGTACCGCCTGCAGCGCGCAGGCGCCTTCCTTGATTTCACGGAGGTACAGGAGAAGGCACGGCTCCACTGGCAGCAGTGGGAGCAGTTCCTGTGGCCGAATACAAAAGCACTCGTTGTGACAGCGGCCTCCAATGTGACGGGAAACGGCGGCTGCCTTGCGGAAGCCTCGGAATTTGCAAAGCGGTATGGGCTGCTTCTGATCGTGGATGCATCCCAGACGGCCGGGGCACAGCCGATCGATGTGCAGAAGCTTGGCATCGATGTGCTGTGCTTTACCGGACACAAGGCGCTGCTTGGCCCGCAGGGCACCGGCGGCTTGTATGTACGGCCCGGCCTGACCGTTGCCCCGCTGGTGGTAGGCGGCAGCGGCGTGCAGAGTTTTGACCGGGAGCATCCCTCCCGGATGCCCACCGCACTGGAAGCCGGGACCCTCAACGTCCCGGGCATTGCCGGGCTGGGGGCCGGGGTGCGGTGGATCCTGGAACACGGCGTGGAAGAGCTGGCTGCAGAAGAAGCCGCCCTTGCGCGGCAGTTCTATGAGGAAGTGTGCACGGTGCCCGGCGTAACGGTCTACGGAGACATGGACTGCCCTGCACGGGCACCCATTGTTTCCCTCAACATCCGGAACGAAGATTCCGCCCGCATTGCCGACATCCTGTGGGAAGATCACGGCATCTGCGTGCGGGCGGGGGCGCACTGCGCTCCCTTGATGCACAAAGCCCTCGGTACAGTGGAACAGGGGACCGTCCGGTTCAGCTTTTCTCACACGAATACCGCGGAGGAAGTGCGGCAGGCCGCGGCGGCGGTGCGGGAACTGGCACAGGAGGTCTGAACCCATGCGGAACAAACGAACCTATCAGGTGCTGTCCTTCCGAACAACAGCGGAAGCCATGGCCTGGGAAAAGCACTGTCTGGCCGCCGGAATCCCGGGGCGGCTGATCCCGCTGCCCCGGGAGATCTCTGCCGGATGCGGCCTTGCCTGGCGGATGCTGCCGGAGGATTGGGCGGCTTGGCAGGAAAAGCTGGAGCGGTCAGCCTTTGATGCGGTCACTTCAGTGGAACAATGAGCAATACAGGAGAAGTTGTAATGAAACAGACCCCTTTTTATAAAGTTCTGCAGGAAACGCTGCCGCAGGGCGAATGTATGCTGGCAACGCTTGTGGACGGCGCGGACGCCGGACAGCAGTTCCTGCTGAGCGAAGAAAAGGTCGTATGGCAGACCGGTACCAAGAAACTGGATCCCGTTGCGCTGTATGCACTGCGGAACCATACCGCCACCGGCTTTCTGGAGCTTTCGGGCACGAAAGCGTTTGCCGAGCGGTTTGGGGCTGCACCGCAGATCGTTGTCTGCGGCGGCGGTCATGTGGGGCTTGCCGTTGTCCGGCTGGCAAAGTTTCTGGGGCTGCAGGTCCTGGCGCTGGAAGACCGGCCGCAGTACGCGCTGCCGATGCAGCAGGCCGGCGCGGATGAGGTGATCGATCAGCCGTTTGAATGGGCATTGCAGCGGGTTCCCGGCGGAACAGAGACATACTTTGTGGTCGTGACGCGGGCGCATTCCTATGACGTGGCCTGTCTGGAGCAGATCCTGCACAAACCGGCCGCATACGTTGGCATGATGGGAAGCCGGGGGCGTTCCGCTCTGGTCCGCCGTCAGTTGTTGGACGCAGGTCTGGATGCGGAGCGTGTGGAGGCACTTCATGCCCCCATCGGGCTGTCCATCGGGTCGCAGTCGGCAGAAGAGATCGCAGTATCCATTCTGGCAGAACTGATCCAGGTCAAGAATTCCCGCCGGCAGAGCGAGGGCTTTGTGTCCGTGATCCTGGATGCGATGGAAAAAAATGCTGCACAGAACATCCCGGCGGTGCTGGCGACCATCACGGCACGGCATGGCTCAGTCCCCCGCGAAGTGGGCACCAAAATGTTGATTTCTGCGGAAAACCAGGTCGTCGGAAGCGTGGGCGGCGGCATTATGGAATACCATGTGATCCTTGCTGCCAAGGAAATGCTCGCCGGGAAAAAGCCTGCTCTGCAGATCCTGCACTTTGCGGCAGACGGCACAAATGACGATGCCGCCATCGCTGCCTGCGGAGGATCCATGGAGGTACTGCTTCAGCTGCTCCCGGCAGAAGAGGAGAACAACGGATGAAGAACGATGCGCTGATCCTTGTGCGCGGCGGCGGCGACCTCGCCACCGGCACCATTCACCGCCTGTGGTCCGCCGGGCTGCGGGTCCTGGTTCTGGAAACGGAACACCCGGCGGCCATCCGGCGGCAGGTCTCTCTGTGTGAAGCCGTCTATGAAGGAGAAACCGTTGTGGAGGGCCTGAAGGCAGTCCGCATCGATTCGTTTGCTCAGGCAGAGGCGGTCTGGGCAGAAAACGCCGTGCCGGTTCTGGTGGATCCGGCGGGAAGCTGCATTGCACAGGCAAAGCCGGACGTGCTCGTGGACGCCATCCTTGCAAAGCGCAACCTTGGCACTGCGCGGGACATGGCTCCGCTGACCATTGCACTCGGCCCGGGCTTTACCGCCGGGCAGGATGTGGATGTGGTCGTGGAGACCAAGCGCGGCCACCGTCTGGGACGCATCCTCCGGGAAGGTGCCGCTATCCCGAATACGGGCATTCCGGGCGTCATCGGCGGCTACGGCAGAGAACGGGTCATCCATGCGGCGGCGGCAGGCACCTTTGTGGATCTGCACCGCATCGGCGACATCGTGGAAGCCGGGGAACTCATTGCGCAGATCGAGGGCGCAGACGGGACGATCACACCGGTGACCACGCAGATCACCGGCATCCTCCGGGGTCTTCTGCGTAGCGGCTACCCGGTCACACCCGGCTTCAAGGTGGCCGACGTGGACCCCCGCAAAGAAGAGCTTTCCAACTGTTTCCTCATCTCGGATAAGGCACGCTGCATCGCCGGCAGTGTACTGGAGCTAGTCTGCGCCCAATTGTGGAAGTGAAAAAGGCCGCTGACCGCAAAACAAAAAAATCATCTGCAACAGCTTCTCAACGTTCAACGTCCAGAGAAAGTTTGCTGCAGATGATTTTCTGTTTTAGATAGAAGATTCAGTTGCGGTAGCAGCGATCCTGCCCCACCAGCCAGTCCTCGCACAGACGCTGTGCCTCTTCCAGACTGCGGCTCTCGCAGTCGAAAAATGCGCCATGCAGGGAGCGGTAAGAATAATGAACACGGGAGATTCCGTTGGCATCCTTAAAACGTTCGCAGCGTTCCTGTCCGGGCATCAGATAGCATTGTTCCATCGTTCATTCTCCTTCAACTGTTTTAGAAGCTGCTGCCGAAGCACACAACGCTTGCTATTGTAGCACGCAGAAGGAGGTTTGGCCATTGCTGTTTTGCCCAAAGATTCCGTGCCTTTTTCTCCAAAACAGCACTTGACAACAGAATGATACGCTCATTCGTGCAAAAGCCGTTCGGTTTCCAGCGCTTCCTTTTTGCCGTGGATGCGGCCCAGGCCGTAAGAAAGGACGGCCGCACACAGCAGGTTCAGGATGGAGATCGTCCGGCCGTTCATCAGGTTGGTGACGCCGATGAGCAGGTTGGCAAGGCAGAGCAGCCATAGCATTTTGCCGATGCGGTCCAGATGCTTGATGCGGGAGTCGATGTCCGAGAACAGGTCAAAGGGCCCCAGCTCAGCCTTGCGCCGGAAATAAGCCCAGTTGACACAGCCGCCGACGTATTCGGCCCCTAGGCCCTCTACAAAACTGCGGTAATCGGCGTCCTTGTTCATCTGAATGCGAATGATGTATTCGCCCGGCTCACAGCGCACGAAGGTATAGCGGCAAAAGCCGGCATTTTCCAGCGCCCAGCCATCCAGGGCCATTTCGTTCAGCCAGCGCTCTTCCTTTTCAAAGTCCCAGACCCAAAACCGCTTGTGGATCGTTTTTCGTTCGATCATGAGAATTCCTCCTTCAAAATGCTTTCACCGTTTGCGACCAGCTGCTGCAAACGGGCCAGTTCCTGCTTTAAAACGTGCAGACCTTCTGCGGTCAGCTGATACTCTTTTTTGCGGCTGCCCTGTTCTGCAGGCAGGGGACGGATCCATCCCTTTTCACACAGGGAGTTCAGGGCACCGTACAAGGTCCCGGCGGCAAGGCGCACCCGTCCGCCGGAAAGCTGTTCGGTCTGCTGCATGATGCCGTAGCCATGCTGCGGATGATACAGGGAAAGCAGGATGTAATAGGTCGATTCGGTCAGTGCCATGCTTTCAGCCAAAGGAAAGCCCTCCATTCTATCGAGAATCTTTATATCGACGTCCGATATATCGTGATGCAAGTATATCGCACAACGATATACTTTGTCAAGCGCGTTCTGCCCGAAACATTTTCAGAAATCGTCCGTTGCGAAAAGAGAACCCTCCGATTTGAAACGATTGCTCCATAGTATGGGAAAAGCGATGGAACCGGGGAAAATATTTTGTGCAGTTTTCATAGTTTTCTTCTGCGGATTTTGGTGGTACAATATAGCTATCAAATTTTGTGATCAGGAGGGCCACATGGCGGAAAAGAACATCGAACTGGACAGCGTAGAAGTTGCAGCGGCAGTTTTTGGCAACTGTGACCGGAACATCCGGCTCTTGGAAAAGGAATTTTCGGTCACAGCAGTCTGCCGGGGAACACAGCTTCGCCTTTCCGGAGACGCGGCCAACGTGGCGGCGGCAGCGCGTGCCGTAGAGGGAATGCTCCTTCTGATGGAGAATCATACCCCGCTGGAGGATCAGACGGTCGGCTACTGCATCAGTCTTGCGCGGGACGGGGCCGAAAAGCGGGTCCGGGAACTGACCGAAGATTTCGTGACCGTTACCGTCAAGGGACGCCCCATCCGCCCGAAAACGCTGGGACAGAAAGAGTATCTGAACGCCATCCGGAACAACGCCATCACCTTTGGCGTCGGCCCGGCGGGTACCGGCAAGACCTATCTGGCTGTTGCCATGGCAGTAAAAGCGTTCAAGGCGAAGGATGTTTCCCGCATCGTGCTGACCCGGCCGGCAGTGGAAGCGGGGGAGAAGCTGGGCTTCCTGCCCGGTGACCTGCAGCAGAAGGTGGATCCATACCTGCGTCCGCTGTATGATGGCCTGTTTGATATGCTGGGGGCCGAAACCTATGAACGGCTGGTGGAAAAACAGATCATCGAAGTGGCCCCGCTGGCTTATATGCGCGGGCGCACCCTGGATGATTCCTTTATCATCCTGGACGAAGCCCAGAATACGACGCCGGAGCAGATGAAAATGTTCCTGACCCGCATGGGCGTCGGCTCCAAGGTCGTTGTGACCGGCGATGTGACCCAGATCGACCTGCCGGAGCGTACCCGCAGCGGCTTGGTGGACGCGCTGAACGTCCTGAAGGATGTCCATGGCATTGCACAGTGCTATTTTACGGAAAAAGATGTTGTGCGCCACCGCCTGGTGCAGGAGATCATCAAGGCCTATGAAAAGGCGGCGCACCCGAACAAAGGATAAGACTTCCGCGGCTGAAAACAGCCCTTCCGACCCAAGACAGTATAAACAGAAAGGAGCGGACATTTATGTCCAATAAAGTTTTGATCACCAATTCGCAGAAAGCAGTCAAGGTTCCTTCCGGACTGCGCATTCTGATCCGCCGCGCCTGCAACGCTGTGCTGGAATACGAGCACTTTGATGCTCCGGCAGAAATCAGCGTGACCTTTGTGGATAACGCTGCCATCGCGGAGCTGAACAATCAGTACCGCAACAAGCCCATGCCCACCGATGTGCTGAGCTTTCCTCTCGGGGTGGACGGTCAGTATGACGTCGACGAAAACAACGGCTGCAAAATGCTGGGCGATATCGTCATCAGCATGGAGCGTGCATTGGAGCAGGCTAACCTGTATGGTCACCCGCTGCAGCGGGAAGTGGCGTTCCTGACCGTGCATTCCATGCTGCACCTGCTGGGCTACGACCATGAGAACGGCGGGCTGGAAGCCATGCGGATGCGGGAAAAGGAAGAGGCTGTGCTGCTGCAGCTGGGTCTGCCCCGTACCGTCAGCTACACCGAGTAAACCGGAACGCTTTTCATTCACTCTGCGGATCCCGCATGAACAGACAGGAGTTTGATTTTGAGTAACGCTACACCCATTCAGGGTCATTATGATACGTCTTCGGTTTTTGTTGCGGTCATTGGCCGCCCCAATGTGGGGAAATCCAGCCTGACCAATCTGCTGGTCGGTGAAAAGGTGGCCATTGTCACCTCCAAGCCTCAGACCACCCGCACCCGCATCACGGGCGTGATCACCCGGGGAACGCTGCAGTATGTTCTGCTGGACACCCCCGGTGTGCACAAGGCCCGCAACAAGCTGGGAAAGCGGATGGACAAGACCGCCAGCGATTCCATTGCGGATGTGGATGTGTCCATGATGCTGTTTGAGCCTTACGGTGCCCTGAATGAATCCGAGATGGTGCTGGTGGAGATGCTCCGCAGCAGCGGCGGCCCGGCCATTGCGGTCATCAACAAGACCGACCTGGTCAAGGAGCCTGCCGATCTGGACGCCCGCAAAGATGAACTGAAGGCCCTGGGCGTGTTCGATGCCATTTACACCATCAGCGTCCGGGACAACGACGGTTGTGAGGTGCTGTTTGATGCCCTGAGTCAGTACGCCGTGGAAGGCCCGCATTATTTTGATGACGATGCCTATACGGATATGCCGGAAAAAGAGCTGGTGGCCGAGGTGATCCGTGAAAAGGCTCTGCTGTTCATGCGGGACGAGATCCCGCATGGCATTGCGGTGGTCGTCGAGCGCTTCAAGGAGCGCCCGGGCACCGATCTGATCGACATCGACGTGAACATTTACTGCGAGCGGGAAAGCCACAAGGGGATGGTCATCGGAAAGGGCGGCGCTATGCTGAAAAAGATCGCCAGCGCTGCCCGTGCCGACTGCGAGGAGTTCCTGGGCTGCCGGGTCAACCTGCAGTGCTGGGTCAAAGTCAAGTCGGACTGGCGGGACAACGAATTCCTGCTGAACAACTTTGGCTTCAAGCAGACGAACGGCAGCCGCTGAGCAGGCCTGATGGAGACAGCCGGTGGGGGACAAACGCAATGGATACCTTTGTAACGCCGGGTCTGGTCCTGAAAGAGACACGTTATAAGGAGTCGGACCGGATCCTGACCATCCTGACACCGGGGCTGGGCGTGATCTCTGCCTCTGCAAAAAGCAGCCTGCGGCTGAAAAGCAAACTGTTCAGCGCCTGCGGGCTGTTTTGCTATTCAGAGTTTACGCTGGCTCCCGGCCGCAATATGTATACGATCTACGAGGCATCGGTCAAAAACGTCTTTCATGGCATTTCCTCTTCCATTGAGGGCATGAGCCTTGCCATGTATCTGGCCGAAATGGCAGCAGCGCTGACCCCGACCGGGCAGGAAGCCGAGCAGGAACTTCGGCTCCTGCTGAACTGTCTGTATATGATCAGCGAGCACAAAGCAGATCTGCGGGTCATCAAAGCAGTCTTTGAACTGCGGACCATGAGCGGCTGCGGCTTTATGCCGCAGCTGGTCTGCTGCCGGGACTGCAGCGCCTACGAAGGGGAGCGCTTTTATCTGGACGTGCAGGAGGGCTATCTGCTGTGCGCAGACTGCGCGGCGAAAGCCGGAAAATCCTGCAATCTGGATCACGGCGCCTTGTACGCCCTGCGGCACATCTGCCTTGTAGAGGACAAGAAGATCTTTGCATTCAAGATTTCAATGGGCAGCTTGGAAAAGCTTGCGCTGGCGGCAGAACAGTATGCGCTGACGCATCTGGATAAGCCGCTGAAAAGCTATGAATTTCTGAAAAGCGTGCTGCCTTAAACAAAAGGGATATCTATGGAAACAAGCTATTTGAAAACGTTAGAACTGGACAAGATCATTGCCCGTGCGGCGGAAGGCTGTGTCTGTAAGGAAGCCCGGGAAAAGATGCTGGCGCTGGAGCCGCAGTGTGACCCGGATGAGGTGCGGTACGCCCTGGAGCAGACCGATGCCATCAATACGCTGCTGATCAAAAATGGTTCGCCGCGCTTTGGCGGAGTCGAGGGCGTTCCGGCGCTTGCGGCTCGTGCCGTAAAAGGCGGTGTCCTGTCCATGGGCGAACTGCTGATGGTGGCAGGCGCTCTGCGGAATTTTCAGAATCTGTCCAGCTGGTACGGTGCCTCAGAGCACGACGCCCTGCCGACGGATGACCTGTTTTATGCACTGGCACCGGAACCGGGCCTGGAACAGCAGATCTCCGGCGCGATCCTGGCACCGGACACCATGGCAGATACAGCTTCCCGCACCCTGAATGACCTGCGCAAAAAGATCCGTGCCACCGAGAACAGCATTCGGGATCGGCTGGAAAGCATGGTGCGCAATATGGATACCTCCAAGTACCTGCAGGAAAGCGTGGTCTCCATGCGCAACGGCCGATACGTTGTGCCGGTCAAGAGCGAATACCGCAGCGAGGTGAGCGGCATCATTCACGATGTTTCGTCCACGGGCGCAACCGTTTTTGTGGAGCCGCAGGCGGTCGTGGAGGCCAATGCCCGTATTCTGCAGTACCGTGCACAGGAAGCACAGGAGATCGAGCGCATTCTGGTCGCACTGACGGCGCAGGTGGCCGCCATTGAGCCGCAGTTCCAGTACAGCTATCAGTCCATGCTGGACATCGATGTTCTGCTGGGCAAAGCGCGGCTCGCACTGGACCTGAAGGCGTTCAAACCCACCGTGCGCACAGACCATTCCTTCTCTCTGATCCGTGCCCGGCATCCGCTGATCGATCCCCAAAAGTGCGTGCCGGTCGATATTGCGCTGGGCAGAGAATACGATTCGCTGATCATCACCGGCCCGAATACCGGCGGCAAGACCGTCACGCTGAAAACGGCCGGCCTGCTGTGCGCTATGGCCCAGTGCGGTTTTCTGATCCCCGCCGACGAGCGCAGTGAGATCTGCGTTTTCGAGGAGTTCCTGGTGGACATCGGCGATGAACAGAGCATTGAGCAGAGCCTTTCCACCTTCTCCGGTCATATGAAAAAGATCACCGGCATTCTGGAACTGGCAATGCCGCACACCCTTGTGCTGCTGGACGAGCTGGGAGCCGGTACGGATCCTGCCGAAGGTGCGGCACTGGCCGTGGCCATCATCGAAGAACTGCGCCGCCGCGGCGTTCTGCTGATGGCCACCACGCACTATGCCGAACTGAAAGTATTTGCGCTGGAGACCAAGGGCGTTGTCAACGCAAGCTGTGAATTTGACCTGGAAACACTGCGTCCGACCTACAAGCTGAGCGTTGGCGTGCCGGGCAAATCCAATGCGTTCCTCATCAGCGAGAAGCTTGGCATCCCGGAACGGGTCATTGAAGCGGCACAGCAGCACCTGTCGGCGGAGGATAAGCGGCTGGACGCGGTTCTGGGGCAGCTGGACGATCTGAAGCTGCAGCTGAAGGAAAGCCAGAATGAGGTGGAAGCGCTGAAGAATGAAGCTTCGCACCAGCTGGAAGCTGCCCGGAAAAAGCGCGATGAGCTGATCCAGCAGGGCGAAAATGAGCTGGAGGCAGCCCGCGCCAAAGCCCGCACCCTGGCACAGCAGGTGGAAAGCCAGGCTTATGCACTGACCGATGAACTGCGTCAGCTGCAGAAGGACGAGCGCATGAGCACCCAGCAGAAAGCACAGCGTGCCCGCGAGATCGCCAAAAAAGAATTGGAAAAACTGTTCATGGGCACGGAAGTCGTGCACAATCCGGTCAAGGAGTTCGTGCCGCTGAAGGAAGTCAAGGTCGGGCAGGAGGTCTGCATTGCCGAGCTGAATCAGCTGGCAGCGGTGCTGGCGCTGCCGGATAAAAATGGCGATGTTCTGGTACGAGCCGGCATCATCAAGACCAAAGTGCCGCTGAGCGGCCTGAAGCAGCCGGAAAAGCTGGTCAAGGAGAAGAAACCCCAGACCAAAGCACAGCAGCGGTATTCCCGCCTGACCGGCGACGCCAACCGGCCCAACGGCAGGGTAGAGCGGGTGCAGCGTTCGGCCAAGATGGAGTGCAATCTGCTGGGTCTGACCGTGGACGAAGCACTGCCGGAAGTGGACTCCTTCATTGACCGCGCCCTTTTGAACGGCCAGACGGTCGTTTATCTGATCCATGGCAACGGAACGGGTGCTCTGCGCACCGCGATCCATAAACATCTGCGCGGCAATCGGATGGTCAAAAGTTTCCGCTTGGGACGCTACGGCGAAGGCGAAAGCGGCGTAACGGTTGTTGAACTGAAGTGATCCTGTATGCAAAAGACCGTCTGTATTCCTGCAGACGGTCTTTTGCATACGGTGCAGGAAACAGCCCCGGAAATTCGTATCTGTTTTCAGGTCAAGCGTCAAGGATGCAGCAGCGTACAGGAGGGAAAACGTACCATGGCAGGCAGACATTCCAGAACCCGCAGGACCGCCCGAAAGCGTTCCTGCCGTAAGCAGCGGCATCCCTTCCTTTCGTTTTGTGCCGGTTGTCTTTGTCTGGCCGGGATTTGCTTTGGTGCGTATCTGTGGCTGGAATCCGTGCAGGACATTCTGCCGCAGCTGGAAGCAGAACAGGTTTCCGCTGGGGAATTCCGGCCGCAGGTGGGGGAGCCGCCGTATCGGGTCGTGGTCGATGCCGGGCATGGGGGAGCAGACCCCGGGGCGCAGGGCGTTCTCGTGGAAAAAGATGTGACCGCAGAAACGGCTTCGGTGCTGCTGCAATGGCTGACGGCAGACCCGAACTACATCCCGCTGCAGACCCGGGATGATTTTGAGCAGACGGCCACTCCGTCAGAACGTGCCGCCCGTGCGAGGGAACAGGCACCGCAGCTGCTGCTGTCCATCCATGCCAATTCCGCCGCCAACGGCTCTGGGGCAGCAGGGTTTGAATGTTATCCTGCGGTACCGGGGCGCACATGGCACAACGAGAGTTTTTATTTTGCTCAGCGGCTGGCCGAAGGAATGCAGGCTGCCGGAGAACCTCTGCGGGGATACGGGGGAGTCCGGTACATTTATTATCTGGAAAACGATCAGAAGCAGCTGGTGGAGAATACGCATACAGAGATCCGGCCAGAGCGGAGTTTTACATTGTTGGAAGATGTGGATTGTCCGGCGGTTCTGGCGGAACAATGCTTTGTGACCAGCGAAGCCGATGCAGCACGCCTTGGAACCAAAGAAGGCTGTGCGCGCGCCGCGCGGATCTATTACGAAGCCATTTGTGCATATTTTGGAACAGAACCAGCTGCAGGCTGAATTGCAGAAAACGAGACCTCCGAAACGGAGCATCCGCGGGAAGGGGGTCTCGTTTTCTGGGTAATACGCATTTCGTATAATGCGCGTTATGTGAAATATGGGGGAGCGAAAAAGCCCTCTTTTCCAGATTTTGGCTTTTTACGGCCTGGCTGGTTCCAGCTGGCCGATTTTGTCTGGTCGGCGCTTTACGGCATTTCATACTGTTTTTTGTGTGCATTTCTTTTTTTGCCGGAACGTGTTCCGGCGTTCTGCCGCTGCATTGCGGGATGCCGTCATCTCTGCCGCAAGTGATTTGTTCTGTGCAGCCGCTTTGAAGTTTTCATCTGCAGGATCTGATCTTTGATTCCGACTCGAACGGATCCTGCGGTTTCCGGAACCTGTCCGTACTGGTTTGCTGTCCATACGGGCTTTGTTTCACGGATCCTTTGATTCCGGTGCTCCGGACGCTCAGACTGCCGTTTTTATAAAAATACCCGGAGATCCATCCATACGGACAGACCTCCGGGCCATGTTCCTAAATTTTATCTGTCTGCGTTGTTTTCCGGCATTTGCGCATCCGGCTCCGCATCAGATTCCTTTAAGGACGCCGCATCCAGGCCAAAACCGCTTTTTGCAGCGCCCTCCAGTGCCGGCATCGCACCGCCGGGTTCAGCGGAAGATTCTTCTGAATTTGAACCCTCTTCCGTTGTTTCCTGCGGTGTCTCCCCTGCCTTTTCTGTTGTATCCAAGCTTGTTTTTTTACGCTCGACCTTTCCCAGCGGGTTTTCTTCAATGGCGGCACGCACCTGAAATTCCTGCAGGTGCGTATAAATTTGTGTGGTTCCTACGCTGCTGTGGCCGAGAAGCTGCTTGAGCGTCAGGATATCGACATTGCCGGTCTGATACATCAGCGTTGCCGCCGTATGCCGCAGTTTGTGCGTGGAAAAGCCCTTTAAGCCCGCAGCCTTCATGGCACCGGTTACCAGCTGTTCCACCCTGCGGTTGGAAATGCGTTCTTTGCGCCGCCGGGTCACGAAAACGGCCTTTTCTTTCGGCTGCAGCCCCTCCAGCGTGTTCCGCTTGCTCAGATACCGCTGCAGCGCGTCTACGCAGGCGTCGTTCAGATACACCATGCGCTCCTTATGGCCCTTGCCGAACAGACGGATCTGCCGCTGCTCCAGATCGATATCGCCCAGATCCATCCCGACCAGCTCCGAAAGACGCATTCCGCAGTTCAGAAACAGCACGACCATGCAGTAATCCCGTTCCGGAAAGTCGCTCTGAGTCTGCGTGCTTTCCAAAAGCTCCATGGACTGTTCCGCCGTCAGATATTTCGGCAAAACTTTATCCTGTTTGGGTGGCTTGATGGCTGCCGTGGGGTCTTCTGTCAGCTTGTTGACCTGGTTGACCAGGTAATCGTAAAAGCCGTGCAGGCTGGCCAGCCGCCGGGCCGTGGAGGATTTTTTGTTGCCGCATTCCCGGTTCAGAAAATACAGATATTCGTAGATGTCTTCTTTGGTGACACTGCCCCAGAACGCGGTATCCAGCCCCTTGGGATCAATGTCTTTCAGTTCCACATCCTCCGGCACAAGGCCGCGGCGGCGCTTCATGAACCGGCTGAAACCGCGCAGGTCGCAGTAATAACTGAAGGCCGTATTCGGGCTTTTGCCGGCAATGACTTCCAGGTAGCGCACATATTCCACGATATCCGGTGCGGCGTCCTCAAACGGTTTGTGCTTGCCGGGGTTCTTTTCGTCCAGATAAATCGACATAGCTCCCTCTTACAACCGATCGGTTTTCAATGCATTGATGGCATCCGAAATATAAGCGGCCCCGATCAGCCTCATGCCGGGATAATCCGCCGGGTTCAGATGGTTCAGGCTGTGTTTCGGAACGACCGCGCGTTCAAAGCCGATGCGCTCAGCTTCATGCAGGCGCTGTTCCAGATTGGGTACACTGCGCACTTCCCCGCCCAGACCCACTTCGCCAATGGCGATCAGCTTGTCACTGACCGGACGGTCCAGCAGCGAGGAGACCATGCTCAGGCAGACCGACAGGTCGCAGGCCGTATCCCGCAGGGCGATGCCGCCCACGATGTTGACGTAGACGTCCAGGTTGCCGAAGAAATGACCGGCGCGCTTTTCCAGCACGGCAATGAGCAGATTCATACGGTTGTAGTCGTACCCGCTGCAGGCGCGGCGTGGTGCCGGAAAGTTCGTTTTGGTGGCCAGCGCCTGGATCTCGCTGAGGATGGGACGGCTTCCCTCCATGGTGCAGGCCACACAGTTGCCGGAGACGCCCAGCGGACGCCCTTCCAGCAGCATCTGGGAAGGATTTTCGATCTCCGCAAGGCCTGTCCCCGTCATATCAAACATCCCAAGCTCATTGGTAGAACCGTAGCGGTTCTTGGCCGCCCGCAGGATGCGGTACGGGAGCATTTTGTCCCCCTCAAAGTAGAGCACCGTATCCACGATGTGCTCCATGACCTTGGGGCCTGCAATGGCGCCATCCTTGTTGACATGGCCCACGATGAACATGGGGATCTCCTGCTTTTTGGCCACGGCCAGCAGGCGTGCCGCGCTCTCCTTGACCTGGCTCACCGTACCGGACGAAGAGGAAATGTCCATGCAGCGCATGGTCTGGATGGAATCGATGACCACAAGATCCGGCTTTTCCTTTTCGATCAGGCCGCAGATCTCGTCCACATCGTTCTCTGCCGCCAGAAAGATGTTATCCTGCGGGACTTTCAGGCGTGCCGCCCGCAGTTTGACCTGCCGGACGGATTCCTCGCCGGTGATATACAGCACCGTATGCTGGTTGGAGATCGCGCCGCACAGCTGCAGCAGCATGGTGGATTTGCCCACACCCGGCTCACCGCTCAGCAGCACCACGCCGCCCAGCACGATGCCGCCGCCCAGCACCCGGTCCAGCTCCGAAATTCCGGTAAGGATCCGGCTTTTTTCCTCCGTTGTGCTGATCTCAGAAAGGCGCTTTGCCGTCAGAGTGGTCACACCCTCCGGCCGTGCCGCAGCCGCCTGTTTGGCCGCAGCCGTTCCCGCTTTTGGTGCTTCCGCGACCACATCTTCGTTCATGGTATTCCAGCTTCCGCAGCTTGGGCAGCGTCCCATCCAGCGCGGACTGGTTTCTCCGCAGTTGGAACATACATAAACCGTTTTTAACTTTGGCTCTCTCATAACAGGCTCCTATCTTTGGAAAATCGTTTCACGTTTATTGTAACACACTGTCCCGGAAGCTGCAAGAAATCTCCTTTAAGACGCCGCACCCAGATAAGCCAGCCCGGTCGCCGCGCCGCACAGCGGCAGAAGAAGCACAAGCGTCAGCGCATACTGCCCCATCAGGACACCGGCCGCCGGGAAGGTTTGTCCTGTCTGACGCCGGAAGGAATATGCCCGGATCCGGGCGCTTACCTGCAGCGCCAGCGCACCGAATACGCACAGACAGCCCGCCGCACCGGCCGCCGGGACCCCGGCCAGAACCAGATACCGCAGCACGATGTTCCACTGCAGCCCGGCGAACAGCGATGCCGCCAGCAGACCGCTTCCCAGCCCATAGGCCATCGTAAGGAAGAAGATCAGGACCGGCCCCAACGCAGAGAAGCCTGCCAGCAGAAGCGCAGTGGCAATGATCGTCAGTGCCATGTACTCTGCAAGGAACAGCCCCGCTGCCGCATGAAGGTCGGTCACGGCAAAAAGCCCGCGCCAGACACTCAGATAGTAGTTGAGCAGTTCCAGCTGGCGTGCATCGCAGAGCGCCTGCAGCCAGCCCGCGGCGGCAGTTCCCAGCAGGTAGGCTGCTGCCAGCAGACAGCAGTCCTTTGTTGCATAGGTTTTCCGGGACGGGTGCGGCAGTGACGCAGCCTCTCCCGGCGAGTCGGACGGCGGCAAAACCTGCAGGGCCGTTTCGGGGGGAGATTCTGCCGGCAGCTGCACCGCCGGGACGGTGGCGGATTCCGATTCGGATTCCGGTTCTTTTTGCGGATAGACCCACATACGATCGTTCCCTCCTGCATTTCAAAGGATCCAGTCTTTTTTGCTGGTCAGCGTTCAGGGATACCGGTGCCGGCGCGGGAACATTCCCAGAATCCCCCCGGCACCGCCGCAGAGCGTTACAGCTGCCAGACGGAGCAGCTGCCCTGCTTCCGGGATCGTTCCGGAAAAGCCGGCCAGGACGGCAAGAAGAACGGCCAGAAAGGCCCCCTGCAGTGATCCGTACAGCAGCCGGTGATCCGGCGCCAGATGTGCAGCCGTCAGCCCGCTGCACAAACTGCCGAGACAGACCGCGAGTGTTGCGAAGACGCCTGACAGACCGGCAGAATACCCCTGCGCGGCCATCAGCGCGGCCAAACCTGCGATGCACAATGCAGTGGTCAGGATCCCGATGATGGCAGCCAGCAGGAACCGGAGGATGGAACTTCGTTGCTGCAGCTTTTCAGACATAAAAATGCGCCTCCCTGCCATCAGAATATGCAGGAAGGCGCATTTGTTATGCAAAAAGGATCGTGGAATTACTTCTTGTCCGAAGAAGCCTTGTTCATGTCCAGCTTCTCCACAGAAGAGATGGCAGTTTTGGTGAAGCGAATCTTCACGCGGTCAGCGCCGGTTTCCAGAACAAAGGTATCGTCCTTGATGGCGACAACGCGGCCGATCACACCGCCGATGGTGGTGACCTGATCGCCGATCTCCAGGCTGCTGCGCATGGCGGCATCCTTCTTCTCCTGCTTCTTCTGCGGACGGTAGATCATGAAATACAGCAGGACCAGCATCAGAGCCAGCGTGAAGAACAGGCTGATGTAGCCCTCGGACGTGGTAGTCAGAAATTGCATGGGGCAAAATCTCCTCTCAAAATTCAGATAAACTTATTATACCTTCTTGTTCGACGGGTTGCAAGACTTATTCTCAAATTCTGGTGTCCAGAAGTTTGACATACCGGTCATGGAAGGCCGTAAAGGTGCCTGCGTCCAGTTCATCGCGGATGCGCTCCATCAGATGGTTGTAGAACCACAGGTTGTGCATCACGGCCAGACGCATTCCCAGCAGCTCTTCCGCCTTGAACAGGTGGCGGATATAGGCACGGGAATAATTCCGGCAGGCCGGGCAGCCGCAGGCAGGGTCGATGGGGCGCTCATCCCGCTCATACTTGGCGTTCTTGATGTTGATGATGCCGCCCCAGGTGTTCAGGTGGCCATGGCGGGCGTTGCGGCTGGGCATCACGCAGTCGAACAGATCCACACCGCGGGAAACGGCCTCGATGATGTTGCCGGGGGTTCCGACGCCCATCAGATAGCGGATCTTGTCCTTGGGCATATAAGGCTCCACCTGGCTGATCATCTCGTACATGACCTCGGTGGGTTCGCCCACGGCCAGACCGCCGATGGCGTAGCCGTCCAGGTCCAGGTCTGCAATCTGCTTCATGTGCTCCACGCGCAGGTCGGCAAAGGTGCAGCCCTGGTTGATGCCGAACAGCAGCTGATCCGGGTTGACCGCGATGCCTTCGTGCTTCAGGCGGGCCATCTCATCCTTGCAGCGCTTCAGCCAGCGGGTCGTGCGCTCGCAGCTGGCCTTGGAATAATCGTGCTGGGCCGGGTTCTCCACACACTCGTCAAAAGCCATGGCAATGGTGGAGCCCAGGTTGGCCTGGATCTGCATACTCTGTTCCGGCCCCATGAAGATGCGGTGGCCGTCTAGATGGGAAGCAAAGGTCACGCCCTCTTCGTTGATCTTGCGCAGTTTGGCCAGGCTGAACACCTGGAATCCGCCGCTGTCGGTCAGGATGGGGCCGTTCCAGCGGGTGAACTTGTGCAGACCGCCCAGGTCGGCCACCAGCTTGTCGCCGGGGCGCAGATGGAGATGGTAGGTGTTGCACAGCATGACCTGTGCGCCGATGTCCTTCAGGTCATGGGCCGACAGGCCGCCCTTGATGGCACCCGCGGTGGCCACATTCTGGAAAGCAGGGGTCTGCACCGTGCCGTGCACGGTCTTGAATTCGCCCCGCCGGGCATCGTGTTCCTGTTTCAGGAGCTTGTACGTTGTCAAAGAAGGCATAAGTCTGGTTCCTTTCTGTGCACGGAAAACAGCCGTGCTGTCTCACAGCAAAAGACATTCTTTTGCATCGTTCAGAAATATTGTAACAGAGCGGCGGCGTTTTTTCAACGGCAAAGTTGGCACCCGCCGGGCGTCCGCGCCGCGCATTCCGGCTCTGCAGCCGCCTGCAGAAGCGGTTACAGGATCAACATCGCATCCCCAAAGCTGAAGAAGCGGTACCTTTCCGAAACGGCAACCTCGTAGGCGTGCATGGTCTTTTCGTAGCCGTACAGGGCAGACACCAGCATGATGAGGGTGCTTTCCGGCAGGTGGAAGTTGGTGATCAGGCCGTCGATGCAGTTGAATTTGACACCCGGGTACAGGAAGATGGAGGTGTTGCCGCTGCAGGCCTTGATCTCGCCATACTTGGCGGCGACAGCTTCCAGAGTGCGGCAGCTGGTGGTGCCCACGGCAATGACGCGGTGCCCGGCGGCCTTGGTCTCCCGGATGCGCTGGGCGGTCTCCTCGCTGATGGAGTACCACTCGCTGTGCATCTTGTGGTCGGTGATCTCATCCTCCTGCACCGGGCGGAAGGTGCCCAGACCGACGTGCAGGGTCACTTCGGCGATGCCGACCCCCTTAGCGCGGATGGTGTCCATCAGCTCCGGGGTGAAGTGCAGGCCGGCAGTCGGTGCGGCTGCGCTGCCCAGCTCCTTGGCGTACACGGTCTGGTACTGGCTCTGGTCTTCCAGCTGCTTGGTGATGTAGGGCGGCAGCGGCATTTTGCCGAACTCGTCCAGCTTTTCATAAAGCGTCTCGGTATCGTAATAGAATGTAACGTACTTATTGCCGTCTTCCAGGGTCTCATCCACGACAGCGGTCAGGCTGCCGTCGCCGAAGCTCACCTTGGTGCCGGGCTGCATCCGCTTGCCGGGTTTTGCCAGGCATTCCCACTGGTCGCCCTTCACCTGGCGCAGCAGCAGCAGCTCACAGACTGCGCCCGTGGGCTGCTTGATGCCCACGATGCGGGCGGGCAGGACTTTGGAATTGTTCACCACCAACAGGTCGCCCGGCTCCAGAAAGTCCGGCAGATCGTGGAAGATCTTGTGCTGGATGCTGTCGTCCTTCTGGCTCAGGACCATCAGCCGGGCGCTGTCCCGCGGGTCTGCAGGCTCCTGGGCAATGAGTTCTTTGGGTAAATCATACCAAAAATCTTTTTTTAACATAGTGTGCATTTGCCTTTCCGATGATTGACACGGACACCGTATCAATGATATCATAAAATCTGTATAAGCAGTCTCTATTATATTGCATGGACTTCCGCTTTTCAAGATGTGTTCTGTGCAATGGGAAGATTTGTTGTCATTCGGCTTCTTGTGAAAGGAAAGGTGCTGGAAATGGAAAAACAGTATAAAGTGGGTATCGTAGGTGCAACCGGTATGGTGGGTCAGCGTTTTGTCACGCTGCTGGAACATCACCCCTGGTTCGAGCTGACCGTGCTGGCTGCCTCCGGCCGCAGTGCGGGCAAGACCTATGAGGATGCCGTGGGCAGCCGCTGGGCCATGACCACCCCGATGCCGGAAAGCGTCAAGAAGATGGTCGTGCTGGATGCTTCCAAGGTCGAGGAAGTGGCTTCGCAGGTGGACTTCATCTTCTGTGCGGTCAATATGCCCAAGGCTGAGATCAAGGCACTGGAAGAGGCATACGCCAAGGCAGAGTGCCCGGTGGTGTCCAACAACAGCGCAAACCGCTTCACCCCGGATGTGCCCATGGTGGTGCCCGAGATCAACGCGGATCACATTGAGATCATCGCGGCACAGCGCAAGCGTCTGGGCACCAAGCGTGGCTTCATCGCGGTCAAGTCCAACTGCAGCCTGCAGAGCTATGTGCCTGCCCTGCACCCCCTGATGAAGGATTTCGGCGTCAGCAAGGCGCTGGTGTGCACCTATCAGGCCATTTCCGGCGCAGGCAAGACCTTCGACCGGATGCCCGAGATCGTGGACAACGTGATCCCCTACATCGGCGGCGAGGAAGAGAAGAGCGAGCGCGAGCCGCTGAAGCTGTGGGGCCACATCGAAGGAGACCAGATCGTCAACGCCGAGAAGCCGGTCATCACGGCACAGTGCTTCCGCGTGCCCGTTTCCGACGGCCACACCGCTGCCGTGTTCGTGAGCTTTGACAAGAAGCCCACCAAGGAGCAGATGATCGAGGCCTGGGAGAAGTTCCGCGGCCCCGCCCAGGAGCTGAACCTGCCCAGCGCCCCCAAGCAGTTCCTGCACTACTTCACCGAGCCGGACCGTCCCCAGCCCAAGCTGGACCGCAACACCGAGAACGGCATGGCCGTGTGCATCGGCCGTCTGCGCGAGGACACCCTGTTCGACTACAAGTTCGCCTGCATGAGTCACAACACCCTGCGCGGTGCTGCGGGCGGCGGCGTCCTGCTGGCCGAGCTGCTGGCCGCCAAGGGCTATTTTGACTAAGTATCATTTTTGCGTTTCAAACGCACAAAGGAGTTTTTTATTATGAAGAATCCTGTCTTTACCGGCGCGGGTGTTGCCATCATCACCCCGATGTACGAGGACGGAAGCATCAACTTTGATGAGCTGGGCCACATCATTGAGGACCAGATCGCGCGCGGCACCGATGCCATCATCATCTGCGGCACCACCGGCGAGTGCTCTACCATGACCGATGAAGAGCAGCTGGCCGCCATCAAGTTCACTGTGGATACGGTCAATCACCGGGTGCCCGTCATTGCGGGTGCCGGTTCAAACGACACCGACCATGGCTGTGCCCTGGCGGCGAAGTCCGCTGAATGCGGTGCGGACGCCCTGCTGATGGTCACCCCGTACTACAACAAGACCTCCCAGGCTGGTCTGGTGGCCCACTTTACCGCCATGGCAGAGGCCGGCGGCATCCCGGTCATCGTGTACAATGTGCCTTCCCGCACCGGCCTGAACATCGCCCCGGAGACGGCTCTGGAGCTGAGCAAGCACCCGCTGATCAACGGCATCAAGGAAGCCTCCGGCAACATTTCCCAGGTGGCCAAGATCGCGGCCCTGTGCGGCGACGAGCTGAACATCTATTCCGGCAACGATGACCAGGTGGTTCCTCTGCTGTCTCTGGGCGGCAAGGGCGTCATCAGCGTGGTCTCCAACGTCAAGCCGGAGCTGGTGCACAACTGCTGCCAGGCTTTCTTCGACGGCGATACCGCCAAGGCCCGTGAGCTGCAGCTGGAAATGCTGCCGCTGTCCGATGCGCTGTTCTGCGAAGTGAACCCCATCCCGGTCAAGTACGCCATGAACGTGCTGGGCTGGGAGGCAGGCCCCTGCCGTCTGCCGCTGGTGGAACCCAGTGACGCGCACAAGGAAAAGATCGAGCAGGCGCTGCAGGCCGCTGGTCTGATCCAGGAATAACAAATTTTCAGGCAAATGCCCGGCGAGAAGGTTCTCCGGGCATTTGCCGTATTCAGATGCATCTGTAGAAAGGAAATCAATATGACGGAAATTGTGATTCAGGGCATTGGCGGCCGCATGGGCCACGTTTTGTGCGACATGATCGCACAGCGGGAGGACTGCTGTGTGGTGGCCGGCATCGATGTGAAGGACGGCGAGCAGAACGGCATTCCCGTGTACGACAGCCTGGAAAAGCTGAACGGCAAGGGGGATGTCATCATCGACTTCAGCTCCCCTGCCGCCGTGGAAAAGGCACTGCCCTACTGCGAAGCCCACAAGCTGCCCATCGTGGTGTGCACCACCGGCCTGTCGGAAGACCTGCAGCTCAAGGTCGTGCAGCTGTCCCGCAGCGTGCCGGTGTTCAAGAGCGCCAATATGTCGCTGGGCATCAACCTGCTGTCTGAGCTGTGCAAACGTGCTTCGGCCATTCTGGGCGCAGACTACGATGTGGAGATCGTGGAGCAGCACCACCACAACAAGCTGGATGCCCCCAGCGGCACCGCTCTGATGCTGGCCGATGCCATCAACGAGCAGAACAACGGCGCTTATCATTACGTTTACGACCGGGCATCGGTGCGCCAGAAGCGCGACCCGAAAGAGATCGGCATCAGCTCGGTGCGCGGCGGCAGCATTGTGGGCGACCACGAGGTCCTGTTCTGCGGCCCGGACGAGGTCATCACTCTGAAGCACACCGCGTACTCCCGCAACGTCTTTGCAAACGGCGCGATCAATGCCGCCGTGTATCTGGCAAAGAAGGAGCCGGGTCTGTACGACATGGGCAACCTGATCGCATCCATCTGATCTTCGCCTGCAACTCCGGAAACTGCCCCTTGCGGCACAAGAGGTTGAATCAATCATGAAGGCAAAACATTCGGCTCCCGCCCGCCGCCGTTCCGCCGCTGTACCGCATCCCCTGCGGCAGATCGTACAGTGGCTCGTTCTGCTTCTGCTGGCCAGTGCAGCCATCTCCTGCTTTGGTCTTCTGCCGAAGCTTTTCCCTTCCGGAAAGATCCCGGTCGGCGGCCTGCCCGGGCAGCTGCCGGCCAGCACTCCCGCGCCGGAAGAACCAGCTCCCCAGCCGGAACCGGAACCGCAGCCCGTTGTGGAAACGGTCTCCTTTTCTGCGACAGGAGACAACCTGATCCATGCGCCCATCTATCAGCAGGCAAAACGCCGTGCATCCGGAACCGAGCCGTACAGCTTTGACTACTGCTATGAGCACATTGCACCGTTCTATGCCCAGTACGATGTGAACTGGATCAACCAGGAGACCCTCTGCAGCGATACGCTGGAGCCTTCCAGCTATCCGTCCTTTTCGACGCCGGGCGATTGTGCCCGCGCGCTGTACCGGGCAGGCATCCGGGTATTCAGCCTGTCCAACAATCACACCTACGACAAAGGCGCTTCCGGCATCGCGGCAACGCTCCGCTTCTGGGAGAGTATGCCGGAAGACGTGGTGACCACCGGCCTGTGGGCGGACGAAAGCGATTACGGCCGCATCCCGCTGCAGACGGTCAACGGCGTGACCATTGCCTATCTGGCCTACACCGAACACACCAACGGCATTCCGGCCAGCAGCGCCATGCCGGCCCGGGTCATCTACACGAACCAGACGGACCTCATCGAACAGCAGGTGCGTGCCGCGCGGCAGCAGGCGGATTTTGTGGTGGTAGGGGTGCACTGGGGCGTGGAGGACAGCCACACCATCGTGGAGCGGCAGCAGACGCTGGCACAGCAGCTGACCGACTGGGGCGCTGACGTGATCGTCGGCACCCACCCGCACGTTCTGCAGGATGCCCAGTGGCTCACCGCGTCCGATGGACGGCAGAGCTTTGCGGCCTACTCACTGGGCAATTTCATCAGCACCCAGAACAGCCCGGATCAGTTGGTGGGCGCGATCCTGACCCTGCAGCTGCAGAAGACCACCGACCCGGACGGCACCATCCATACGGCGGTGCTGGAACCGCAGCTGCACCCGACCGTCACCCACTACGATGCCGGAAAATCCAACGTCCGTACCTATCTGTTCCGCGATTATACGCAGGAATTGGCACACGGCCACGGCGTCCGGGGAAAATATTCCGATTTCAGTCTTGACATGGTGCAGAAAATCGCGCAAAATAATATCAGCAGCGAATTTCTGGCGCTGTCTTAACTGTGTGGGATATGTATGAAACAGGCCCGTTCGACGGGCGGAACGGAGGTTCTTTATGTACGGAGTGACCAAGATCAACATCGAACCGAATCTGATGATGATCAGCGTACAGGATGCAGAATTCAAGGATGGCCGTCTCGGCCGTTACCTGAAGCTTTTTGCCGACAACGGTGTGGTCGTGGATATGATCAGCCAGAGCGCACCCCACGGCACCACCATCGATTTCAGCTTTACGGCGGCCAGCAGCGACCTGCCCCTGGCCATGAAGGCGATCTCTGCCGCCAACCTGGACAAGGACGCCAAAGCAGCACCGCTGATCAGCGTGGGCTACTCCAAGCTGAACCTGTTCGGCGAGGATATGGTGACCAGCTGCGGTGTAGCCGCCCGTGCCATGAATGCGCTGGCCGATGCAGGCATCGAGGTTCTGCTCATCACCACCAGCGATCTGGACATTTCGCTGCTGGTGCGTGCTGAAAATGAAGACACCGCTTACGAGGTGCTGAAGAAGGTCTACGAGCTCTGAGCATCTTCGGGAATTGTCCAAAAATTCGGGGATTCGATCGTGCGTGAAGCATGGTTGAATCCCTTTTTGACGTAGAGGAATCGGAATGGTGCAAGAATTTGCTGCCAGGCGGCAGCTTCCGGTGAAGGAGAATGCATATGAACAAATACGATGGCCTTGCAAAGACCATTATCCGCAACGTCGGAGGACGCTCCAACATCCTGTCCCTGACGCATTGCGTGACCCGGCTCCGGTTCCGGCTGAAGGACGAGAGCAAAGCCAGGACGGACGTTTTGAACCACACGGAAGGTGTTGTGACGGTGATCCGCAGCGGCGGACAGTATATGGTCGTCATCGGAAGCCATGTGGCCAGCGTATACGATGCCGTCTGCGCGGCAGCACGGCTGCACAACGGCGATGCCGCTGCAGCCCCCGGCGGGAAGACGAACCATCCGGTCCTCGGCTTTTTCCAGTCGCTTTTCGGAAAAAAGCCGAAGCAGCCTGCCCCCGCTTCTGAAGGATTCCGGGTCGCTTCTCCCCTCTCCGGAACGGTACGGGTCCTGAGCCAGATCGAGGATCCGGTCTTTTCCAGCGAGGCACTGGGCAAGGGCTGTGCCATTGAGCCGAGCCGCGGCGAGGTGACCGCACCGTTTGACGGGACTATCGTACAGGTGGCAGCCACCAAGCACGCGGTCGGCGTCCGCAGTGCAGAGGGCCTTGAGGTGCTGATCCATGTGGGGATGGAAACGGTGGAGCTGGGCGGCCGCGGCTACGAGCTGCTGGTCCGTGAGGGTGATGCCGTGAAAAAGGGGCAGCTGCTCCTGCGGTTCGACCTGGAGGCCATCACAGCAGCTGGATACCGCCTGACCACACCGGTGGTCGTGACCAACAGCGATGACTACGCCGACGTTGAACCGGTTGCAAAAGGCCGTGTAGAAGCCGGACAGGATCTTCTGGTCGTCCGGTAACAAATTCTGTATCGATCAAAAAAGCAGCCCGCCTGCCGGTTCATCGGCAAACGGGCTGCTTTTCTGCTTGAAGTTCGGAAGCTTACAGGGTCACCTTGTGGTAGACCTTTTTGCCCTTCTTGATGACGATGCCCTTCTTCAGCTGATCCGCCGTGAAGGAAGCGGTGGGGGCAGCGACCTTCTCGCCGTCCACCAGAACACCGCCCTGCACCACCAGGCGGCGGGCTTCGCCGTTGGAAGCGGCCAGACCGGCCTTGACCATCAGGGTCAGGATGCCGATGGAACCGTCCGTCAGGTCGGCTTCGGTCAGCTGGGTGCTGGGCATATGCTCAGTATCCATGGCGTTGCCGCTGAACAGCGCACGGGCTGCATTCTGCGCCTTTTCGGCTTCTTCCTTGCCATGGACCATGCTGGTCAGCTCGTAGGCCAGGATCTCCTTGGCCTCGTTCAGGCGCTGATCCTTCCAGGTGCTCATCTCATCGATCTGCTCCAGCGGCAGGAAGGTGAGCATCCGGATGCACTTCATCACATCGGCGTCGCCCACATTGCGCCAGTACTGGTAGAACTCGAAGGGACTGGTCTTGTTGGGATCCAGCCAGACAGCGTTGCCGGCGGTCTTGCCCATCTTCTTGCCCTGAGAGTCGGTCAGCAGGGTCACAGTCATGGCGTAGGCATCCTTGCCCAGCTTGCGGCGGATCAGCTCGGTGCCGCCCAGCATATTGCTCCACTGGTCGTCGCCGCCGAACTGCATATTGCAGCCGTAGTGCTGGAACATATAGTAGAAGTCGTAGCTCTGCATGATCATGTAGTTGAATTCCAGGAAGGACAGGCCCTTCTCCATCCGCTGCTCGTAGCACTTGGCGCGCAGCATATTGTTGACCGAGAAGCAGGCGCCCACATCGCGCAGCAGTTCCACATAATTCAGATTCAGCAGCCAGTCGGCGTTGTTCAGCATCAGCGCCTTGCCTTCCGAGAAGTCGATGAACTTTTCCATCTGCTTCTTGAAGCAGGCGGCATTGTGGGCAATGTCTTCCTTGGTCAGCATCTTGCGCATATCGGTACGGCCGGAAGGGTCACCGATCATGGTGGTGCCGCCGCCGATCAGGGCAATGGGCTTGTTGCCGGCCATCTGCAGACGCTTCATCAGGGTCAGAGCCATAAAGTGGCCGGCGGTCAGGCTGTCGGCGGTGCAGTCAAAGCCGATGTAGAAGGTCGCCTTGCCGTTGTTGATCAGATCAATGATCTCCTCATCGGTGATCTGGGCGACCAGACCGCGTGCCTGGAGTTCTTCGTACAAAGTCATGGAAATATCCTCCTGTTTTGTGGGCAGAGGAAACAAAAACACCCTCTGCCAAACCTGAATTTGGCAGAGGGCGAGAAAATCGCGGTACCACCTCTGTTTGCCGCCCCCTCACGGAAACGGCCTCACGAGTGCACACCCCAGAGTAGAGTGACACTCCTGCGTTTGTAACGCTCGCACGCGGCACGGCCTACTGGTCAGAACGTTCAGCCTGCAGCTCCGGGAGGTATTTCTCCTGCTGTTCTGCAGCCCCTTTCACCAACCGGGGTTTCTCTGAGCAGAATGCGGACAGGATACTTGTTCCCTTCATCGCCATTCACAACAGTTACTTTATCACAAGGAAACGGTCTTGTCAAGCCCATTCCGCAGTGGAAAGTGCCTTAAAAAGCGCAGGGCGCATTGCGGCAGCCTTCCAGCATTTCCCGGGCGTTGGCACGGGAAAGTTCCGTCACATGGTCGCCCGAGATCAGCCGCGCCAGCGCCTCCACCCGGCCGGGTTCATCCAGCGGATGGATCTCCGTATAGGTACGTTCGTTCGAGATGTTTTTCTGGATCAGCAGATGACAGTCTGCCAGCGCCGCGATCTGCGCTGTGTGCGTGATGCAGAGGATCTGATGCCCCTGTGCACTCTGGCGCAGGACTTCTCCGATGCGCCCGGCCGCCTTGCCGGACACACCGCTGTCGATCTCATCGTAGATCACGGTCGGTACGGAATCCTTGTCCGCCATGGCATTCTTGATGGCCAGCGTAATGCGGCTCAGTTCACCACCGGAAGCGATCTTGGCCAGAGGTTTGGGTGCTTCCCCGGGGTTGGTGGAAATATAGAACTCAATGCCGTCCTGCCCGTGGCTGGCCAGAGGCCCGCGGGTATGCTGCAGGGTCATGCGGACCCCCGGCATATTCAGAAAATCCAGCGTGCCGGAGATGCGCCGGTTCAGCTCTTCAAAGGCTTTCAGCCGGGTCTGGGTCAGTGCCTCCGCTTTTTCGCGGGCAAGCCTGTACAGACGCAGTTTTTCCGCCTGCAGATGGCTCTGACGCTCGTCCGAAGACTGGATTCGTTCCAGTTCTTCCCGTGCTTTCTGCCCGAACACAATGATGTCCTCCACCGTATCGCCGTATTTCCGTTTGAGTTTGTACAGCAGATCCAGCCGCTGCTCGATCTCATCCAGCTCTGCGTCATTGGTATCATAGGAGTCCAGCCGGTCGATCAACTCAGCCGAAGCATCCTTGGCCGCGTAATACAGATCCATCAGCTGCCCGGATACGCCGGAAAGGGTATCGTCCAGCTGCGCCGCAGTATCCGCCGCATTGGAAGCCTCGCCCAGCAGGTCAATGGCGCCGGGCGTTTCATCATCACCGGACAGCAGCGCGTAAGCTTTGGCGATCCGATCCCGGATGGTGGACGCATTGGCCAGCACCTTGCGGCGGCTTTCCAGCGTTTGCTCTTCTCCGGCTGTCAGGGCGGCGTTCTCGATCTCCTGCACCTGATAGCTCAGCAGGTCGATCCGCCGCTGCTTTTCCGCTTCGTCCGTGATCATGGCATCCAGCTCTTTTTTTACGGCAACCAGTTCACGATACAGCGTATAATACTCCTGATAGACTGCACGGTTCTGCGCGTAGTCGTCCAGAATGGCAAGGTGGTGCGCCGGGTTCAGCAGGCCGACGGAATCGTGCTGGCCGTTGATGTTGATCAGTCCGGCGCACAGATCCCGCAGGACAGATGCCGTGGCCGGCATCCCATTGATGCGGCAGCTGCTTTTTCCCTCGGCGGTGATCTCCCGGCTGAGCAGCAGCGCGTCCGAGCGCTCATAGCCGGCTTTTTCCAAGCGGTCCTGTACAAAAGCGGGCACCTGATCAAACGCCGCCCGGATCACCGCTTTCGGGGCGCCTGTCCGCACAAGGTCGCGGGACGTCCGGCTTCCCAGAATGGCGTTGATGGAGTCGATCAGAATGGATTTGCCTGCACCCGTCTCGCCGGTCAGAACGTTCAGCCCCGGCTGGAAGTGCACTTCCGCCTTCTGGATGACAGCAACATTTTCAATTTGCAGGCTGCTTAACATGGTTTTTTCTCTCCCGCGTTATTTTTGTCCGATGTGCCGGGTCAGCTCGGAACAGATGGTCTTGGCGTCCCGCTCGGAGCGTGCAACGATCAGGAACGTATCATCGCCGGAAAGGGTCCCAACCACATTTTTCCACTGCAAAGCGTCAAAAACCTCGCAGGCCGCATTGGCCATGCCCGAATAGCATTTGACCAGGACCACATGGCCGGCATAATCCACCCCCAGAACGGACTCGTGGAAGATCGTCTCAAAACGGCTCTGGGTCTTGGGGTTGAAGCTTTCATTCCGGCTGGAAACATAGCGGTAGCCCTCTGCGGTGGCCGCCTTGACCAGACACAGTTCCCGGATGTCCCGGGAGATGGTCGCCTGCGTGACCTCGAAGCCCTCCTGCCGCAGATGTTCCAGCAGAACTTCCTGGCGGCTGATGGGGTTTTCCTGCACCAGCCGCAGAATGGCCTGCTGGCGGTCGCTTTTGCTTTTGCTGTCTTCTTTCCGGTTGCGTGCCATAAAAAATACCTTCCCTCTTATCGTCTGCTGCGCAGTTTCTGATCGATGGCCTGAAACTGGTCGGCCTTTCCAAACGTGATCAGCTTTACGACCTGATCCGAAAGGCGGATCTCTGCGGTCGCGCCCGCCCGGAGCGGATAGCCCGCCGCACCGTCACAGCTGATGAATACTTCGTCATCCGCCACCTGCCCTACGCAGACGTTCAGTTTCCGCTCCTGTGCAAAAACCATGGCCGGGCTGGCCAGACTGTGCGGACAGATGGGCGTGACCACGACACCCTTTGTCTGCGAGTCCAGGATCGGGCCGCCTGCTGCAAGGGAATATGCCGTGGAACCGGTGGGGGTCGCAACGATCACGCCGTCTCCGCGGTAGTGCTCCACCAGAATATCATCGCAGTAAATGCTGAAATCAATGGCCTGCTGCAGCCGTCCCTTGGTCACGACCACATCGTTGAGGGCATGACCCTCCCAGCCATCATTGCCGAGGATGTGCGCATAAAGAAGCATCCGGTTGTCCAACTGGAACTCTCCGCGCGCCACAGCCGACAGCTTGGTCTCCATTTCCCCCACCTCGCAGGTGGCCAGAAAACCGCACCGCCCCAGGTTGATGCCCAGGATCGGCTTGGAATACCGGAGCGACAGATTTGCCTCATGCAGGATCGTGCCGTCCCCGCCGATGGTCAGGATCACGTCGGCGCGCTTCAGGCACTCTTCCAGGGGCAGGTAGTCCACCCCCATGGTGCTGCAGCTTCCGCGCAGTGCATCGCACATGAGGACCTGTGCCCCCTGGGTCAGCAGGATCTGTGCGGCGCGAAGCGCGATCTCGCTGCCGGAGATCTTTCCGGGATTCGGGGAGATATAGATGGTCATGCCGTCCGTCCCTTTCTTTTTGGTTTTGTGCAGCGGATGTGCCGGAACTCAGCGGTCCAGCGAGGTATGGCTTGCTTCCACCACCTGTGCGGCAACTGCATCCTCCAGCACAGCCGGCGCATCGCTCTTCTGCACGAACATCAGATATTCAATGTTGCCTTCCGGGCCTTTGACGGGGCTGAAATCCAGTCCGCGCACCGCAAAACCGTTTGCTGCTGCATAGCCCATGGCATTGTGCAGCACTTCCCGGTGGGTGGCGGGATCCCGCACCACACCGTTCTTGCCGACCTTTTCGCGTCCGGCCTCGAACTGCGGCTTGACCAGGCAGACACCCATGGCATCCGGGGTCGTGATGGCCTGCGCCACCGGGAAAATATGATGGAGCGAAATAAAGGAAACGTCCACACTGAAAAATTCAATGGGTTCGGCCAGATCCTCCAGCGTCACGTCCCGGATGTTGGTGCGCTCCATGTTGACCACGCGTGCATCCGTGCGCAGGCTCCAGGCCAGCTGTCCATAGCCGACGTCCACCGCGTAGACCTTCACCGCACCGTTCTGCAGCATACAGTCGGTGAAGCCGCCCGTCGACGCACCGATGTCCATGCAGACCTTTCCGCGCGGTGTCAGCGGGAAGCACTGCATGGCCTTTTCCAGCTTCAGTCCGCCGCGGCTGACATACCCGATGTCATGGCCCCGCACTTCGACCTTTGCGTCCTCCGGGATCATCTCGCCGGCCTTGTCCACCTTCTGTTCATTGACAAACACCACGCCGGCCATGATCATGGACTTTGCGCGCTCCCGGCTCTGCAGCAGGCCGTGCTGCACCAGGTACTGATCCAAGCGGATCTTTTTTACTTTTTCTGTTTTCATGCGTTTCTTTCTCCTTTCCGGACCGCCCCGCGCAGAACTGCGCGCCGGACGTCCTGCGCAAGGTGTTCGGCATCCAGACCGACGGCCTGCCGGATCTGCGGTACCGTTGCGTGGGGCAGGCAGGCGGTGTGCACCGCCCGGTGCAAAAAGTCTCCGGTCCAGCCGGCCTGCTGCAGCGCACAGCCCAGATGTTCGCCGATGCCGCCGATGGCAACACATTCTTCGGCAAACAGCACGATTTTATAATTTGACAGTGCATCGATAAAATTCGATGTAAAGGGAAACAGCTTTACAAGCTTCACTACATCGCATTTGATGCGCTGCATCGTCAGTTTTTCTGCCGCCTGCAAAATCTCTTCCACTTCGTCTGCATAGCTGACCAGAACGACCTCTGCGCCCGGCGTTTTCTTCAAAATGTCGTATTCCGCGCCGGTACAGCCATACTGTGCCAGCACAGCGCTCTGCCCGCCGCGGGGATACCGGATGGCACGCGGCCCCTGCATTTTCGGGTCCAGCAGGTGATGCAGCCAGTAGTTCAATTCGGCATAATTGGACGGTGCGTACAGCGGGATCTGCAGCTGGCTGAGGAAGGCGGGGTCATAGATGCCCTGGTGGGTCTCCCCGTCCGCCGGCACAAAGCCTGCACGGTCAATGGCAAAGACCACGTTCTCTTTCAGCAGGTTCACATCATGGACGATCTGATCATAGGAGCGCTGCAGAAAGGTAGAGTAAATGCACACCACCGGCAGCATTCCCTGGCTGGCCAGTCCGGCGGCAAAGGTCACCGCGTGCTGTTCGGCCATGCCGACATCGAAGAAGCGCTCCGGGTGGCTGTGGGAAAAGAACTGCAGTCCGGTGCCGTATTTCATCGCGGCTGTAATGGCGCAGATCCTGGGATCCTGTGCCCCTTCGGCATCCAGCGCCTGCCCGAAGACCGTCGAGAAGGACTCCTTCGGCGCCACCTCCGGATCGGGCATCCCGTCCGGGTCAAACGCCGAGACCCCATGGTAACTGCCGGGATTCATCTCAGCCGGCTGATACCCTTTCCCCTTTTTGGTCACCACATGAAGGAAGTGCGGCCCGGGCCGCTGGGTGATCGTCCGCAGGGTGCGTTCCAGCTCTTCCACATTGTGGCCGTCCACAGGGCCGATGTACTGAAATCCCATATCCTCAAACATGGTCGAATGGTACATGGCACGCCGGATCAGGGTCTTGCCTTCCGTAAGAAAGTCTTTCATTGGCTTTCCTACGACCGGCACATGATCCAAAAAGCTCCGCACATTGTCCTTGGCATCAAAGTAGGCAGTCGTGGTGCGCAGATGGGTCAGATACCGGGCGAGTGCCCCTACATTTTTCGAGATGGACATCTTGTTGTCATTCAGGATCACCAGCAGGTTGTCCAGCTCGTCAATGTTGTTCATGCCCTCGTAGACCATGCCGCCCGTAAAAGCGCCGTCGCCGATCACTGCGGCCACCAGCCCGGATTCGTGGTTCAGCTTTTTCGCCCAGGCCATTCCGATGGCCAGCGAGAGCGCGGTATTGCCGTGCCCTGCAATGAAGGCATCGTGCACACTTTCGGTCGGGTTCGGAAAGCCGGACAGACCATCCAGCTGCCGGAGCTTCTCGAAGCCCTTGCGGCGTCCGGTCAGGATCTTGTGGGTATAGCACTGATGCCCCACATCAAAAACGATCTTGTCCCGCGGGGTCTCCAGCACCCGGTGCAGCGCAACGGTCAGCTCGACCGTGCCGAGGTTGGAGGCAAGATGTCCGCCCGTCCTTGAAATATTCCGCAGAAGAAACTGCCGGATCTCCGCGCAGAGCTGCACCACCTGCGCGGAAGTGAGTTTTTTCAGATCGCTGGGTTGATCGATGTTGTCCAACAGCCACGAGTTCATAACGTCACACGTCCTTTTGCGGCCTGTGGGCAGCCGCGTTGCTTGATTTGACCTGTGTCCGGTCATCCGATGGGGAACAGAAAGCCCACAGCAGCACCGACCAGTACGCCGGCCACGACCTGCAGCGGCGTATGGCCGACCATCTCTTTCAGATGCATATTCTGCAGGAACGGAGCATTTTTCTCGCTGACATCGATCCACTGTGCGATCATCTGGTTCAGCACCTTGGCCTGCTCGCCGGTCTCGTGCCGGACGCCCATGGCATCGTGCATGGTGATGATGGCGACCACACACGCCACCGCAAAAATGGCCGAGTGAACGCCTTCACACCGGCCGGTGGCAATGGCCATGGCGCACACGGTTGCACTGTGTGCACTGGGCATTCCGCCGTCGCCCCACATCCGTTCCAGCTGGAATTTGCCCAGAAGAATGAAATTGATGATGGTTTTCAGTACCTGTGCCACAAACCAGCTCAGAAGCGAAATGGTCAGGATCTGATTGAAGGAAAAAATCGCATGAATCAACTGCATCGTTGGTCCCCTTTTTCATTCGTTTTAATTTTTACGGGTCAGAAGTTGCTGTGCCATGGCCTGCAGAAACGCCGCTTTTTCGCCGAAATGCATCTGCAGGGCGCGGCAGGTCTCTTCGTTGATCTTCCGTGCCAGCTCCATGGCTCCCTGCACGCCGTACAGGGTCACAAAGGTCGTTTTGCCGTTTTCGGCATCGCTGCCAATGGGCTTGCCCAGCTGCTCCGGTGTGCTGGTCACATCCAGCACATCGTCCACGATCTGGAACACAAGTCCCAGCCCATAGGCGTAGGCCTCCAGCGCCTCGCACTGCCGGGGGTCGGCGTCTGCGGCAGCCGCGCCCATCTGCACCGCTGCGTTGATCAGCGCACCGGTCTTATTGCGATGGATCTGCCGGAGCTGTTCTTCAGAAGCGGCCAGCGCCTCGTACTTCAGATCCAGCTCCTGCCCGTAGACCATGCCGCAGCTGCCGGCACCGGCGCCCAATGCGCGTGCGGCACGCACACAGGCCTGCGGTGCGGCCGGTGCATTTGCGATCACCTCAAAGGCCTCGGTCAGCAGTACATCCCCGGCCAGCATGGCCGTCGCTTCACCAAATGCCTTGTGGCAGGAGGGGCGGCCCCGGCGCAGGTCATCGTTGTCCATACAGGGCAGATCGTCGTGGATCAGCGAGTAGCAATGCAGCATTTCCACAGCTGCCGCAAACGCCTGCGCCGCCTGCAGGTCTCCGCCCAGCATTTCACAGACGCTGAGCACCAGCACCGCGCGGATGCGCTTTCCGCCGCCCAGCAAACTGTAGCGGGCTGCGCGGCAGACCTCCGAAGTCTCCGGCAGAAACCGCGCGCAGGCCGCATCCAGCGCAGTCATTGCCTGCGCAAGATATGCCTGATACTGTTCTTGATACTCCATCGGTCATTCCTCCTGCGGCTGTGCCGCCTGCATGGTCTGCGCAAGCTTTGCATCGATCTCCTCGATCTGCAGGGAGGTCTTTTCCAGGGTGCTGCGGCAGTATTCCATCAGAGACGCCGCTTCTGCGTACAGCTTGACGGACTCTGCCAGCGAGGTCTCCTCGCTCTGCATCCGGGCAAAGATCGCATCCAGCCGTTCCATGCCTTCTTCAAAGCTTTTGGGTGCTTTCATTCCGTTCCTCCACGGTTTCCACGCGGCACAGCGCCTGACGCTGGGTGCCGCAGACATAAATGGTCTGCCCCGGATGCAGCTGCCCCGGCGTGCAGATCGTACCGTCTGTGCCGGTCAGCAGCGCATAGCCGCGCGCCAGGACCTGATACGGATCCAGTGACGCCGCCAGTGCCGCCTGGTGCTGCAGTGCAAGTGTTTTTGCAGAAAGACGGGCCTGCATTTGTGCGGGAATCGCCCGATTCATCACGGAAAGCCGTTCAAAATCGTTCTGCAGCGTCCGGCGCTGCCAGCCTTGCTCCAACGCAAGGTTGTATTGTTTTACTCCATTATAGCACAAATCCAACCGTTTTTGCATATTTTTAGAAATATTTTGTTGTAAAATTTGCAGACGTCCCAGCTGCTCTTCCCGATCCGGCACGGCAAGCTCTGCCGCAGCGGAAGGAGTCGGCGCGCGCTGGTCAGCCACAAAGTCCAGAATGGTATAATCGATCTCATGGCCGATGGCGCTGATGAGCGGGGTCTTGCAGCGGAAAGCTGCCCGTGCGATCACTTCCGCGTTGAAGACCCAGAGGTCTTCCCGGCTTCCGCCGCCCCGCGCCACGATGATCTCGTCCACCTTTCCGCTCCGGTCCAGCGTCCGGATGGCCTGCGCGACCTGTCCGGCGGCCTCAAAGCCCTGCACCGTGACCGGGCAGAGCAGCAGGCGCACGCTGGGCCAGCGGCGGCCGATGACATTGCGGATATCCTGCAGCGCCGCACCGGTCTTGCTCGTCACGATACCGATGCACCGGGGATAGCGCGGCAGCGGCTTTTTGTGCTCCGGAGCAAAAAGTCCTTCCTGTTCCAGCCGGGCCTTCAGCTGCTCCAGAGCCAGCTGCGCTTCCCCCAGCCCGTCCGGGAACATGGCGTTGACGTATACCTGAAACGCACCGTCCCGCTCATAGAGGGTGACGCGGCAGCGCACCACGACCCGCATCCCCTCTTCCGGGCGGAATGCGAGCCGCCGGGCATCCGCCCGGAACATGACCGCCTTCACACTGCTGGCTTCGTCCCGCAGGGTAAAGTAACAGTGCCCGCTGCGGGCATTCTGGACAAAGTTGGCGATCTCGCCGCGCAAGGCCAGATCAAACAGGGCATCGTCCATGTCCAGCCGCTGCTTGACATAGCGGTTGAGCTGGGAGACCGAGATCACGTCAGCCATAATCCGGCCTCCCGTGCGGCAAGGATGGACACCCCGATGGCGTTGTCGCTGGAATACTGCCCCGGCACGAAGTAGACCTTCGGAAGGCGCTGCTGCACCCACTGCCGGATGACATCGCTGCTCATGACGCCGCCCGCGCAGACCACCGGCAGGCCGGGATATTCTTTCTGTGCAGCCCGGGTCATCCGGACTACCGTATCGGCCACGCAGAGCAGACAGTATCTGCAGACGTATTCCGGTGTTTTTCCGGCGTCCAGCAAGGCGTTGCACTGATTTTCCAGCCCCGAAAGACTGCACTGCATCCCCTTCACGCTGGACTTCGGTCGGATGTCCTCCGTGCACTGTGCCGCCAGGCGCGATACCTCCGCGCCCGCCGGGAACCCGAAGCCAAGCTTTACGCCCACGCGGTCCACCGCCTGTCCGGCATACAGATCGGAGCTGGTGCCCAGCGTTGTGATGCGGCGCACCGCATCGCAGAGCAGCAGATCCGTGGTGCCGCCCGAGATGTGGAACAGCAGCACCTTCTGGCCGAACAGCGCCGGGCCTTCCGCTGCAAACAGCGCGGCGGCGGCGTGGCCCTGCTGATGGGTCGTGTGCACCAGCGGGATGCCCCGTGCAGCCGCAAAGGCTGTGGCTGCATTGACCCCTGCCAGAAAACAGGGCATATAGCTTCCTTCCACCGGGCGCGGCTTCTGCGAGACCCCTACCGCATCGATGCGGGTCAGATCGAACTCCTGCGCCAGTTCTTCCAGCATTTCCGGCAGCGCTGCCGTGTGGTGGAACAGTGCATCGCTCTGCCGCAGGCCCAGCTGTCCGGGCTTGACCGGCAAAAAACGTTTTTTTGCGCAAACAACCTCTCCGGCTGTATCAAACACTGCCAGAGAGGTTGCGTAGTTGCTCGTATCGACCCCAAGCGTGTAACGGCTCACTGGGCAGCCGTCTCCCCGGCGGCGGTCTCGTTCAGGCCATGCTCCCGTGCCACGGCGCCCAGCAGACCATTCACGAACTGATAGTCCTCTTCTGCGCCGTACTTTTTGGTCAGCTCCACGGCCTCATTGATGGCAACGCCGGGCTTCTTTTCCACGCCGAACAGCATCTCTGCAATGGCCAGACGCAGGACCGTCAGGCTGACGCGGGGCAGGCGCTCCATTCTCCAGTTGTGCAGATGGGCGCGGATCTCGTCATCGATCTCCGCAGAGTGATCGTAGTAGGCATTCAGCAGCATCCGGCTGAACGCGTCCAGCGGATGGTCGGCATCGTTCTCTTCGTGGCTGGTCAGCGCTTCTCCCAGCGGGACATCGCCGAAGGTCTGGGAGAAAGCCAGCAGAAAGGCATTCTCGCGGGCTTCTCTACGGGGCAAAATGTTTTCCATAATATTCCTTTCACAACATGAATGCTCCCCGCAGGAAGTTCCTGCGAGGAGAAATCGATTTTCTATCGGCCGGACTTCCGGTCAAGCTTCTTCGGTGTCGGCCAGGCCGGCAATGATCAGGTTCACGCGGCTGACCGTGACGTTGGTCATATTCTGCACGGAATTCTTGACGTTTTCCTGCACCTTTTCCGCCACAGCCGGAATGCGTACACCCAGACGCATCATCAGATGCAGGGTGAGTTCCGCCGTACCGTCCCGCATTTCCACCACGACCGGCGGCTGAATGCTGGCGGCTTCCAGCAGATCCTTGAGCTTCTTGTTCTGCGTGGTGCCGCAGGCTACTTCTGCCACGCCGTCAATTTCCAGCGCAGCACAGCGCGCGATCTTTGCGATCACTTCGGTCGAAATCTGAAGGCTGCCGCCCTGAAGATCCATGTTCTGCAAATCCATTGTGCTGTCCTCCATCCAGCGGCAGGAAGTCTTCTGCCGCTTGTTGTTTCACGCAGCTGCACCGCAGGGAAGCTCCCGGGGCGCAGGGCGCCATCATCGTCTTGGATACTGCTATTATACCATCAAAGCGGGGTCGATTTCAATACTTGTTTGCAAAACTGCGAATCATGCTCTCCTGCGTGATTTTTGCACCGCCTTTTTAAAGCACACGCCGCCGGGAGCATACACCCCCGGCGGCAGACGGCGCGCATAAATACAGCGGTTTTCTGTATTATTTCACTTCCACCACCGTGATATTCTGCGCCGTCACGCTGCTTTTGCTCAGCACGACATCCCGGATCTGTGCGACCTGCGCAGCCGTCAGCGGTTCTCCGGCGGTCATCACGGTCAGGTCCGCGCGGCCAGCCTGCAGGAAGCACAGGCAGTCCGCAAAGCCTTTTGCCCGGATGAGGGTCTCGATCTCGTTTTCCGCGTTCAGATCTTCCAGTGCTGCCGCCATCTGGTCGGTATAGGCCTTTTTTTCCTCGGCGGACAGCGCGCTGCCCTTCAGGGTCTTCTGGATCGTGTCCACCGTTTCGTCGTGTGCCTTTTCCCGCTTGAGCCGCGCCTGTTCAAAAAACTTGGTGCCGCTGTCGTTGGCCACGCTCACAAGCTGTGCTTCCCCGTAGTTCCTGCTCACATCGGAAGCCGCCTCTGCCTCGGTGGGCAGACCGTCCAGAACGGCGGCAGTCTCCTCGGCGGGTCCTGCCGCCGCCGAGACCATCTGTGCATCCAGCGGCTCGGTCTCCACGTTGGTGCGGGCATACTGCCAGTTCAGGTAAACGGCAATGACCAGCGCAGCGGCCAGCGTCACAGCGGTCGCGCGGCGCGTGTTCTTGGAAAGTGCTCTCATGGGAACTCCTCCTTTGTTTTCGCAATGCGGTGTGCAGTGATCTCGAAAACAGCTTTTCAGGCTGTGCGCTGTTCCACACAGATCCGGTTGGACGGCAGATCCAGCAGGGCGCTGAGCAGCTCAGTGATGCGGGCGGCGACCCGGACATCGCTTCCGCCCTCACACAGCACGGCCACGCCGCGGATCTGCGGCTGATAGACGGTCTCGGTCAGGGCGGTGCCATCCTCCAGAAGAACGTGGGTCTCCTGGCTCTGTGCCTGTCCGGACTGGGTATCCAGTGCATAGATCGTTTCCTCTCCGGTCTCCAGCGTGAGCATGACCGTGGTCTTCCCCGCGCCCTGCATCTGCCGGATCAGTTCTTCCAGCTGCTGCTCCATGGCCGTCTGATACGCGGCTGCCGCCTGCGCGGCCGAGCGTTCCGTTTCCGCAGCAGGCTGTTTTCCGGCGGGAAGCAGCTCGGAAAGCAGGATCAGCAGCATGGCAGCGGCACCCACCGCGATGGCCAGCCGCGTTTTCGCCGGCCGGCCGGACAGCCGTCTGCGAAGGGACTCCATCGGCTCCATCATACTCCCTCCTGCCGTTCCGGCCGGGTGCCCAGCTCCTGTTCCAGAAAGTTCAGAATCTGTTCCTGCATTTCCGCCGAGCACTCCGGACGGAACTCCACCCACACCTGCTGTGCCTGCGCGGCGGTCCCGTCCGAGGTCAGCCGGATCTGCAGGCCCGCTTCGGTGCCCCAGGTCTGCCGGATGGTCTGCTGCAGCGAGTCTTCCAGCCGGGTCTCGGCCTGCGTCAGGAGCAGCTGCTCCGGGCTGCCCAGATCCGCCGGTGCAGCCGAGGCCGCGGCCGGCACGGAAAACGTTCCCGCCGCACCGGTCAGCTGCCGGAGCAGGACCACTAAAATATATAGCCCCGCCAGCGCTTTTATGCATTGGCGCGCCCACCCGGCATCCACCAGCTGTGCGGTCAGCTCCGCACCGATGCAGGCCAGGCAGAACGCTGCCGTAAGGGCACGGACGGTCTGCAATTCACCCACCTCCCAGCGTCATCAGCAAAACCATTCCTGCAGCGATCAGCCCGAAAAACAGCGCGGTGACCGCCGCCATGCAGCGTACCGCTTCCGCAAAGCAGTCCATGAGCCTTTTGCAGCGGGCATTGCCGGTCAGGTCACACAGCAGGCTGCAGCCGGAAAGCAGCAGCAGATGCAGCAGCAGTTCCAGATAAAGCGGCAGGAATTCCGCACCCAGGATGGCCAGCGCGGCAAGCCCCAGGCTGCTTTTCAGCAGCTGCAGCCCTGCCAGAAGCGTGTCCGCCGCACCGCTTAAGGCCTGTCCGATCACGGGGACGCTTCCCGCCACCAGCTGCCCCAGGCGGGAAGCCGTCCGGTCCAGCTGCAGGGTCACGATCCGCTGCAGCCCCAGCAGGACGGCAAACGCCTTTCCGCACAGCGCAAGGCCCCGCCGCAGGAGCTTTCCCAGCAGCGCGCACCCTTCGGCCAGACTGCGGGTGGAACTGATGCAGCAGGCCATGCTGCCCATCAGATAGCACTGCAGCAGCGGGGCCGTCCACTGTACGGCGGCCTGCGCCAGAACGCACAGCCCCGTCAGGTAGAAGCCGCAGGCTGCGGCCCCGGCATTGGCTTCCCCGCCCGCCGCCAGAACACCGCCGTAGACGGGCAGAAAGTTGGTGAGGAACAGCTTCCAGCTCTGCATTTTTTCGCAGACCGTCTGTGCCAGCGCCAGCAGGTCGTTCCAGATCAGCAGGCTGCACCCGCCTGCCGCCGCGATCTCCAGCAGCGCCCGGTCCGAACCGTCGCCCAGCAGGAACGACAGGACGGCCAGCAGCAGCAAAAACAGCAGCAGATCGGCGTAGCCGCGGAGAAGATCCGCTGCCATCTGCACCGGTGTCTGCGGCAGCAGCGAGAGCAGTGCGTGGAGCGGATCGCGGGAGAATTCTTCCGCTGAGACCGGGGAGTGCTGCAGATATTCCTGCCACAGGGTCTGTCCCGGAAGCGGTTCCAGGGCAGACGCCTGCCCCAGAACGCCGGTCAGCCGGAGCAGCCCGATGCCCTGCCGTGCGCTCATGCCAGCCCTCCGATCTTCCGGCAGACCTCTTCCAGCAGCGGGAAAGCTGCCGCCAGCACCAGACAGCGCCCCGCAAACCCCGTGCACCACCCCAGGGAATCTGCGCCGGCCTCTTCGCACAGGGTGCGCAGGTAGTCGGTCAGCAGCAGGATGCCTGCGCACCGAAGCAGGCAGGAAAAGGCCTGTCCGTCCGTGCGCTGTGCCAGGAGCCGGACGCCCTGCAGAATGGTCTGCACCGCCGTGCCGAGCCGTACCAGCAGCACCAGCGCCGCCCCGACGGAGAACAGCAGCCCGAACAGAGGGGCATATTTCTGCAGCACCATCTGCGCCGCTGCCGCAAACAGGATCACCGCCGCCGCCCAGAACACCGTGCTCATAGGGCAAACAGGGCCTTGATGGTCACAAACAGGGTGCTGATCTGCTTGACCAGAATGGACAGCACCACGATCAGCCCGGCCAGCGTGGTCATCATGGCCTGATCCTCCCGCCCGGAACGGATCAGCAGCTGGTTGAGCACCGCCACAATGATGCCGATGGCCGCGATTTTGAACACAAGGTCGATCTCCATGGTTTCCGCATCCTCCGCTCCTGGAACCTGTTTTTCCGAGAAGCGCTGCCGCTCACCAGAGCGCCAGCGCAAGGGCTGCACCAGCTGCCAGACCCAGTTTGTGGGGCAGACCGGCGCGGGCCGCTTCTTCCTGCCCGGCCTGCTGCCGGAATCCTTCAAAGCGTGCGATGTAATACTGCAGGCGTTCCCCTTCCTGCACCGCTTCGGTGCGCCCCAGGCCGTCCATGCATTCCCGGAAGCACCGCTGTTCTTCCGGCGTCAGGGCCGCAGAGAGCGCCGGCGTCTGCTGCAGCGTCGCTGCCGTTTGCGGCAGGATCCCCTCCCGGCAGAGCTGGCGGTACAATGCCTGCAGATCGGCCCGGCGGTACAGGATCTCCTGCCGAATGCGCTGCAACAGCGCGATGGTCTGCTGCAATGCGTCCAGACGCTCGTTCCGGCGGCTCTGTACAAGGTCGCCTGCCAGCCAGCCGCAGAACGGAAGCAGCAGCAGGCCCGCTTCATGCAGAAACCGCATCACAGCCGCCGCACCTCCCGGATCCGGCCCGGTGCTGTCCGCCCGGTCAGCACCACCAGCACCTGCAGCATTCCGCGGCGCTGCAGGTACTGCACCTGCGGGCGGCGGAGCGCGTCTTCCGGGCCGGAAGCGTGCACGCTTGCAATGAAATCCACCCCGCTCCAGAACCCCTGTTCCAGCGCGGCGGTCTCCCGCAGGCTTCCCAGCTCGTCCAGCAGGATGACCTGCGGTGCCAGCGTGCGCAGGGCCATCTGCACCGCACGCGCCTTGGGCAGCCCCGCAATCCGGTCCAGCCTTTCTGCAGCGTCCGGCCTGTCCGGCGGGAACAGCTCCCCGCGCTCGTCCAGGACAGACACCAGCCGGTCCTGCCCGGCCAGCGTCCGGGCGATCTGCCGCAGAAGGGTGGTCTTGCCGCTGTCCGGTTCCCCGATCAGCAGCATTCCCGTAAACCGCTGCTGCAGGGTCTGCAGCAGCTCTGCCGGGAGCCGGCATTCCCGCACCCGCGCAATGCGGAAGTTGAAGGAGGAGACCGCCTGCAGAAGGACGCCCCCACCTTCCCGCTCCGCAAACTGTCCGCCGATCCCCACCCGGCAGCCTGTCCGGGTGGTCAGATACCCCTCAGCCAGTTCCGTCTGATGGGTGTGTACCGAGCCGTCACACAGCGCATACAGGATCTCCTCCATCTGCGCTGCCGTCAGCCGCAGGCCGCGCAGCGCCGGCGGGCAGTCCGCCCGCTGCTCCAGCAGGCCCTGCCGCCCCATCTGGTTCAGGGCGACCCCGCTGCCGACCCGCAGGCGCAGTTCATGGATGGTGCCGGCAGCCTGCGGCGGCAGCTCGGCCAGCGGCTGCGCCAGCCAGGGCGGCAGGGCCTGGATCACACGGTAATACTCGTCCACCTTCAGCGGCTCCTTTCGTTTTGGGATTCTGTCAGCATTCTATGCGGCCGGGCCGGCGGATAGAACCCGGCGCACCGGAAACAAAAAAGGCCGCTGCACAAAATGCTGTGCAGCAGCCTTTCGGACTGCAGGGGACTCCGGATGCCGTGCGGTCAGGACTCGTCCTTCAGCAGATCCAGGAACTCGGCTTCGGTCAGGACGGGCACGCCCAGCGCCTGCGCCTTGGTCAGCTTGGAGCCTGCTGCCGTACCGGCCACCACATAGGCGGTCTTTTTGGAGACCGAACCGCTGGCTTTGCCGCCGTTTTTGACGATGAGCGCTTCCGCCTCATTGCGGGAGAGGGTCTCCAGCGTGCCGGTGACCACCAGCGTCTTTCCGGCCAGTTTATCGCCCTTCGGCTCCCCCTTCCACTGCATATTCAGGCCTGCATCCGCCAGCCGGTGCACCAGATCCGAGGTGCCCTCCTTGGCGAAGAACTCCACCACGCTCTGCGCCATCACGCCGCCGAATCCATCGATCCCGCTGATCTGTTCGATGGATGCTTCCCGGATGGCCTGCAGCGTGCCGAAGTGTTCGGCCAGCAGTGCAGCCGCCTTGTCGCCGATGTTCCGGATGCCGAAGCCGAACAGCAGCTTGTCCAGGTTGTTCTCCTTGGAACGCTCGATGGCGGCCAGCAGGTTGTCGGCGCTCTTCTCCTTGAACTTGTCCAGGGTCAGCAGCTGCTCCCGGGTCAGATCGTACAGGTCTGCCGCCGAATGCACCATGCCCTTTTCCACCAGCTGGGTGGCCGCCGCCGTGCCAAGGCCGTCGATGTCCATGGCGTCCCGGGAGGCAAAATGGATGATGTTGCGCAGGGACTGGGCCGGGCATTCCGGATTGACACAGCGGAGCGCCGCCTCGTCTTCCAGATGCACCACCGGTGCGCCGCAGGAGGGGCAGACCGTGGGCATGGCAAACGGCTCGGCACCCTCGGCGTGGCGGGTCACCCCGATGACCTCCGGGATGATATCGCCCGCCTTGCGCACCTGGATCGTGTCCCCGATGCACAGCCCGAACTGCCGGATAAAGTCCTCGTTGTGCAGGGTGGCGCGGGCCACTGTAGTGCCTGCCAGGAACACCGGGTCAAAGCAGGCGGTGGGGGTCAGCACGCCGGTGCGGCCCACGGCCACTTCAATGCTGCGCAGGGTGGTCTCCTTGACCTCCGGCGGGTACTTGAATGCGATGGCCCAGCGCGGGAATTTGTTGGTGGAACCCATCCGGTCCCGCTGGGCGAAGTTGTTCACCTTGATGACCGCGCCGTCCATATCAAAGTCCAGCTTGGAGCGGTTCTGCCCGATCTGCTCGATCTCCGCGATGGCCTGTTCGATGTCGTGCACCACATGGTAGCGCGGCGAGACCGGCAGGCCCAGGCTCTTGAGGTAGTCCAGGCTCTCCGAATGGGTGGTCAGCTCCTTGCCGCGGATCTGCTGCACGTTGAAAATGAAGATGGACAGCCCCCGGCTTCCGGTGATCTTCGCGTCCTTCTGGCGCAGAGAACCGGCAGCGGCGTTGCGCGGATTTTTGAACGGAGCCGCCCCCTGCAGTTCCTGCTCGGCGCACAGATGCTGGAATGCTTCATGGGGCATATACACCTCGCCGCGCACTTCCAGGAACGCCGGCGCGTCCTTCAGGGTCTTGGGGATGCGGCGGATGGCCCGGACGTTCCGGGTCACATCCTCGCCCACCACACCGTCGCCGCGGGTGGAAGCCCGCACCAGCTCGCCGTTTTCGTATTCCAAACTGCAGGAAAGGCCGTCGATCTTGATCTCCACCACATATTCCGGCTCGATGCCGGCTTCCCGCACGCGGCGGTCAAAGTCCCGCAGCTCCTCGTAGGAAAAGGCATCCAGCAGGCTTTCCATCTTGACGGCGTGGGTCACCTTGGCAAAACGCCCGCTGGGGGTGCCGCCCACCTTCTGGGTCGGCGAGTTGGGCGTGACCAGCTCCGGGAACTGTGCTTCCAGCACTTTCAGTTCCCGGGTCAGGGCATCGTATTCAAAGTCCTCCAGTTCGGGGGCATCCTGGTCGTAATAAAGACGGTTGTTTTTCTCGATCACCGCGCGCAGTTCTTCCGCGCGTTTCCGGGCCTGTTCCAATTCCAAAAGATCCACTCTCCTGACCTCCAAGTTTTGCTGCCCGTCCAGATCCTGCGCATTCCGCTTCTGCGGAGATGCGGCGCGGGACAGCGGTCCCATTTAGTATACCACATCTCCGGGCCGTCTGCAAAGGCCGGCTTCTGATGCAGAATACAATTTGTATAAAAGCGTTCGGCGGGCACCGCCGGGCGGCCTGTCTGGATGGGGATTTAAAATCAACTGTCAAAAACAACCTCTGATTTTAAGATACTCTCCGTTTAGTTTTCTCAAAAATATCGTTTTATCGTCTGAATTTTCATGTGAAAATTTCTTTCACGCAGAAACGTTCTTTTTTCGGGACCCGGTCCTGCCGGGCGCTTTCGTGCGGCACAACGGATCGCTTCCCGCTCGGCGGCAGCAAAAAAGCAGGTGCTTCCTGAAAAAGCACCTGCTTCGGAAAGATTCGTTCTGCGGCGTCCGGGGCTGTGCCGCACAAAATGGAGGACCGTATTGCCCGGCGGATCATTTCCCCGAAGAGCCGGTCTTCAGCCGCCGCTTTTCGGCGTTGATGATGTACAGGGTGCTGTCGTTGAAGTGCTTGCTTTCCAGCTCCTTGGGCGGCGGACAGATATCCGGCGGCTCCATGGGCACCGGTTCAATGGCCTCCAGACCCTTCTGGTCCATTGCGTAGCGCCATTCCCGGTCCACCCAGGGCGATTGCCGGGCCGCGCGCGACCAGAACAGATACAGCACGTCCCGGCGGTCGATCTCCGCATACAGCCGGGATTCCCAGTTGTCGCCGCTGCGCAGGGATTCCACATCCAGAAAAACGTCCAGATCCGCGCGGACCTTTTTCATGCCTTCCACCGCGGTCAGCACCCAGGCGCGGTCTTCGCTGGCATACGAGACGAAGGCCGACAGGACATCCTGCCGCAGGACCTGCAGCCGCTGCTCCAGCGGCGAAACGCAGTCCGCCGTAAAGGTCAGCCGGGTGGCGATCACATCGTCGATGTACACCTGCGCCTGAAACAGCACCTGCCGCTTCCGGTACTGCGCCGGAAGCAGCACGGCAAAGCTGAAGTCCAGATAGCCGCCCTGCCAGACACGCTGCTCTTCCCCGTCCGCGATCTCCACATCCGGAGAGGTCAGCACGACCCGGATCGTTTTGTTCCTCTGCACCTGCAGGACGCCCGCCTTTGTTTCCCGCATGGGCCGATCGGCCTGTTCCAGCAGTGCGTCCACCTCCCGGCGGAAGGCGGTCTCATACATCATCAGGTGCAGAATGCTGTAGTCCCCTTTGCACAGGGTCTTGGGCGCTACGGCTGAAAACTCCACCCGGTCCATGTTGAGGGGCGTCTGTTCCGGTTCCGGTTTTTTCCGGTCTTTGCGCAGAAAGCCCAGCATGGATTGCAGCAGCCCGCCCTTTTGCCGGGCAGGCGGTTCTGCAGAGGCCGCCGGTACCGGCACCGGTGCCGGCGAGAACGTCGGTGCTCGTCCATTTGACGCACTGCTCCTGCGCGCACCGCAGCATACGCAGAACTTCGCGTCCGGCGCGTTGCGTGCACCGCAGCAGGGACAGAACCAGGTAATGGATACGATGTCCGTCATACTTTGCGGTTCCGTTTTTTCCGGCACGGTCGGATCGCAGGCCGAGTCCGCCGGAACGATCCCGAATGCGTCAGAGGGCGCAAGGGTGTCTTCCGCAAAGAGTTCCCGCCCTGCCGGGGCAGTTCCCGGTGTGCCTGTCCGATCGTCCGCAGAAATCGGAATGCTCATGGCTGTGGGGTCGGCTTCAAACAATCCGGTCTCTGCCGGAGCAGTACCGGTTATGTTTCCTGCATCGTCTGTGAAAAGCGGAATGCTCCGCGCTGTGGTGTCTGCGTCAAACCACCCCGCTGCCGCCGGTGCTTCTTCGTGCAGAGCTGTCCCGAGGCCCTGTTCTTCCAGCACCTGAAGGCACTCCGTGATCTTCTGCAGAGCGGCATCCAGTGTCTGCGGGCGCCGTGATGCCTGGAAGGCGCAGAGTGCTTCCAGAAGCGGCTCCATCACCGGCCGTTCTTCCGCAGTCAGTCCTCGGGGCGGCGGCAGCGGGCTTCCCTGCATCCGCCGCCGGGCGGCCTCCTCGGCCGGCAGCGTTTCCATAAACGGCAGCACCCGTTCGTTGAGCAGCGCGTACAGGATCATTCCCACGGAATAGAGCACCGATGGTTCCCCGCACTGCCCCTGTGCGTACACTTCCGGTCCCATATAGGCTTCCGTCCCACAGCGGCGCGGCAGGTTCTCCGGCTCTTCCCGGAACCGGACGACGCCGAAGTCGCCCAGACAGACCGTATCCACTTCGTCCAGATAGATGTTTTTGGGCTGCACGTCCAGATGCAGGACACCGGCGTCCCGGCAGGAGATCAACGCCCGGCACAGCGCACCGCCGAGCCGGAGGATGCCGCCCGTTGAGAGGGCGCGTCTCCTCAGGAAAACCGGCAGCGGGGTGCGGTACGGCTCCAGCAGGCAGACGATCGTCCGGTCTCCGTCTTCCAGCACAAAATCTTCCAGCAGCGGCACCGCGCCGGCTGCACCGTTCAGGCGCTTCATCGCCTGAATTTCGCGCATGGCCGCATCGAGCTTTTGGGGATCCCTGCCGCAGTCGATTGCCTTCAGAGCGTAAGTCCGATCTCCCCGGATCTCGTAAACCAGCCCGGAAGCGCCCCGGTTTTCCAGCCGGATCGTTCCAAGCTTCCGGTATTTTTCCGGGAGAAGCTCCGGCAGTTCCTTCGGTTTCGGCGGCTGTTCCGTTTTGCAGAGCGGGCAGGACGCATAGCGCCCGGCATTGTAGAAATGCCCCGCCGGGCATTTCCGGATCTGCATTGCGTGCGGTTCCGTTTCCGGCCCGTCCGGATCCGGGAACGGCTGTTCCGGCGCCATGCCGCAGTGCGGGCAGACCGGGAACCGATCCCGATCGTAATAATGTCCGTTTTCACATTTTGTCAGATTCATTTTCGTTCCTCGTGCGGAAATGCTGATGCAGCTGTTTCCGCTGTTCCTCCAAAAGCAGCAATCCCCGGCTCCGATCCTGCCGCTCGGCTCCCGTAAAAAAAGAGTCGAAGCAGGGGTAGGCCGGGCTTACGTCCACATTGTAGACCGTCCCATCCAGTTTTACCGCATTCCAGATGTGCCGGGTGGTTCCGTCCAGCGTTCCGCTGCAAAGCCAGACGGGCACTTCCATCTGTCCCAACAGAAACTGCATACTTTTTGCCAGCCCCTTACACACCGCCTGCCGCAGGACCAGCGCATCAAAGATCGTCTGCCCGTCCGACGCTCCCAGCCCGTACGATACGTTTTCCAGGAGCCAGAAGTAGACCCCGCAGATCTTTTCCCGCTCCGACCCGGCGGCCCATTGGCTCTGCTGCAGCGTGACCACGCGGATCGCGTCCTGCGCTGCGCGGATCTCCGCACCCGAAAGACGGTAAAGCGGCTCCACCCAGCTGCCGTTTCCCTGCCGGATCCAGCGCCACCGGCCATCAAACCAGAAGATCTGCGGGTTGTCGTCCAGGATCTGCTTCAGCTGTCCGCTGACCCGTTCCGGCGGTTCCCCGCCGACCCAGATCCGGCGTTCCTGCCGCAGGATGCCCCGGTACAACGCGTCCTGCCACGGACAGCAGCCGGCGTTCCCGCTCAACGGGCCTGTCCTCCCGGCACCCCGGCAGCCCGCTGTGTCCGGAATCGTTCATAGGCCGGTTCCGGCAGCAGGATGCGCCCGGCCAGGGGCTGCACCTGCACACGCACCTGCTCACAGGGGGCACACTCGCCGTCCGCCGTGGCGATGATGGGGCCGCGGCCGTCAATGGCTTTCAGGCTGACGGACTTTGCCCGGCGGTAGATGAAATAGGGCTTTGCAGCTTCCACCAGCTGCCCGTTCCGGAAGTGCCGCCCGTTCTTGTACATACTCAGCAGTTTGGCGATGGTGAGCCGCCCCACCTTGCGCACGATGAACACATCCAGCCAGCCGTCATCGGGCTGGGCTTCCGGTCCGGCGCAAAATCCGCCGCCGTAGGTGCGGCCGTTGCAGATGGCGCACATCAGGCAGTCCACCGGCAGCACCTCGCCGTCGATGGTGTACTCCACCCGCCGTCCGATGTGCCCGCACAGCTGCTCCACGATGGACAGCGCATACGAAACTTCTCCGCCGCACAGCGGGATGCGCCGGAACTTCGGGATGCCGTAGGCCACCTGCGCATCCAGACCGGCGGCGCAGATGGTGGCGGACAGGCCAAGACTGGTCTGCATCAGATCGATGGATACTTCCCCGCCGGCCAGCTGGGCGTCCAGGTCCAGGAACTCTTCTTTTGTCCCGAAGGTGCGCAGAAAATCGTTGCCGCTGCCGTAGGGCAGACAGCCCACGGCGGCATTTTCAAAGCCGTAGATCCCGGTGAGGGCCTCGTTGAAGGTGCCGTCACCGCCTGCGGTAAAGATGCGCAGGGTCTCCCCCGTCTGCCGGGTCTGTTCGGCCGCGGCATGGGCCAGCTCCCGGGCATGGCCGGCGTGGGTGGTCACGGCAAGGGCATAGTCCTGCGGCGGCAGGCCCGCCCGGGCGGCCGCCGCATGGATCTGCTCCGGCAGCGTCCGGGTGCAGTCGGCCTTGCCCGCCGTCGGATTCAAGAGAAATAAAGTGTGCATGGGGTCCTCCCTGCTGAAACGTTTTCTTCCCTCTATGATAGACGAAAACGCCGCAGGTTGCAAGGGGGAATTGGGGAAGTTACAGCGTTGCCGTTTCATCCTCCCGCAGGACGATGCTGCCATCGGCGGCGCAGTCCGCCGTCCAGCACTGCCCGGTGCAGGCCGCGCCCGCCGCGATCTGATCCGCCAGCGCCTGCTCCACGGCACGGTCCACCGCGCGGCGCAGCTCCCGTGCACCGTAGGCGGACTGGGCCTTTGCGGCCAGCGCCGCGCCCACCCGGGGCGTATGCCGCAGCCGGTACCCATTGCGGGCAGCGCGGTCTTCCAGACGGCACAGCATGGTCTCGGCGATGGTGCACAGGCTGTCGGTGCTCAGCGGGCGGAACACGATCATCTCGTCCAGCCGCCCCACCAGTTCCGGGCGGAACCACTTTTTGGCTTCTTCTACGGCCTGCCCTGCCTGCTTCTCGAACAGCGCTTCGGCCCCGGCGGCAAAGCCCAGGGGTGCCGCCTGTCCGGACAGGCATCGCGCACCCAGGTTGGAGGTGAGCAGCACGATGGTGTTGCGGAAATCCGCCTTGCGGCCCATGGCGTCCGTGAGCTGGCCGTCTTCCAGGATCTGAAGCAGAATGTTCTGGATGTCCGGGTGGGCCTTTTCGATCTCATCAAACAGCACTACGCTGTAGGGGCGGCGGCGCACGGCCTCGGTGAGCTGCCCGCCCTCGTCATGGCCCAGATAGCCCGGCGGCGCACCCAGCAGCCGGGCGGCGGTATGCTGCTCCTGATACTCCGACATATCGAACTTGAGCAGGGCCTTCTCGCTGCCGAACCAGCCCGCCGCCAGTGCCCGGGCCAGGGCGGTCTTGCCCACGCCGGTGGGGCCTAAAAACAGCAGCGCACCGATGGGCCGCCCCGGTTCTCCCAGCCCGGTGCGGCTGCGGCGGATGGCCCCTGCCACGGCGGCGACGGCCCGCTGCTGCCCGATGATCTCCGCGTTCAGGCGCTCTTCCAGTTTTTCCAGCCGCTCCCGTTCCTGCTCGCCCACCCGCTCCGCGGGAACCCCGCTGGCCTGTGCCACTACCCGGGCAATGTCGTCCGGGGTCAGCACGGGCTGGGCATTGCCGCTTTGTTCGGCGCGGATGCGGGCGGCGGCACAGGCTTCGTCCACCAGATCGATGGCCTTGTCCGGCAGGCAGCGCCCGGGCAGATACCGCACCGCCAGCTCCACTGCCGCCTGCAGGGTGTGGGGCGGCAGGGTGACGTGGTGATAGCGCTCGTAGCGCGGCGCCAGCCCGTTGAGGATGTCCACCGCCTGCGCGGGGGTCGGCTCCTCCACCTGCACCCGGCCAAAGCGGCGCTCCAGGGCGGCATCCTTCTGGATGTGGGTGCGGAACTCCTGATTCGTGGTGGCTCCGATAAGCTGCAGTTCGCCCCGGGCCAGCACCGGCTTCAGGATGCTGGCCGCGTCGATAGCCCCCTCGGCGGCACCGGCCCCTACGATGGTGTGGAATTCGTCCACAAACAGGATGGCGGTGCCGTCCCGCACCAGCTCTTCCAGCAGGTTCTTGAACCGTTCCTCAAAATCGCCGCGGTACTTGGTGCCTGCCACCAGACTGGCCATGTCCAGCGCCAGCAGACGCCGCCCTTTCAGCGCCCTGGGCACCTGCCCGGAGGCGATGCGCTGGGCCAGGCCCTCGGCCAGGGCGGTCTTGCCCACGCCCGGCTCCCCCACCAGACAGGGGTTGTTCTTCTGACGGCGGCATAAGATCTCCACCATGCGGTCCAGCTCAGCATCCCGGCAGAACACTGGGTCCAGCTCCCCGTCCTGGGCGCGGCGGGTCAGGTCGCGGCAGTATTTGTCGCTGGCACGGCTGCCCCGGGGCATGGCGGCTGAGACCCGCGGCTGCACCGGCAGCACCAGCTGGCCGGACATCTGGCGGCACTCCCGCACCGCTTCGGTCAGCGGCACCCCCATGGAAGCCAGCAGCAGCCCCGCCGTGCAGCCGTCATCCTCCAGCATGGCGCAGAGCAGGTGCTCCGGCTCGGCCCGGCTTCGGTGGGCGTTCTGCGCCCCGATGAGCGCATAGTCCATGGTGCGCCTGAGGTCCGGGGCCAGCGCCTGCCGGTTCAGATGCAGCGCCGGGCCGCATCGGCTGTCGGCCAGCTGACGGCGCACCGCCTGCTCTGACACCTGCTTCCCGGTCAGAAAGCGCTCTGCTGCGCTGTTTTTCTGCTGCAGCATGGCCAGCAGCAGATGGCCGGTGTCTGCCTTTTCGCACCCAAGCCCCCCGGCCAGTTCTACCGCCTGCCGCAGAAGCTGTTCAGCCTCCCGCGAAAAGCCCTTGTAGCTGCCAAAACCCAGTTTTTCCCAAATACTCATCTGCCTGCTCCTTGCTGCTGATTGTCTTGCATCCAAAGTATAGCCCCGTTTGCCCGGAAAAAATCAGCAGTTCGTGTCGGGACAGGAATCTATGCGGAAGAATGGAACTATCTCAAACATAGCGCAAGCCGTAACGGAGAGGGTTTTCAAATCGGCGGAACACAAAAAAGCGTGAAGCGCAGCGCTAGCTTTTTTGTATGAAGCCTTTCTTCTTTGGGATTATCAAGGGCGAGCAGCCCTTGATTCGTGGGTCCAGCGCGTCGAAATCGCTGTGCCCTTGCCGCGCTGAACACGCGGCATTTGCTTTGCAAACCGTTCTGCGGCTTAAAAGCCCCACTGGGGCTTTCATGCCCTACGGGCACCGCCGCGCTTTCTGGTTCTCTTTTGCCACCAAAAGAGAACATCTCCGGCGGAAATGCTCCTTGCAAAAGGCATTTCACTTTGTCCACACGACTGCATTCTGACGGGAACCATCAAAAAAGCACCGCACTCTGCGGCAGACAGAATGCGGTGCTTTTGCGTTTTTTTCAGCGGACCTTAGTCCATTTCGGCCAGGGCCTTTTTCAGGTTCTTGGCGATCTGGTCCGGGCAGCTGGTATTGCGGAAGCCGCAGAGGGTGCCCTCCATGCGGTCGATGACCTCCTCGGCCTTCATGCCCTTGACCAGACGGCAGATGCCTTTCAGGTTGCCGTTGCAGCCGCCGATGACCTCCATGGACTCAATGGTGTGGTCGTCGTTCAGCACGAAGTTGGTCTGCTTGGAGCAGGTGCCGCTGTTGGGAAAACTGAATTCTTTGCTCATGGGGTTCGATACGTCCTCTCTTTTCAAATCCTGACGGAAATGCGTCTTTCCTTATTATAGAGCGATTTGCCCAAATGTCAATGTGACCGGGTCACAGCGTACCGTTTCCGCCGCCCCGCGCCCGGGCAACGGCCTGCAGGCGGTCCAGGGTCTCGTCCGGGGCCGTGCAGGTGCCGATGGGGTGCGGGTGCTTGTGGTTGCGGCCATGGAAATCGGTGCCCGCCGTCTGGATCAGGCCGTACTGTTCGCACAGTGCCTTGCATTCGGCGCGGTCTTCCGGGCTGTTGCTGGGGTGATCGATCTCGATGCCGTCGATGGCCCCTTCCGCCGCAAGCTCCCGCACCAGCGGCATACTCTTGTACACGGTCGGGTGGGCGAACACCACCGCGCCGCCGCTGGCCTTGGCTGTGGCCAGGACTTCCCGCACCGGGAGATACTCCGGCGAGTGCAGCACGATGCCGCGGGGGTTCCAGCCGAACAGCTTGTGGTACGTCTCCCCGTAGATGCTGCCGTCGGTCAGGCCCAGCAGCTCCAGCGCCTGCATGATGCCGCTCTTGAACAGCACACCACTGTCCCTTGCGGTCTCCCAGACCAGCTCCTCGGTGAACTGCGGGTACATCGTTTCCAGCTCGTGGATGCTCTGCAGGGCGCAGGCGTTGCGGCGCTCTTTCATGATCTCGCAGTGCCGGCGGAACTCCGGGCAGTCCAGATTGGGGTAGTAGCACAACAGGTGCACCCGGTGCTGGCGGTCGTAGTCGTAGCCGGTCAGCTCCACGGCAGGCACCAGCGTCACCCCGCTCTGGCTGGGGTGGGCGTAAGCATATTCCGCGCTCAGGGTCGTGTCATGGTCGGACAGGGCGATGGCTTTCAGGCCGGTGCGCGCCGCGATGAGGGCCAGCCGGGCAATGGGCACTGCGCCGTCCGAACAGGTGGAATGGATATGAAGATCACAGGACATGGGTCTACTTCCTTAGTGCTTATAGAAATTGATCAGGCAGCCGTCCGCCAGGATCTGGCGCTCATCGGCGGTCAGGGGGGCCATGTAGAGGTCGAATGCCTTGGGTTCGTCGCCCAGCACATAGGCCTTGATGTCCTTCAGGTCGCCCTTGAGGGCTTCGCGCACATCGGGGATGAGGATGTAATCCCCCAGCCCGAAAGGCGTTGCCCCGGCCAACTGCAGGGGCAGCATTCCCCAGTTGATCAGGTTGGAGCGGTAGCGCTTGGTGGCGTACTCGGTGACGATGTTGGCCCCGGCACCCAGCACGCGCTGGCAGCTGGCGGCCTGCTCGCGGGCGGAACCGTCGCCGGGCTTCACGGCAAAGATGGTGGAGGCGATCTGCACATCCTTCCAGGTCAGGTCTTCACAGCCGGGCACGGCGTGGATCTTGGCCAGCAGCGCGTCATCGGCCTGTCCGGCGCGGCGGGCGTTCTCCTCGGCCTGCACCGCCTTGGCACGGCTCACATACGCGGGGTCCTTGCGGCTGAGGGTGAACTCGGCCAGACCCAGGGGGTTGGAGCGGTAGGAGGAAGTCTCGCCGGAGGGGATCAGCTCGTCGGTGGTGGTGACCGGGTCGGTGATGTAGGAGGCCACCTTCAGCAGCAGGTTGTTGCCCAGCGGTGCGATCTCCGGCCAGTCCTTGATGTTGGGGCCCAGCTTGAGCAGGGCGTCGTAATCGCCCTTGCCGAAGCCCTGGTACACGCGGGTGTCGTAGCTGGAAGCATCGTACTGGTACTCGGGCACAGTGGGATCGTAGTCGATGTCGGTGGCCGGGGTCAGGATGCCGCCGTTGGCGGTGGTGGCCGCAATGCTGCGGGCATCCATCAGGGCCACACCCGCCAGCTGGCCATTGCCGGGCTTGGAGCCTTCGCGGCTGGGGAAGTTGCGGGTGGTGTGGCGGATGGACAGTGCCCCGTTGGCGGGCACATCGCCTGCGCCGAAGCAGGGGCCGCAGAAGGCGGTGCGGATGGTGGCACCGCTGGCCATCAGTTCGCTGATCACGCCGGTGCGCACCAGTTCCATCATGATGGGCTGGCTGCCGGGGTAGACGCTGAGGGCGTAGTCGCCGCAGCCGCCGGTGCGGCCCTTGAGGATGGAAGCGGCTTCATAAATGCTGTCGTACAGACCGCCTGCACAGCCCGCAATGACGCCCTGGTCCACCCGCAGCTTGCCGTTCTCGATCTTGCTGCACAGGTCCAGGTGCACGTCCTTGCGGCCGATGAGCTTCTGCACATCCTCCTCGCAGGCGTGCAGGATGTCGGTCAGGTTGGCGTTCAGCTCTTCAATGGTGAAGGCGTTGGAGGGGTGCATGGGCAGGGCGATCATGGGCCGGATGGCGGACAGGTCCACTTCCACCACGCCGTCATAATAGGCCAGGTCGGCGGGAGCGAGCTTCTTGTAGTCCGCCGCGCGGCCATGCACGGCCAGGAAGCGCTGGGTGGTCTCGTCGGTCTCCCAGATGGAGGACAGGCAGGTGGTCTCGGTGGTCATGGCATCGATGGCGTTGCGGGTGTCCTGCCGCAGAGAGGCAATGCCGGGGCCGACGAACTCCATCACCTTGTTCTTGACGTAGCCGCTCTTGAACAGCTTGCCCACCAGAGCAATGGCCACATCGTGGGGGCCGCAGCCGGCCGGCAGACTGCCGGTGAGGTAGATGGCCACCACACCCGGGCGGGCCACATCGTAGGTACGGCCCAGCAGCTGTTTGGCCAGCTCGCCGCCGCCCTCGCCGATGGCCATGGTGCCCAGTGCACCGTAGCGGGTGTGGGAGTCCGAGCCAAGGATCATCTTGCCGCAGCCCGCGAACTTCTCGCGCATGTACTGGTGGATGACAGCCAGATGCGGGGGCACAAAGATGCCGCCGTACTTTTTGGCAGCCGACAGGCCGAAACGGTGGTCATCCTCGTTGATGGTGCCGCCCACAGCGCACAGGCTGTTGTGGCAGTTGGTGAGCACATACGGGATGGGAAACTTTTCCAGGCCGGACGCACGGGCCGTCTGGATGATGCCCACAAAGGTGATGTCATGGCTGGCCATGGCGTCAAACTTGATCTTCAGGTTCTCGGCATCGCCGCTGGTGTTGTGGGCCTGCAGAATGCTGTAGGCCATGGTGCCGGTCTTGGCGTTTGCCACGGCAGCGGCATCAAAGCCCTTGGCGGCCAGCGCCGCTGCCGCATTGCCGTCTGCGGGCACCCACTCGCCGCGGGCATAATATGCGCCGCCGGTGCTGCACTTGATCATATCCAACATCTCGATTCGCCTCTCTTTTTGATTTTCCCGCCCGCCATACCTTGCGGGCATTGCCCCGGCAGAGCAGTACACCGCTGCCCTGCCCCGTTCAATGCGGCACTGCGCTGCAGTTTGCCAGAGCGCGGTGCCTTCCGGCCCCAAAGCCGGGTCTGTGTTCTATTATAGCATGAAACCCCGCAAAGAAAAAGCACTTTTTTCAAATGAATTGTGAACGGAGCGTAAACCGCCGTTACCCCAGCGGCAGCGCCTGGGCCACCGTGAGGAAGGTGTAGCCGTTGTCGGCATACCACTGCACGATGTCCGGCAGGGCCTCGGCGGTGGTGCGGGTGGTGGAGGAATCGTGCATCAGCACAACGCAGTGGGTCTGTTCCCCGGTCTCCCGCACCACGTTGCGGTAAATGGTGTCGGCGCTGGGCTTGCCGCCTACGGCATCCTCGGCGCAGACGTTCCAGTCCACCCAGCGATAGCCGTTTTCCTCTGCCTCGGTCTTGAGCTGCTGCATCAGGCCCTTGCCGCCGTAGCGGCGGCTGACCGTGTTGGTGCTGCCGCCCGGAAACCGCAGATACCGGATGCTCTCCGCGTCCACATAGGGCGCGATGCGCTCCTTGAGCAGGGCGATGTCCTTCCAGTAGGCTTCGCTGCTGCGGTAGATGTCGCGGTACTCGTGGGACGCCGAGTGCAGCGCGATCTGGTGCCCGGCGGCAGCGGCCTCGGTGAGCAGGGGCAGATACGTTTCGTTGTAGTCGGTGGCCACCACGAAGAAGGTCGCGTGCACCCCCGCAGCGTTCAGGACGCGCAGGACCTCCGGCGTAGTCTTGCTGGGGCCGTCATCGAAGGTCAGGCAGACCCACTTTTCCGGCAGAACAGCGGTTTCCTGCGGGGGCGCTTCCACCGTTTGCACCGCCGGCGAAAAGACGGCAGCGTCCGGCTCCCGGGTCAGATCCTGCTGGGTGCAGACGGTCTCCGCCGGCACCGGCAGGAAAAGCCCGACCCCGAATGCGGTGGCTCCCGCCAGCGCCAGCAGTCCCCGCAGAACCGTCCGGCGGGAAAAACGCAGAACAGCAGATCCCATAAAAATCATCCTCCTTACGCGGATTTGAGCACACCGGTGCTTCCATACCATATGCCATGCGAAAAAAATCCATGAAAGAAGCTTGACGTTCCCGGGGAAATGTGGTAATATATTCAAGCAGTCCGCAAGACAGCGGCCTTCTCACCTCAAGGGCCGTGAGGGTTGCACACAACCGAATATGCGAGGGTGGCGGAACTGGCAGACGCGCACGTTTGAGGTGCGTGTGGTTTATCCTTGGGGGTTCGAGTCCCCTCCCTCGCATAAAAGAAAACCCGCGAAGTTACGCTAAAAATTCGTAGCTTCGCGGGTTTTTCGTTTTTCGCAGGGGTCAGATACTGCCGGATACTGCCCAATACTGCCTGCTTTTGCGGGGGCATTGTAGTGAAATTGTAGTGAGAAACCACGGGCCAGGAAGCCGATTTTCACCGCACTTCCCGGCTCGCATTGTATGAATTTTACCGCTTCCCGCTCACATAGGCGTCCAGCTGCGCCGTGTAACGGGCGCTCTCCTTCTCCCGCAGGTGCTGGTAGACCCGGCGAGTGGTCATGATGTCCGCATGGCCCAGCAGATTTTGCGCGACCATATCCGGCACACCCGCGTAAAACAGGTTCGTGGCAAACAGATGCCGGAACTGGTGGGCCGTGACCAGCGGGCGGTACACGGTCCGTTCCACGATTCGCTCGGGGCGGTTCTGGAACGCTGGGAGCTTCACCTGCCGGGTGTAGCTCTCGCACAATCCCAGCCCCCGGCAGTAGAGCATCCAGCGGTGCTCGTACTTGCTCTCGGTCAGGGGCTTGCCCTCCCCCGACAGGACATAGTCCTCCGGCGCATGGGCAGCTTTCCCGGCCTCCAGCAGGGGCCGCAGCGGCGTCAGGATGGGAATGGTACGGTATGCTTTCTCGGTCTTCAGCAGCTCCCGGTAGGGCTGGTTGCGGTCCCAGGGCATGGCCTGCACCAGCGTGATCGTCCCGGCATCCAGATCCACGTCCTTCCATTGCAGGCCGTTGGCTTCGCCCAGACGCATCCCGGTGTACTCAAACAGCCAGGCCCAGAAGCCGCAGCCCTCGGGGTGTGCATTGATGAGGTCCCGCTGCTGCTCGGTGGGTTCTTCCCTGCTGCCGTCCTTCAGCCCCGCAGGCAGCTTTGCCAGCAGCACGGGGTTGCCAGTGCCGTGATAGTTGGCGCACCAGTAGGTGAAGGTGCAGGACAGCACGCTTTTCGCGTTCTTGATGGAGTGCTTGCTCTTGCCCTCCAGCTTCAGATGCTCCAGATATCCGCCCACCGCCTGGGCGTCGATGTCGTTCATCACGGTGTCGCCGAAATAGGCTCTGGCAGGGGCGAAGTGCTTCTTGTAGGCGTTCACCGTACCACGCCGCACCGGGTGCTGCGGCCCGGTGATATACTCTTCATACGCCACGGACACCGCCTGAAAGGTGTAGCGCTTCTCCTTCGGATCCATGCGCTCCAGCTTGTAGGCCAGCACCGCGTCCTGGTATTTGCGCTCCGCTTCCGCCCGGGTCTTGCCGTAGAACACCCGCGACTTCGGCAGACCCACCGACCGGTGGATGCAGACCCCGCCGTCCGGACGCTTTGCCGGTTTCTTTTTTGATTCAGCCATAAAAATAACACCTCCATAAGGGTACACTTTGACAAGCCTGCCCGGAGGTGCTACAATACAGGTGTCTGGTCTGGTATTGTCTCACCCCGTGAGCAAGCCGATCTATTCCAAACGCTCTCGGTGTTGGTAGCACCGGGGGCGTTTTTGCATTTTCAGGTTCAGATAGCGTATGCAAACCTGCGCAACGTCTGCATACAGAAACAACAAAATTCCAGTTGTAACCAACAAAAATCTAGGACGTAATTGTTACAGAGTTTGTAGTCACGAAAAAGTGAGTGTTCATGCGGGTTTTCGGGGCGAAACATACTCAACATACTCAAACTCTTATCCTGACCCTTATCAGAAGAAAATAAGAGTATACACGCGCGAGAACGCGCTTGATGCCCGCCCGCGTAGGGTTTTATGGGAATTTCGGTAGTCAACGTATGCTGGTAGTCAGAACACCTTCCGGCACTCGATGACCTTCCCCAGCACCCGGACGGGCGTGGTCTTCAGGTCGTAGATCTGCGGCTGGTGCACCGGGTTGGTGCTGCGGGGCGTCAGGATGACCAGCGGCCCCTCCTGCCGGAAGGTCTTCACGGTGGCTTCGTCGCCGTTCACCAGAACCACTGCGATCTCGCCGTTCTCCACTTCGGGCTGCTCCCGCACAAGGATCTGGTCGCCCTCATCCATTCCGGCAGCGTTCATGCTGTCGCCCCGGATGGTCAGCCAGAAGTACTTGGCCCCATCGGTCTGCCGGATCGGAAAATAGGCCTCGATGTTCTCTTCTGCGTACATCGGCAGGCCCGCCCGGACGGTGCCCAGAAGCGGCGCCACCTGCGCGGGGTCGCACGGTGTAGCGCCGAACAGCTGCAGGTTCAGTTTTCGGTGGGTCCCCCCGGTTGCTTCTTTTTCAGGCGGAACGTCGTAGCCCATCAGCCAGGCTTCCGAAACCCCCAGCGCCTGCGCCAATTCGTAGACAGCGTCCTGCTTTCCCTCCCAGTCACCCTTCAGGTAATGCGAAATGCTGTACTTGGAAATGCCGGAGCGCTCGGCCAGCTCGATCTGTTTCATGTTACGCAGGTTCAGCCCGGCACGCAGGCGCTGTGCGAAGGTTGCTGTCTTTTTTGCCATAGGATAGCTCCTTTCTTCACGTTCTGGTGTAAGTATAATATACCGGTTGCGAAAAATCAATACCCGCCGAAAAGAAAATTGTGAAATCTCTATTTTTGTGTTGACATTCCGCAAGAGCAGCAGTATACTGTGGCCATGGTTGCGAAACCACAACATACAGACAGGAGGTGAGAACCATGCCCGCAATGGATTATACCCTGCTGCGCGGACGCATTCGGAGCTGCGGCATGACGCAGAAGGAGCTGGCGGAAAAAGCTGGAATCAGCGAGGGGCAGTTTTGCCAGAAGCTGGCCGGGAATTTTGCATTCCGCCAGGACGAGATCGACCGCATCTGCACCCTGTTGGATATTCCGTCTGCAGAGATCGGAAACTATTTCTTTTTGCCTAAAAAGTTGTGATTTAACAACATTGGAGGATGTTACCAATGACAGATCTTCAGATTTTCAGCAGCTCCGAGTTCGGCACCGTCCGGACGCTGGAGGATAACAACGGGGCGGTGTTGTTCGCCGCCACCGATGTGGCCCAAGCACTCGGCTACGCGATTCCGCGTAAGGCCGTCACCGACCACTGCCGGTACGTTCTGAAACGGAACGTACCTCACCCACAGGCCACGGACAAGACCATCGAGATGAGCTTCATTCCGGAGTCCGACCTGTACCGGCTGGTGTTCAGCTCGAAGCTCCCCTCCGCCGAGAAGTTCACCGACTGGGTCACCTCCGAAGTCCTGCCCAGCATCCGCAAGAGCGGCCACTACATGACCCCCGCAGCGCTGCGGGAAGCGATCCTGAACCCGGACACGGTGATCCAGCTGTGCCAGCAGATCAAGGCCGAACGCGAGAAGAACGCCCAACTCACCGCAGAGAACGCGAAGCTGAGCGCCGCCAACCAGGCCATGCAGCCGAAAGCGGACTACTTCGACCGGCAGGTGGCCGCGAACCAGCTGACCGGCCTGCAGGAGACCGCCGACGAGCTGCGCATCCCGCGCCAGACCTTCACCCGCTGGCTGATCGAGCGCAAGTACCTGTACCGCGACCCCTGCGGCAAGCTGGTGCCGGACCCGGCAATGAACGACGGGCTGTTCCAGCTCCGGGAGTACGACAAGAACGGCAGGCGCATCACCGGCACCCAGACGATGGTCACGCCCAAGGGCCGCGAAGCCTTCCGCCTGATGCTGATCGGCCCGAAGAAGGAGTAACCACCCATGAAACGCCCGGAAGCCTGGCACGACGCATACCGCGCCATCTACTCCGCCACCGGCTGCATCCGGCTGACCGTCGCGCAGGCCGCTGCCCAGATGGGCACCAGCCCGAAGCGGGTCACCCAGCAGTACCCGGATGGGTGGAGCGGCCGGGGCCGGGGCAAGACGATCCGGCTGGACACCCTGCTGGATCAGGAATTCAAATGCTACTGAGGAGGAGGAACCACAAATGAAAAAGCTACACCCACTCACTCTGGCCGGATTCGCTGCCTGCGGCGTCCTGCTGGCCTTCAAAGCCCTGCAGCTGGCCGAAGCCGGCATCACCCTGCTGCTGATGCACTTCGGCGGTTACGGCTACGGCGCGGCGGCGGCACGCGCCCCGCTGTACCTTTGCGCCGGGCTGTGCACCCTGCTGGGCATCGGCGCATCGCTGTGGGGCCTGCACGAGGAGAACCAGCAGTACAAGCGTGCCGCCCGGAAGGTCCACCGCACCCACGCCCGTAGCCCGGAGTACCCGGCCCTGCCCGAGCACAGCAGCCGCAGAGACGCCTGAGAGGAGGAACCGCCATGTTTACCGACAAACGGCGCGGCGACGTTTGGTGGCTGAGCGACAGCCACCGCAAACCCACCGATACCCGCCTGACACGGGGCGACCGTCCGGCGCTGGTCGTCAGCCGCGACGAAGCCAACCAGACCAACAGCACGGTGCTGGTGATCCCGTTCAGCGCAAGCCCGGCCCAGCTGGCCCGCGGCGACGGTACCTACGACAATGTTCTGCTGACCGGCTATCCCGCCGAGGACAGCGCTGCATTGACCCGCCAGCTGCACGCGGTGGACGCCGCGGACCTGACCGAATACCTGTACCACCTGACCGACGCCGACATGGCACGGGTGGCCGCCGCCCTTCGCCGGGCGCTGGGGCTATGAAGTGGTACACCGCCTACCTCCACAAGACGGAGGAGGTCCTCGCCTGCGGCACCGGGAAGCAGGTGGCGGCGGCTCTGGGAATGACCATGAACAGCTTTTACTGCACCGTCTCCCGGAGCCGGACCTGGAAGAACCGGAAATACGATTTTGTGATCGAGGATGTCAAAGCAGAGGACATCGAGTAAAGGAGTAAGAACTATGACTAGCAAAAAGAACGACACCGTGATTATTTCCATCAAGCCCGTGGAGAAGCGCACCGCGAAAATCCGCATTGTGGGCGACAGCAGTCTGATCGTCCACGCATGGAGCGAGAAGGCCCGCAAGGAGATGCTGCAGGCCCAGCAGGGTGTGAAGAAGGTCAAGGTGGAGGGCCGCCGCGCAAAGAACCCCTACGGCGAAGTTGCCGAGGCCCTCTACTGGATGGATGGCAAGCCGGCGATTGCCTACGAGGACTGGAATGAAGAGAATCTGGCCCAGTACGCAGCGACCGCCCGCTTCGGTTTCCCCTCCTGCGCCATCAAGGCAGCAGCGGTCAGCGCAGCATATCGCTCCGGCGCGACCAAGGACAAAGTCAGCGCCCGCTCGGTGTTCCAGATCTACGGTGAGGGCGGCAGCGAGCTGGTCGAGATCAAGAGCTTTCTGCCGGAGGGCACACCGAAGTTCAACCCGCGCGAAGATAACGTCCGGATCGGGCTCGGCACGGCAGATTTGAGATACCGCCCGGAGTTTGAGAACTGGTATGCAGACCTGCAGGTCACCTACAACGCAAACCTTTGCGACCTGGACACCGTCGTCAATTTGATTGCCTTGGGTGGCGATCAGTGCGGCCTGGGAGAGTGGCGCATCGAGAAAGGCGGCAGCCATGGCGCCTTCCACGTCGGGCTGACTGAGTAAGCGCGGCAGGCCAGGCACGGTAAGGTCAGGTCGGCTGTGGTGAGACGAGGCATGGTAGGGCTGGTTAGGTTTGGTGGGGCTCGGTGCGTTTGGGAACGGTGCGTTTCGGAATGGCTGGTTAGGCGAGGCAAGCTGGGGTGACGTATGGCGAGGCAAAATATGCTCCGGCGGGGTGGGTTTCGGAATGGCTGGTGAGGTGAGCCAAGGCACGGCGAGCCGGGGTTAGTTATGACCCGGTATGGTTTGGCTGGCAAGGTCAGGCAAGGCCAGTCCCGGTTTGGTATGGCTGGCAAGGCGAGATCAGGTGCGGTCAGGTGCGACCGGTTGTGGTAAGGAGCGGATTTTAGGTGTGCCTTGGTGCGGATAGGCGGGGTTAGGCAGGTGTGGCTAGGCGAGGCGGTGTATGGCACGGCAAGGTACGGTAGGACATGGCAGGCATGGTGAGGCACGGAACTTTTTATAAAAAGGAGCGATAACCTATGACCTTCCAATGGAACAAGAACGCGTCATTTTACCACGTGTCAGCGGAACAGGCCCACAGCACGTTTGAAGCCATCCGCCAGCGCGACGGCAAACTGACCCCCGCTGCAGTCGTGGACGAAGCACGGCCAGAGGATTCCGTCCTCCATCCTGACTTTGAGTGGGACGACGCAGAAGCAGCCGAAAAGTACCGGCGACACCAGGCCCGCCAGATGATCGCGGCGGTTTGCATCGTGCAGGAGGAGACCAAACAGCCGGTGCGGGCATTCGTCAATGTTCAGGCGGCAGAGGAACCCCAGAAGGGAGCGGGCAGGCAGTACCTGCCTCTTCCCGTCGTTCTGGAGACTCCCCCGCTGCGCAGTCAGATGCTGGCAGAGGCACTGAAAGAAGCGCTGGTCTTCCAGCAGAAGTATCAGACGCTGTCCGCACTCAAACCCGTGTTCGCCGCTATCGAGCTGGTAGCAGCGAACACCGCCGAACAGGAGGGCTAACTTATGACTTTTGACCTTCACATCCACGGCGAAACGCCGGAAGAGCTTCTGGACGCGCTGAACCATCTGGGCGGCACGACCAACATCATCACCCCCGCCCCGCAGCCCCAGAGCGAACCTGCGGCGCCGCCGGACAAGCCCAAGGCGCAGACCCCCGCCAAGCAGAAAAAAGCCACGCAGAAGCCCGCAGCGGCCCCCGCGGAGGAACTGGCAGCAAACCCTACTGTGGTCGATACCTCGGCTTCCACGTCCAAGGAGGGTGCCGAACGGGACACCTCTGACCCCGCTGCAGTAAACCCTTCGACCCCCGAAGTCGAATCCCACGCTACTGTCGGTACATCTGGTTCTACCCCGGAGCCTGACCCCGCCACGCTGGACAAGATCCGCGATCTGGCCCGCAGCCTGATCGTAAACGGCAGGCGGGCCGAGGTGCAGCAGATCATCAAGAGCACCGGCGCTGCCTCCATCTCCAAGCTGCCGCCGGAGAGCTACACCGCTGTGTGGGAGCAGCTGGTGAACCTGAGCCGCGAGGTGGACAACAATGCCGCCGGTTAAGCACGCCCTGCTGGGTGCATCCAGCGCCGCCCGGTGGATCGCCTGCACGCCCAGCGCTCAGGCCACTGCCAACCTGCCGGACGAAGAGAGCAAGTACGCAGCAGAGGGCACCCGGGCGCATGAAGTGTGCGAGGCCGCTCTCCGGCACAACCTCGCCGAATGGGAGCAGGGCCGCCCCGTAGACCTTCTTCTGGAACGGACAGGAGCCACCCCTGAGATGATTAAGGCTGCCAATCAGTACGTCAGCTTCCTTCATGACCTGTGGGTCGGCTTCCCCTGCCGCCCCGGCGTGTTCATCGAACAGGAAGTGGATGTGAGCCGTTGGGTGCCGCAGGGCTTCGGCACCTGCGACTGCCTGATGATCGGCGGCGGGCTGCTGCACATCATCGACTTCAAGTACGGCCAGGGTGTGCCGGTCAGCCCGGAGCGCAATCCGCAGCTCATGTACTACGCCCTCGGCGCCTACGAGCTGTTTAACGGCATCGACGACATCGACACGGTGCGTATGAGCATTGTACAGCCCCGGATGCAGGAGGAGCCCCAGACCTGGGAGCTTCCACTGGCTGATCTGCTCGCCTGGGCACGAGAGGTACTGGCGCCCGCCGCGCACATGGCATGGCGGGGCGAGGGCGAGTTTGTCACAGGCGAACACTGCCGCTTCTGCAAGGCGCACCCTGCCTGCCGGGCATGGAAGGACAAATACGGCCCTCTGGCCGGGTTTGAGCCCTACCCGGAGCCCGCTACACTCTCCGACGAGGAGCTGGGCGAGTGGCTGCAAAAGCTGGAAGGACTGGCCGCCTACGCCAAAGAGCTGGAGGACTACGCCCAGCAGGCCCTGATGGAGGGCCGCAGCCTGCCCGGCTGGAAGCTGGTGCAGGGCCGCAGCACCCGCAAGTGGATCGATCAGGACGCCGCGTTCCAGCAGATGGAGCACGACGGCATCGACGAGGCCATGCTGTACACCCGCACCCCCATTTCCCTGACCGCTGCCGAGAAGATGATCGGCAAAAAGAAATTTGCCGAGACCATGTCGGCCTTTATCACCCGGGCACCCGGCGCACCCAAACTGGCAGCAGCCAGCGACCCGCGCCCTGCCTACAACCGCTTAGAGGGCTTCGAGCCCATGGAGGACTGAAACTATGAACGCAAATGAAGTCATTATCCCCTGCCGCCTGTCTTACGCCAACATCTGGGAACCCAAGCAGGTGAACGGCACCGGCGACCCCAAGTATTCCTGCTGCCTGCTGATCTCCAAGAAGGACACCGAGACCCTGGCCAAGATCAAGGCCGCCATCGAGGCGGTCAAGAAGGACCCTGCGTCCCTCGCCAAGTGGGGCGGCAAGCTGCCCCCGAAGCTGAAGGAGCCCCTGCGCGATGGCGACGAGGAGAAGGACGACGAGAACTACGCAGGCTGCTGGTTCATGAACGCCAACTCCAGCGAAAAGCGCCGCCCGCTGATCGTTGACCGCCAGTGCGCCGAGATCCTCGACCAGGACGAGGTGTACAGCGGCTGCTACGCCCAGGTCAAGGTAGGCTTCTTCTCCTACAGCGCCAGCGGCAACAAGGGCATCGGCGCAGGTCTCGAGACCATCCGCAAGGTCCGCGACGGCGAACGCCTGAGCGGCGGCAACAACCTGGACGGCTTCGAGGAACTGACCGACGAGGACGAAGACCTGCTGGGCTGACCCCAGCAGCAGAACCGGAGGCGCCCCGCAAAGGCCCTCCGGTCTTTTTGAAAGGAGGAACCCGTGAAACCGATCATCACGGTGGATATCGAGACCTACTCGCCGCAGGACATCAAAGCCGTGGGTGCCTACCGGTACGCGCAGGACCCGGAGTTTCAGATTCTGCTGCTGGGCTTTGCCATCGGAGATGCCGACAGGGTAACGGTGCTCGACCTGACCATCTTCCCCGACCCACGGGGTGCCCTGCGGAATCTCTCGTGGTTGCGCAACGCCAATTACACCAAGCGGGCGCACAACGCTGCGTTCGAGTGGTGGTGCCTGTCTGAAGCCATGGAGCTGAGCTGGGACGAGCGCATCGAGTGGCTCCAGCAGTGGGAATGCAGCATGGTGCACGCACTGTACTGCGGCCTGCCCGCCCAGCTGGGTGCGCTGGGTCAGGTACTGCAGCAGCCGGAGGATGCTCTCAAGATGAAAGAGGGCAAGGCGCTGATCACCTACTTCTGCAAACCCTGCAAGCCCACAAAGCGCAACGGCGGGCGCACCCGCAACTTGCCTCAGCACGACCCCGCCAAATGGCATCTGTTCTGCAAGTATAACGGCATGGACGTGATCGCCGAGCGGGCGAACGACCGGAAGCTGGCCCCCTGGCCGGTGCCGGAGGAGATCATGCAGCAGTGGCGGGAGGACGTAGAGATGAACGCCCGGGGCGTAGCCGTGGACATGGGGCTGGTAGAGGGTGCCCTTGCCTGCTCCGCGCTGATCACGGAGGAACAGACCTCCGAGAGCAAAGCGCTGACCGGTCTGGCCAACCCCGGCAGCCGCGCCCAGCTCCTCGGCTGGCTCCATAACCGGGGCGTAGAGATGCCCGGCCTGACCAAAGAGGACGTAGGCAAGGCTCTGGCGGGTGACCTGCCCAGCGACGTGCGCAGAGTGCTGGAGCTCCGGCAGCAGCTGGGCAAGACCAGCAACACCAAGTATGAGACCATCGCGGCCAGCGCCGGCCCCGACCACCGGGTACGAGGCACCCTGCAGTTCTACGGAGCCAGCCGGACAGGGCGCTGGGCCGGGCGGCTGCTTCAAGTGCAGAACCTCCCCCGCACTTACCTCGACCATCAAGCTGAATGGCGCAGCGTTGTAAAGCTACACGACCCTGAAGCGCTGGCCCTGCTCACCGACAATGTGTCGGACACCCTGAGCCAGCTCATCCGCACGGCACTGGTGCCCGGCAAAGGGTACACCTTCGTGGACGCCGACTTCTCGGCCATCGAGGCCCGGCTGATTGCCTGGCTGGCGGGCGAAGAATGGGTGCTGGACGTATTCCGCACCACGGGCAAGATCTACGAAGCCACCGCCGCCCGCATCTTCGGGGTGCCCTTTGACAGTATCGTCAAGGGAAACCCCAACTACAAGTACCGCCAGCGCGGCAAAGTGGCAACGCTGGCTCTGGGCTATCAGGGCGGCGTGGGGGCCATGAAGCGCATGGGCGGCGATCAGCTGGGTCTGGACGACGAGGGCCTGCAGGACATCGTGAACCGCTGGCGGCGGCAGAACCCCCGCATCTGCAAGCTCTGGCGCAGGATGCAGGACGCTGCCGTGCACACCATCCGCACCGGCAAGACCACCCAGCCCAGAGCGGGCGTGATCTTCCGCAAGGAGCTGGCCCACGGTTTCCCCTTCCCGTTTCTGACCCTGCAGTTGCCCGGCGGGCGCAAGCTCTTCTACGCCGACCCCGGCACTACACCGGATGACCGCATTACTTATAAGGAATGGGACAACGGCGGCTGGCGGGAAGCAGAGACCTACGGCGGCAAGCTGACCGAGAACCTCACCCAAGCCGTGGGCCGGGATTGTCTGGCCTTCGCGCTGGGCAACCTGTGCCGGGCGGGCTACCGGGTGGTGTTCCACGTCCACGATGAGGTCATCATCGAGCTGCCGGTCGCACGGGACGCCGACGACGCCCTGGCCAACGTGGTGCGCATTATGAGCCAGGTGCCGCCCTGGGCCGAGGGCCTGCCCCTGAACGCCGCAGGCTGGCACGGCGATTTCTTTACAAAGGACTAAGGACGATGAACGCAACGACATTTGAAAAAGCAGCGGTATATGCGGTTTCACAGGATACCGCGCTGACCCGGCTTCAGACCGAGCACGACGCCCTGCTGGCCGCGCATCGGCTCAGGGAAGCGCAGGGCGTGGCACTGGCGATGCAGATCCTGCGGCGGCTGGACGTGCACATGATCCCGCAGAAGGAATGGAGGGAAAGCAGACGATGAAGAAAGCAGCAGAAGCCCCCAGCGCCTCGGAGCTGTTCGCCTGCGTCTGCGGGGCGATGCCCTGCGACCCGGAGAAACGCCCGCACGGTAGGGTCGGGCTAACCCGCTACCGCAAGAGCAGCAAGTACGCCAGCGACGGCGGCTGGTCGGTGGTCTGCACCAAGTGCGGCAGGGTTGGTGAGCGCGGCAGCACCCAGATCGACGCAAAGGCCAGATGGAACGCGCGGCGGTACAAGTACGGCCCGCTGAAGGAGGGAGAAGAATGAGCGCTACACCGATCGCAATCAGCGTGGCCAACAGCCGGACAGCGACTGAGTGGGAACTGCATGAGCTGGGCTGGGAGGGTTTCACCACCACCCTCGCAGACCGGATGAAGCGAAACTGCGGCACCGAGACCCACGCGGAGTACATGGCCCTGCCCAAGAGCAAGCAGGCAGATCTGAAGGACGTGGGCGGCTTCGTAGGCGGCAGCCTGCGGAACGGGAGCCGCAAGCGCGGCTGCTGCACTGGGCGCAGCCTCATCACGCTGGATCTGGACAACTGCGCCCCCGGCAGCACCGCTAAATGGGTGCAGGCCATCAAGGGCATGGGCACCGCAGCGGTCTACTCCACCCGCAAGCACAACCCGGAGCACCCGCGGCTGCGGGCCATCTTCCCCACCGACCGGGTGATGCAGCCGGAGGAATACCAGCCCTGCGCCCGCATGGCCGCCCAGATGCTGGACCCGACTATGAAGGTGTTTGACCCTACCACCTTCGAGACCGAGCGCCTGATGTACTGGCCCAGCCGGTCAGCCGACAGCGCGTGGGTCTGCGGGGCCACCGAGGACGGCAGCCGCATCAGCGTGGACGACCTGCTGTGGCTCTACGCGGACTGGCACGACGTGCGGCAGTGGCCCGCCTGCCCTGCGGAGACGGTCAAGCTGCCCGGCGGCAAGCAGGCCGACCCCACCGCCAAACAGGGCGTCGTGGGCGCTTTCTGCCGGACTTACGACATTCCGGCAGCGATCGAGAAGTTCCTGCCCGGGGTGTACGTCGATGCCGGCGCTGGCCGCCTGACCTACGCCGCAGGCAGCACCACCGCCGGTGCGGTGCTCTACGACAACGACACCTTTTTATACAGCCACCACAGCACCGACCCGGCAGGCGGCAAGCTGCTGAACGCCTGGGACCTGGTGCGCATCCATAAGTTCGGGGAACTGGACGCGGACGCCGCCCCCGGCACGCCCACCGCTTCCCTGCCCAGCTGGCAGCAGATGCGGGCGCTGGCCGAGAGCGACGGCCCCACGGCAACGCTGCTGCGGCAGGAGGCCGTAGACCATGCGAAGGAGGGCTTCGAGCCGCTGCCGGACGAAGACACCGACCCGGACAAATGGCAGGAGAAGCTGGACCGCACCCAGAAGGGCGCCCTGGCCTGTACCATCCAGAACGCCTGGGTCATCCTCGAGCACGACCCGGCGCTCAAGGGCCGCATCTGGAATGACACCTTTGCCGAGCGGCTGCGGTGCAAGGGCCCGTTCCCATGGAGCGACAAGGCGCAGGAGCGGGACTGGGCCGACGAGGACGACGCCGGTGTGCGGTGGTATCTGGAGACGGCCTACCACTTCAGCGGGGTCAACAAGGCCGCCGACGCCGTGGCCCTGACCGGCGGCCACCACGCCAAAGACCCGGTGCGGGAGTACCTGCAGGGCCTTGTCTGGGACGGCACCGAGCGGCTGGACCGGCTGTTCATCGACTACTTGGGTGCGGAGGACAGCAGCTACACCCGGGCGGTGACCCGGAAGATGTTCGTCGCTGCGGTGGCCCGGTGCTTCCGGCCCGGGTGCAAGTTCGACCAGATCTGCATCCTCAGCGGCAAACAGGGCATTGGCAAGAGCCTGCTGCTCTCCCGCATGGGCCGGGACTGGTTCAACGACTCGATCACCAGCTTCGACGGCAAGGACGCCCGCGAGAACCTGCGCGGCGTGTGGATCGTCGAGCTGGGCGAGATGACGGCCTTCAGCCGCAGCGAGAGCGAAGCGGCCAAGCAGTTCCTGAGCCAGACCGAGGACCGCTACCGGGCCGCCTATGGCCGACGGACGGTGCAGTACCCCCGCCGGTGCGTGTTCTTCGGCACCTCCAACGGTTCCGATTTTCTCCGCGACACCACCGGAAACCGCCGTTACTGGCCCATAGACTGCAGCTTTGAGCGCCGGACGAAGGTGGTCCACGACGATCTGACCCCCGCCGAGGTGGACCAGGTGTGGGCCGAAGCCGTGGTCCGGTTCAACGCCGGAGAGGAGCTGATCCTCCGGGATGAGCTGCAAAAGGCCGCTCTGGCCGAGCAGCAGGCCCACACCGAGCGTGACCCCTGGGAGGGTGACATCCTCGAATTTCTGGCAAAGCCGGTGCCCCTGGACTGGGCCAAGCGCACCGTGGACGAGCGGGTGGCCTGGTGGGAGAACGGCCCCGGGGAGGCCCCCGCAGACGGCCAGCAGCGCACCACGATCTGCGTCAATGAGCTGTGGCGCGAGTGCCTGGACAGCACCGGAAAGGCCCCTGACCGGCAGCAGTCCAAGCGCATTGCAGCGGTGCTGAACGGCCTGCCGGACTGGGCGCCGGGCAAGTACCCGCAGCGGTGCGGCTGCTACGGCGTGCAGCGCATCTGGCGCAGAAAAGCCGAGTAACTCCATTGAGCCGAAACCGCTTTGATGAACATACAGAACATACAGAGCAGGTCGGCGTAACGAACATACAGAGATTTTTGCAAACATTAAGAGAACCGAAGAAATCAAGCACCGCAAAAACGGTCAAAACATACAGAACATACAGACAACATACAAAGCCCGAAAAGTTTGTATGCACGAAAAAGTGAGTGTTCATGCGGGTTTTCTGGGCAAAACATACGCAACATACAATCTTTTTCTTCTTAAGGGGAAAAACAAAAGGAAATAAGGCGCGGGCGTATACGCGTGAGAGTCTTATACGCTTCGCGTGAGGGATTATAGGGATTTGGGTATGTTTTGTATGTTTGTATGTTCGGCCCAAAACGGAAGGAGAAACTACAAATGACAAACAAACCTCTGGAAAAGAGCATCGAGAACGTCCTGCGCAAGGCCGTGGAGGCCGAGGGAGGCGTGTGCCTGAAGTGGGTCTGCCCCGGACACAGAGGGGTGCCGGACCGGATGATCCTCTTCCCCGGCGGTGTCATCGCCTTTGTGGAGCTCAAGCGCCCCGGCGCCAAGGTCAAAGCGGGCGGTCTGCAGGAGTGGTGGCACGACCGGCTGTGGGAGTTCGGGTTTCCCTGCTACGAGATCAGCACCGCCGAGAAGGCGCTGAAGCTGGTGCACAGTATGCGGGACGCCAGCGACGAAAGACTGGTGCGCGAAGCAGAGCTCACCGACTGACGCGCTGCCCTAAAAGAAACGGAGGTCAAAACCAATGCAGCAATTCACGCCGCACCCGTACCAGCAGGCGGGCATTGATGCCATTCTGGAAAAGCCCAGCGTGGCGCTCTGGATGGAAATGGGCCTGGGCAAAACGGTGGTCACCCTGACCGCCATCGACCAGCTGATCTACGACCGGCTGGAGATCAGCCGGGTGCTCATCGTTGCCCCGAAGAAAGTCGCCGAGGCCACCTGGCAGGACGAGGCCGCCAAGTGGGAGCACCTGCAGCACCTGCGCATTTCCACCGTGCTGGGCGCCGAGAAGCAGCGCTGCGCCGCTCTGGCAGCCCCAGCGGATATTTACATCATCAACCGCGAGAACGTCCCCTGGCTGGTGCACACACTGGGCCGGAAGTGGGATTTTGACATGGTGGTGCTGGATGAAGCCAGCAGCTTCAAGAACCACGCCGCCCAGCGGTTCAAAGCGCTCAAGGCGGTGCGTCCCCGCATCCACAAGGTGGTGGAGCTCACCGGCACACCCAGGCCCAACAGCCTGCTGGACCTCTGGGCCCAGATCTACCTGCTGGATCAGGGCGAGCGGCTGGGGCGGTACATCACCCACTACCGCAAGGACTACTTCTGGCCCACCGAGTACAGCTACGAGCCGAAGGACGGTGCCGCGGAAGCCGTGGAGAGCCATATCAAGGACGTCGTCCTGAGCTTCAAAGCCGCCGACCACCTGACCCTGCCGGAGAAGATCCTCGACGACATCCCGGTGGTGCTGGACAAACCCGCCAAAGCGGCCTACAAGAAGCTCGAAAAGGACTACCTGCTGGACGTGGACGGCGAAACCATCACGGCGCAGCAGGCAGCAGCCCTGACCGGGAAGCTTTTGCAGCTGTGCAACGGCAGCATCTACGACGCCGACGGCACGGTGCACCAGATCCACCGGTGCAAGCTGGACGCCTTTGATGAGCTGATCGACGCGCTGGGCGGGCAGAAAGCCCTCGTGTTTTACGGTTTCCGCTTCGACGAGGAGCAGCTCGCCGAGACGCTGAAAACCCGCCACAAGGGCCTCCGGTTCGCCGTGCTGCGCTCCGGGCAGGATGCCGCAGACTGGAACGCAGGAAAACTGGACGTCCTTCTGGCCCAGCCCGCCAGCTGCGCCTACGGGCTGAATCTGCAGCAGGGCGGGCACCACCTGGTCTGGTACAGCCTGCCATGGAGTCTGGAGCTGTACGCCCAGGGCGAGGCCCGGCTCTACCGCCAAGGCCAGACCCAGAGCGTCATCGTCCACCGGTTGATCGTCAAAGGCGGGGCCGACGAGATGGTGGTGAAAGCCCTGAATCGCAAAGACACCGACCAGAACGCCCTGATGCAGGCCGTCAAGACCCGCATTCGGGCAGCACAGAGAGGAGACAGCAAGTGAGCATCCGAGCATTCCGCAGGCTTTCCCGCGCAGAGCGGCGCGGCTTTATCGACACCGTCGAGGACCCGCTGACCCGCCGGGCCTTTGAGATCGTATTTCTCGGCCCGGGCAAGGTCAGCTGGAACCGGGCAGCACTGCTCTACGGCGGCGGCATTTCCCCCGAGACCCTGCGCGTCTGGGTCTGGCGGGAGCTGCAGCACGCATGAGCCGCAGAGCGCCGCTGTGAGGGACGAAGCAGCGTGGACGGCAAAGTTTCCCGTCCAGCTCACAAAACCCGTCACAGAGCCCCGCAGCCGCCAGTGCGTGCAAGTCGTAACGTTTTTGCGTTCGAACCCATGCTATGCTCTTCTGGATAACACACAGGAGGGCGAAGCATGGGTTTTTCTAACGAGCGGATGAGGACGGGCCAGCTGGTCAACTGGTTTCTGCTGGACGGCCTCGAGCTGACCCCGGCGGGCAACCCCGTCACCAAGGCCCTGCCGCTGCCCTTTGGGGTCGATCATTTGATCGGTTTCAATGAGCTGCTGACCTGCAAGCACCCGGAGAGCGCAGGCGTGCACTTCTTCCTCGACGACTACCAGTTCGAGCGCTTCTGGCGGCAGCCGGAGCGGTACCTCGATGCGCTGGCAAAGTGCCCGCTGGTCATCGGCCCGGACTTCTCGCTGTACACCGACTTCCCTGCCCCGATTCAGCACTGGAACCACTACCGCAACCAGCTGCTCACCGCATGGCTGCAGCACAACGGCGTGTGCGCCATTCCGGCAGCGAGCTGGTCGGGCGAAGAGAGTTTCAGCTGGTGCTTCGACGGCATCAGCAAGGGCGGCGCAGTGGCCGTGAGCACGGTGGGCTGTCTTGTCCACAAGGACGCATCCGAAGGGCTGCTGGACGGACTGAAAGAGATGATCCGGCAGACCGAGCCCTCCGAGATTCTGGTCTACGGCAAGACGCCGCCTGCAATGGCAGCGCTGCTGCGGGAGCACAGCATCCCGTGGCAGGCGTTCCCGCACAACATGGCGGCCCGCGTAAGGCCCGGAGAGGAGGCGCAGTGATGGGTGGCAGAGGCAGCAGCATGAAAGGTTCCCAGGGCATGGGAGGCGGCGCAGGAACGCCCGCAGCAGCCGCACAGGCAATGCCCGCAGTTCAGGCGGCACCGGCAGTGCCCGCAGTTCAGGCGGCACCGGCAGTGCAGCAGGCAGGCCCTCCCACCGGCGCAAACGGCTTCCCGCATCTGACACCACAGCAGGTCTCCGCAATGGAGAACGCCGCGCAGCAGCAGATGACGCGAGACCCCAAGCTGGCAGCAGGCGTGACCGACTACATCAACCCCGTGATGCAGAGCAACGGCAAAGCTCTGAGCCAGAACGCCAACTGGGCAGCCGCTACCGGTCAGCCCCTGAACGCGCAGCAGCAGCGGATGCTCAACGCGGTGGACAAGCTGGCAAAGCCTATCGGGCAGGAGACGACCCTCTACCGTGCCGACCATTCGGACTTCCTGGAGCGCCACTGCAACCTGCCTGCAAACTACAACAACATGAGCGATAACCAGCTACGCAAGCTGCTGGTTGGTAAGACGTGGCAGAACACCGGCCTCGAATCCACTGCCTATGACAGCCGGAACAATCCGTTCTGGCCGCAGACCGGCGGCAGGGGCACCGGCACACATGGACAGGGCGGCATCCGCTCCGGCAACCGTGAAATCCTGATCCGGTACCACACCGCCAAGAGCACCCGCGCGGCGTTCATCCAGCCCAGCCAGTCCGAAGCGGTTCTGGCGGTAGGCACCCATCACAAGATCACCGGCGTGCGCAGCACCCGGCTCGGCCCATCCCGCACCTATCTCAGCGGCAAGAAGGTTCTTGAGCTGGAAATTGAAGTGTGGTAAAATCAATCTGGAGGTATTTTTTACTATGACTAAGTCGAAAAATTCCGCAGCAGACGACACCATCATCGGCGGCTGGATTCAGCGCGACACCCCGCCTGTTTCGGAGGGTCCGATTCACTTCGGCGCGAACATGACCGATGCTGACGGCACCGTGCTGACCGACAGCAAAGGCAACTGGATCGGCCCCATTTCCCGGCTGGCTCCGGAGTACCGCAAGTATGCGAAGAAGCCCGCAGCCAAGAAGAAAGCCGCCAAGGCAAAACCCAAGAAAAAGTAACTCGTAACGTTTTGCCCTGCCGATCTGTGTTACCCTTGACCGAGAAATTCACGGCCAAGGGAGGATTCACATGGGCGGCAGAGGCGGAAGTATGGGCGGCAGCCACGGCATGGGCGGAGGCGGCGGTGCAGCGAAAGCAGCAGCACAGGCCGCACCCCAGACCCGTGAGCAGCAGCTGCTGGCCCAGATCAAGGGCAATCCCGCAGCGCTGATGCAGATGAGCGATCAGGACGCGCTGGATACGGTCAAGGCGATTGCAGCGCAACCCATCGCCACCGATCACACCCAAAACGATACCTTCTGCCAGCGCTGGCTCAACGCAACCGGACTGGCGAATGAGATGCCGGAAGTGCTGGACGATGTGGCTTTCGGCAAGGCCCGCCGCAAGGCAAGTGCGGATAAGCTGTACCACAGCGACATCCCCTACGATGGCAACGCCGCAACCGCTGTAAAAACGTTGAACCAGCTGCAAACGGGCCGCACAGCGTTTGCCTCTTTTGGCACCCACGGAAGCGGAACCTACCTTGACACCAACGCGGTAAGCAACGCCCGAAATTACGCGGGCCACAATGGTTCTCAGGTCAAGATGTTCCTGAACAAGAACGCAAAGATTGCAACCTTTTCGGAGCTGTTCCAGGCGCAGGCCAACTTCCAGACAAAACACCCGAAAACCTACAAATACCTTATCAGCAACCACACCGGCACCCAATGGGGCGCTAGTGAGTTAAAAACCATCTGGCTGACCAGCTCCGGGTACAATGTATACGACGCTGGGCAATACAAGGTCGCGTACAGCCGCAAAGCCCTGACGATCTGCAAAACGATCAAGGGTAAGCAGCAGGTTATGCATGGGGGAGTCAACTGGTAAAGGAGTTTACACATGAGTGAAAAAGATATGCAGAAGCGCCGTTCTTCGGATGCTGCTCTGGCGATGATCGACCGCCGCGAAGCCGAGCTTCGCAAGAAAGCCAAGACCCCCGGCGAGCTTCGGGACTGCCGCTCCGTGGCAGCCATGGAGTGGGATGCCCACATCGGCTACATCGACAAGCGTGACCTTCCCAAGGGCTGGAAGGACCCCTATGCCAAGCTGGACAAGGCATCCAAAGCCAAGCCCAAGACCACCAAGGCAAAGGCCAAAAAGTAAGTCATAACGTTTTTATCCCCGGCTCTCTGGTACAATTGCCAGAGAGCCTATTTTATTGCCCGGGAGGTACGCATGGACGGAACGAAACACCAAATCGAGTACAAACGGCTGGACGAAATCCGCCCCTACGACAACAATCCCCGGCGCAACGACGAGGCCGCAAAGGCCGTGGCCAACAGCATCAAAGAGTTCGGCTTCCAGTCCCCCATCATCGTGGACCGGGACGGCGTGATCATCGCCGGGCACACCCGGTACAAGGCCGCCCGGCGGCTGAAGCTGCAGGAGGTGCCGGTGATCGTAGCGGCAGAGCTGGACCCCGAGAAGGTCAAAGCCCTGCGCATCGCGGACAACAGCACCGGCGAAGTGGCCCAGTGGGACCTGCAGCTTCTGGTGCAGGAGCTGACCGGCATCGAATACGACATGACCGACTTTGGACTGAACCTCCAGATCAAGATTGACGAGGAGGTCAAAGAGGACGACTTCAACGCAGAACCGCCGGAGCAGCCCATCACCCAGCGCGGCGACATCTGGCTGCTGGGCGACCACCGGGTCATGTGTGGTGACAGCACCAGCCCGCAGGACGTGGAGCAGCTCATGAACGGCCAGCTGGCTGATCTGCTGCTCACCGACCCGCCCTACAACGTCAACTACGAGGGCAGCAACGGCAAGAAGATCGAGAACGACAACATGGCCGAAAGCCAGTTCCGGCAGTTCCTGCTTCAGGCATACAGCCGGGCCTTTGACGCCTGCCGTACTGGTGCCAGCGCGTATATCTTCCACGCCGACACGGAGGGTGAAGCGTTCCGGGCCATGTTCCGGGAAGCCGGCTGGGGCCTGCACGGGTGCCTGGTCTGGGTCAAGAACAGCCTTGTCCTCGGCCACAGCGACTACCAGTGGCAGCACGAGCCCTGCCTGTACGGCTGGAAACCCGGCGCGAACCACTACTTCATCAACGACCGCAGCCAGACCACCGTGATCGACGACGCAAAGCCGGACGACCTGCGGCACATGAAGAAGGACGAGCTGCTGGACTGGGCGATCAAGGCGCAGGCCCTGCTGACCGAAAAGCCCAGCAGCGTGATCCGCTGCGACAAGCCGCCCCGCAACGCCGAGCATCCCACCATGAAGCCGGTGGTGCTGTGCGGCAGGCTGATCAAGAACAGCTCCCTGCCCGGTCAGACCGTGCTGGACCTGTTCGGCGGCAGCGGCTCTACGCTGATCGCCTGCGAGCAGCTGAGCCGGAAGTGCTACACCATGGAGTACGACCCGCGCTACGTGGACGTGATCGTCCAGCGCTGGGAGGACTTCACCGGTGAAAAGGCCGTCCGACTGAAATAACCATTCCCCCGCCGGGGTGGGTTTTTACTCCTTTCCCGCCCCGGTTTTATCTTAGCCAAAACGGCACGCACACGGGTCAACCTCCGCCCGCAGGGCTCTGGAAGCAGAGCCGGTGCGTGCCGTTTTCCCGTATACGGAGGTGAAACCTTGGCACGAGAATCCCAAATCAGCAAATGGAACAGCCCCAGCGGTCTGCTGCGATTGCAGCGGCTGGCGATGCATGGTCTGACACAGGCGGAGATCTGCGAACAGATCGGCGTGCCGGTGCGCACCTTCCGGCGCTGGTGCACGCAGGACCCGCGCATCAAGCAGGCCATCAGCGTAGGCGCGGAGGCAGCGCTGGCCAGCGTGGAGAACGCGCTGTTCAAAAAGGCGCAGAGCGGCGACCTGGGCGCGATGTGCTTCTTTTTGAAAAACCGCGACCCGGAGCATTGGAGCGAGCACCCGGAGCTGAGAGGTTACGATGGAAAGGTGGTGTTTGTGGATGACATACCAAAGACGGCAGCCTCCAAACCTGCTGAAACAACAGCTGAAACTAAGCAGCCTGATCATCCCTGAATACTACGCTGCCCACACCGCCATCTGGTCGGGCGAGTACAACGAATATCTGGGCGACGGCGGACGCGGCTCTCTCAAGTCCACCTTTGCCGCCACCGAGGTAGTGCTGCTGGTGATGCGGGTGCCGAACATCCACGCGGTCGTCCTACGCAAGGTGGGCAACACCCTGGCCACCAGCGTCTGGCCGGAGTACAACCGCGTGATCGACCGCATGGGCATCCGGCATCTGTGGAAGCAGACCAAGAAGCCCTATACCCTGACCTATATCCCCACCGGGCAGACCATCCAGTTCTACGGTCTGGACGACCCCGGCAAGCTGAAATCCATTGCGGTACCGTTTGGCTATTTCGGCGTGATGCACTTTGAAGAGTTCGACCAGTACGACGGCCCGGAGGAAGTGCGAAACGTGGAGCAGTCGGTGTTCCGCGGCGGCCCGTTCAGCTTCTCCTTCAAGACTTTTAACTCCCCCGCTATGGCGCGGCATTGGGTCAACCGGTACAAGCGGGAGCCAAAGCCGAAGCAGTTCCGGCACCACACCACCTACCTGACCACCCCGCCCGAGTGGCTGGGTCCCCGCTTCTTCGACGACGCCGAGACCCTCAGGCAGCGGGACCCGGTGGCTTATGCCCACGAGTATCTGGGCGAGGTGGTGGGCTGCGGCACCGCCGTCTTTGAGAATCTGGAACTGCGGCCCATCACCAGCGAGGAGATCGCAGGGTTCGACCGCCGCTATTACGGCCTGGACTTCGGCTGGTATCCTGACCCGAACCACTTCGGCGGCATGAGTTACGACCACGCCCGGCAGACCATCTACATCTACGAGGAGCACCGTGCCCAGAAAGAGACCGATGCCCAGCTGGCGGAAGCACTGAAAAAGCACCTGCACGAAGAGATCATCGGCGACAGCGCGGCCAACCGTTCCATCGCTACACTGCGCGATCTGGGCTTTAACCGCCTGCGGGGCTGCCGGAAGTATGCGGCCCACGGCGGCACCAGCGTGACCGACGGCATGAAGTGGCTGCAGAGCCGTGCAAAGATCGTCATCGACCCCCAGCGCTGCCCCTGGACGGCCCGGGAATTTTCCGAATACGAATACGCCATTGACAAGAAGACCGGCGAGGTGCTGCCGGGCTTTGTCGATGCCGCCAACCACAGCATCGACATGACCCGGTATGCCCTGGAGGACATCTGGCAGAAGAGAGGTGTACAGAACGCATGATAAACCACGCCGACATTGAGAACATCATCGGCTGCAAGACCCTGGTCACCGACCGGATGCAGCGGGCCATCGAGGAATGGTACGACGCCGCCATTGACGGCCTGCCGCTGGACAAGAACCCCGAGACCCTCACGCTGGACCTTCCCGCGCTGATCTGCGCCGAGCTGGCCCGGCTGACCACGCTGGAGCTGGAAGCGACCGTGGAGGGCAGCGACCGCGCCGACTGGATCAACACCCAGCTGCAGCGGGTGCTCACGCCCCGCAGACGACGCATCTTCACGGTGGCGCTGGCGCTGGGCAGCGGCATCTGGAAGCCCTACCAGAGCGGCAAGAAGCTGGGCATTACCTTCTGCAACGCGTCCCGGTATTTCCCTGTGGCACACGACGTGGAGGGCAGCCTGACCGAGGGCGTGTTCATCGACACCATCCAGGACGACGACAACTACTACCACCGCATGGAGTGGATGCACGTTTTGGAGCGCAGACAGGACCTGAGGGACGCTGAGCTGGCGCAGCTGGAGGATTACGACCTTGCAGCACCCGCACAGTTCCCCTGCATCAAGGTGGTCAATCTGGCCTTCCGCAGCGCCACCCAGGACAGCCTGGGCAGCCCGGAGGATCTGAGCATCCGCCCCGAATGGGACGAGATCCAGCCCGTGGCCTACCTCACCGGGCTGGAAAAGCTCCCGGTCGGCTACTTCGTGACGCCCATCGTCAACAGCGTGGAGCCGGACAGTGAGCTGGGCGCGGCCATGTTCGAGCCCGCACGCAAACAGATCATCGACGCCGACGAACAGTACACTCGTCTGGACTGGGAATACGAGGGCGGCGAGCTGGCGGTGGACACCGACGAGAAATTTCTCAAGCCCAGCGCCGCCGGGCAGCAGCTGTCCAAGGCACAGGCGCTCAAGGAATACGGTGTGCCCCCGGAAGCCATCGACAGCACGGCCCCGCACCACCGGGAGCGGCTGTTCCATGGCATTAACGTCAACACCGGCATCACGGACGGAGCGCCCTTCTACCAGGTGTTCTCCCCCGCCCTGCGGGATGGCAGCTACCTGTCCGGCCTGAACCAGTATCTGCGCAACGTAGAGAGCCACGCGGGCCTGAGCTTCGGCGTGCTGTCCCAGGTGGCGGACGTGGAGAAGACCGCCACCGAGATCGTCAGCAGCAAGCAGAAGCTGTACTCCACCGTTTCCGACCTTCAGGCAGCCCTGGAGGACGCCCTGCGCGGCCTGATCGATGCCCTGGACTACTGGGCCGACCACATCTCGGACGCCCCCGGGAAGGGCAAACTGAACGTCTCCTTCAAGTGGGACGACAGCATCATCCTGGACCGCCTGTCCGAAATGGCCCAGTGGCAGCAGGAGGTCAGCATGGGCCTGCGCAGCAAGACCGAGTATCGGATGCATTTCTTCGGCGAGGACGAAGAGACCGCTACACGGGCAGTGCAGGCCATCCAGCAGGAGGCTGGGGCCAATGACATCCTGAAAGGAGTGATCGACAATGGCGACGGCTAAAGAGAAGTTTGCCCGGATGAAGCAGACCGCAGAACGGCTGGACTGGCTGATGGCGAATGCACGCATCCTGCGCAGCCCTGCGCTGTGGGAGAAATACTACGAGGCCCTGCGCATCGTCCGGATGCTGGGCTTTGAGGTCACGGTGGAGGGTGGCCGCTACCACCGGGTAACGCCATGCTGACCCCGGAGGAAGTCAACGGCTACGCCGGGCTTATGGCGGCCCCGTGGGACGAGCTGAACGAGCGCATCCTGCGGGACATGGTGCGCCGGATCGTCAAGGCGGGCAAGATCACCTCCACAGCCGAGTGGCAGAGCTTCCGGGCGCAGGCGCTGGGCGCGAGCCGGGCGTATCTGCTGCGGCAGATGCAGCACATCGCGCAGGAGCTGGGGCCCCAGGAAGCCGCTGTGTTTGCCCAGGCAATGCAGCAGGCATACACCAAGGATGTGCGGGATGCAGCAGCCGCCGGGCGTACCCTGACCCCGCTGGGCGACAGCGAGGAAGCGCAGCAGCTGTTGGAAAGCGGCTACCGGCGCACCATGAACACCCTGTACAACCTGACCCAGACCCGGGCGGTGATGGGCAACCAGAACATGGTGGAGACTACCCAGTGGCAGCTGGCATATTATCTGGACATGGCCCACATGGATGCCGCCAGCGGCGCGTTCAGCTCCGACGATGCAGCCCGCCGGGCGCTGAAGGAGCTGGCGGCAAAGGGCGTCGGGGCTATCACCTACCCCAGCGGCCATGTGGACACCCTGGACGTGGTAGTCCTGCGGGCCACCCGCACCGGCATCAACCAGACCGCCGGAGAGATCACCCGATACAACGCCGACCAACTGGGCTGTGACCTCATGGAGCTGGACGCCCACATCGGTGCCCGCACCGGCGACGGCGGGCAGGATCTGACCAACCACAGCTGGTGGCAGGGCCAAATCGTCAGCCGCAGCGGACGGCACGGGTACCTCTCACTGGACGACATCGGCTACGGTGACGTGCGGGGCTTCATGGGTGCCAACTGTGCCCACAACTGGTCGATGTACTGGGAGGGCGCAAGTGTGCGCAGCTACACTCCCGAACGGCTGGCTGCGATCAATGCTGCCACTGTGACCTACAACGGCAAGGGCATCGGGCGGTATAAGGCCACCCAGATGCAGCGTGCCCAGGAGCGCCAGATCCGGGCCGACAAGCGGGCTTTTCTGGTCGCCAAGGAAAGCGGCCAGAAGGACGCAGAAAAGGCCGCAGCGGCCAAGCTGGCAGCCTCTCGTGCGAAGCTGAAAGACTTCCTGCACCAGACCGGGCTGCAGCAGTACCAGCTGCGGGAGAGCGTGCCCGGCTTTGGCCGCAGCGAAGCAGCCAGCGCAGCCGCACAGGCGAGAAAATAAACCGTGCTGGACTTTCTGAAAAGGCCGTGCTATAATTCAGGCCAGAATAAAGGAGGTTTCACACTATGAAGATCAAGAATAAAATCCGGGCGGGCATTGTGCTGCTCGCCCTCGCACTCGGCCTGACCGCCTGCGGCGGCAGCTCTTCCGGCACCGCCAGCAGCGCAGCATCCAGTACTCCGGCCAGTTCCGTGAGCGAGAGCGTCGCAGATAGCACCAGCGCCGCACCGGAGAGCGAAGCAACCGCAGAATCCTCGCCCCTGGACGGCATCAAGTTCACGGTGAGCAAGGTCCGCAACGACAAAACCGGCAACTGGCGCATTTCGCTGATCGCAGAGAACATTGACATGAGCGAGTATGCGCTGGACTACTACAAGCAGTATTTCACCGACGACAGTGAGATCCACTTCATCGTGAACTTCAACTACAACACCACCACGAAGATCATGGTGTCGGGCGGCAGTTTGGATGTGACCGTGCAGGACTACGTCTCCAAAGAGGAGCACGACGCTGACCTGCTGGGCAGCGGCACCGTTCTGGCGGAATATTTTGTGGATATGGAGACCGGCGAGATCGAGCAGATCCGCTGAGAAATAAGCAGAGCAAAAGCCCTGAGGGAATGTACCTTCAGGGCTTTTCTTGTTGAGTAATTCATTTGAAATGTTCCAGCAGCTCGTCCACGAAATCCATCGCCTCCTGCGTGGACGGCAGCGTGCACCACCCTCGATCATAGTAGGCGGCCTCCTGCCAGTACCGGACCTCGCCGGGAGGCAGCTCGGCGATCCAGAGCTTCGATACCTTTCCCCCGTTGACACCAGATTCGCCGGCCTCGGGGTAAACCTTGGCCTCCCACCGGAACAGATGCCCGTTCCTTTCAGTCTGACCTTCATGCCAGAACTGGCCACCCATTTCAGCCCGGAATCCACGCATCACTGATCACCCCCACCGTAGTCCACTACATAGCCATTGTACACGAAGTTCTCTGCCGCCATGGCAGCATCCAGAATCCGGTTTGCATACTCGGCAGCTTCCGCCGGGCTCTTGGTCCCGAAGGACGCCCACTGGACACCCAAGCTCACCGGGGCATCCGACCAAAGCGAATTGCGATTGAAAATCTGGATGCCGTCATCCTCGTTAGAAAATTGCGCTTGCAGCGTTTCCAGTTCATCGTTATAGACCAACACGTTGACCTTCTTCATCATTCAGTTCCCTTCACCAGTTCGTAATGCTTGATGCTGCCGTCCACGAATCTCCGGCCCTGCAGGATCTCCACACTTTGCAGCAGGAACTCGAGGCGGGCCGTGTCAATGACCCCGCAGGAGCTGGGGTCGCGGAGCAGCTGTTCTGCCAGCGCGTCCTGCATCTTGACGGGGTAGCAGGTCTCCCCGACGATCTTCTCACCGTTCTCGATCTCCACGGTGTCATAAGTAATGTTCAGCGTTTTCATAATCACCATTCTCCCTTCTTAGCCGCCTGGGCAATTGCCCGTTCTTCCTTCTCCTCGTCGAACGCCGCAGCGAACATCTGCAGCGCCCGGGCCTTGGTGATGGGGCCGAACTCCTTCACGAAGTAGGCGAAGGTACGCTCGTCCCAGCACTCCGCATAACTGCCGCCCCCGGTGGTGTAGTGCTCCCGCGCCAGCGCCATGAACTGGGCGAGGGTCAGCGCGGCAGGCTGAGGGTCGGTGTCCAGGGCCGCGACCATTGCATAGGGGTGTCCCCTGCGGAGCACCCGCGCCAGTTCTGCATCGGCTGCCGCCCGGTCTTCCCGGCAGCCGTAGATCTTCAGAGTGCCGTCCTCCAGCTCCTCGAGGATCGCCCAGTGGTAGGTGTGCGTCTTGCTGGTGCGCACTAGCTGGCCCTTGTAATAGAATTTCATGATTCAGCCCTCCTTGTTGGTGTACTCGTCGGTGTCACGGCTGGACAGCCCCGCCAAGAACACCCTGTGGTGCCCTTTCTCGTCCCGCCAGTAGCTGCCGCCCAGCATCACCAGCGCAGTGACAAATCCGAAGTACCCGGATTCATCCCGCTGGCGCTCCTCCTCCGACAGCTCCGGATGGTGTGCCAGGCACCAGTAAGTATCCAGATTGAATGCCAGCGCGCGGACACCCTGCTGCAGCGAATCAACATATGCCTTGTTCATAGTTCTCTCTCCCCTCACTTCACAAGCTGATACGAACGAACGCTGCCGAAAATGAACTTCCGGCCTGCGGCCTTCTCCTGGGCAGCGACCCGAAGGTCGATTGCGCATCGTGCGGATTCGGTGTCGCGGCTCCGGCACAGCCGTTCCCACCAGCCGGACTTGACGCTCACCACGCCGACGATCTCCCTCCGGACGGGGATGCCACAGTCAGTGGCCTCAGACTCGTACACAACTTTCAGGCTCTTCATAGTTCAGTCCTCCTCACGTTCAAACCAGTTGCTCGGTGCGAACAGCTGATACCGATAGAACTTCGTACCTGCTACCATACGAACCGGAGTAACAGCCTTATCAGCATCCGCAGGCCCCATCAGACGCTCGATCTCCGGCACCAGCTCTTCAGCATCCAGCTGGAACCCGGTCTGATATTCGTTCACGATCACCGTCTCGCCATAGCACTCCCGGACATCCGTGGCCACCATCAGGGGCTCCATGTGCAGGCGCTCGGCCAGTTCAAACAGTTCATTCTTTTTCATGGTTCAGTCCTCCAACTCTTTCAGCAGCTCGTACAGCTCTCTGATGTTTTCTTCGTAGTACAGGCCCCCACGGCGGCTCCCGCAGTAGCGGGAGTAGGAAATCTTCCAGCGGCGGATCTGCTCCTTGCAGGTGGCCACCGGATCAGCGGCGGCCCTGATTTCGTCAATACCCATACGCTCCATGGTTCAGCCCTCCTTCATCACGCGAGATATTTAGCAGCATACTCTGCACGGGTAAGGGTGTGGCTGTCGTACACGTCCTCGATAGCAGAAGCAGGGCTCATACCAAGGGCCTCTACCAACTCACGCACCTGGCCAGCAAGGTCATGCTCCCGAATGTAGTTTTTCATCATTTCCAGATTTGTCATTTTTCGTTTACCTCCGTTATTTTTTGTCCGGAACCCTTCCGGTGGCTGTATGTTAACTCTGCACAAGCACAAAGTCAAGTTGTTTTTGATTTATTTTTAAAATTCTTTTTGTTGTTGACTTTTGCTTGGAACTGTCCTATCCTTGTCGCGGAAAGGAGTGATTTCAAATGACCACATCATCCAGAGTCAAAGCCCTGCTGGAGCTGACCGAAACCGACCAGGGCAGCTTTGCCGCAGCATTTGGCATGACCACCCCGCAGGCCATGAACAACAAGCTACGTCGGGACAGCTGGTCAGCAAAAGATCTTGCCAAGGCCGCCGCAATCTGCGGCGCAAAGCTGGCATTCGTTCTCCCGGACGGCTCCCAGCTCATCATTGCACCTGACGAAAACTGACCGCTACACCGCAAAACGCCCCGCACCGAAGAGGACGAACCTCCCGGCGCGGGGCGCTCTTTTGTGCATACAGAAACAACAAAATTCCAGTTGTAACCAACAAAAATCTAGGGCGTGCTTGTTACAAAGTTTGTATGCACGAAAAAGTGAGTGTTCATGCGGGTTTTCGGGGCGAAACATACACAACATACTCAAACTCTTATCCTGACCCTTATCAGAAGAAAATAAGAATGTATACGCGCGAGAACGCGCTTGATGCCCGCCCGCGTAGGGTTTATAGGGATTTCTGTATGCTCAGTTACAGACAGTCAAGCCAACTCGTAACGTTTTTATGCCCCGGGGTGTGATACGATAATCCCAGATTACACCACGCACCCGGTGTCAGAGAGGTGCAGAGGGCCCGCGCACGGCGGCGCGACACCAACGCCGTAGGCCCAACGGGAGGTAACACCATGAAACGTGAGGACTTGAAGGCCATCGAGGGCCTGACCGAAGAGCAGATCAACGCGGTCATGCGGCTGCATGGTCTGGACGAAGCAACGCACCAGGCCACGGTACAGGCCCTGCAGGCACAGCTGACCACCGCCCAGCAGGGTCTGGCCGCCTTTGACGGCGTGGACATCAACGATCTGCGCAGCCAGATCACCAACCTGACCAACCAGCTGAGCCAGCAGGCTGCGGAGTTCACCTTCACCGGTGTGCTGCGCGCTGCGGCCCACGAGGCCGGTGCTCTGGACGAGAACGATGCTATCGCATTGCTGCCGAACAGAGCTACACTGCGCGAGAGCAAGAATCAGGCCGAGGATGTCAAGCAGGCATTCGCTGATCTCAAATCCCGCAAGCCGTACCTGTTCCAGCAGGGCGCTCCCACCCCGCAGGACGGCGCAGGCCCGCAGCCGGGCGCTGAGCCGCAGGAGCCCACTAACCCGATCATCGTCCCGAAGCCCCGCAGCCAGGGCGGCAACGCACAGCCCACCCTGCAGGAGTTTCTGGCAATGACCGGCGCAGAACGCATGGCCCTGCGCACCCGCAACCCGGCACTTTTCCAGCAGCTCTCTGCTTTGGTGAGAGCCGCACGACACTAATGAGGTAACTGAACTATGCCGATTCCCGCTACTTTTGGTGGTTTCCCGTTTGACCCCGAAGTCTACCAGGGCTTCGTGGATCAGGAAGCCACTTTCTCCGATTCCATCCTTGCTTCCGGCATTCTGGCAAGCGACCAGAGTCTGGCCACTTCGCTGGACAACGGCGGCACGATGGGCACCATTCGCTTCTACAACCCCCTGGATCCCGACACGGACGCCCCTCTGGTGCGCGACGGCACCCAGGACAACGTACCCTCTGAGGTCTCCGGCGGCAAGCAGTCCTGGATCCGCATCGACCGCATGAAAGCCTGGAAGGCCACCGAGCTGACTCAGGAGCTGACCGCAGCCGACCCCATGGCCGCCGTGGCCCGCAACACCGGCCGCTACTGGCGGATGTACAAGCAGAGCCTGCTGGTCAAGCTGGTCGATTCCGTTCTGGGTCTGTCCGGCCTGTCGAGCCACACCCTGACCGTCAAGAGCGGCGGTGTGACCGCCAACCAGCTGATCGACGTGCAGCAGTCCGCCCTGGGCGACTTCTCCGGCAAGTTCGGCCTGCTGGTGGTGCACTCCAAGATCCTGGCCGAATACAAGAAGATGGGCCTGCTGAACTACAACAAGTACGTCATCACCAACGTGCTGCAGAAGGAGGTCAGCCTGCCTACCATCAACGGCCTGGTGGTCATCGAGAACGACCGCGGCACCGACGACGGCACCAACTACAACAGCTTCCTGCTGGGTCAGGGCTCTGTGCTGACCGCAAACCCCAAGGTCATCACCCCGGACTACACCGAGTACGACGCGGCTAAGGCAGGCGGCACCGACATCCTGTACAACAACCGCAGCTTCATCCTGCACCCGAACGGTGTTTCTTTCGACGGTGACAAGATCAACAAGCCCACCCCCACCGATGCTGAGTTCACTAACAAGGCAAACTGGGCGCTGAAGTTCGACCACAAGAACGTCCGTATGGGCAAGATCACCATTCCCAAGGCAAACTTTGCCGAGGAGTAAGCTATGGACAGCTGGCTGACCTATTCCGCGTATAAAGCACAGTATCCGGGCGCAGCGCTGCCCGAAACCGAGTTTCAGACCCGGGCAGTGGATGCAGCGCTCTTCATCGAGAGCGCCACCCGCTGGTGCGCCAGCCTCGCCGAAGAGCCCGAGCAACGGGAACTTCTGGCCCAGTGCCAGGCCCGACTGGTGGCTCTCTCCGAAGAGGTCAGCGCCAGCTGGGACGGCGTCACCAGCGTGAATAACCACGGCTACACCGAGAGCTATGCATCCGGGATGGACCTGCAGGCGTACCTGGGCAAACGGCAGAGCCAGATCGTGAGCGAGGTGCTCTCGGCACCGGTCACCCGCTGGATGCTGTACCCGGGCGGCGTGTATCGCCCGCCCCGCAGACGCTGAGAGGAGGCCTACCATGCGCAAGCCTCTTCTCGCAACAAAGAGTGTCACGCTGGTGCATTGCATCCGGCAGGGCACTGGCGGCACCAGCTATACCACGGTGCTGTCTGGCGTGAGCTGCCGTGAGGTAGCCGCAGCCGGTACCGGCGCACAGTCCGGTGCGGGCTCCGGCTTCGCCCCGAAAAGCAGCTCTGAAATCTGCATTTTTGTAGGGCATTCCACAGCAGCCCCGCAGAGCGGCGCTGTGGCCGCGATGGACGCGGCAAGCACCTTTCTCGATCCGGCAGGGTTCAAGGCCGCAGACGAGCCCGCAAGGGCCTGTCGTTGGACGATGGCCCCGGAGGACAAGGTGACGCTGCCCAGCGGGCGCATCGGTACCATCACCAGCATCCAGGACAACCGGGACGGACGCTGCCCGCATTGGTGCGTGGAGGTGACGTAATGAGTGGCCCGATCAATCTCGGCATCCAGTGGGACCCAAACTTCAAGTCCCGTACCGAGGCAGGCTTCCAACGCCTGCAGAAGGAAGCGGACGGCGAGTTCCTCCGGCTGGTGACGCCCTATGTCACCAAGCGCACCGGCGCCCTGGCCGACAGCGCCAAGACCAGCACCGTGCTGGGCAGCGGCCTGATCCGCCATACCACGCCCTACGCGGCGGCGCAGTACTATCGGCTGCCCTGCGGACAGGGTGTGCGGGAGGATGGGCGCGGCCCCCACTGGGGCGAGCGCTGCGTCAATGACCACAAAGCGGACTTCACGGCTTTTGTCAAGGCCCGCGCCAAGGGGGTGACCAAATGAGCCAGACCGCTGACATCCAAGCCATGCTGGACTGGCTGGCCGCCTGCCCGTTGGCCACGGCGCTGGGGGAGGATGTAGTGTTCTCCATCGAGTACCTGGGCGCGGAGACCAGTCAAGTGCAGTTCTCGCTGGAAGCTACACCCACGGCGACGGTGCTGGAACAGTTCTTCTTCGGCAGCCGCCGGGCGAAGAACTATGTGTTGGCCTCCCGGATGATCTATTCCCCGGACGAGGTCCAGCAGGCGGCAAACAGCTCCTTCTGGGATGAATTCGCAGAGTGGGTGGAGCTGCAGTCCGACGCCCGGCAGCTGCCGAAGCTGTCTGAGGGCAAGCGCGCCGAAAAGGTGGTCTGCTTGTCCCCCGGATACATCATGAGTCAGGACGCCAGCAGCTGCCGCTTCCAGATCCAACTTCAACTCCAGTACTACCAGGAAGGGAGATAATCTATGACCGTTGCAGAAACCCTGGCCAAGCTCAAGTCCGCCAAGGGCATCGAGCCCAGCGCCACCTATAAAGGCATTGAGGAAGCCGACGACTTCATCCTTGCCATCCAGACCGAAAGCACCCAGACGAAGAAGTCCGACTGGATCGTCTGCGCCGACCACGTCAAGGAGCACAGCGGCGCCCTGAATGCCACCACCACGGATGACACCTTCATCCGCACCGGCCCGGTGACCTCCAAGGGCAGCACCCAGCGCACCCTGGCGGTCAACGGCAACCGCTGCGTGGGGGATGCCTTCCAGGACTTTGTCCTGAGCCACAAGATCAAGTATGGCTCCGGCAATGACGTCCAGGTGCCGTACATTTACTTCAGCATCCGCACCGGCAAGGGCGAAGCGGGCAACGCCGTCCTGATCGTCACCAGCGATGCGGGCGGCACCGCAGGCAATGCAGCCACCTTTGCGCTGGATGTCAAGGCCGTCGGCACCCCGGACGAGTTCGACTACCTGACCGAAACGCAGTCTGCTGCGCCTGCAAAGTCCGTCAAGGCATAAGTTTTCTAAGCACAATACCGCCCCTGTCACCCCTGGCAGGGGCGCATTTTATAGGAGGACAAGTACATGATTATCTGTGGCCAGGACTTTGAGTTTTCCGCCCTGAACGCCAACGACCTCGAGCGCATGAAAGCCGCGCAGAAGCATATGCAGCGGGCCTCCGAGGCAGAGACCAGGCGCCCCAAGAAAGGCTATGCCGACGCCCTGCGCGGCCAGTGCCGCCTGGTGATGAGCTATCTGGACGAGCTGCTGGGCGAGGGTGCCTCCGAGCTTCTGGGCCTGGACGGCAACGACTTTGGTGCCTGCGCTCGTGTGGTGGAGGCCATCAAGCAGGCCATCCGGGCGGAGCAGAGCGCCGTCCAGCAGGCCATGGCCGTGCCCCAGAACCGCGCCCAGCGCCGTGCCAAGGCAAAACACACTCAGGCCATCGAGTACCCCCGCAGCAAGCCCCGTGAGGTCGTGCTGGAGGACGACGAGGAGCCCGGTATCCCGGATACGGCGCGTGTGGCCGCTGCCAGGCAGGCTGTGCAGGCCATGATGGATGACCCGGACGCCCTGCAGCAGCTGGCGGACGCCGCACTGGACATTGCGGCCAAGCGCCATGTCTGACCTGCTGCTGGACGAGCTGCCCACCCGGTGGTACGGGCGGGAGATCCACTCAGACTTTCGCCCCATGGTCAGCCTGGCCAATGCCTACGCCCGGGGCATCCCGGAGAAAGAGCCTCTGAGCTTTGCGGATGACGCGTGCCAGCGCTTCTACCGGGGAGGTATTTCTGGTGTCCAAAATCTGCAGGATGCTTACAGACACCTGCTGGAATTCTATCTGGGTGGCGAGGAAGCTACACCCGGCAAAGGCTCTGGCAGCGCTTCTCACACAGAGGGACTGCCCTTCGACTATCACTGTGACGCACCTTACATCGTAGCGGCGTTCCAGCAGGCCTACGGCATCGACCTGACGCGCGAAAAGGTGCACTGGTGGCGCTTCAAAGCGCTGCTGCGGGGCCTGCCGGAGGACTGCCTGTTCCACCGCATCCTGCAGTGGCGCACGGCAGACCTTTCCCGCATGACCCCAGAGGACCGCAGCGTCTATGAGGAAAAGCGGGAGATCTTCGCGCTCCCGCCCGAGGTGAAGGGAGGTGCTGCCCATGCCGTCTCCGTGGCCGAACACGACGCCGCATTCCTTGCACGGTTCCAGCAGCGCTGACCGCGCCCCTGTTCCCTGCCCCTACTGCGGCAGACCGCTGCCTGTGTGGGCAGAACCCGCAGCTGCCGCAAAAGGATTGTGGGTCAAATGCAAGAACCCCGCGTGTAAACGCGAGATAGAGATCAAGTTATAACAGCCTGTGCCCTTTGTGCCCGCGCTTTCCGATTGAGAGGTGGACACAAGTGGCAGATTACAGCATTACCGGCGATACCCGGCTGGACACGAGCGGCTTTACCAAAGGCATAAGCTCCATGACCGTGGCCGCCGGGAATCTGATCGCAGACCTGACCAAGACCGCAGGCAGCAAGCTGGCCGGTCTGGCAAAGTCCTCGGTCAGCGTGGGAATGCAGTTCGACGCGTCCATGTCCCAGGTGGCGGCTACCATGGGCACCACGGTGGACCAGATCGACGATCTGACCAAAACGGCCAAGGAGATGGGCCGCACCACCAAGTTCACCGCGACTCAGGCAGCGGACGCTTTGAACTATCTGGCTTTGGCCGGTTACGACGCCGACAAGGCCGCAGAGGTGCTGCCCAGCGTGCTGAACCTGGCCGCTGCCGGCGGCATGGACTTAGCCTACGCCTCCGACCTCGTTACCGACGCTATGGCCTCGCTGAACATCGAAGCCAACAAGCAAAACGTGGACGAGTTCGGCGACAAGCTGGCCATGGCCGCCAGCAAGGCCAACGCCAACGTCTCCCAGCTGGGTGAAGCCATCCTGACCGTGGGCGGCACCGCCGCGAACCTCAAGGGCGGCACCACCGAGCTGACCACCGCCCTGGGCCTGCTGGCCAACGTCGGCATCAAGGGCGCTGAGGGTGGCACCCATCTGCGCAACATCATCCTGGCCTTGCAATCCCCCACGGACGAAGCCACGAAGCTGATGCAGAAACTGGGGCTGCAGGTCTATGACGCGCAGGGCGATATGCGCGGGCTGGACGAGATCCTGACCGACCTGAACACCTCCATGAAGGGCATGACGCAGGGCCAGAAGGACAGCATCCTCAATCAGCTGTTCAACAAGACCGACCTCGCCGCCGTCAAAGGCCTGCTGGCAGCACAGGGCGAGCAGTGGGACACGCTGGCCGCACAGATCGACAACGCTGACGGTGCCATGGGCCAGATGGCCGAGACCCAGATCGACAACCTGGAAGGTGCGGTGACCATCGCGCAGAGCGCCCTCGAGGGCCTGCAGCTGGCCGTGTACCAGCAGCTGGAACCCTCGCTCCGGGATGTGGTCAAGTGGGGCACCGAATGCATCAGCACCCTCACCAACGCCCTGGCCGAAGACGGCCCTGAAGCCATGCTGGCCGCTGCCGGAGAGATCATCTCCGACCTGGCTACAGGCATCGCCGATCAGCTGCCCGGACTGATGCAGACCGGGGTGGAAATTGTCGCCCAGCTGGCGACGGGTCTTGTGGAAGCTACACCGCAGATCCTGAGCGTTGCTGCAGAGGTGCTGGGCGCGCTGGTACAGGGCCTGAGCGAGGCATTGCCCCAGCTGGTGGACACCGGCATCCAGATGATCTCCCAGCTGGGCGAAGGCCTGAAGACCGGGCTGCCGGATTTTCTGGCCCAGGCACTCCCCCTCGTGGCCGACTTTGCAAGTGGACTCCGGGAAAACATCGGCCAGATCGTAGACGCGGGCATCGAGTTTGCGCTGAACCTGGCGCAGGGCCTGGCTGACGGCCTGCCTACGCTGATCGAGCAGCTGCCCGGCATCGTCTCGGATATCGCAGGTGTCATCAACGACAACGCCCCGAAGCTGCTGAAAGCGGGTGTGCAGCTGATCTTGACGCTTGGCAAGGGCCTGATTCAGGCGCTGCCGACCGTCATCGCCAATATCCCGCAGATCTGCAAAGCCATCTTTGACGTGTTCACGGCGTTCCGCTGGCTGGACATCGGCAAGTCCATCCTAGACGGTCTCTGGAAGGGCATTTCTTCCGGATGGAATGCAGTGGTCTCCAAGGTCGGAGAGCTGGCGAACAGCCTGCCCAAGGTCGTGAAAACGATCCTCGGCATCCACTCCCCGTCCAAGGTGTTCTCCGAGATCGGCCTGAACGTCTGCCGGGGCCTTGCAGAGGGCCTGACCAAGAATGACAAGCTGGTCAAGGACGCGGCCAAGACCGTGGTGGCGTCGGTGACGGACACCGCAAAGTCCGTCCAGGACGGCGTGACCCGCACCGTGGAGACCACCACTGAGATGATGGCGGACGGCACGACCCAGCAGGTCCAGACCATCACCGAGACCGGCAAGCAGCTCATCGACGGCGTGGAGAAGACGGTCAAGACCGTGACCAAAATCTCCGCTGACGGCAAGAAGACCATCTCCCAGACCATGGAGGACGTGGAAGCCACCGTCGAAAAGACCGTGACCGACACGCGCACAGCCCTGGTGAACGGCGTCAAGACCACCACCCAGACGGTGACCGAGACGCTCACCGACGGCACCACCAAGCAGAAGCAGGTCATCACCGAGACCTACGACGACGTGGTGGACGGGGCCCTCGTGACCATCGAGCGGGTCAAGACGCTGGCGGCGGACGGCACCGAGCAGGTGGCTGAGCAGGTCAAGAAGTCCGCAGCAGACAGCTTCGACGGACTGTGGAAGGAGCTGCAGGAAAAAGCCAACGAGGGCGTGCTGGGCACCTTCAATGACCTGTACACCGCCATCAAGAATCAGGACTGGCTGGGCGTCGGCGAGTGGGTGGCCACTACACTGTACAACGGCCTGACCGCCAACCAGAAGCAGCAGATCGAGAGCTTCGGCCTCGGCCTGATCGACCAGCTCAACGGCGTGCTGAAGAACGCGCAGACCCAGCTGGCGTCTGCCGCGTGGGAACTGGGCAGCCAGATCTGCAGCGGCGTGACCAGCGGGTTCTCCGAGATTTTAAGCCAGGCCAAAACCTTGGGCGGCACCCTGACCCAGATCTTCACCGGGCTGAAAGCCCCCCTGAGCAGCGCCGCACTGGCCATCAGCGAGGGCCTGAAGGGCGGCCTGCTCTCGGCCTTCCCTGCCATCTATGCGGGCATGGGTACCATGATCGGCTCGGTGGGCGCAGCCTTTGAGGGGATGCTCACCGCCATCTCCACCGCCCTGAATGCTACCGTGTTCGGCGTTCCCATGGGCGTCATCGTGGCGGGCGCAGCCGTAGCCCTGGGCGTGGCCATTGCGGCCATTGTAGCCCGGCTGGGCGGGCGCAAGGGCAGCACCTCCACACCCTCCGGCGGAGGAGGCACGGGTGGAAGCGCCGGCAGCGGTGGCAGTTCCGGCGGTAGCTCCGGCGGCTCCGGCAGCATCCGTGGGGACATCGACATCTCCACCGGCACCGGCAGCCTGGAAGACGCCATCAAGGACAACACCGCTGCCCTGACCAAGACCAACGCCGCCCTGGCGGATATGGTGCGGCAGGCCAACGCGCTGGTGCTCAGCGACACCATGCACACCGGCAGCACCGTGGCGGCATCCGGCACGGCGCAGATCGCCGCAGCCGCAAACAACTACCACCGTGAGGGCGACACCACCATCAATCAGTACATCCAGAGCAAGGCACAGTCCGCTGCCGACCTTGCCCGCGAGACCCGCTGGGAAGCCGACAAAGCCCGCCGCCAGCGCCGATGAAAGGAGGACACCGTGCTTTTTAAGGATCACCTGAAGATCGTCACCGACGCCGGTGCCGTCCTGCACCTGGGCTGGGACTACCAGGCCCCCTACTGGCTCGACCCGCTCAACGGCGTGGACGTGGACCTGCAAACAGCGCAGGGCATCAATCAGATCGGCACTGCGGTGGAGCGGCAGAGCGTCGCCGGGGTGTCCCGCACCCTGAGTGTGGTGTTCTGGGGCGGCAAAGCGCTGGAAACCGCAAAGCTTTTCACGCGCAGCCTACCCTACTTCACCACAGGCACGCTGTATTTCGGCGACCGGTACTTTGCCCGCTTTGTAGTGCAGAAGACGCCCTACTTTTCCAGCTACACCCCGGACCCCCGCTGCAGTCTCATGCTCTACTGTCCCAAGCCCTACTGGTACGACCTGACCGCCGTCAGCGCCGTCCTGGGCGGGTATCAGCCTGCGTTCCGCTTCCCGGTGTGCTACGACAGTCACCGGTACAGCATCCGGCAGGACGGCGAGGCAGCGGTGCTGCGCAACACCGGCAGCCTGCCGGTTCCCTTCACCGCCACGCTGCAATGCAGTATGCAGGTGCAGCACCCCAGGGTGGTCGATCTGCATACCGGGGCGTTCATCGGCTTTGACCTGACCCTCGTGCCCGGCGATGTGCTGGAGATCTACCGCAGCACATCCGACCGGCTGGCCTGTACGCTGACCCACGAGGGCGCCACCACCAACTGCTTCGCACAGCTGGACGAGGACAGCACCCTCACCGAGCTGCAGCCCGGCGACAACGTGCTGAGTATGCAGGCCGAGAGCGGGGCCAGCTATCTGCAGGCCGCTGTGAGCTTTTATCCGATGGAGGCGGGCATTTTGCCCGAACCGCTATGAGACTGGACGTATTGGACGCGGAAAACCTCGCCCGTGTGGGCTGGGTGGACGTGTGGGTGTCTCTTTATTGGGACAGCCCCTATTACTCCGAGGGCGGCTTTACCTTGGAGGTACGCCCCACCGACGAGAACCTGCAGCTTCTGCAGGAGGGCCGGTGGCTGGTGCGCAGCGACGAGGACCCGCGCATCCCGATGCGGATCTGCAGCCGGGCCAATCAAAACGAGGACGCAAACCTCGTGGTGTCTGGTTACCCGGCCACCTGGATCCTGACCAAGCGGGTCTCGGCCACGGTCATCAAGGGGCAGAATGCCGAGCAGGCCATGCGGGCGCTGGTGAGCGCCATGCAGCCGTGGCCGCGCCTGGAACTGGGCACCGAATACGGCTTTGACACGGTGTTTGACAAGCAGACCTCCGGCGGCAGCGTGTTCGACTACTGCCAGACCATCGGGCAGGCCTGTGACCTGGGCTTCCGCATCGTGCTGGACGGCACCGGCAGCAGCAAAAAGCTGCTGTTCGAGTGCTTCCGGCCCACCTTCGACCCCAACCACCGCTACAGCCCCAAGTGGGGCAACCTGCTCAACGCCGGGTGGAGCTTTGCCGATACCGACTACGCCAACGTGGCCCTCGTGCAGGGCGCGGGCGAAGGCAGTGCCCGGGCCACCGTCTGGGTGGGCGATGTGGGCACCGCCGGTGCAGACCGGCGGGAGCTGTACATCGACGCCCGGGACATCCAGCCGGACGAGGACAGCGGCGAGACCACCGCCAGCCTGAGCTATCTGCAAAAGCTGGCCGACCGGGGCGGCGAAAAGCTGCTGGCCCAACTGCGCATCGGCAGCATCGAGTTTGACGTGGACGATGACACCCTGCAGGTGGGCGATGTCCTGCGTGCCAGCCTGCCCCAGCTCAGCTACACCGCCATGGTGCGGGTGGCGGACATCATCACCCAGAGCCAGGCCGACGGCACCACCCGCACCATCCGGTTGGGCACCCCCACCTGGACAAAGACGTAAAGGAGGACCTCTATGGCCGATATCATTACCTACCCGGAGCAGGGCATCACCTACGATGCCGACGATGCGTCCGGCTACCTTGCCACCCGGGATAGCGGCGTGTACAGCGCCCAGGAAGACTTTGCCGTCACCCCGGCGGGCGACCTGTCGGTCAGCGTCAGCGCAGGCCACGCCTGGGTGCGCCCGGCACGCTTCCGGGGCCGGAGCATCATCATGGAGCAGCCCGCTACACTGACCCTGACCGCTGCCGACCCCACCCGCACTCGCATTGACCGCATCGTGCTCCGCTACGATGCAGCAGCACGCAAGACCAGCCTGCTCGTGCTGGAGGGCACACCGGACTCGTCCAGTCCCGCCGCGCCGGCCATCACCCGCACGGCGCTGGTGTACGACCTGTGCCTTGCCGAGATCCGCCGCACCGCAGGCAGCACCGCCGTCACCTCTGCCGATATCACCGATACCCGCACGGACGAGGACGTGTGCGGCATCATGCGGGACGGCGTGACCGGCATCCCCACCGAGACCCTGCTGGAGCAGTGGCAGGCAGCGCAGGCGCAGCAGGACGCCGAAGCCCGGCAGGCCGCCGCTGCGATGCTGCGGGCCGCACAGGAGCAGATCACCGCCCAGCTGGACAGCCTGCAGCAGCAGGCGGACGATCTGAAAACCGCCATCGACAATGTGGAGAGCGGCAGCTTTTATACCAAGGCCGAGGTGGACGCCCTCGTCAGGCCCTACACTCTGCCTGCCGCCACGACCACCACCCTGGGCGGTGTAAAGGTGGGCGACAACCTCAGCATTGACGCATCCGGCAGGCTGTCCGGTGCCGCACCCTACGCTCTGCCTGCTGCTACCACGTCCACCTTGGGCGGCGTAAAGGCAGGCAGCAACCTGACCGTGTACGCGGACGGCACGCTGGCGCTGGGGAAGAGCGGCGTGACCGGGGCGCTGGGCTACACCCCCGCCCAGGTGACCGCCGGCACCTATGACCTGACCGCCGGCAGCTCCTATCTGGCCACCGGCGCACTCTATGTGCAGTATGCCACCGGCACCTCGGACGAAGCGGTGGACGATACCGACATCCATATGCCGGAGGATGAATCCGCACAGGACGGCGAACCCGCCGAAGCAGACGAGGAGGTGCAGGCATGAGCGGCTACCTCGGCGTGGACAACACCGCGCGGAAAGTAAAAGAGCTGTATGTGGGCGTGGGCAACACCGCCCGTGTGGTGCAGAAAGCCTACATCGGCGTGGGAAACGTGGCCCGGCTGTGGTATCAGCGTGGAAAACCGCTGAGCAATTACGCGGTAGGCAGCAGCGTGTACTTCAAGGTGAACAACGTGCGCACCCAGTGGCTGGTGGTGCAGCAGGGCAATCCGGATACATCCAAGTACGACAGCAGCTGTGACGGCACCTGGCTGCTGATGAAGAACATCTACGAAAACCGTGCGTGGCATACCAGCAAGATGAATTCTTACGCCCAGAGTTCCATGCACACATATCTGAATGGCACTTTTTTAGGTCTGCTGGAAACCGGGGTGCAGAGCGCGGTGAAGCAGGTGAAAATTCCTTACCGGGCTGGCAGCGGTTCTCTTGCGGGCACTACACCGTTAACCGGTGCAAACGGCCTGTCCGCTAAGGTCTTTCTGCTCAGCGCGACAGAAGTGGGCTTTAATTTTGAGAAGTATATGCCGATCGGCGAGGGGGCAGAGCTGGCCTATTTCAAAGGCTGTGCGGACAACGATGACGATGCCAAGCGCGTTGCGTATCTGAACGGGTCGGCCAAATACTGGTGGCTCCGCTCTCCGATGTGCAACGAACCTTCTCATGTACTGCCTGTGGACGGCACCGGCAACTGGAGCAGCTTCTGCCTCAGCACCAGCCGCTACGGCGTGCGCCCCTGCCTCATCCTGCCCAAGACCGCTCTGACGGATGACAATAACAATGTGATCGGAGGTTAAATAATGGCAATCAAGCAATACAGCCTTGCCAAGGACGGCTCCCGCAAACTGTCCCCCGGCTTTGCCGTGCGGGAATTCCGCTGCCGTGACGGCACCGACACCATCATGATCGACGAGGGTCTGGTGGTGCTGCTGCAGTGCATCCGGGAGCACTTCGGCAAGGCGGTGACCATCACCAGCGGCTACCGCACGGCGGCACACAACACTGCCGTGGGCGGCAGCAAGTCCAGCCAGCACCTGCTGGGCCGGGCGGCGGACATCCAGGTGGCAGACACCGACCCGCTGGCCGTGGCGGCTTATGCCGAGAGCCTGATGCCCACCTGGGGCGGCGTGGGCCGCTACCCGGTCAAGGCGGGCCGCGCCAAGGGCTGGGTCCATGTGGACACCCGCGCCAACAAGTCCCGGTGGACGCTGTGAGGGGGTGAAATTTTGAAAGACTGGTTTTGCATCGCGGTGGGGGCCTTGGGGTCGGCCATCGCAAGCCTGTACGGCGGCTGGGATGCCGCCCTGCAGACGCTCATCATCTTCATGGCGGTGGACTACGTCACCGGCCTGATCGTGGCAGGGGTGTTCCACGCCAGCCCCAAGAGTCAGACCGGCGCACTGGAAAGCCGCGCAGGCTGGAAGGGGCTGATCCGCAAGGGCGAGACGCTTTTGATCGTGCTGGTGGCCTGCCAGCTGGATGCCGTTATGGCGACCAGTTTTGTGCGGGATGCCGTCATCATCGGGTTTATCGCCAACGAAGTGATCTCCATCATCGAAAACGCTGGCCTGATGGGACTGCCGATCCCGGCGGCGCTCACCAAGGCCGTGGACATTTTAAAGCAGCGCTCGGAAACCGAGCAGAAAGGTGAATGACTATGAACGCACACATCCCTACCAACACCACCCGCACCGTCTCCGCTGGCACCGTGGCCCGCACTGCCGTGCTCCTGCTGGCCCTGACCAACCAGGTGCTGTCCGCCATGGGCAAGCCTCTGCTGCCCATTGACAGCGCCGAGCTGGAGCAGCTGGTCACCGCCGGCTGCACCACCGTGGCCGCGCTGATCAGCTGGTGGTACAACAACAGCTACACCCAGGCGGCACTCGCCGGTGACGCCGAGTATGAGCGCCAGAAGAAGAGCGTGCACTGACGCCCATCCTGATACAGACCCCGCCGCACCTACTTGCAGTGCGTACCATGGCGGGATCGCTCTAGACTTCTTCCGGAAGCCCTCAGGGCGCAACCTCCGGGCGGTGTGTCCAGCAACGAAAAAGCGTATGTAGGAAAAGGTAGTTTTTTCCTAATAATGCGCGATAATTCGTTCATTCAAGGAGCTTCGAGTCCCCTCCCTCGCACCAGTAAAAATCCACGATGTTTCGATTTGAAGTTCGTTGCATCGTGGATTTTTCTTTTGTTTTGCATGGAAATTTGTGTTGTATTCTGACGGATAATATCGGATTTCACGTCCATGTTGGTCTGCAAAAAGTCTGCATTTTCTATACCAAGATAGATACTATGTTTTCGCCTATTCTCCCCTCACCACGGCATTGTACACCATCTCCAAGAACTGCACGGCGGTTGGGCAGCCGGTGAGCGGGTAACCGGCCATTTCCTGTACCCGTTCCGGTGCGGTGCTCCACGCGGTCTTGGCCGCACGGCGAACCATGCTCTGGATGGCCTTCCACTCACAATCGTACTGCTCGGCCAGCGGTTCGTAAAGCTCCTTCTGCACCGCTTCCAGCCGGTCTTCCTGTGCCGCGATGCGCTCCACACAGCCGCACAGGATGCGGTGCGCCTTCATACTGCGGGTGATGCCCAGCGGGCGCAGGACATCGTTTACACGGGCAGACAGGGAGTCCATTTCGCACGTCATGATTCTTTCCACATCCTTCCAGCACTATTCTAACCGAAAAACGCCGGAATGTGTTGAATGCGTTGGAACTTGTCGGAATGTGGTGAAATGAGTTGCAAACACAAACAAAAAACAGCCCCGAGGGCCAGATGGCCCTCGGGGCTGTTTTTTGTCATCACGAAAATCGAAGTGGGTTACTAAGTGGGTTACCAAAAAGAAAATTGCGCAGATTTTCAACGAATCTACGCAATTTTTACTGGTGGAGGCGATGGGAGTCGAACCCATGTCCGAAAAGAGTTCAGTGCAGGTGTCTCCGGGTGCAGGCGATCTACAACATTCCCGCCGCGCCACGCCGATCGTCAGGCTAGCGTTTTGGTAGCTTCATGAGTTCCTGCCGGTCCGCAAAGCTTAGGTCCGTTCAGGTGCTGTGTCTAAAGGACGCCCCGACCCCACACGACACAAGAGTGGGCGGAACGCGCAGCACTCAGGCTGCGAGCAACTGATAATTGTTGTTGTCAGTTAATTGTTTGGAGGAGTTATAGAGCAGTTCCCCCGCTGCTACCCGCTGCCCAGACCTCTCTCTCCCCGTCGAAACCTTTACGCCCCCATAAAGCACATCTTGCGATGTGCAGAAGGTTTGGTTTTCCGTTGGAAAGCAGTCTGAAAGATCAGTAATACTTGCCGTTGGACTTGACCGCACGGTCAATGGAACGCTTGGCGTCGCGCAGAGCGGCGTCGGCGCGCTTGTCGTAGAGCTTCTTGCCTTTGCAAAGCCCCAGTTCCATCTTCACGCGGCCATGCTTGAAATAGAGCGAAAGCGGAACCAGCGTATAGCCCTGTAGTTTACACTGCTGATGCAGACGCCGGATCTCATTTTTGTGTGCCAGCAGACGCCGGACACGCATCGGATCCTGATTGAAGATATTGCCGTGGTCATAGGGCGTGATGTGCATCCCCTTGACCAGCAGCTCGCCGTCCTCAATGTCCACCCAGCTGTCCTTCAGGTTGACCCCGCCGGCCCGCAGGCTTTTGACCTCGGTGCCTTTGAGTTCCACGCCGGTCTCCAGCGCTTCCAGAACGAAATATTCGTGGCGCGCCTCACGGTTGGTGGCGATCGTTTTGGTCGCCGGGCGCTCCTTGACAGGTGCCATGCTGCGCGCCTCCTTTCTCCGTTTCACTGTTCTAACAGTATACCACGATTTCACGGTTTTGCAAGGGCTGTTTTTGAAGAAAGTGTAAACTTTTGCCAGTTTTCGTTTCTTTACAGCTCTCCGCGGCCGGACAATGCCCGGTAAAGCGTCGTCTCATCCGTATATTCCAGGCTGGCACCTACCGGCAGGCCATAGGCCAGGCGGGTGGTCCGGATGCCCAGCGGTTTGATGAGTTTGGCCAGGTACATGGCCGTTGCTTCGCCTTCCACCGTGGGATTCATTGCCATAATGACCTCTTTTACCTTGCCGTCCCCCAGACGCGCCAGCAGCTCTTTAACCGAGAGCTGCTCGGCACCGATGCCGTCCATCGGGCTGATGAGACCATGAAGCACATGGTACAGGCCGTGGTATTCGCGGGTGCGCTCGAATGCCTGTACATCCCGGGGTGTTTCCACCACGCAGATGACCGACGTGTCCCGCTTGGCGCTGGCACAGATGGGACAGACTTCCGCTTCTGTGTAGTTCTGGCAGATACGGCAGCGATGAAGTTTGGTATGGGCGTTCTGGATGGCAGAAGCCAGCGCGGCGGCGTCCTCATCGGACATACTCAACACCTGATACGCCATGCGGGTCGCGCCCTTGCGGCCGATGCCCGGGAACTTGCCGAACTCTTCGATCAGCTTTTCCAGCGGTGCTGCGTTATAGCCCATGTTGTTTCCTCCCGCCGGATCAGAGCCCCGGAATGTTCATGCCGCCGGTCAGCTTGCCCATTTCGGCCTCAGCGGTCTCGTCTACCTGCTTGACGGTCGCATTGACAGCGGCTGCCACCAGATCTTCCAGCATTTCAATGTCATCCGGATCCACAGCCTCGGGCTTGATGGTGATGGACAGCACCTCATGCTTGCCGTTCATCTTCACAGCAACCATTTCCCCTGCGGCGCTGCCGGTATACTCAGCGGCTTCCAGCTCAGCCTGCTTGGCCTTCATGTCTTCCTGCATCTTCTGTGCCTGACGCATCAGGGCGTTCATATCGGGGCGGCCAAAGCCTGCGGGCATTCTTGCTTTCATAATTGGTTCTCCTTTTATTTTGATTGACCCTCTCCGTCAACCCTTCGGGAGAGCTGGCGCGAATGCGCCTGAGAGGGTTTGATTGCTTATGTTCTCTTTTTCCGCTCGGTATCTTCAATGGTCACGTCCAGGCCCATCTTTTCCAAAGCATGAAGGGAATGTTCGGCATTGGAGACGACTTTTCCGGTTCCTTTTGGTTCATACGGGCCGATGGGCACCGGTACGCCGGACACCTGCGCAATGAGCTTTTTGATGAGCTTTTGGCTGTCCTTGTTGGCGCGGATGAAATCCCGGAAGGTCTTTCCCCCGTCGATCAGCACACGAGTGCCATCGAAATACGCCTTGGACTTGCGCAGATAGGTATACAGCATGGGGTCTTTTTCCTGCAGCAGCTGCACGACCTTTGCCCAATCCGGGAAGGGATTGACCCCCTCCTGTGCCACCGTGCGGGGTTTCCGCAGGACCGGGTCTGCCGGATTTTCCGGAACGGAAACGGCAGCCGATTCCGGCGTTGGCGCCGGTTCCGGCTTGTCCGGGGCCGGCGGCATGACGGGCTGGGCGGCCTGTGTCTCCGGTTCCTCCCAGGGCAGCGCGTTCGTGCTCTGCACCGGTGGTTCCTCCGGCAGGGGCGGCAGTTCTTCGGCCTGCGCAGACGGTTCTTTCTGTGCGGGCGGCGTTTCCTGCACGCCGCCCGGAACAGCGGATCCGGCTGTTTCCGTCTCCTGTATCGGCCGGGCAGGTGCTGCCTGCACGGTCGGTTCCTGTACAGGAACCGGCGGCTGTACGGGAGCACTCACGAACGGCTGCACGGCAGGTGCCGCTGCAAACGGCTGCGGTGCGGCGGCCGACCCGGTGCGGACAGGGCTTGCCTGTGCCGGAACGGTCTGCATCCGCTGCGGCGGCTCGGACAGGCTGAACAGCGCCAGCTCCAGCTCAATGCGCTGGTCGCTGCCGCGGGTCATATGCTCCAGCGCATTGCCCAGCGTGCGGATGGCACGAATGGCTTCCCGCTGGCCCAGCTGCGGACCCTTTTCCAGATACCGCGCTTCCTCTTCCGGCGACACACCGGACAGCAGCGCCTGCCCGCCGGGCAGGGCCGCCAGCATCAGCGCACGGTAATGTGCGATCAATTCTTCCGTCAGGCGCTTGACGTCCACGGACTGCTGGCGCAGCTGGGCCAGCTGTGCCAGTGCAGCCGCACCGTCCTGCGCTTCCAGCGCATCCGAAATCCGGAACAGATAACTGCGGTCGGTAACGCCTGCCATGCGGCGCACCACGTCGGCGTCGATCTTCGCTGTGACGCCCGCGCAGGTGTCCAGAATGGACAGCGCATCGCGCAGGGCACCATCGGCCAGACGGGCGATCAGCTCCGCTCCATCCGGGGTCAGTTCCAGCTTCTCTTCGCCCGCGATGTACTCCACCCGCCGGGCGATGTCCTCGGGGCCGATGCGGGTGAAATCATACCGCTGGCAGCGGGACAGGATGGTGGCCGGAACCTTCTGGATCTCGGTGGTCGCCAGAATGAAAATGACGTGGGCGGGCGGTTCTTCCAGCGTTTTCAGCAGCGCATTGAAGGCCGCTGTAGACAGCATATGCACCTCATCGATGATGTATACCTTATACTTGCAGGCGCTGGGGGTGTAGGCTGTTTCATCGCGCAGATCGCGGATGTCATCCACGCCGTTGTTGGAAGCGGCATCCATCTCCACCACATCCAGGATGCTGCCGTTGTCGATGCCTTTGCAGATCTCGCATTCGCCGCAGGGGTCGCCGCCCTGCGGATGCAGGCAGTTGACCGCTTTGGCAAAGATCTTGGCACAGGTGGTCTTGCCGGTGCCGCGCACGCCGGTAAACAGGTAAGCATGGCCCACACGGCCGGTGGCGATCTGATTTTTCAGGGCGGTCACGATGGCGCGCTGCCCCACCACGTCTTCAAACCGCTGGGGTCTCCACTTGCGGTACAAGGCCCGATACATGGGCTGCACTCTCCTTTCCGGACAAAGAAAAAGGACAGTGCCTGACGGGGAAGTTCCCCGCCTTGCGTAGCTCGGCATACGGATGCAGGCGATCTGAAACGCACAGAACACACTGCTTAAGGCTGCTTGGTTCCCCACCTGACCTGGTTCACTGCGGCTCCATCGTACAGGACCCGCATCCGTATGCCGAACCACGCCGCAGGCGCTGTCCGGTGCACTCCTTGGAGTGCTATGCTATTGTACCATATTTCCGGACAGATTGCAAGGGGTGCCGCGCGGAAAGAAAAAGCGGGAGCGGAACAGCCGCAGCCGTTCCGCTCCCGGAAGAAAATGCAGAGATCCTGATTAAGACTGGCAGGCAGTGATCAGGCTCATCTTGTAGACCTCGTCGGCGTTGCAGCCGCGGGACAGGTCGTTGATGGGCGCGTTCAGGCCCTGCAGGATGGGGCCGTAAGCAGCGTAGCCGCCCAGACGCTGAGCAATCTTATAGCCGATGTTGCCGGCCTCGATGCAGGGGAAGATGAAGGTGTTGGCCTGGCCTGCGACCTTGCTGCCCTTGCACTTGACCTGAGCAACTTCGGGAGCAACGGCAGCGTCAAACTGCAGCTCGCCGTCCACGGCCAGCTCGGGATCCATCTCCTGTGCCTTGATGACGGCATCGTGGCTCAGAGCGACGGTGCCGCCCTTGCCGGAGCCCTTGGTGGAGAAGCTCAGCACAGCGACCTTCGGGTCGATGCCGAACAGCTTTGCGGTCTTTGCGGTCTCAACGGCCACCTCTGCCAGCTTTGCGGAAGCAGCGACCTTGACCTCACCGGTAGCCTTATCAATGGTATCGGTGTAGTCGATGTTGACGGCGCAGTCGCCCATGGCAATGCGCTTCAGGCCCTCTTCGCCGCAGTCGCGGTCCAGGATGAAGCAGGAGCTTACCAGATGTGCACCCTTCTTGGTCTTGACCAGCTGCAGAGCGGGACGGATGGTGTCAGCGGTGGAGTAAGTAGCGCCGCCCAGCAGGCAGTCGGCCTTGCCCATCTTGACCAGCATGGTGCCGAAGTAGTTGGACTTCTTCAGCAGAGCGGTGCACTCCTCAGCGGTCTGCTTGCCCTTGCGCAGTTCGACCATGGTGCTGACCATCTCGTCAAAGCCGGCATAGTTCTCGGGATCGATGATCTCAGCAGCGGAAATATCAAAGTTACCGGCGGCGGCAGCAGCCTTGCACTCTGCCTCGTTGCCCACCATGACGACCTTCAGCACGCCCTCTGCCAGCAGCTTGCTTGCTGCTTCCAGAATGCGGGGATCATTGCCCTCGGTGAAAACGATCGTCTTGGGATTTGCCTTCAGCTGTGCTACCAGCGGTGCAAACATATCAGCCATTGTGATTACCTCCGAATTTCTATTCCAAAATTCACACCCCGTGCTGTTGGACACAAGGATGCCTTTCTCTTTTATTCTAGCACAGACCGCAAAAAGTTCAAGACAAAATTGTGTTTTTGTGCTATTATTTTGAGAGAAAGCGCGATTCGATTTGTGAATAAAATATCATACTGATTTCAAGGAGATTCATTGCCATGGATTGGGATACATTGCAAGCCGCGTGCACGGCCTGTACGAAGTGTGAGCTGTGCTCGACCCGCACCCATGTGGTGTTCGGGCAGGGCGCACGGAATGCGGAAGTGCTGTTTGTAGGCGAAGGCCCCGGCCAGAACGAGGATGAGCAGGGTCTGCCCTTCGTGGGCCGCAGCGGTCAGCTGCTGGACAAATACCTGTTCGCCATCGATCTGGACCGCAAGACCAACTGCTACATTGCCAACATCGTCAAGTGCCGCCCGCCGCAGAACCGCGACCCGCTGCCTGCTGAGAGCGAAGCCTGTATGCCCTGGCTGCGGGAACAGTTCCGCCTGCTGCAGCCGAAGATCGTTGTGTGTCTGGGCCGCATCGCTGCCCAGCGGATGATCCGCAGTGATTTTTCGGTGACCAAAGAGCACGGGCAGTTCATCGAAAAAAACGGCATCCTGTTTATGGGCACCTTCCACCCCGCTGCCCTTCTGCGCGGGCCGCAGAACAAGCCCAACGCTTTTGCGGATTTTGTCGCACTGCGGGAAAAGATCCATGAAGTGTGTCAGCACACCTACGAATCGTAATTCTGATCGGACCGGCAGGGCGTTTTCCACGCAGACGAATACAAGCTCCTGCACCCAGCATCTGCTCCGGGCCCCTGCTGGTCTGTCCCGTGCACGCTTTCCCCTGCTTTTGCATAGTTTGAAGCAAAAGCGAGGTGTTTTGGAATGAATGCAGCTTCTTCTCATACGGTCGATTTCTTTTTGGGTGCCACAACGCCCGCCGGGTTCAAGGGATACTTTGAGCCGCTGCGCCGGGAGCCGGGAATGCAGATGGTGCTCATCAAGAGCGGGCCGGGATGCGGCAAATCCACCCTGATGAAGCGCCTGGCGCAGCAGGCCGACCAGTGCGGCGAACCGGTGGAACGCATCCACTGCGCCAGCGACCCGGACAGCCTGGACGGCGTGATCTTTGTGGCCCAGCGGCGCGCCATCGTGGATGCCACTGCCCCTCACACCCTGGAGCCGGACGCACCCGGGGCGGATGAAGTGGTGGTGAGCCTGTACCACACCATCAATGCCGCTGCCCTGCACACACACGCAGAGGAAGTCAAAGCACTGTTTGCCCGCAATACGGCTCTGCGCACCCGGGCGGCACGGTATATCGCTTCCGCAGGGAGCCTGCTGCTGGACAGCCGCCGGGCCGAAGCCTGCTGTTCCGATTTTGATAAGGTACGCCGCTACGTCAAGCGTCTCTGCGCCCGGCTTCTGCCCCGCACCGAAAACTCCGGCAGCGAAGAACTGCGCCTGCTGAGTGCCGTCACGCCCAAGGGAGAAGTGTTTTACCAAGGCACCGTGCAGGCACTGGCTGACAAGTGCATCGTATTCCGGGACGATTACGGAGCGGTGTCCCGGCTGCTGCTGGAGCTGATCCGCGCCGAAGCGCTGACCCGGGGCTACCATCTCATCACCTGCCCCTGCGCCATGCACCCGGAAGACACCATCGATCACCTTCTGATCCCGGAACTGCGGCTGGCGTTCCTCACCGACAACCGGTGGCATCCGGTGCGTCTGCCCGGCGTACAGGCGGTACGGTGCACCCGTTTCCTGGACCGGGAACATCTGGCCGGGTTCCGTGCCCGTCTGCGCTTCAATGAGCGGGCCGCCGCCGAGCTTCTGGAACAGGCGTCGGCTCTGATGGCACAGGCCAAGAGCTGCCACGATGAGTTGGAGACCTACTACCGGGCTGCCGTGGACTTTGCCGCTGTGGATGCCGCCGCAGCACAGTGTGCGGAACTGTTCGGGCTGGAGGGATAACGCACCGGACCGCAGCTCCGTCTGACCGCGCAAACCAAGGATTTCAAGGCCAAAGGAAGTGAACCTCATGTCCAACGTCCGCCTGCCCATCCGGCAGCTGGTGGAATTTCTCCTGCGCACCGGCAGCATCGACAGCCGATTTGCCGGTTTTGACCGTGCCAACGAGGGTGCACGCATCCACCGCAGACTGCAGAAAGCCGCCGGCGACGGCTATCAGGCAGAAGTGTTCCTGACCGGAGACCGCACAGTACAGGGCATCGGGTTCACGCTGGAAGGCCGGGCAGACGGCATCTTTACAGACGAAGACGGCACCGTGGTCATCGACGAGATCAAGACCACAGCCGTGCCTTATGAAGCGATCACCGAAGAACTGAATCCCTGCCACTGGGCGCAGAGCATGGTATACGCTGCCCTGTACACTGCCCAGCAGGATCTGCCCCGCGCGGACGTCCGGCTGACCTATTATCAGATCGACACCGACCAGATTCGGCGCTTCACTCGCCGCTTTTCCCGGGAAGAATTGGAGCAGTTCCTGCACGACCTGCTGGAGCAGTATGCGCCCTGGGCACAGCGGCAGCGGGACTGGAAGACCCGGCGCACGGCAAACCTTTCTGCCCTGCAGTTTCCCTTTGCGGAGTACCGCCCCGGGCAGCGGGCCATGGCCGGAGAAATTTACCGTGCCTGCCGCACCGGAAAGGACGCCGGCCATAAAAGCGGCACGCGGCTGTTCTGTCAGGCTCCCACAGGCATCGGCAAAACCATGAGCGCCGTCTTTCCTGCCCTGAAGGCCATGGGGGAAGGGCACGGCGAAAAGCTGTTCTACCTCACAGCCCGCAACACGACCCAGTCCGCCGCCGAAGACGCACTGGCCCGCCTGCGGGCATCCCGCCCCGGCCTTGCCCTGCGCAGTGTGACCCTGACCGCCAAGGAAAAAGTCTGTCTGCACCCGGACACCGAAGGGCATCCCGCCTGCCTGCCGGAGCTTTGTCCCTATGCCAACGGCTACTATGACCGCATCCGGCAAGCACTGTCTGCGCTGCTGGACGCAGACGGACAGCTGGATCGTGCGGCGCTGGCCGATGCCGCCCGGCGGTTCACGGTCTGTCCGTTCGAGCTGGGGTTGGATCTCAGTGAATGGTGCGACGTGGTCATCGGGGACTACAACTACCTGTTTGACCCGGTGGTGCACCTGAAGCGGTTCTTTGATGCTGCCGGCGATTGGCTGTTCCTCATCGATGAAGCACACAACCTGCCGGACCGCGCCCGGGCCATGTACTCCGCGCGGTTCTGCAAGAGCAGTCTGACCGAAGCCAAACGGGCGCTGGGCAAGGGCCGCAGTGCGCTGAAGACCGCCCTGACCAAGGCTGACAAAACGTTCCGGGAGGTGCGCCGCGCCTGTGCAGCGGCCTCGCCCCGGCACAGCGGGCCGGCTGATCCGGAGACCGAAGTCCCGGCGCAGACCAGTCTTCTGGCGGAAAATCCCGCCCCGGCGTTCGTGCTGCCGGAACCGCTGTATGCCCGGAACGGCACGGTATTCCTGCAGAAACTTCCCGACGAACTGCTCCGTCCCCTGCGGGCGGCGCAGGCCCCGCTGCAGGACTGGCTGGAACAGAACCCGGAAGCGGACGCTCACCCGCAATTACTCGAGCTGTACTTTGCGATCCAGGACATCGTCCGGGCGGCGGAACGCTACGACAGCCACTTTGTGACCCAGCTGAGCGTGTTCGGCAGTGAACTGGAGCTGCAGCTGCTCTGCCTGGACCCCGCCCCCTTTGTGGACGCCAGTCTGGCCGCCGGGCGCAGTGCGGCGCTGTTCAGCGCTACCCTGACCCCGCCTGCCTACTACCGCAGTGTACTGGGCTGTGCAGAAGCCCGGGCCGTTGCACTGGAAAGCCCCTTCCCCGCAGAGCACCTCGGGCTGTTCTGTCTTCCGGGCATCTCCACCCGCTACCGGGATCGGGACGCCAGCGTGCAGGCGATATCTGATGCACTGGCACAGCTGGTGCGCGGCAAACGCGGGAACTATCTGGCCTTTTTCCCCAGTTATGCCTATCTGCGGCAGGTGCATGAGGACTTTGCCGCCCGGTATCCGGACATTGCCACCCTCGTGCAGGAAAGTGCGCTGGACAATGCCGCCCGGGCAGCCTTTCTGGCGCGGTTTGCGCCGGATCCGGCCGAGACCCTGCTGGGCTTCGGCGTGATGGGCGGCATCTTCGGCGAGGGCGTCGACCTGGCCGGCTCCCGGCTCATCGGGTGCGCCATCGTGGGCGTCGGCCTGCCGCAGGTGAACCCCCAGCAGGAAATGCTGCGCCGTTACTACGACGCCCGGAACGGAGCCGGTTTTGATTACGCCTACCGCTGCCCCGGCATGAACAAGGTGCTGCAGGCCGCCGGGCGGGTCATCCGCACGCCGGAGGACAAAGGCGTGGTGCTTCTGCTGGATGACCGTTTCGCCCAGACGGAGTACGCCCGGCTGTTCCCGCCCCACTGGCGGCACATCCGGTATCTTTCCGGCACCGATGCCCTGGGGCAGGCGTTGGAGCAATTCTGGAAGAAATCATAGCAGCACAAAAGCACCCGTTCGGGATGGAATTTTTCCAGCCGAGCGAGTGCTTTTTTCGTTTCTTATTTCGGTTCGGACAGACAGATTTCCCGGACCAATGCCGCCCACTGTTCCGGGCAGCAGGCCAGCAGTTCTTCGTGCTGCAGATCGTGTTCGTGGAGCACCGGGTGTGCAAAGTGCTGCAGATACCGGGCACGGTACTGCGGCCCCATTTTCAGGGCGTAGAATACATGGATGGCGGTCGGGCCGTCCCAATGATCCGGCAGCGGCGTGACCATATCCGAATAGAACTGATTCCTGCAGCTCTGCTGGGATACATAGGGACGCGCCCCACCCATCATCTCCAGAAAGGCTTTTGTGTAGGCCGGCATCTCCTGCATCCGCTTTTCGATGCGGTCATTGAGGAACTTCCACTTGAATTTTCCGTCCCGGATCAGCGGATACAGCAGCGGCATCGCAATGTCTGTCATAAGCTTTGCCTTCCATGGAGCCGCCTGGTCCATGTCGGAGCTGCCCAGGATGCCGATGTCCAGCCGGATCCTCTGCCGCGCGGCCAGCAGACCCACAAAACTGCCGCCCAGGCTGCACCCATAGGCCGCATGAAGGTGCCCGCCGCAGTGAGTGTTGACGTAATCCTCGATCTTCCGGGTCTCATCCAGCATGGTGGGAAAGGTAGTCTCCGGCTCGGTCTCGTCAAAGCCGTCGTAGGAGACGCACAGGACATGGAGATCCGGTTCCAGCAGCGGGAGCACCCCGCCGAAATTGCCTTTCCAGTGGCAGCAGGTACCGGGCAGAAGCAGCAGCGTCGGCTTGGCCGCATCGCCGAATGAATAGATCCTCATGGTCTCTCCTTATTCCAGGTTAGCAACAGCGAACCCTCGGGCTTCAAAAACGGGGCAGGCAGAATGCGTTCCGCCCGCCCCGCGTGCATCCCGGAACGGTTTCAGGTTTTATTCAGCAGACTCTCCCACGAAGGCATCTCACTGCGCAGTTTCTCCCACATGGGCATCGGCGTACCTGCCTGCCGGCGCAGTCCCTCGAACGCCTCGTCCAGATACTTCATTTCTCCCACTGCGTGCATTGCGTGGTCTGAAGCGCACAGACGGCCCAGTGCCGTTTTGGCCATGACGAACACCATGGCTTCGGTCTGGCGGCGGCGCGGGCCGCCGGGTTTGTAGCAGTCGGTATTGTCCGCATCGTTCACCGGAATGCCCAGCGCCTTGAGCATTTCGCAGCACTCATAGGCGGCATCCAGAATGGCCCCGCGCTGCTGTTTGGTGGCACGGGTCAGATCGCCGTTGCAGGCGTAGCAGACATAGCAGATGGGCAGGATGAACGCAATGTGGCACTTGAGCCATTCGTCCATGTCGGGGTAAAAGGTCAGCTTGTATTTTACGCCGTCAAAAGCGGTCTTGAGCCGGGTGCGGAAGGTGCCGGACAGCGGTGCCGTAGCGCCGCCCACCGTCATGCCGACGCCGGTATGCACGCTGATCACCTTGTCTGCTTCCCGGCGGCCTGCGGTGCCCTGGAAACCGAATGCGATCTTATCCGCCGGACGCTGCATGGCTTCCAGCACCTGCTTGGCCTGCGGATCGTTGCCCACGAACACAATGTAGGGGCTTTTGTTCGCCTTCAGGCTGGGCAGCACCTCCGGCAGCTGGCCGGCCTGCATCACCACGAAGATCAGGTCGTAGAAATCCTCCGGTTCAAGGTGGTCGACGGTCTGGATGCGGTCCACGGTGGTCTTGCGCTGTGCCCAGTGGCGGATGACCAGACCCTTCTGGTCGATGCGCTCCTTCCACTCGCCCCGCGCCAGCAGGGTGACCACATTCTTTTTGTTCTGCAGCAGCTCATGGGCCAATTCACAGCCCAGAACGCCCGCGCCGTACACCAGAATTCTCATACAGATGCCTCCTCCGTGTTTCTTGCAGGGGTCGCTTCTTCGAAGCTGTTTTCATAAGCATTGCACATCATTCGATGCACGCCGCTTCCGAAAGCAGCTTCTTACTTTTTCAGGAACGAGAAAAAGCCCTTTTTCTCATACGGCTTGCTGGAAATGCCTTTGACTTCATAGCCGGTGGCGTCGATGGCATCCCGCAGTTTTGCCTCGTCTAGTGCCTGCTCGGACTGAATGACGGTCTGGCCCTTGGTGTGGGAAGACGCGACCTTTTTGACTTCCGGGAACGCCTTGCGCACTGCCTCGTTGACGTGGCTCTCGCACATTCCGCACATCATGCCATCGACTCTTACGGTTGTTTCGATCATAATTCTTTGCCCTCCATTGTGATCCCGCGCGGCGTCTCCCTCTGCAGTCCGGCTCTTTCCGAACAATCGTTAGGAATTGCTAACCGTCCGCTCAAACAAAACGCCGCCAGAGCCTGCTCCGGCAGCGGTGCGGAGCAGTTCCCGTTCTGCAAAGGGCAGCTCTTACGATGCACGCGTGATGTATGGTTTCATCATACCACACCGGTATGAAAATTGCAAGATGTCAATACTCGATGCCCTTCCGGGCGGCAATGCCTTTCTGGTACGGGTGACGATGGCACTGCATCTCGGTGACGTAATCGGCGGCGTCCAGCATCCACTGCGGAGCCGCATGGGCGGTCAGGACGCACTCCTGCCCGGCGGGGCGTTCCAGCACCGCCTTTTGCAGCAGTTCCTTATCCACCATGTCCAATTCCCAGGCACTGCCCGCTTCGTCCAGGATCAGCAGGTCAGCCGGCCGGGCACAGGCCGCGCGCAGGTTGGCGTCCTGCAGTTCCCGGGTGGCAGCTTTTTCGGCATCATTCATCTGGGATACGAACTTCTGCCCGGCCTTGCCCCGGTAAATTTCAGCCCCCAGCTGTTCCAGCAGTGGGATCTCCCCGCTTTTGCCGCCTTTCAGGAACTGCAGAATGGTCACCGTTTTGCCGCTGCCCAGTGCCCGCAGGGCAAGGCCCATGGCGGCAGTCGTTTTGCCCTTGCCGTCTCCATAATACAAATGCAGCAGCCCGTTCGGTGATTCCATGGCATCGTCTCCTCGCTTTTTGTTTTATCATAGCACGCGTCCGGAGAAAAGACAATCATTTCTGCTTGACAAACCCCGGCAGCGCATGATAAACTTTGAAAAGTTTGTTAAGGCAAATCCACCGTTCCACCTGGAACGGCGCTTCTTTTTGTCTGAAAGTTAGTACATTCTAACATTCATGGCAGGACTCATCCGTTTTTACACAGAAAGGAATCCCCCTCATGAACCAGATCAAAAAAGCATTCTTCATCGCCCTCGGCTGTGTCAGCCTGGCACTGGGCACCATCGGCATCGCACTGCCCATTCTGCCCACCGTCCCCTTCTACCTGCTCACGGCGTTCTGCTTCGCCAACAGCTCCCAGCGCCTGCACGACTGGTTCGTGCATACCACGGTCTATAAAAAGTACATCGGCAGCTATTTCCGCCGCAAAGGGATGACCCGAAAGGCCAAATGTCTGCTCATCGGCACGGTGACAGCCATCATGCTGCCGGGCTTCATCCTGATGGATAAGGTGCCGGTGGGCCGGGCCATCATAGCGGTGGTCTGGGTGGGACACATCGCATACTTCGGCTTCAAGGTGCGCACCATCTCCCAACAGGAAGCCGATGAAGCCATGGCCGAAGCTCTGGCGGAAGAAGAATAAGCCAAACGGCACCTGCAGCCGATCTTCTCCGGACGTTCGTGATCCCGGGAGATTCTCTGCTTCAGGTGCCGTTTTGTTTCAGTGCAGCCATTTTGCCAGACGCCGGTAAACCCTGACCGCGTCCTGAATGTGGAAGGGTTCCGTGCTGTGGTCACCGGGGGCATCCAGCGTAATAAGAAGATACTCCCTGCCGCCGATCTCTGCCAGGCTGGCCAGACACAGTCCGGCGGCGCTGGTGTAGCCGGTTTTGCCGCCCAGGATCTTTCCGCCCGGGATCTCTTCCCCGTTCAGCCGGGACAGCAGCGTGCTGGAAAAGGTCAGCCCTTCCGGGTGCTGGGGCGTGGCTGTGGACGTATAGGCTTCGGTGGTGAACACGGTGCGAAACGTTTCGTTGTTCAGGGCCGCGCAGAGCAGCTTTGCCAGATCGGTCACCGTGGTCTTGTGGTCCGGCGCAGTCAGTCCGGTCGGATTTGCATAGTGGGTGTTGAGCATTTCCAGTTCCTGCGCCTTCTGATTCATCAGCGACACAAATGCTTCCTCGCTGCCGCTCACCCACCGGGCCAGTGCTTCACAGCATTCCGCGCCGGAGGGCAGCATGGCTCCATACAGCAGATCCCGCACGGTCACGGTCTCGCCGGGCAGGAACCCGGCCATAGAGGCGTCTGCGGCATCCAGTGCCGGGAAGATCTCCTCGGGCAGCGTCACCGGCGTATCCAGATCCGGGCAGGCTTCAATGGCCAGCAGAACGGTCATGATTTTGGTCAGCGATGCCGGGTCGCACCGGGCATGGGCGCTTTTCTGCGCCAGGACCTGCTGGTTCTGCCGATCCAGCAGCAGGGCACTTTTGCTGGAGATCCCCAGCAGGAGATTCTGCTGCCATACCACAAACAGCACCAGAAACGCTGCCAGCAGGCACAGCAGTTTCCATCGGTTCCGTTTCCGGCGGTGTGGAAAAGATTTCATGGAAGATCGCATCCTTCGTTGCAGATTAAAAGCGCTTTCATCTCCTAAAACGAGACAAAAGCGCTTTTTTCTGCAGATTTTTCCGGATGCGAAAACTTTATTTCAGCTTCATGCCGTCGCCGAAAGCCGTGCCGATCCGCTCGCCCAGCACATGGTAGCCATTGTGCACCGGCTCATAGGAAATGGGGCGGAACTTTGCCAGGTCGATCTTGCCGTCCTCGCCCAGGATGCGCTCATCCGCGCTGATGTTGACGATCTCTCCGATGATGTTGCCTTCCTCGGTGCTGCGCACATACTTGCACTCCAGGGTCAGGGGCAGCTGCGTGAACAGCGGTGCGTCCACCACGGCACTCTTTTCCGCAGTCAGGCCGGACTTTTCCATCTTGTCCGGGGTGTTGTTGCCCGACACGATGCCCACATAATCGCAGGCTGCCACATTTTCCGCGTCCGCAAAGCTGACCGTGAAAGCCTTTTTCAGCTTGATGTTCTTGGTGGTCTTGTGGCTCTCGCTCAGGCACAGCTCCACCAGGTTGGCGTCATACAGACCGCCCCAGGCGGCATTCATGGCATCCGGTTTCCCGGCTTCATCGTAGGTGCCGATGATGAGCACCGGCAGCGGATAAAACCACGGATTGCTTCCAAAATCTTTGCGCATTGCAGAACACTCCTTCTGTATCATTCAATTCCCAGCGGAATGCTGATATATTCATTATACCACAAGTCTGCTCTGCTTCAAGCCCCCGTCCGGACAGGTTGTTCCGCTGCCCGCACCGGGATGCGGATCTCTGTAACGTAGGTATCCGGATCATTGGAGATGCAGTTGTCGATGAGGGTCATTTCCCGGGAAAATCCGGCCGGTTCCAGTTGGTTTTCCCGCAGATACTCCAACAGCGCAGCATAATGGGCAGCGGCGTTTTCATGACTGCCCCGGAACCGCACCACTGCACACTGCCCCTGCGGCAGCGTCAGCACTTCACCGCAGTAAACATCCTCTTCGTCCAGAACCAGAAACACCAGCTCATACCCGCTGCAGTCGCCTGCCTGCAGCCGCTCCTGTGAGATCCCTACGCCTACCTTTCCGATATAGCTCAAGGGCACTTTCTGGTTTTGTTCCAGCTTGCGGATGGACCGCTCCAGCCAGAGGTAGGAGTGGAACTCCACCGGCTCCCGCACCAGCGCCAGACGCAGGACGGGCTGCACTTCCAGCCGGATGCGATCCAGTTCCGCCCTGCGTGCCTCTTCCAGCTGTGTCAGCCGATGGTCGATCTTGCGTTCGATCTGTTCCAGTTCCTGTTTCTTCCGGGCGATCAGTGCTTTCTGCCGCCGCAATGCCGCCGCCACGTTGTCCACATCCCGGTCATTCATGTACACGGCAATCTCCTGCAGCGGCATATCCAGCGCCCGCAGGTAGCGGATGCTGGTCAGTTGTTCCAGCTGCCGCACACTATAGTACCGGTAGCCGGTGGCCGGGTCGGTGTACTCCGGTTTGAGCAGGCCTGCCTGCTCATAGTGGCGCAGGGTGCCTACACTCACATGATACATCCGGGCCACTTCGCCGATCTGAAACAGCTCACGTTCCGCCATGCAGCCGCTCCTTCTGGTTTTTCTTCAGCCATAGATAAGCAATCACACACACCACACTGGAAAACAGCGAACCACAGGCCGATGCCAGACCCATGGGCAGCAGAGTCTGCGGGAAGAACCAGGACGCCAGCCAGGCTCCCGGAACACGCACCAGCAGAATGGACAGGGTATTGTGCAAAAAGGACAGGCCGGATTTGCCATACGCGCAGAAATAGCCGCTGAAGCTGAACTGGCTGCCCGCAAACAGGCAGTCGAAAATATAGCCCCGGATGTAGGAAGCACCCGCCAGCACCACTGCTTCGTCCGTTGTAAAAGGCCGCACCACCGCCGGTGCAATGAACTGCATCGCTGCCGCCACGATCACGCCAAACCCAACGCCAATGCCGATGGCATAGCGCAGAATGGTATCCACGCGGTCATGCTTGCCTGCTCCGATGTTCTGCGCTCCCAGCGCCGACACGGTGGACAGCATGGAACTGGGCACCAGGAACAAAAAGCTGATGATTTTTTCCACGATACCAACGGCCGCTGCATCGGTCAGGCCGCGCCGGTTGGCGATGATGGTGATGATCATAAAGGAGACCTGAATGAATCCGTCCTGCAGCATGACCGGTACGCCGATGGATAAGATCTCGCCCAGCGTTTCCCTTCGGGGGCGGAAATCCGCCCGGCTTAGACGGATGCCTGTACTCTTCCGGCGCAGGATCACCGCCAGCGAGACGATCACGCTGACCAGCTGTGACAAGGTCGTGCCCAGCGCGGCACCAGACGGCCCCATGTGCAGTGCGCCCATGAAAAGGTAGTCCAATGCAATGTTGCTGACGCAGGCGATGGCAATGAAATACATCGGGCTGCGGGAATCGCCCAGACCACGGAAGATGGACGCCAGAATGTTATATGCCGTGATGCAGGGTATGCCGATGAAACACAAAATCAGATATGCTTTGGTGCCGGCAACGGCTTCTTCCGGCACGGACACCCATTGCACAATGGAGCCGACCAGACCCACCAGAACAGCCGCCAACACAATGGACCCGGTCAAAAACAGCGTAACGGTATTGCCGATGAGCCGTCCGGCCTTGGCGTTGTCTTTTCCACCAACCGCACGGCCAATGGTAACGGTCGTGCCCATGGCAAGGCCCACGATCATCACAGTAATCATATGCATCACCTGGCTGCCGATGGACACCGCCGTGGTGCTTGCCACTCCGTCAAATTGCCCGATGATGAACAGGTCGGCCATGCCGTACAGCGTCTGCAGAAAGTACGAGAAGAGATATGGCAGGGAGAAGTAAAAAATGCTTTTCAGCACACTGCCGCTGGTGAGATTGTTTTCCATAGGGTTCCATTGGTCCGCTATTCCTATTCCCTGCCGAAAATTTGCCGGGAAGATTTTCGCTCAGGCGGACTGCTCCTTTCCGTCATAGATAGTAAACCCTATAACGGTTGGAGAGTCAAGGCGTTTTACCCCCTTATTGCAAAAGATGATGTTCTATGTTATTTTAAGGATACTTCATCTTTGAATTGAAAGGAGCATCCCATGAAGACCCATGTTCTCATCGGGCTAGACGGATTTTGCGGCGGAGAATTTTCCGTCCAGCCCGTTACCATCCGGGAATTTACTGGTCATCCAGCAATTCTTCCCTTTGAGGATATTCTTCCAACTGGTTCTCAGATTCTTTTGGATGAGACTGCTGTCGCTTGGTTTCTTTTGGAATTTTTTAAGGATTACTATGATGTGAGCCTTTCATACAACATTCGCTGCTGCGAATACTACGATGAAGATCCGCATTTTGAATTCAATCTCAACGATAATCTTTACCGATATACAGTTTTTCAGAATATGCTAGAAGCTATCCTTGTTCGTGTCACTGAATTAAAAGCACTTGCCAAAATTTATGAACCGGATCTTCAATTCAAGCAGCTCCAGGAATATTGGGGAATAAATCATCCATTCTGGGACCTTTTGGGCACTGTGCAGGACAACCTCAACGCTGTCATTCAATTTTATGAGGATTTTGTGGAGTATTCTCAAAAAATAATGAACGAAAATCCGCAGGCTGATTTGATTTCTATATCCGGCCCATAACCTTACTTTTACGTTTTTTCTCAAAGTCCCTGTTGAATCGACTTCAGATACTTCCAGAGTTTTTCAATTTCATCAAGATAAAGCCTTACAGAAAGATAATTTGCTGTAAGGCCATTTTCTTTTTCCCAAAAATAAATTTTCCAATCCATATGGATGGTCTTTTCCTGTTGACATAAAACAAACACAAAGTCAGGCTCAATAAAATTCAGCACCTCGCGGCCACAAAGCTGCCCATTCAGCAGTTGTTCTAAACGTCCCGTCACACAATCAATTTCTTCGGCCGTTAACACCTCGGCATTTCTCTTTTCGTATTTCAGCCAAGGTTCTGCTTTCAGTGCATAATCAATTTGGCACCAGGTACAGCCATATTCTGATCTGTGTTTTACGGAATACCCTTTTATCTCTATTTCTGCGGCAATACCATTCAATGTTAACTGCAGCTGCATCTTTTCTCTCCTTTTTTATCTTATCTGGTCTGGTATTCTCTTGTTTTCCTCTGAATATAGCAGGTTTCACACCGCATCGCAAGGCCGAACCGCAACAAAAAAGCCCTGAGACTTTTATCTCAGGGCTTTCTGTTCAAGTCGGCGACTACCTATTTTCACGCGCCGTTTCCAGCGAACTATCTTCGGCACAAGTGAGCTTAACTTCTG
>CAKSZS010000001.1 GCA_934525845.1 uncultured Faecalibacterium sp. | reverse complement strand
CGAGAATCGAACTCACGGCCTCTTGAACCCCATTCAAGCGCGCTACCAAAACTGCGCTACACCCGGATATCGTCCTCCGCTTCCCTACCGAAGCATCGGCGACAAGATATATTATACTCATGTGCAGCGGCTTTGTCAACCGATTTTTGCAATTTTCTTCCAATTTTTTGGAAAAAGTCTGATTTTTGCGGTCGTGCGCGATTTTATTTCTGGGCTTCCCGCAGCTGTTTGTCCTTTTCCAGCAGGGGACGCAGGTACTGGCCGGTAAAGCTGCCGGGCACTTCGGCCACCTGTTCCGGGGTGCCCTCAGCCACGATCTCGCCGCCGGCGCTGCCGCCCTCAGGCCCCAGATCAATGATGTGGTCAGCACACTTGATGAGGTCCAGGTTGTGCTCGATGACGATCACCGTATTGCCAGCGTCTACCAATTTCTGCAGCACCTCGATCAGGCGGTGCACATCCGCGATGTGCAGGCCGGTGGTGGGCTCGTCCAGGATATACACGGTTTTGCCGGTGCTGCGGCGGGCCAGCTCATTGGCCAGCTTCACGCGCTGAGCCTCGCCGCCGGAGAGGGTGGTGGCGCTCTGGCCCAGGGTCACATAGCCAAGGCCCACATCCAGTAACGTCTGCAGCTTGCGGGCGATCTTGGGCTGGTTGGCAAAGAACACCACTGCCTCTTCCACGGTCATGTTCAGCACGTCGGAGATGGTCTTTTCCTTATACTTTACTTCCAGCGTTTCGCGGTTGTAGCGGGCACCCTTGCACACCTCGCAGGGCACATACACATCCGGCAGGAAGTGCATCTCAATTTGCAGGATGCCATTGCCCTCGCAGGCTTCGCACCGGCCGCCCTTGACGTTGAAGCTGAACCGCCCCGGCCCATAGCCGCGCATTTTGGCGTCCTGGGTCTGGGAGAACACGGTACGGATGTCGTTGAACACACCGGTGTAAGTGGCGGGGTTGGAGCGGGGCGTGCGGCCAATGGGCTGCTGGTCGATGCCGATGACCTTATCCACAAATTCCAGACCTTCCACCCCGTCGCACTTGCCTGCGCGGGAGCGTGCTCCGTTCAGCTCGCAGGCCAGCGTCTTATACAAAATCTCATTGATGAGGCTGGACTTGCCGGAGCCGGAAATGCCGGTGACGCAGATGAACTCACCCAGCGGGAACTTGACATCCAGGTTGCGCAGGTTGTTTTCCCGTGCGCCCTTTACGGTGAGGAAATTGCCGTTGCCGGTGCGGCGGGTCTGGGGCACCTCGATGCGCTTGCGGCCCGAGAGGTAGTCGCCGGTGATGCTGCGCTTGGCCTTGCAGATGTCCTTGACACTGCCTGCCGCCACGATCTCACCGCCGTGCACACCGGCTCCGGGGCCAACGTCTACGATATAGTCCGCATTGCGCATGGTGTCTTCGTCGTGCTCCACCACGATGACCGTGTTGCCCAGGTCCCGCAGGTTTTTCAACGTGGCAATGAGCTTGTCGTTGTCGCGCTGGTGCAGGCCGATGGAGGGTTCATCCAGCACATACAGCACGCCGGACAGGGCGCTGCCGATCTGGGTGGTCAGGCGGATACGCTGGCTCTCGCCGCCGGACAGGGTGCCCGCCGACCGGGCCAGTGTGAGGTAATCTAGGCCCACACTCTGCAAAAACTGCAGGCGGTTCTTGATCTCCTTCAGGATCTGGCCGCCGATCTGCTTCTGTTTTTCGGTCAGGTTCGGCTCATTTTCGGCAATGAACTTCAACTCATCTCGGATGGACATCTCGCAGAAGTCGCTGATGTTCTTGTCTCCCACCGTCACGGCCAGCACCACCGGCTTCAGGCGCTTGCCATGGCAGTCCGGGCATTCCACGCCGGACATGAAGCTGCCGATCTCTTCCTTCATCCACTCGCTGTTGGTCTCCCGGAAGCGGCGCTCCAGGTTCTCCACGATGCCCTCAAAGCTGTTGTAGTACACGCCGCTGCCGAATTCATTGGTGCGGTGCATCTCGATTTTTTCCTCATTGGTGCCGTAGAGCAGGGCGTTGACGGCCTCGGTGCTCATGTCCTTGATGGGCGTATCCAGCGTGAAGCCATACTTTTTGCCCAGACCCAGGTAGTACATCTCGGCCACAGAGCCTTCGGCGTAGTACCAGCCGCTGGCCTTGATGGCCCCTTCCCGGATGGACAGGTTGCGGTTGGGCAGGATGCGCTCCTCGTCCACCCGCATAAAGGTGCCCAGGCCGGTGCACTTTTCGCAGGCGCCCAGCGGGTTATTGAAGGAGAACAGCCGGGGCGACAGATCGCTGATGGAGATGCCGTGCTCCGGGCAGGCGAAGTTCTGGCTGAAGGTCATCACCTCGCCGCCGACCACTTCCACTTCGGCCACGCCGTCGGTAAGGGCCAGCGCGGTTTCCAGCGAATCCGCCAGGCGGCCCCGGATGCCCTTGCGCAGAGCCAGGCGATCCACCACGATCTCCACGGTGTGCTTGATGTTCTTTTCCAGCGTGATCTCGTCATCCAGATCATACATACTGCCGTCGATCTTCACGCGGGCATAGCCGGCGCGGCGGGCGGCGTCCAGCTCCTTCTGCTGGGTGCCCTTGCGCTGGCGCACCACCGGGGCCAGCACCATGAACTTGGTGCCCTCTTCCAGCCTGAGCACGGCGTCCACCATCTCGTCCACGGTCTGCTGGCTGATGACCCGGCCGCACACCGGGCAGTGGGGCACGCCGATGCGGGCGTACAGCAGGCGCAGGTAATCGTAAATTTCGGTTACGGTGCCCACGGTGGAACGGGGGTTGTGGCTGGTGGTCTTCTGGTCGATGGAGATGGCCGGCGACAGGCCGGTGATCTCGTCCACATCGGGCTTGTCCATACGGCCCAGGAACATCCGGGCGTAGCTGGACAGGCTCTCCACATAGCGGCGCTGGCCGTCGGCGTAAATGGTGTCGAAGGCCAGGCTGGATTTGCCCGAACCGGAAAGGCCGGTCATGACGATCAGCTTTTCCCGGGGCAGGGTCAGATTGACGTTTTTCAGGTTGTGCTCGCGGGCACCTTTGATGACGATCTTATCGTTTGCCAAGGTATTTTCTCCCTTTTCGTTGTGTCTGTGCGTGATTCTGTTTGCGCTCCGTCTCGGCGTCCGAGTCCACGGTGGGGTTCTCGCCCCGGCGCAGGCGGTCGATCTGGTCCCGCAGGAAGGCCGCGTGCTCGAACTCCAGCAGCTTGGCGGCTTCCTTCATCTCGCGGGTCAGGCGCTCAATGGCGGCTTCCCGCTCCAGCTTGCCCATGCGGCGGGTGTTGCGCTTGGCGTTTTCCGCCTTGTCGCTGATCTCGATGCTGTCCGCAATGGCCTTGACGATGGTCTTGGGCACGATGCCGTGCTCCTGGTTGTAGGCCATCTGAATGGCACGACGGCGCTCCGTTTCCGTAATGGCACGGTCCATGCTGTCGGTGACCACATCCGCATACATGATGACCAGACCTTCGGCGTTGCGGGCGGCGCGGCCGATGGTCTGGATGAGGCTGGTCTCGCTGCGCAGGAAGCCCTCCTTGTCGGCGTCCAGAATGGCCACCAAGCTCACTTCCGGCAGGTCCAGGCCCTCTCGCAGCAGGTTGATGCCCACCACCACGTCGATGGAACCCAGGCGCAGATCCTTGATGATCTCCATGCGCTCAAAGGTGTCCACCTCGTGGTGCATATACTTGACCTTGATGCCCTGTTCGGTGAGGTAGTCGGTGAGGTCTTCGGCCATTTTCTTGGTCAGGGTGGTCACCAGCACCCGCTCATTGCGCTGGATGCGGGTGTTGATCTCGCCCAGCAGATCCACCACCTGCCCTTCCACCGGGCGCACCGAGATGACCGGGTCCAGCAGGCCCGTGGGCCGGATGACCTGCTGGGCCACCTGGGTGCTGTTCTGGCGCTCGTACTCGCCGGGGGTGGCGGAGACAAAGATCATCTGGTTGAGCTTGCTCTCCACTTCCTCGAACTTCAGCGGGCGGTTGTCAAAGGCGGACGGCAGGCGGAAGCCGTACTCCACCAGCGTTTTCTTGCGGGCATAGTCGCCGCCGTACATGGCCCGCACCTGCGGCAGGGTGACGTGGCTCTCGTCCACGAAGAGCAGAAAATCCTTCGGGAAATAATCCAGCAGGGTGGTGGGCATGGTGCCCGGCGCACGGCCGGACAGCACGGCCGAATAGTTCTCGATGCCCTTGCAGATGCCCACCTCGTTGAGCATCTCGATGTCGTAGTTGGTGCGTTGGGCGATGCGCTGGGCCTCGATGAGCTTGCCCTCGGCGGTAAACTGCTTTACCTGCGCGTCACACTCTGCCCGGATCTTTTCCAGCGCCGCTGCCTTTTTGTCCGCGCTGACGATGTAGTGGCTGGCCGGGAAGATGGCCACGTGTTTGACCACATTCTGCTTGGTGCCGGTGAGGGGGTTGAACTCGGTGATGCGGTCGATCTCGTCGCCGAAAAATTCCACCCGGATGGCCAGCTCGCTCATATAGGCCAGGTAAATGTCCACGGTATCGCCGTGCACCCGGAACTTGTTGCGCACAAAATTCACATCATTGCGTTCATACTGCAGCGTGACCAGCTTTTTGCACAGGTCGTCCCGCTCCATCTGCATCCCGGGCCGCAGGCTGATGACCATGCTGCGGTAGTCGATGGGGTCGCCCAGCGAGTAGATGCAGGACACCGACGCCACAATGATGACGTCCCGCCGCTCGGAAAGCGCCGCCGTGGCCGAGTGGCGCAGGCGGTCAATTTCATCGTTGATGGCGCTGTCCTTTTCAATGTAGGTGTCGGTACTGGGGATATAGGCTTCCGGCTGGTAGTAATCGTAATAGGAAACGAAATACTCCACCGCGTTGTGGGGGAAAAAGGAACGGAACTCGGTGCACAGCTGTGCCGCCAGAGTCTTGTTGTGGGCCAGCACCAGCGTGGGCCGGTTGCACTTTGCAATGACGTTGGCCATGGTAAAGGTCTTGCCGCTGCCGGTCACGCCCAGCAGGGTCTGACAGCGGTCGCCCCGCTCGACCCCCTCCACCAGCTGTTCGATGGCCTGGGGCTGGTCGCCGGTGGGCTGATACGGGGATACCAGCTCAAATCTTTCGTCTGCCACGTTTCTGCTCCTCTCCGGCCCTCCGCTCGAAGAACCACAATCAGTTGTATTTTGCAAGATGATTATAGCACAGCAGTTTTATAATGTAAACAGTTTTTTGTTTTACGGCCAGAACAAGGTGCCCGTTTTGAAATCGTAGATGGGCAGGCGGTTGGCATCCCGCATGGAGAAATATTCCGTATCGGTGAGAATAAAGTGGTCCAGCAGGTGGATGTTCACCAGCCCCAGCGCCCGGGCAATGCTGCCGGTGGCTTCCATGTCTTCCATGGAGGGCAGCGCCACGCCGTTGGGGTGGTTGTGGCAGAGCACCACCGTGTCGGTGCCGCCCTTGATGGCTGCGGCCACCACGCCTTTGATGTCCAGGCTCACCCGGTCGGAAGTCCCCTCCCGCAGCCAGACCGCCGCCCGCACCCGCTTGCGGCTGTCCAGACTCACCAGCATGGCGCGCTCGTAGTCCGACCACGCAAACTTTGCCATCAGATAGCTGCCCATCTGCTCGGTGGTCTTGATGCAGCGGGCCGTACTGGTGCGGCTCCGGCTGTAGTACCGGCTGATGGATGGCAGCAGGTGCAGCATCCGGGCGGTCGCCGGGCCGACGCCCTCCACCGTGCACAGTTCTTCCTCGCTGGCTTCCAGCACCGCCGCAAAATCACCGAACCGGTCAATGAGGTCGTGGGCAATGCCGTTGGTATCCTTCTGGGCATTGGTCAGATAGAGGATGTATTCCAGTGCCTCATGTTCGGCCAGACTGTCCAGCCCATAATTCTGCACCCGTTCCCGCATCCGCTGACGGTGTCCCTGATGCCGTTTGTGTTCTGCCATGGCTGCTCCTTTTTATCGTTCCCATTCTTTTCTTTAATAGTACCATTTTGCGGGCCAAACGCAAGCGTTCCGGGAAAATATCTCTGTTCCTTACAAAAAAGCCCGATGACTGTAAGAGTCATCGGGTCGGTCAAAATTTCTTCAGGCAGGCTCGCTGTTTTCATAGAGGTATTCCGGTGCAACATCCAGGTCTTCGTTCCACAAAACTGCCACACCGTCCGTATGCGCCTGCATAAACAACTTGACATTTTTCAGCGGTTCAAAGATCGGCTCCTCTATCATTTTGCGTGCATCAAACCGGCGTTGTTCCCCGTTGCTGAACCGGATCGTCAGCTGAAAATTCTCCGCAGGCTGGACACTTTCAATTCCAAAAACAGGCTTTTCTGCACAGCAGATGTAGTCTTGCAGATCCGGGTCATAAATCATCTTCATAACGTTCTCCTTTCAGCGAAGCGGCTCAATTTTATAAAGTGCCTGCTTTTCCTCCGCCAGAGTCCAGTTTGCCTTCAGCTCTTCTTCATGCAGAAGTGCCCAAGCTTTGATCAAGGCGCACTGCTTTCGCGGCATTTTGCCTTCCATCAGTTCACCATCCAGTGAAAACACCGCTTTGCAGTCCTGATAGAATGCATGAAAATGCGGCGGACGATGGTCATCCCGGTACATATAAATGATGATCCCGTAAAACATACTGATGGACGGCATCCCGGCGTCCCGGCCTCTCCCCTTTCCTCTTGCAAAGCCCTGGCATTTCTGCTATGATTTAGGTTATGAATAGCTGGCATATTACAGTTATGCCTTTTGCAGTTTCAGTATAGCATTTCAACGATTCACTGTCAAATCACATTCACTTACAAAAAGGAATCTTCATGAAACAATACACCGCTACCGCCAACGATGACGGCGTGCGCCTGTCCCGCTTTGTGCAGAGCGTGACCCGCGATTTTCCCACCAGTCTGCTGTACAAGAGCTTCCGCAACAAGCGGGTGAAGGTGAACGGCAAAAAGGCCGCGCCGGAATACCGCCTGCAGGCCGGAGACCTCATCGAACTGTACATCAACGATGAATTCTTCCCGCCGGAGGGTGCCAGGCCTGCCCCGAAGCCCGCCCCCAAGAAGCAGCAGAACCAGCCCAAGGTGACCGTCATCTACGAGGATGACAACATTGCCGTGCTGTACAAGCCCACTCACCTGCTCTGCCACAGCGACCGCACCGGCGACGCGAACCTTGTGGACGCGTTTACCCAGTATCTGGCTCAGAAGGGCGAATACGACCCCCACGGTGAGAACCGCTTCAAGCCCGGTATCTGCAACCGGCTGGACCGCGGCACCGAAGGGTTGGTCATTGCCGCCAAGAGCTACGCCGCCCTGCGGGACATGAACGAGATCATCCGCACCGACCTGCTCAAAAAGGAATACTACACCATCACGGTGGGCATCCCCCAGTCCGGGCGGTTCACCGCGTGGTGGGAGCACGACGAAAAGAACAACAAGGTGAGCATCCACGCCCACCAGGCCCAGGATGAGCGCCGCAAGCAGATCATCACCGATGTGGACGTTCTGCGCACCGCCGGGCCGTTTGCGCTGTGCAAGATCGGGCTGGTCACCGGCCGTACCCACCAGATCCGCGCCCATCTGGCCTATCTGGGCAAGCCGGTGTTGGGCGACATCAAATACGGCAACCGCAAAATGAACGAACGCACCGGCACCAAAACGCAGGCTCTGTGTGCTGTGCGCATCACCTTCCGGGATATCCCGGAAGAAAACACCCTGCATTATCTGTCCGGCAAGGTCATCAAGCTGAAGGACCCGCAGATCGTCCATCAGTTCGACGCGCTGGACAAGGCAAAGCCAGACACCGCCAAAGGAGACTGAATCATGGAACTGAACGCCTATTTCAAGAGCATCATCGAGCAGGATCGTGAACACATCGTCATCTGCGACCTGAACCACACGATCCTGTACATGAACCCCTCCGCCATCCACGATTATGCCAAATACGGCGGTGCTGCCCTGCTGGGCCGCAGCCTGATGAACTGCCACAATCCGAAGTCGGTGGAAGCCATTCAGAAAGTCGTGGACTGGTTTACCGCCGACAAGAGCCATAATCTGATCTTTACCTACCACGATGAAAAGCATGACCGCGACGTTTATATGGTGGCCCTGCGGGACGATGCCGGAAACCTCATCGGCTACTACGAAAAACACGAATCCCGCAAGCTGGAAACCATGAAGCGCTACGATTTCGGGGAGTGAGCACGGATGTCTTCTGCTGGAAACACTCCAAGACCGCCGATCGAGCGTTCCGACCCGAGCCGTTTTCTCGCCTCGAAACGCTTCCATCAGCTTACCGCGCATTATGCCGCCATCCTGCAAATGGCGCAGCCCGCGCTCCAGTCCGGCGGCATTCCGGATGCGTTTCTCGCGCACCCGGAAACAGACACCCGCATGGCGGTGGCACTGGTCCTGCGTCCGCCGGAGACGGTCCGGCAGGCCATCCGGCAGACACTGGATGCCCTTGCCGCAGAGTTTCCGGAACTGTACGACTATCCGGTCGATGACCTCCACCTCACGGTGCTGGATGTCCAGCGGGGACGGCCCGGGTTGGAAAAGCCCTCGCCCGAACAGATTCACAAGTATGTGAACTGCATCGAGTTTCTGAACCATTTTATCCAGTTTTCTTCCTTCCAGATCCAATGCAAGGGGCTGACCCTCAGCGACAGTGCGCTTCTGGTCAACGGCTACGATGACGGCGGACTGGAACGTCTGCGGATGTTTCTGCGGCAGGCCCTGCAGCTCGCCGGCCTCCCGCTGGAAGAGCGGTACAAAACCGCCTCCTGCCACATCACGGCGGCACGCTTCCGGGAAAAGCTTCATGACCCTGCCGCCCTTCTGGCGCGGGTGCAGCAGCTCGCCGACACCGATTTCGGCACCTTTGAAGTGACCGGCATGGAGCTGACCTATCACAACTGGTACGACAGCAAAAAGGAATGTTTGGCGGTGTTTTCGTTCCCGCTCAAAGAAATGTGAGGTTTTATGCAGAAGATCGACCGTTCCGTCTGGCCCCGGGCTGAGCTGTTCCGCTTCTTTTCCGGGGTCTCCCACCCATTTTACAGCGTCAGCTTCCGGGTGGATGTGACCAACCTGCACGCCTACACCAAGGCCCACGGCATCTCCTTTTACTATGCGCTGGGCTGTCTGGTGACTGACGCCATCAACGCGGTGGAGAACTTCCGCTATACGATGCGGGACGGCGAAGTCTGGCTGCTGGACGAGCGCACGCCCAGCTTCACCGACCTGAAGCCCGGCAGCAGTCAGTTTCACATCGTTACCTTGCCCAAGACCGGGACGCTGGAGGAATTCTGCCGGGCCATGCAGGCAAAAAGTGCCGCTCAACAGGTTTTCCTGGACACCAGCACCCAGTCGGACGCCCTGCTCTACATCTCCTGCACGCCGTGGTTCGACCTGACCGGCTGCACCAACGAGCGGGATTTTGACCGGGATGACAACATTCCCCGCATCACCTGGGGCAAGTACGTTCCGGACAATGGCCGGGAAACGCTGGGCATGAGTCTGGAAGTCAACCATCGCTTTGTGGATGGCTGCCATCTGGGGCAGTTTTACCAGCATTTGCAAAACGCCATTGACGCACTGTAAAAACACACGCTCATCAAAAAAGGCTGCTGCACGAGCTTGTGCAGCAGCCTTTTGGGTTTTGTGCGTTACTTTTTGTCGGCATTCTCTTCGGAGGCTTCCTGTTCCTTGCGCAGGTTTTTGATGCGCTTTTTCTCGCTCTCCACCTTGGGCCAGGGCCAGGAGAAGCCCTCATGTTCCTTGCACCAGCGGGTGAGCGGGTAGAACGCAAACGCAAAGCCGAATACGTACAGCAGCAGGTACAGCACGGCGTCCAGGGTGACCAGCGCGTCCAGTGCGCCGATGAGCGCCATCACAAAGCCTGCCTTCAGAAAGAACAGGCCGTTCTGGCGGCAGTATTCGGGAAAGTTTTCCGCCTTGACGGCGCGGCGGCCCTGGTCACCCCACACCCGGGGATTTTTCATGACCGAGTAGCCGTAAAAGACCATCATCAGGCCACAGGTGAGCTGAAATCCAAAAAACATGGCGAGTACCTCGTTGTGTGTTTAGTCCTCAAAGAAGGGCTTCATCAGGGGCAGGAAGTCCAGGGTCGCAAAGTAGTCGCGCGGGGTCTCGGCGCGGCGGATCAGGCGGTGAGAGCCGTCCTCGCACAGCAGGACCTCGGCACTGCGCAGCTTGCCGTTGTAGTTGTAGCCCATGGCAGAGCCATGTGCACCGGTGTCGTGGATGTACACAATGTCGCCGATGTCGATCTTCGGCAGCATCCGGTCAATGGCAAACTTGTCGTTGTTCTCGCACAGACCGCCCACCACATCGTACTTGTGGTCGCAGGGCGCGTCTTCCTTGCCCAGCACCGTAATGTGATGGTAAGCGCCGTACATGGCGGGGCGCATCAGGTTGGCGGCACAGGCATCCAGACCGATATACTCCTTATAGATGTGCTTCTCGTGGATGGCAGTTGCCACCAGAGCACCGTAGGGGCCGGTGGTGAAGCGGCCCATCTCGGTGAAAATGGCCACATCGCCCATGCCGGCGGGCACGAGGATCTCCTCAAACTTCTGGCGCACGCCCTCGCCGATGGCCAGGATGTCGTTCTCGGTCTGTTCGGGACGGTACGGGATGCCCACGCCGCCGGACAGGTTGATGTAGCCGATGTGCACGCCAGTGGCCTTCTGCACCCGGACCGCCAGCTGGAACAGGATGCCGGCCAGCTCCGGATAGTAGGCATCGGAAATGGTGTTGGAAGCCAGGAAGGCATGGATGCCGAAGTTCTTGGCACCCTTGGCCGCCAGCTTCTTATAGCTCTCGATCATCTGCTCCTCGGTCATGCCGTACTTGGCATCGCCGGGCTTGTCCATGACCTGGAAGCCCTCTTCGCTCTCGCCCAGCTGGAACGTCCCGCCCGGGTTGTAGCGGCAGAAGATGTTCTCCGGCACACCGGCCACCCGCTCCAGGAAGTCCACCATGGTGGCGTCATCCAGGTTGATGTAAGCGCCCAGTTCGTAGGCCTTTTGCATGTCCTCCACAGGGGTCTGGTTGGAGGAGAACATGATGTCGCTGCCGGTAAAGCCGCAGGCTTCGCTGAGCATCAGCTCGGTCAGAGACGAGCAGTCCACGCCGCAGCCCTCTTCCTTGAGGATCTGCAGAATGACGGGATTGGGCAAAGCCTTGACCGCAAAGTATTCCTTGAAGCCCTTGTTCCAGCTGAACGCCTTGTTGATGCGGCGGGCATTTTCCCGGATGCCTTTTTCATCGTAGACATGGAACGGCGTAGGCACATCTTCAATGATCTCCTGTGCCATCGCCTCGGTCAGAAACGGTTTCTTTTCCATAATTACATCCCTCTCATTTTGTATGCATACGCGGCCTTGTGCCGCATTACAGCTTCAGATTCCCACGGGTCGGGGTAAAGGTGGGGATCATCTTCTCCAGCTGCTTTACCACGCCCTCGTCGTTGTGCTCCGCTGCCGCTGCAAGGTCCTGCAGCTGCTGGTAGAACTCGGCCAGGTCGATGGTGCGGGGCGATGCCACAAAGATCTTATTGTGCTCGGTGCGGCGCATCTTGTCCTGCTCCTCGTCCATCATCAGCTCTTCATAGAGCTTTTCGCCGGGGCGCAGGCCCACGATCTTGATCTCCATGTTCACCCCCGGCTCGTAGCCGTAGAAGCGGATGAGCTGCTTGGCCAGATCCATGATCTTCACCGGTTCGCCCATGTCCAGCACATAGATGTTGCCGCTTTCCGCCAGGGCACCGGCCTGCAGCACCAGCTGGGCCGCTTCCGGAATGGTCATGAAGTAGCGCTCGATGTTGGCATCGGTCAAAGTGACCGGGCCGCCCTTTTTGATCTGCGCCTCAAACAGCGGGATGACGCTGCCGTGGCTGCCCAGCACGTTGCCGAACCGCACTGCCACGCACTTCATATCGGTGTTGCCCGCAAAGGTCTGGATGAGCATCTCACAGATGCGCTTGGTGCAGCCCATGACGCTGGTGGGGTTCACGGCCTTGTCGGTGGACAGCTGCACGAACCGCTCCACCCCGTGCTCGCTGGCACTGGTGAGCAGGTTCTTGGTGCCCAGCACGTTGTTCTTCACGGCTTCCGCCGGGCTGACCTCCATCAGCGGAACGTGCTTGTGTGCCGCCGCATGGAACACCACGGTGGGATGGTAGGTCTCAAACACCTCATCCAGCCGTTTTTTATCCCGGATGGAGCCGATCAGCACGGACACCGGTACGTCCCGGCCATACTTCTGCTGCAGTTCCATCTGCAGCTCGTAGGCGCAGTTCTCGTAGATGTCGAAAATCAGCAGCTTGCCGGGCCGGAAACGCATCACCTGCCGGCACAGCTCACTGCCGATGGAACCGCCGCCGCCCGTTACCAGCACCGTTTTGCCGGTGAGGTACCCGGAGATTCGGTCTGTGTCCAGCGTGACCTCCTCGCGGGAGAGAAAATCGGCGGTGTTCAGCTCCCGGAACGCGCCCTGCGGTGCCGCAGCGCCCACCAGCTGCGGGTCGCTGAGCAGCTGCACCGGGCAGTGGGTGCTGACGCACAGGTCAATGACGTGGTTCAGTTTGCTGCCCCGCAGCGTCGGAATGGCGATGATGATGCTGTGGATGTTGTACCGGGTGCACACTTCCGGGATCTCTTCCAGCGTTCCCTTCACCGGTACGCCGTGGATGGTCTGGTTGCGCTTGGCCGGATCATCGTCCACCGCCGCCACCGGACGGCCATACTCTTTGTTGGATTTGCAGACGTTGATGGCCCAGGCACCGGCCTCACCCGCGCCTACGATCAGCACCGGGCGGTTGGGGTCATTCTTTGCCTTGCCGCGCAGCTGTTCGCCCAGCGGATGGTTCAGGAACAGCCGCCAGGCCAGGCGGCTCCCGCCCACCAGCAGAAAGATCAGCACTGCGGCCATGCAGTTGGCCGAATTGAACAATACGCCGTGGATGCACAGCCGATTGACTGCGTACACCGCCGCTGTGGGCACAGCGATCATTTCGGCCAGCCGGAGCAGGTCGCGTTCCCCGGCGTATTTCCACAGCACCGAATACAGTCCGCCGCCCAGAAAGCTGAGAAGATACACTGCCACGATCCAGGGCAGGTTTGCGTACAGGATGGCACGGTTGTGCGGCCACCAGGCCGCTTCTACCGCGCCATCTGCCCGCAGGAGCAGCGCAAAGTAGAAGCTGAACGCCACGATGGCTGCATCCAGCAGCACCAGAACCGCCCGGCGCAGAAGCACCTGCGGTGTGTTTTGAGTTTGTTTTTTCACGAAAAAGTCCTCTTTTGTCCGGCCCGGCTTTCGCCGTGCGCCGCAATTGGAACCGGCTGTCTGCCGCCGGTCCGTTCCGGATCTGCCCTGTTTCGGCAGAATCTCACTTTTGTATTATACTCAAATCCGGCGGCTGTGTCCAGAAAATTCCGGCTTCCTTCTGATTTTCATGATTTTTCCTTTTTTTCGCCTGCTTTGCGGGGCAAGCATAGCGCTTTCACCTCGTTCCCAAGCCCCAGCGGCCATGCCGCCAGAAAAAAGACGCCTGCCGTCCCGGTCCCGCCCGCCGCCAGGACCATCAGCCGGGAGAGCAGCCCGGCCTGCGGGACGCCGGAAAGCAGCCGGCTCAGGCCGATCCCGGCACCAGCGGCCGCCAGCGCCGCCAGGACCGGCGCTCCCAGCCAGCGCCGCACCGCGTGCCGGGTGCCGCTGGACAGCAGCAGATGGCCGGTGTTCGCCGTGCAGGTGTACAGGCTGGACAGCAGGATCACCGCAAGGAATCCCTTCATCCCGTACCGGGGCAGGAGCAGCATCACCCCGGCAATGCGGAAGATGGAGTCCCATACGCTGTAGCGGAAGGCCGCTTTCTGCTCGCCCACACCTTTCATGGCACCATCCACCATGCTCTCCAGATACATCAGCGGCATGGCCGGTGCCAGCACCTGCAGATAAAACCCGGCTTCCGCGCTGCCGTACAGCAGCTGTGCCAGGGTGTTTCCCCACACCCAGAACAGCACGCCCGCCAGCATGGAAAAGTAGCCGGTCAGGCTGAGCATCCGGCTCAGCAGCGTGTTCAGTCGGGCATTCTTCCCCTCAATGTGTGCCTGGGTGATCTCCGGCATCAGCAGGGTCGCCAGACTGCCCAGCAGTCCAAAGGGAAAGGTAAGCAGCGGCAGCGCCATGCCTTTCAGCGTGCCGTACTGTTCCAGGGCAGCGGTGCGCCCGCCTGCCCCGGCCAGATACACCGTCAGACAGGCCGGCACCAGCATATTTTCGGCCGTGTGCAGCGCGCTGGACAGCACTCTGCCGCCTTCCACCGGCCACAGGATGTCCCACAGCCGCCGGGCGGCATCCGGGGGCTTTCGGGCGGGTCTGCCGCCGAAGCAGCACACCGCCTCCCGCCGGTAAAACAGCAGCATGAGCAGCGCGGACACGGCTTCGCTCAGAGCCGTGGCTCCCAATACCAGCATACACCGGGTGCCGTCATCCCAGCCCTGGGTGTGGGAAAGCGTCAGCACCACCACCGCGATGCGCACCGTCTGCTCCGCCAGCTGACTGAGCACATTGGGACTGATCCGCCGCCGCGCCAGAAAAAAGCCGCGCAGCACCGAAGAGACCGCCATCCATGGCATCCCGAGGGAAGACACCCGGAGTGCTCCTGCTGCCCGGAGATCCCCCAGCCACCACTGCGCCGCCAGCTCCGCCAGCAGCGCCTGTGCCGTCATTGCCAGCAGCCCCAGGCCCAGCCCGGCTGCCAGCAGGCACCGCATCATTCCCCGGGCGGCAGCGGCATCGCGGCTCAGCTCTTCGGTCAGCAGGCGGGCCGCTGCCACTGCAATGCCCGCCGTGGCCAGCGTGACAAACAGCGAATAGACCGCCAGCACCAGCTGATACAACCCCATCCCCTCGCCGCCCAGCGCATTGGCCAGATAGATGCGCAGCCCCATGCCCGCCAGCCGCAGCACCACGTCTGACCCGGTGAGCAGCGCTGCATTCCGAAAATAGCTCTGCCGCATGGCGCACCTCCCCCCTCTGAAACCTCTCTTCCAAGCCTATGCAGCCGCTCTGGAAAACATGAGCAGGTCTATGGGTTGTTTCTGTACACTTTTTATGGTATAGTAAACAGTGGTCAGGGCAGGGGAACATCTCCCCTGCCCGTATTATGAGCAAGGAGGAAGCGCACAGCCCGGAGCCATCCCGCCGTGCGCGAAACGAGAATGAGCGAAGAATGTACCCATGACTGCTCCACCTGCGGGGCAGCGTGTTCTTCCCGCAATGCGGCGCCTCAGCACGATGCGCCCAACCCCAACAGCAGCGTGAAAAAGGTCATCGGCGTTGTGTCCGGCAAGGGCGGCGTCGGCAAGAGCATGACCAGCGCCCTGCTGGCCTGCGCCATGGCACGCCGCGGCTACCACTGCGGCATCCTGGACGCAGACATCACCGGCCCGTCCATCCCCAAGCTGTTCGGCATCCATGGCCGTGCCATGGCCGATGACAAGGGCTGCTGGCCCATCCAGAGCCGCATGGGCATCGACGTGATGAGCATCAACCTGCTGGTGGAAAACGAAGAGGACCCCGTCGTATGGCGCGGCCCGGTCATTGCCGGTGCCGTCAAACAGTTCTGGACCGATGTGGTCTGGAAGGACGTGGACTTCCTGTTCGTGGATATGCCTCCGGGAACCGGTGACGTGCCCCTGACCGTGTTCCAGAGCCTGCCCGTGGACGGCATCGTGGTCGTGGCCAGCCCCCAGGAACTGGTGAGCATGATCGTGGCCAAGGCCGTGAACATGGCCGAAATGATGAAGGTGCCCATGCTGGGCATCGTGGAGAACATGAGCTACATCGTCTGCCCCGACTGCGGCAAGCACATCAATGTGTTCGGCAACAGCCATGTGGACGAGGTGGCGGCAAAGCACGGCCTGCCTGTTCTGGCCAAGTGCCCCATCGACCCCCAGCTGGCCGCCCTGTCGGATGCCGGCATGATCGAGACCTACGGCGGCGAGTACCTGGAAGGTGCTGCTGACGCCTGCGAGAAACTGCTGAAGTGATCTCACCTGATGCACCGGATGATTTTATCCGGTGCATTTTGTTTTTCACGCCCGAAAAAAAAGACATTCTTTTGCATTCCTCTGCCGCTTTAAAAAACAAGGTTCTCCGCCGGTTTTTTCTTTTATTTTTCGTTTTGTGAAGCAGGTTCAACTTTTCATCTGTTTTTCTGAAACATTTTCTGCTTTTTCGCTCTTGTAAATCCCCGTATAAAGCTTTATAATAATAAAGCGATCTGCAGGATAGGCAGGTCGGGTGTAACAGGGAAATCCGAAGGTGCCCGCAGCTCAGAGGGACGTGCCCGCAGTACGGCGGGCAGGGTGCTTTCGTCTTTTTCAAATTTATAGAGTAATTGGGAAAAGGAGTATTCTACTATGCTGACGAATGAATACCTGAAGCGCGTGTACGAAGGCCTGGAAAAGCGCAATGCCAACGAGCCTGAATTCCTGCAGGCTGTCCGCGAGGTCCTGGAGAGCATCCAGCCCGTGGTCGAGAAGCACCCCGAGTACGAGAAGGTCGGCCTGATCGAGCGTCTGGTCGAGCCGGAGCGCATCATCAGCTTCCGTGTGCCCTGGGTCGATGACCAGGGCAAGGTGCAGGTGAACCGCGGCTACCGTGTGCAGTTCAACAGTGCCATCGGCCCCTACAAGGGCGGCCTGCGCTTCCATCCCTCTGTCAACCAGGGCATCCTGAAGTTCCTGGGCTTTGAGCAGATCTTCAAGAACAGCCTGACCACCCTGCCCATGGGCGGCGGCAAGGGCGGCTCTGACTTCGACCCCCACGGCAAGAGCGACATGGAAGTCATGCGCTTCTGCCAGAGCTTCATGACCGAGCTGTACCGCCACATCGGCCAGTTCGTGGACTGCCCCGCCGGTGATATCGGTGTCGGCGGCCGCGAGGTCGGCTACATGTTCGGCCAGTACAAGCGCCTGACCAACAGCTTCCAGGGCGGCATGATCACCGGCAAGGGCCTGACCTTTGGTGGTTCTCTGGCTCGTACCGAGGCTACCGGCTATGGTCTGTGCTACTTCACTGCGGAAGCTCTGAAGTGTATGCGCAACGACAGCTTCCAGGGCAAGACCGTGGTGATCTCCGGCTCCGGCAACGTGGCCATCTACGCCTGCGAGAAGGCTACCCAGCTGGGTGCCAAGGTGGTTACCATGTCCGACTCCAACGGCTACGTCTACGACCCCAACGGCATCGACCTGGCTTACGTCAAGGACCTGAAGGAAGTGCGCCGCGGCCGCATCAAGGAGTACGCCGAGACCCACGCCGGCGCAACCTACGTTGCCGATTGCAGCAAGGTCTGGACTGTCCCCTGCGACATCGCCCTGCCCTGCGCGACCCAGAACGAGATCAACAAGGAGTCCGCTGAGGCTCTGGTCAAGAACGGCTGCACCGTTGTCTGCGAGGGCGCAAACATGCCCAGCACGCCCGAGGCCATCGAGGTCTACCTGTCCAACGGTGTCCTGTACGGACCCGCAAAGGCTGCCAACGCCGGCGGCGTGGCCACCTCCGGCCTGGAGATGAGCCAGAACTCCGAGCGCCTGAGCTGGAGCTTTGAGGAAGTGGATGCCAAGCTGAAGGGCATCATGGAGGGCATCTTCCACGCTTCCTACGACGCTTCTGTGGCTGCCGGCTCCGAGGGCAACCTGATGGTCGGTGCAAACTGCGCCGGCTTCCTGAAGGTCGCCACCGCCATGATGGCACAGGGCATCACCTACTAAGTTTCAGCAAGCATTGCAAGGGCCGCACCCGGTTGGGTGCGGCCCTTTTTGTATAACCCCGCCCCGCTCTGCCCACACTGGCAGTATCTCATGGCAGAAAGGGAGCTTTGTATGGACGAGCAGATGTTTTGTTTTCAGTGTGAGCAGGCGGCGGGGTGCGTGGCCTGCACCGGGGCGGCGGGGGTGTGCGGCAAGTCCGCCGAGACAGCCGCCGCGCAGGATCGGCTCACCGGGGCGCTCATCGCGTTTGCCGGGCAGCTGGTGGCCGACGGCCGGGCCCCGGCCCCGGAACAGGCCCGGCTGCTGATGCAGGGGCTGTTCACCACCATTACCAACGTGAACTTTGACCCCGCCGCCGTGGACGCGCTGACCCGCCGGGTGCACGACGCCAGCCCCGGCACCGGCCCGGACTACGACATGCAGGCCCTCTGGCGGGAACCGGACGCTGACCGGCGCAGCCTGAAATGCTTTGTGCTGTTCAGCCTGCGGGGCATGGCCGCCTACAACTACCACGCCCGGGTGCTGGGCCGCATCGACCCGGAGCTGGACCGATTCTTCTGTACCGCGCTGCAGGCCGTGGGCGACCCCGGCCAGACCACCGACGCCCTGTGGCAGCTGGTGCAGGCCACAGGAGAAGCCAGCTACCGCTGCATGGAGCTGCTGGACGCTGCCAACACCGGCGCCTTTGGCGACCCCCAGCCCGTGCAGGTGCCCCTGACCATTGAAAAAGGGCCGTTCATCGTGATTTCCGGCCACGACCTCTACGACGCACAGCAGCTGTTGGAGCAGACCGCAGGCCGGGGCGTCAACGTCTACACTCACTCCGAGATGCTGCCCGCCCACGGCTACCCGGAGCTGAAAAAGAAGTACCCGCATCTGAAAGGAAACTTCGGTACGGCGTGGCAGAACCAGCAGCGGGAGTTTGAGGACATCCCCGCGCCCATCCTGTTCACCACCAACTGCATCATGCCGCTGCGGGCCAGCTATGCTGACCGGGTGTTCACCACCTCGGTGGTGTCCTACCCCGGCGTACAGCACATCGATGAAGGCCGGGACTTCACCCCGGTCATCGAAAAGGCGCTGGAGCTGGGCGGCTACCAGGAAGACACCCTGCTGCCCGGCATGAACGGCGGCAGCAGGGTGACCACCGGCTTTGCACGGCACGCCGTACTGGAACACGCCGGCGAGATCGTGCAGGCGGTCAAGTCCGGCCAGATCCGGCACTTTTTCCTGGTGGGCGGCTGTGACGGCACCCGGCCCTCCCGCCGGTACTACACCGAGTTTGCCAAGCTGACCCCGCCGGACACCGTCATTTTAACGCTGGCCTGCGGCAAGTTCCGCCTGAACGATCTGCCGCTGGGCACGGTGGCCGGTCTGCCCCGCATCCTGGACGTCGGTCAGTGCAACGACGCCTACAGCGCCGTGCGCATCGCGCTGGCGCTGGCCGATGCCTTTGACTGCACGGTCAACGACCTGCCGCTCTCGCTGGTGCTGTGCTGGTTCGAGCAGAAAGCCGTATGCATCCTCATTGCACTGCTGGCGCTGGGCATCCGGAATATCCGGCTCGGCCCTACCCTGCCCGCTTTCCTTTCTCCGAATGTGGTGCGCACGCTGCAGGAAAAATATGCTCTGAAGGCTGTGACCACACCGGAAGAAGATCTGCGTGCCATTCTGGGCGAATGACTCTGCAACAGCATCGCAACGAAGCATTGGCCAATCTGCAGAGAAAAACGCTTTCAACTTTGGACAATGTTCCGAAATTCTTTTCAGAATTTTGAAATTTGCAGGGTTTCACTTGCATCTTTCGGCGGTTCTTGTCTATTATAGAGACGATTTCAGGCTGTGTTTTGCGGAAAGGAGGAACTGCAATGAACCGGAAACCATCTGCATTTGTGCTCACGCTGGCAGCATTGCTGTGCTTTCTCCCCGCTGCGGCCGCACTGGATGCGTCTTCTCTGCCGGAGGACACCGCTGCCAGCATGGTGCAGTCAGCCGGGACCGAGGATGCCGCTGCCGCCGAAGATCTGCCCGAACCGCAGGAAGAGCGCCCGGTCCTGCCGGACAACCCCATCCTGCCGGAAAATCCGCCGACGATGATCAGCTATACCACTCCCGAAGAGATCGGCTTCCCGGTCGATGAAGCGGAAGCCGCTTCGGATGTTCCGGAAGATGCACAGGAGCCTGCCGCCCCTTCGGAGGAGACCGTTCCGTCCACTGCAGACGCCGCCGTTTCTCCGTCCGCAGAACAGCCGGCACCGGCGCCTGTCGTTTCCACCCTGCCCCAGACCGGCACTTCTTCTGCCTTGTGCAGCGGACTGTTGTCCGCCGGGGCTGTTCTTCTGATCTGCGGCTTCTGCCTGTCCCGCCGCACGCTTTTCTGAACATCTTTCCGCTCCGCGATTTCCCGCGCCGTCCCGCTTTCTGCATCGGGACGGCGCGGTTTTGTTTTTTCTCCGAAAAAGCGTCCTGCTCAGTGCAACGGAGCCGTCACGTTTTGCAACATTTCAGCAACATTTGTGCAACAGTTATTTTCCAGTCTTTGGGAACTGCATCCGAAAGGCCTCTCTGCTTTTTGTGCAGTCTCACGAAAAACGCCTTGTGAAACGCCCTTTTTCGGAAATCCCCTGTGTTTTGCGGGTTAAATTGCTATGATAATATTGTAAGGATGCAGAGCGGCATGGATGCGTCAAAATTCCATGTTTTCCCTGCGTCAGGCACTGTTCCGGCCGGTTGTGCGGAGCCGATGGCTTTGATCGGCCGGGGCAGATCATTTCAGGAAGGAAGGAAGGAAGGAATTCATCATGATGAAAAAACGGATCGTTGCGATGATGCTGGCATTGTCTGTCTTTGCCAGCACCTTCGGGATGCTGGGTGCAGCCGCAGCAGATGCGGAACCGCTCGACGATGCCGCCGGTACACCGTTTACGGTCACGGTCGTTCCGCTGACCGATGGTGAAGTGTCCCCTCCCTGCGGACAGTCTGACTCGGAAGCCAACGCTTCCACTGCGGGCGAGTCCAAAGAGGAAGCGGCCGCCGACGAGCAGTCGGAGGGTGAAGCGGGTACCGAAAGCCCCTCCGAGGGCGAATCTTCCGGCAGCAGCGAAGCTTCCGCTCCCTCTGAGAGCGAAAGCACGGACAGCGAGGGCACCGGCGAAAAGGAGTCTGATTTCTCCGAGATCGAGCGCCCCACCCAGTCCGACACCGTGGAGACCCTGCCCGGCAGCGCCAAGGACAACAAGGACCATATCAAGGGCGAGGACAAGGCTGACAGCACCGAGACGCCGTCTGAGCCTGCCGCCCCGTCCGAGAGCGAGGACAAGGACAGCACCGAGACGCCCGCCGAAAGCGAGACACCTGCCGAGAGTCCTGCTTCTTCGGAACCGGAAACGAAGCCCGAAGAGCCTGCGGAAGACAACACCGACTATGATGTTGCCTACGATGAGAAAACCGGCCACTTTAAAATCACCTTCAACATCAAGGAAGATGCCGAAGGCGACCAGACCATTGAACTGAGCAAAGTTCGAGGTATTGTTAACGCCTACGGCGCACAGGCTGTCGAGGAATATCTGGCCAGCCTCGACCACAATTCTCCTGAATACAAGAGATATGATGACTATCTCTATTACGGTTGGCCGATTGACTGTACGCTCCCCAATGGATTAACTTTCAATTATGATCCGGTCACCGGAATTGCCGCAATTGATGAAGAGCCCGGCTGCACCACCGTGTTTGATATTTCTCTTTCCAATGGCAGTAAACATACTTACGTTTACAAAAACAACAGCTTTACCGTTTCCACCCCGGACATGAGCAATACCGACAAGACCGGCGTAGAAGGTTTTGACGATCAGGAGCTGCCGGAAGAAGTTGTCAAATCTACCCTCAAACTGGAAGTCAGCTTAGACCGTAATGATAACGGCTGCCTTGAGGATCTCGTTGACAAAGCGCTTGCTGAATGCGGCGACATTAGAATGTTCCGAATTGATAGCAACGGCGTTTCTACCGGTGCAAATGGTACTTCTGTTTCCGCTGGTACTGAGCTTGTTAAAATCGGTAATTATTACTACGTAAAAGCTGGAGATTATTACTTTGGCCACCTCAGTCTAAGCAAGAACGATTATGAGGTCATCGACGGCAAATGCTACCTGAAAAAAGATAAGTCCAACGTTAATAACTACGCTTATACGTATGACAGCGCGCAAAAAAATTCAAGGGCATTTGAACCTCTTCAGCGTGGTGCCGAGGGTGCTTTGGGTGCAATGCCCACTGACATTTCCACCGCCCTGAGTAAATATCTGAGCAAGCACAAGACTGATATTTCTTCTGAGATTCTGAACTATTACAACGAGAAAGACGGTACCTCTTACGATACGGTTGCCGACTTGTACCTGAACAATAAGGAAGCCGCTGAAAACCTTTCCAAATCCGGCGCTTCCACTGGCCAGCGTATCACCGTTAAGACCCCTGAGTTCTACGACAATTTCTATAAGAACATTCTGAGCTTCAATGTTGGCAGCAAAGATGAACTGAGCCAGTTCCTGAAGGACAGCGACCATGCTACCGAGTACGGCCACCCACACGGTGAATGGGCCAGCGATGGTTACCAGATGACCATTGCCGATTACATGACCGATAAGCTGAATTCCACCGAAGGTGCGTGGGACAAGGCAAATTCCTACTTCAACCAGCTGCTTGAAACTGGTATGTCCCCCAACGAAGCTACCTGGGCCGCCTTTACCATGGCTATCAACCTTGACGGCGAATTTGCAAACAACAACTATCAGGATTCCGCCTGGAGCTGGTACGCATCCATGGTGCTTGAGCAGGCCGACGGCAAATTTGAGCTGACCAAGACCGACAAGGACACCGGCGAGGTCATTAAGGACTCCGAAACCAGCTTCTACCTGTGGACCTACGGCAAAGACGAGGACGGCAACGACGCTACCCTCTACTACACCAACATCCCGGACGAAGTGGACGAAAACGGCAACGTGACCAAACCCGGCTTTACCGGCTGGGCCAAGTACGACCCCGACAAGAAGAACCTGACTTACACCATTACCACCACCGACGGCAAGCTGAACATCGACTACGACCTGCTGAAGAACGTGGTGTATTACCTGCAGGAAGCCGCCGCCCCCAAGGGCTATGACATTGACACCACCGTGTATGTCATCTGCGACAGCGAAGAAGAGTTTAACAAAATCAAGGAATCCGGCGACCTGATCGTCAATGAAGCCGCTGGCACCACTTCTTCTTCTTCCGATCTGAGCTACATCGGTGCTATCACCCCGGGTGGCCAGACGCTGACTGTTACGTTCGTGAACAGCAAGACTGTCACCCCGGACCCGACGCCTGATCCCGTGCCGGATCCGGATCCCGTGCCGGACCCGGAGAACCCGGATACTCCCGTCGATCCGGCCAACCCGGAGAATCCTCCCGTGCAGGACGCCACCCCGGAAGAACCCGCCCCGGAGACGCCCGTGACACCGGATACCCCGCAAAATCCCCCGGTTCAGGATGCGGCGCCGGACGCGCCCGTTCTGCCCAAGACCGGCACTTCTGCCTGGCTGGTCCATGTGCTGCTGGCCGCAGGCTTCCTCCTGACGGCAGGCGGATGGTTCTTCACCCGCAAACAGTCCAACTGCAAGCACTGAGTGCTGAACCAAACTGAATCCCGCATGATACCGCCGCATCCGCGCTCTTCCGAGCCGCCGGGTGCGGCGGTTTTTGTCGTTCCTGCAGGCACAGGTGTCATACTTCAAGACGTTTCGCACAGAATGCGGTGCAAAGCCGCTTTCAGATTTGGTGCAGCTGTCACTTGAAGATTTCTCACGGGTCGGTATAATAATAAGTACCGGAACAAAGACGTTCTGCAAGGGTGGATTCTGCCCTTGCGGGGCGTCTTTTTGTTTTTTCCACCTTTCGGAATGTTGCGGAGGGTGCCGCATCCGGTCAGGAACTTCGTTAAAAGGATGGGAAAGTCTATGGAAAACTTTACAGAACAAAAGAACACCCTTGGTCTGTACGATCCACAGTTTGAGCACGACGCCTGCGGCATCGGCGCTGTGGTGGACATCAAGGGCCGCAAGAGCCATCAGACGGTGGATGACGCGCTGTCCATCGTGGAGCGGCTGGAACACCGCGCCGGCAAGGACGCCGAGGGCAAGACCGGTGACGGCGTGGGCATCCTACTGCAGATCAGCCACAAGTTTTTCTCCAAGGTTGCCGACGAGCTGAATATCCGTCTGGGCAACGAGCGTGAGTACGGCGTGGGTATGTTCTTCTTCCCGCAGAACGAGCATATGCGCGCGCAGGCCATGAAGCTGTTCGAGGTGGTCACCCGCAAGGAAGGGCTGGAATTCCTGGCCTGGCGCAAGGTGCCGGTGAACCCCGACGCTGTGGGCCAGAAAGCCCGTGACTGTATGCCCGCCATCTGGCAGTGCTTCATCAAAAAGCCCGCCAAGATCAGCAAAGGCATCGACTTTGACCGCAAGCTGTACATCGTGCGCCGCGTGTTCGAGCAGGCCAGCAACGGCACCTATGTGCCCAGCCTGTCCAGCCGCACCATCGTGTACAAGGGAATGTTCCTGGTGCACGACCTGCGCCTGTTCTACACCGACCTGCAGGATCCGGATTATGAATCCGCCATCGGCATGGTGCACAGCCGCTTCTCCACCAACACCAACCCCAGCTGGATGCGTGCGCACCCCAACCGCTTCATCCTGCACAACGGCGAGATCAACACCATCAAGGGCAACACGGACGCCATGCTGGCTCGCGAGGAGAGCATCTCCAGCTCCATCATGCAGGACGACATGAACAAGATCCTGCCCATCATCAACACCTCCGGTTCGGACTCCGCCATGCTGGACAACGCCCTGGAATTCATGGTGATGAACGGTATGGACCTGCCGCTGGCCGTCATGATCACCATTCCGGAGCCGTGGGAAAACAATAAGAACATCAGCCAGAAAAAGCGGGACTTCTACCAGTACTACGCCACCATGCTGGAGCCGTGGGACGGCCCCGCCGCCATCCTGTTCTCGGACGGCGATGTGATGGGCGCGGTGCTGGACCGCAACGGTCTGCGCCCCAGCCGCTACTACATCACCAAGGACGGCCGCATGATCCTGTCCTCCGAGGTGGGCGTGCTGGACTGCGACCCGGAAAATGTTCTGGTCAAGGACCGTCTGCGCCCCGGCAAGATGCTGCTGGTGGACACCGTCAAGGGCGAAGTGGTGGACGACGAAAAGCTCAAGGAGTTCTACGCCAGCCGTGAACCCTACGGCGAGTGGATCGACCGCAACCTGGTGCAGCTGAGCAAGCTGAAGATCCCCAATGTCAAGGTGCCCAGCTACTCCGGCGACCAGCTCACCCGCCTGCAGAAGGTGTTCGGCTACCAGTATGAGGACGTGAACACCATGATCCTCGCCATGGCCCGGGCCGGTGCAGAGCCTTCCGGTGCCATGGGCACCGACACCCCGCTGGCTGTGCTGAGCAACCAGCATCCTCCCCTGTTCAACTACTTCAAGCAGCGGTTTGCGCAGGTCACCAACCCGCCCATCGATGCCATCCGCGAAAAGGTGGTCACCTCCACCAGCGTGTACATCGGCGCCCACGGCAACCTGCTGGAAGACAAGCCCGAGAACTGCAAGGTGCTGAAGGTCCACAACCCCATTCTGACCAGTACCGACCTGCTGAAGATCAAATACATGAACGTGCCCGGCTTCAAGGTGGCCACGGTTTCCATCAACTACTACAAGAACACCAGCCTGGAAAAGGCCATTGACCGTGTGTTCCTGGAAGTGGACCGCGCCTACAAGGAAGGGGCCAACATCATCATCCTGTCCGACCGCGACGTGGATGAGTACCATGTGACCATTCCCAGCCTGCTGGCCGTGTCTGCCGTGTCGCAGTACCTCATCCGCACCAAGAAGAGCACCGCCCTGGCCCTGATCCTGGAAAGCGCCGAGCCGCGCGAGGTGCATCACTTTGCCACCCTGCTGGGCTACGGTGCCTGCGCTGTCAACCCCTATCTGGCCCATGAGACCATCGGCCAGCTCATTGACGAGGGCCTGTTGGACAAGGATTACTACGCCGCCGTGGAGGACTACAACAACGCCATCCTGAACGGCATCGTGAAGATCGCGTCCAAGATGGGCATCTCCACCATCCAGAGCTACCAGAGCAGCCAGATCTTTGAGGCAGTCGGCATCTCCAAGGATGTCATCGACAAGTACTTCACCGGCACGGTGAGCCGTGTAGGCGGCATTACCATCGAGGACATTCAGGCCGACGTGGAAGCCCAGCACAACGCTGCCTTTGACCCGCTGGGCCTGGACATCAGCATGGAACTGGCCGACGGCGGTGCCCACAAGTTCCGCAGCGGCAAGGAAGCCCACCTGTTCAATCCCCAGACCATCCACCTGTTCCAGAAGGCCTGCTTCACCGGTGATTACAACGCCTTCAAGCAGTTCACCAACACCGTGGACAACATGGGCACCGACGGTGTGCACCTGCGCAGTCTGCTGGACTTCAACTTCGACCCCAACGGCGGCATTCCACTGGACGAGGTGGAGCCGGTCAGCTCCATTGTCAAGCGCTTTAAGGGCGCTGCCATGAGCTACGGCGCCCTGAGCAGCGAAGCCCATGAGACCATTGCCATTGCCCTGAACCGTCTGGGCGGCCGGAGCAACACCGGCGAGGGCGGCGAACCCGAGGATCGCTATCACAGCGAGAGCAATTCCAAGATCAAGCAGGTGGCATCCGCCCGTTTCGGCGTCACCAGCAAGTACCTGGTAAGCGCCGAGGAAATTCAGATCAAGCTGGCGCAGGGCGCAAAGCCCGGCGAGGGCGGCAATCTGCCCGGTGCCAAGGTCTATCCCTGGATCGCCAAGACCCGCCACAGCACCACCGGTGTGGGCCTGATCTCTCCCCCGCCGCACCACGATATCTACTCCATCGAGGACCTGGCTGAGCTGATCTACGATCTGAAGAACGCCAACCGGAACGCCAACATCAACGTGAAGCTGGTCAGCGAAGCCGGTGTCGGCACCATCGCGGCCGGTGTGGCCAAGGGCGGTGCCCAGGTCATTCTGGTGTCCGGCTATGACGGTGGAACCGGTGCCGCTCCCCGCACCTCCATCAAGAACGCCGGTCTGCCCTGGGAGCTGGGCATCGCCGAGACCCACCAGACCCTGATCCTGAACGGCCTGCGCAGCCGTGTCCGCATCGAGAGCGACTCCAAGCTGCTCTCCGGCCGCGATGTCGCCATCAGCTGTATGCTGGGCGCAGAGGAGTTCGGCTTCGGCACCACCCTGCTGATGTGCGAGGGCTGCGTCATGATGCGCGTCTGCAATCTGGACACCTGCCCCATGGGCATCTGCACCCAGAACCCCGAACTGCGCAAGCACTTCCGGGGCAAGCCCGAATACATCATCAACTACCTGACCTTCGTGGCCCAAGAGCTGCGGGAGTACATGGCCAAGCTCGGCGTCCGCACCATCGACGAACTGGTGGGCCGCACCGACCTGCTCCACGTCAAGCCCAGCGCCCCCGGCAGCCGCACGGCCAAGATGAACCTGGACTGCATCCTGCACAACCCGGCCATCACCAACAGCAACGTGCACTTCGTCCCGGCGGACACTTACGACTTCCATCTCGAAAACACCCTCGACATGAAGGTGCTGATGAAGAAGTTCAAGCTCAGCAGCAAAACGCCCCAGAGCGTCACGCTGGATGTTTCCAACACCGACCGTGCGTTCGGTGCCATCTTCGGCAGCGAGATCACCCGCAAGTACGGCGATTCCCTGCCCGATGACGTCTACACCGCCAACTGCACCGGCGCGGGCGGCCAGAGCTTCGGTGCGTTCATCCCCAAGGGCCTGACCCTGAAGCTGACCGGCGACTGCAACGACTACATGGGCAAGGGCCTGTCCGGCGGCAAGATCATCGTGCGCCCGCCGGAGGGCATCACCTACAAGCCGGAGGAGAACATCATCACCGGCAACGTCGCCCTGTATGGTGCCACCAGCGGCAAGGCCTTCGTCTCCGGCGTGGCCGGTGAGCGCTTCTGCGTCCGCAACTCCGGCGCAACGGCCGTTGTGGAGGGCGTCGGCGACCACGGCTGCGAGTACATGACCGGCGGCACCGTCGTCGTGCTGGGCCAGACCGGCAAGAACTTTGCAGCCGGCATGACCGGCGGCATCGCCTACGTGCTGGATGAGAACTGGGACTTCTACCAGCGGGTGAACAAAGAGACGGTCAGCCTCGAACCCGTGGAGCACAAGTACGATGTTGCCACCCTGAAGGAGCTGATCCGCGAGCATGTGGAAGCCACCGGCTCCCCGCGCGGCAAAGAGATCCTGGACAACTTCAGCGAGTATCTGCCCAAGTTCAAGAAAGTCCTCCCCTACGATTACGACCGGATGCTGCGGGTCATCGCTTCCATGGAGGAGCGCGGCCTCGACGGCGAACAGGCACAGATCGAAGCATTCTACGCTGTGCAGAAGAAGAAGTAAGGAGGGGGAACTGTTATGGGCAAGACCACTGGATTTATGGATTATAAGCGCAAGACCAGCTCGGACGTTCCGCCGCTGGAGCGCATCGAAAACTTCAACGAATTTCACATCTGGCTCTCCCGCGAGGAGCAGCAGACCCAGGCGGCGCGCTGCATGGACTGCGGCGTCCCCTTCTGCCAGGCCGGTATGATGATCGGCGGCATGGCCTCCGGCTGTCCGCTGAACAACCTCATCCCGGAGTGGAACGACCTGGTGTATCAGGGCAAGTGGGAGCTGGCGCTCCACCGCCTGATGGTCACCAACCGCTTCCCGGAATTCACGAGCCGGGTCTGCCCGGCCCTGTGTGAGGCGGCCTGCACCTGCGGCGATGTGACCGGCAGCAGCGTCACCGTGCGTGAGAACGAACACGCCATCATTGAAACGGCCTATTCCAAGGGCTGGCTCCACGCCGCTCCGCCCCCGGCCCGTACCGGCAAGAGCGTGGCCGTGGTGGGCAGCGGCCCGTCCGGCCTGTCCGTGGCCGAATATCTGAACAAGCGCGGCCATGCGGTCACCGTCTTCGAGCGTGCCGACCGGGTGGGCGGTCTGCTGATGTACGGCATCCCCAACATGAAGCTGGACAAGTCGGTCATCGAGCGCCGCATCCAGATCATGCAGGCCGAGGGTGTGGTGTTCCGCACCAACATGGACGTGGGCGGCGCGGTGGCCACCGAAGAGCTGCTGAACGGCTTTGACGCCGTGGTGCTGTGCTGCGGTGCCAAGAAAGCCCGCGACTTGAACGTGCCCGGCCGGGACGCCAACGGCGTGCACTTCGCCGTGGATTACCTGACCAGCGTGACCAAGAGCCTGCTGGACAGCCAGTTCGCTGACGGCAAGGCCATCAACGCGGCGGGCAAGAACGTGCTGGTCATCGGCGGCGGCGACACCGGCAACGACTGCCAGGGCACCGCCCTGCGGCAGGGCTGCACCGACCTGGTGGCCCTGGAAATGATGCCTCAGCCGCCCAAGGAGCGCGCCGCCTCCAACCCCTGGCCGGAGTGGCCCCGGGTGCTCAAGGTGGACTACGGCCAGACCGAGTGCCTTGCCAAGTTCGGCAAGGACCCCCGCGTCTACCAGACCACCGTCAAAGAGTTCCTGAAGGACGAGGCCGGAAACCTGACCGGTGCCGTCATCAGCTACCTGAAGCCGGAGCGTGACCCAGAGACAGGCCGCACCAACATGGTGCCCACCGGCGAAGAATTCACCTATGACTGCCAGCTGGCGTTCATCGCCGCCGGTTTTGTGGGCTGCGAGAACTATGTGGCCGATGCCTTTGGCGTCGAGCTGACCCCTCGCGGCAATGTGGCCGACCAGAGCTTCAAGACCAACGTGGACAAGGTGTTCGTCTGCGGCGATATGCGCCGCGGCCAGAGCCTGGTGGTCTGGGGCCTGCGGGAGGGCCGCGACTGCGCCGCCGAGGTAGACCGCTACCTGATGGGCTACACCAACCTGTAAGCCCTCCGAAGCGGCATCTGAACAAGCCATTCTCTTTCCTATCCTAAACAAGCAGAAGCGGGAGCCTGAAAAGACTCCCGCTTCTGCTTTTGTGTTATTCTGAAATTGGCAGCGGCCTCGCCCTCTCCGTCACGCCTTACGGTGTGCCACCTTGTTCCCCTTTCTGTCGCTCACGCGACATCTGCTCCCCACTTTGTCACCTACGGTGACATTTCTCCCCGGCGCGGGGAGAATCTTTCCCGACCGGGGGAAGTCCGTCAAAGGGCGCGGCCTTGGCAAAACCGGAAGCTTTATCTCTCTGCCAAAGGCTCTCCCTTTGGGAGAGCTGCTGAGCCTTGCGAAGCTGAGAGGGCGAGGCTGCTGCCCACAAAGTGAGACTGAGAGGGTTCACTCCGTCTCCGTGTTGGCAGTATCGCCGCCCTCCGCCGGTGCGGAAGGGTCGGTAGTGGGTTCGGTGACAGCCGGCTCCTCCGGCGTGGCGGTGATCTCCACACTGGGATCCGCCGCGATATACACCGTGATGACCGAACCGACCGACACCTGCGTGCCGGCTTCCTCGCTGGCCGAGACCACACAGCCCGAAGCATAGGAGCCGTCGTTCACCACCATAAAGCAGCTGGCGATCAGTCCCCGGCTCTGCAGCATGGCCACCGCAGCGTCCTGGGTAAAGCCGATGATGGTGGGCATTTCCACCTTCTGCGGGCCTTTGCTCACCACCAGACGGATGGTCTCCCCGGCCTTGAGCACCGTGTCTGCTTCCGGTTCCTGGCTCATGATCTGCCCGGCGGGCACTGTATCGCTGTATTCCTCGGTGACGTAGAACAGGTACATCCCGGTGTATTCCCGGTTGTTCTGCACCTGGGCATAGTCCATGCCGAGGAAGCTGGGCACCAGATTCTGCGGTTCCAGCACCTCACTGCTGGCCGGTTCCGGCTCCACCGTCTCGGACGAGGCCGAGGGCGTCCGGTGGCTCAGCATACTCCATGCCGTCATCAGGATCAGGATCATCAGCAAGATCAGAATGCCGGCCAGCAGCGCTTTCAGGCTCAGCAGATGATTTTTCTGCCCCTGCACCGCTTCTCCGTCTGCCGGATGCATCGGGGTCTCCGGCTTCATGGTGCGGGTCAGCTCAGCGGTGTACTCCTTGGAGGTCAGCGCCTGATACAGCTGCGGCACCGTCTGGATGCGCTCCATGGCTTTCAGCCGCAGGCCCATCTGCAGGACATCGGAAACATATGCCGGGACGGTCGGATTCACTGTGCGGGCACGCGGATTGGAATCCGAGACCACGCGCTGTTCTGCCGGCACCGGACTCTGACCGCAGACCATGCGGTACAGCACCGCCGCCAGACCGTATTCATCCGTGTAGCGGCCCTCAAACTGCGCCGTAGAATACTGTTCCGGGGCAGAGTACCCCTCATACAGCTGCTCCCGCAGACCGCTTCCGGCTGTACGCAGACCCACGGTGGCATAGCCAGCCAGCCGGGCGCGCCCGTTCTCCATGACCCGGATGTTTTCCGGGCAGATGCCGCGGTGCACCAGGCCGATCTTATGCATCGCTGCCACGCCCTCGAACACCGGCTGCAGCATGGTGCAGGCGTCTTCTATCCGCATGGAGCCGGAGTGGGCGTCCAGCCACTGATCCAACGGCGTGCCGCCCAGATTTTCCAGCACCGCATACACGGTGTTGTTGGCTTCCACCACGTCCAGCACCGCTTCCAGCCCGTTGGACGGCGTAATGCGTTCCACGGCACGGAACAGGTCGGCAAAGTCCATGCGGGTGGTCTTGAACAGCACCTCACTGCCGGGCTTGGGGCGCAGGACGAAATCCGCACCGCGCTCCGCTGCCAGCGTGACCGGCATATATTCCTTGATGGTCACCCGGAACCCGCCCAGATTCTCCACGCCCTTGTACAGGATGCCCTCTCCATCGAGACCCTGCATCTCTCCCAGCGTATAACGCCCGGCCAGCACGGTCCCCACCGGCAGGCTGCCCACCGGATTTCGTCCGGCAAAGATCTTGCCGCAGCGCGGACAGCTGTCCACGCTGTCCGGTATTTCCTGCTGGCAAAACGGACACCGGCGTTTCTGTTCCATTCTTCTCTCCCCTTCTGCGCTTTGGTTGGTTATTTTTTATTGTATCATAGCCGCCCGCCGTGCGCAAGCTGTCCGGATTTAATCCCAACAGCAAAAAAGCACCCCGCCGACCATTTCCGGTCAGTGGGGCGCTTACTGTTTACGGTGTCAGCTCATGCTGCACGGCACAGAGAGGAAATTACTCCTCGACGTAACCGTACTGCAGGTACCAGTAGCCGTAGGGGCTGTGCCAAGTGCCCTTCAGAGAGGAGCTCTGCAGCCAGTAGTCGTTGTAGTAAGCAACGGGGATGCAGCCCATATCCTCCATCAGGATATCCTCAGCATTGTGCAGCTGTGCAAAGTGCTCGGCGGCATCCGCAACCTTGGAAGCCTCCACAGCGGCATCGAAGTCAGGGTTGGAGTACTTACCATCGTTGTTGCCGTTGTCGGTGCAGAACAGCTCGACCATGTTGGAAGGATCGTTGTAGTCCATGACCCAGCCGTTACGGGCAACATCGTACTCGCCTGCACGACGAGCGGGGGTGAAGGAGGACCACTCCATCTTGTTGATGGTCAGGGTGATGCCCAGATCGCCCCAAGTCTGCTGCAGGTACTCTGCCAGAGGCACATGGTAGCCGGAATCGTTGGTGCTGTACTCGATGGTGGGGTAGCCCTCGCCATTGGGGTAGCCAGCCTCTTCCAGCAGCTTCTTAGCCTCGGCCAGATTTGCCTCGTAGTCATCCGCAATGTAGGGAGAGCCGCCGTTTGCGTTGTCGTAGAAGTAACCGTTCTCGTCCACGATGCCAGGGCCAACCAGGTTGGTAGCAGCAGAGTAGGTGCCCTGCATGATGGTGTTGGCAACGTAGTCGCGGTCGATAGCCAGAGCCAGAGCCTTGCGGACCTTGGCATCCTGGAAGGCATCACGCTGCAGGTTCAGGCTGATGTAGTAGGTGCCCAGAATGGTGTCAACATAGAAGTCGCCGCCATCCTCTGCCTTGGTCAGGCTGGGGATCTCGTCGGTGGGCACGTCCTTGATCAGGACAGCCTCACCGCTGTTGTAAGCAGCGAAGGCAGCGGAAGAGTCCTCCAGCAGCAGCAGGGTGATGGTGTCAGAGACGATCTTGGAGCTGTCCCAGCCGCCAACGTAGTTGGGGTTCTTGGACAGAACGATGCGCTCGGAGGGGGTCCAGTCGGTGATCATGTAGGGGCCGTTGGACACGAAGGTGTCAGCGGAGGTGCACCAGCTGTCGCCGTTGGCCTCAACGGTAGCCTGCTGCACAGGGCTCATGGATGCGAAAGCAGCCATCTTGTCGAAGTAGGAGCAGGGGTAGGACAGCACGACAGTCAGGGTCTTGCCGTCATCGCTTGCCTTGACGTTCAGAGCGTCGGCATCACCAGCCTGAGCTGCGTCAAAGCCGTCGATCATGCCCAGGCAGGTCGCTGCGTAGGGAGCAGCGGTGTCGGGGTTAGCCATACGCTTGAAGCTGTACTCGAAGTCCTTAGCAGTCAGGTCGGTGCCATCGCTCCACTTCAGGCCGTCACGCATGGTGAAGGTCCAGGTCAGGCCGTCCTCGCTTGCTTCCCAGCTCTCAGCCTGGCCGCCGATCACTTCGTTGTTCTCGTTGATGATCAGCAGGGGCTCGAAGATAGTGATGAGGGTGTTGGCGCCATCAATAGCACTGTTCAGAGCGGGATCCAGAGTCTCAGGGTTGGGGCCGTACTGGACGGTAAAGCCAGCGGTGTTGACACTGCCGGTAGAAGAACCAGCAGAAGCAGAACCGGAGGTTGCGGTAGAACCGGACTTGCTGCCGCCGCAGGCTGCCAGACCCAGAGCAGCGGCACCCACGCCAGCAACCTTCAGGAAACTACGACGAGAAATGCGTTTCATAATAATTATCCTTCCCTTAAATCAAATTGAGTGTGCCAGGTTTTTGCCCAGCCGCCTCTATATTCGATCCGGAGCACGGTCTGCCAAAACAGCCTGTCCTCCGGAGGAACACGAATAGTATAATGCGTTCTCGCACCGGTTACAAGTCCCAACGGGTGTCTGTAACCATTTCGTTACAATATTTCAGCCGGAAGATGAGATGCGTTCATCTTTCAGGAGAATGAAGTGTTTTTACTTCACCTTGTCCAGATGATGGCAGGCTGCCCAGTGGCCGGAGGTGACCTCCTTGAACTCCGGCACCTCGGCTGCGCACCGCTCGTCTGCGTAGGGGCAGCGGGTGCGGAAGCGGCAGCCGGACGGCGGGTTCAGGGGGCTGGGCACATCGCCCTGCAGCACGATACGCTTGGACTGGCGTGCCGTGATGGGGTCTGCCACCGGGATGGCAGAGATCAGGCTGCGGGTGTAGGGGTGGATGCTGTGGGCGATCAGCTCGTAGCTGTCGGCCAGCTCCACCAGCTTGCCCAGATACATGACGCCGATGCGGTTGGAGATGTGCTTCACAACGCTCAGGTCATGGGCAATGAACAGGTAGGTCAGGCCCATCTCCTGCTGCAGATCCTCGAACATATTCACGACCTGTGCCTGAATGGACACGTCCAGTGCGGAGACCGGCTCGTCACAGACGATGAACTCGGGGTTCACGGCCAGTGCACGGGCAATGCCCACGCGCTGACGCTGACCGCCGGAGAACTCGTGGCAGTAGCGGTTTGCGTGCTCGCTGTTCAGGCCAACGCGCTCCAGCAGGGCGATGATCTTATCGTGGCGGTCCTTTTCGTTCTCGGCCAGATGATGGATATCAATGCCCTCGCCCACGATGTCGCCAATGGTCATGCGGGGGTCCAGACTTGCGTAGGGATCCTGAAAAACGATCTGCATCCGGCGGCGGTAGGGCAGCATATCCACTGCGATCTTGTTGTCCTTATCAAACAGCAGGTTGCCGTCATAGTAGATCTTACCGCCGGTGGGCTCGTACAGGCGCAGCAGGGTGCGGCCGGTGGTGGTCTTGCCACAGCCGGACTCGCCTACCAGACCAAGGGTCTCGCCCTTGCGGATGGCAAAGCTTACGTCATCCACAGCCTGAACGTACTTGCGGTTCTTGCCCACACCGCCGGCGGGGAAATACTGCTGCAGGTGCTGGACTTCGACCAGCGTCTTGTGTTCACTCATTCTGCCTTTTCCCCTTTCTCAAATGCAGCCTTCTGCTGCAGCCAGCAGTAGGTATAGTGGGTGTCGCTGAGCTCGGTGCGCGGAGGCATCTTGCTCAGACAGATCTTCATGCAGTTCTTGCAGCGGGGTGCAAAGGGGCAGCCGGCCGGCGGATTCAGCAGGTCCACAGGGGTACCCTCAATGGGCACCAGACGCTCACGCACCTCGGTGTTCAGCTTGGGGATGGAGTTGATCAGGCCCTTGGTGTACTCGTGGCCCGGCTGGTAGAAGATCTCGTCGGTGGTGCCGTACTCCACGATGTGGCCGGCGTACATGACGGCGATCTTTTCGCACATGGAAGCCACGACGCCCAGGTCGTGAGTGATCATGATGATGCTCATGCCCAGCTTCTTGCGCAGCTCCTGCATCAGCTCCAGGATCTGTGCCTGGATGGTCACGTCCAGCGCGGTGGTGGGCTCGTCTGCGATCAGCAGCTTGGGCTCACAGGCCAGGGCGATGGCGATCATCACGCGCTGGCGCATACCGCCGGACAGCTCGTGGGGGTATTGCTTCAGGCGCTTTTCCGGCTCGTTGATGCCGACCAGCTCCAGCAGCTCCTCGGCGCGTGCCCAGGCTTCCTGCTTGTTCTTTTTGGTGTGCAGGCGGATGACCTCCACGATCTGGTTGCCGATGGTGTACACCGGGTTCAGGCTGGTCATGGGGTCCTGGAAGATGATGGAGACTTCGTTGCCGCGGATCTTGCGGAAGTCCTTCTCCTTCATCTTCTCAATCTCGTGGCCGTTGAACCACACGGTGCCGCCCACCAGCTTGCCGGGGTAGGCGGTCAGGCCCATGACCGAGTAAGCGGTAACGGACTTGCCGGAACCGGACTCGCCCACGATGCCCAGCACGTCGCCCTGGTTCATGGTAAAGGAAACGCCGTTCAGTGCCTTGACCTCACCGGCAGGGGTGAAGAAGGAAAGGCGCTCTTCCTTGATATCAAGAATTTTTTCGCTCATCTTCGTTCACCTCATCAATTCTTCAGCTTCGGGTCAAAGGCATCGCGCAGGCCGTCGCCGAACAGGTTGAACACCAGGATCATCACGCTGATCATCAGTGCGGGGGCGATCAGCAAGTGGGGGTAGGTGTTCATGCCCTTGACGGCATCGGTGGCCAGAGAACCCAGAGACGGCAGCGGGGCTGCAACACCCAGACCGATGAAGCTCAGGTAGCTCTCGGTGAAGATGGAAGCCGGGATCTGCAGGGTGGTGGTCACGATCAGGGTGCCGATGCAGTTGGTCAGCAGGTGCTTCTTGATGATACGGCCGCTGGAAGCGCCCAGTGCGCGGGCAGCGGTGACGTACTCGCTCTCCTTCAGGATCAGGATTTGGCTGCGCACGATACGCGCCATGCCCACCCAGTACAGCAGAGCAAAGATGATGAAGATGGAGATCATGTTGGGGCCGAGGGTCTGCATCCACTTGAAGCCGGGCTTGGTGGCCAGACTTTCCAGGGGCTCCTTCAGGGCCATGCCCAGCAGGATGATCAGCAGGATATCCGGGATGGTGTACAGGATATCCGTGATACGCATCATGATGTTGTCCACCCAGCCGCCGGCAAAGGCCGACACAGCACCGTAGGTGGCACCGATGATCAGCACCAGCACCGAGGCGATCAGGCCGACGGACAGGGACACGCGGGTGCCCATCATGATGCGCACCGCAAAGTCACGGCCCATACGGTCGGTGCCCAGAATGTGCGGGAATACCTTTTCGCCGGCGTCGATGCGGGCCTGCTCAGAGGCAGAGTACTCGAACGGTGCCAGATTGTTGCTGCCCTTCACCTGCTCGGCGTAGCTGTAGGGCCACACGGCAGGCAGCAGGTAGGCAAAAATGGCAATGGCGATGATGAACACAAAGCTGACCATGGCGATCTTGTTCTTCTTCAGGCGGCGCAGACCGTCCTTCCAGAAGTTGACGCTCTCGCGCATGATCACAAGGCTCTGCTTTTCCTCGTTGCTGGCAGGCAGAAAGTCGTCAGCGTTCAGCTGCAGGCTGAGAGGATTCTTTTTGATGTTTTCCATAACGTGTTCCTCCTTTTTTACTGCAGCTTGATGCGCGGGTCGATGATCTTGTACAGGATATCCACGATCACGTTGGCCACGATGACCATGCTGGACAGCAGGATGGTGGTGCCCATGATCAGGGTATAGTCACGGTTGGTGATGGCAGACACGAAGTCGCGGCCCAGGCCGGGCACGGAGAAGATCTTCTCCACCACGAAGGAGCCCGTCATCAGGCTGGCCAGCATGGGGCCGACGTAGGTGATGACCGGCAGGATGGCATTGCGCAGCGCATGCTTGAACAGGATCATGAACTGGGACACGCCCTTGGCACGGGCCGTGCGCATATAGTCCTGACCCATCACGTCCAGCAGGCTGGAACGCATCAGACGGGTAATGTAAGCCGAAGGATAAATGGCCAAGGCCGTCACGGGCATGATGTACGCTGCTGCGCTGTTCAGACCCACGGTGGGCAGGATCTTCAGATTCATGCCGAACTGATACAGCAGCAGGACACTGGAAATAAAGCTCGGGATCGCAATGCCGCAGGTTGCGAACACGATGATGATGTTGTCCAGCCACTTGCCGCGGTTGTAAGCCGAGATACAGCCCAGCGGGATGCCGATGCACAGGGCCACCAGCACCGCCACGCCTGCCAGGCGGCAGGACACCGGCAGCTTGCTGGCGATGATCTCGTTGACCGTGCGGCCACGCTGACGCAGGCTCAGGCCCAGGTCGCCGTGCAGCAGGCTCTTCATGTAATTAACGTACTGCACACCCAGCGGCTTGTCCAGGCCGTATTTCTCGGCCAGTGCCTGCTGAGCAGCCGCACTGATGGACTTTTCCGCCACGAACGGGCCGCCGGGGACCAGGTTCATGACAAAAAAGGTAACCGTGGCCACAATGAAGATGCTGAAGATGCCCATTGCGACACGCTTGATGATGTACTTTGCCATCTTGTAAATGCCACTCCATTCCTATCAATGAAATACTATTTTTGCGTTCCCGGTCCGAGCCGACTCTTCCGCAGCCCGCTCCCTCACACTTTGCGGACGTCTGTCCTTGGCACACGGACAGAAAAAGCAAATAAGAAAACGATGGCATCTTGCGGCTGCATAAACACCATCGTCCATAACCGAGAAACACTTTTTTAATTATAGTGTTCTCGTCATTATTTGTCAATTTGCGTGAAAATAATTCACCTTTTTAAGGTGATACACGAGCAAAATCTCATACGTCGTTCCCGTTTTCTCCGAAAGAGCGCTGTGTTTTTCAGGCGTATGCGTCCGCTTCCGTGCTGTGGTATTGTTTTTTCTCCCGATACATCCGCTCATCGGCCTTTTTAAGCAGTTCTTCCAGCTCGTCTTCTTCTCGCCGCCAGATCGTGCCAATGGAAGCATTTACCTGCTTTTCCTGCATTTTCTGCCGGAGCAGCTGTGTTTTCTGTTCAAACTCCGCCTCGCTGACATCCAGCTGCAGCACCACGAACTCATCGCCGCCGACCCGGTAGGCATCCTCCGGGAATACCGCCGCAATGGCCTGCGCCGCCCGCATGATCAGATCATCCCCGGCGCGGTGTCCCTGCTGGTCATTGACCTTTTTCAATCCATTCAGGTCGATGTACATCGCGCCCACCTGTTCCGGCCGGACTGTGCGGGTCTTTTCGATCACTTCCACATACTTATTGCGGTTGTACAGGCCAGTCAGTGTATCGTGATAGCTCAGCTGCTCCAGGTGCTGCTGCTGCTTCCGGCGCTCTATGCTGTTGGTAATGAAAAACTGGATGGATGCCAGCAGCGTTGCGTCCTCGTAGTGTTCGGTGGGGTTGTCCACCCCCATAAACCCGATGACCGACTCGTTTTCCTTCAGCAGCGGCACGGCCAGCAGACGCCGGACCTGCTGTTCCTGCAGCATTTCATAGCTGGGCAGGCCGCGTTCCTGCTCCAGGTTCGGAATATAATACGCTTCTTTTTTCCGGAAGCTCTGCATCCAGACGTCAATGACCTCCACCGGCACTTCCTGCAGATTGTCTTTCTGAGCGGTCACCTGTCCGCGCACATACTCATAGGTATTGACAAGCACGTTCCGCGAAAAATCAATTTCAAAGATATACGTCCGATCCGCCGCAAAATAACCGTTGATGGTCTCCAGCAGGTTGCTGATGCCCGCATCCACATCGTTGTTGCTGGAAAGCTTGGCCACGCAGCGGTTCAGGGTCGTCTCGATCTCCAGGCGCTCCCGGATCTGTTCCTTGATCTTTTCCGCCTCGGCCAGTTCCCGGTTCCGGCTGGCGGTCGCCACGACAAATAGCAGCAGCATGGCAACGCCCAGCGACAGGTCGATCATGGAAATGCCTTCCTGCACGAACTGAACGCCCGCCACCGAGACCGGCAGCAGAAGGCAGACACACATGGCTACCAGACGTCCCCGGGTCAGCCGGTCGCGGTACTCGATGAGCAGCGACAGCTCCGCCAGCATTCCCACCAGCAGGATCAGCATGGAAATGGGAAACGTCTCACTGCGGTGGTACACATTCTGCTCATCAATATAATAGTACAGGTCGCTGAACTGGGAAACGACCACCAGCAGCAGACCGCCGCACCCGATCAGTTCCACCACGCGTGCGCGTACCGGGACCTCTTTTTCTTTTTCAAACAGATAACAGCAGACATACCTATGGAACAGCAGCAGCACCAGGTACAGCCCGCCGTACACGATCAGGTTGGTAAAATACATCAGGAACCGGCTCATCTCTCCCGGTGTTCCCTGTACGCCCCAGGCCCATGCATCGCTGAACAGCACCACCGCGGTAACCAGTTCCATCCAGATCAGATCATTGCGCTTTTCTCTGCCGTACTCCCGGCTCACGCACAGGCAGGTCACGGCGATCAGGCAAAATGCTCCGCCCCATAACAGCAGAGCGACGTTTACAAGACGCTGCGCTCCCATTGTTCAATTCCTCCACTTTCAGCAAATTCCCCTTTTCCTCTTCTGCATTATACCATAGGTTTCCGCAGAATGATACCACTTTCCGCTTTGACTGCAACAGAAACATGCGTCACTTTTCATCCATTCTGTCCTGTTTTTGTGTCGTTTCTGTTACATTTTCCCGGATCTCAGGGCTTCCGAGCCGCCTCCAAAACCCTTTGGCCGCTGTACTGTGTGCATCCCCGCAAAGGGAACCATCGCACCAGCCGCCCCGCTATACGGTTCCTCTCCGCATTCCGTCCCGGAACTGCCGCGCAGCCTGCCTTTTGCGGTGCATCCGGTTGCATTGCCCCCGGATTTTTGTTAGAATGAATTGACTGCAGACCCCTGTTTTTTGAAGGGTTCTCCTTTGATCTGGACTGCTCAGGCTGCCGGACTGTGCGGCATTCTGAGCAGCAGACCTTCTTTTCGTATTGCCTGCTGCACCTATCCCGGAGGACGTATGAACAAGACAACCTCAATGTTTCATCGATACAGCTGCCTTTTCCTGAGCGTTCTGCTGTTTTTTCTGCTGTTTCCCATCCCTGCGCACGCCGAAGCATCTGCGTCCAAAGTCATCCGGGTCGGATGGTATGAAGACGCTTACAACATCACCGGCAAAAACGGCGAGCGGAGCGGCTACGGATACGAATTCGAGCAGTCCGTAGCCGCCTATACCGGCTGGACTTATGAATATGTAAAGGCCGGCTGGACGGATCTGCTGGAAATGATGCGGAACGGCGAGATCGACCTGATGGCCGGCATCTCCTATACCGAGGACCGCGCCCAGGATATGCTGTTTTCCGAACTGCCGATGGGCCGGGAAAAATACTACCTGTATGCCGACCTGCAGAACACGGACATCTCCGCCTCGGATCTGACCACCCTGAACGGCAAGCGCATCGCCCTGATGCGGACCAGCGTGCAGGCCACCCAATTCTACCAGTGGGAAGCGGAGCACGGCCTGCATCTGCAGTATGTAGACGCAAACAGTTTCGAACAGGGACAACAGCAGGCCGAAAACCATGAGATCGACTGTGTGATCTCGACCGAGACACCCGCCTGGGTGGAACTTGGAATGTCCGCCATTGCCACCACCGGCGGGTCTGAGATCTACTTCGCCATCAACAAGAACCGTCCCGATCTGAAGGAAGAGCTGGACAGCGCCATGCGCAAGATGGAGTATGACAAGCCTTTCTACGCGGATGAGCTGTATCAACGGTATCTTTCCGCCGTTTCCACCCCGGTACTTTCCAGCGAGGAGCTGGACTGGGTGCGCCAGCACGGCTCCATCCGGATCGGTTTTCTGAAACACGATAGCGGCATCAGCAATTTCGATCCGGAAACCGGTGCTCTGTCCGGTGTCATCACCGATTATGTCCGCTTTGCGGCAGACTGCCTGAACAACCAGTCCCTGGACTTCGATCTGGTTGCATTCGATTCCATTGCTGAAGAGATCCAGGCGCTGAAAGAGGGGCAGATCGATCTGATCTTCCACTTCACACAGAACCCCTATGTTGCGGAACAGAACGGTTTTGTGCTGTCCAACACGGTGCTGGCGTTCAACATGGCAGCGGTTACGCAGCAGAACTATTTCAACGAAACCGCAGAAAACAGCGTCGCCCTCGAAAAGGATGCACTTCTGACCCGATGGTATCTCTCCTACAACTATCCGGACTGGAACATTCTGGAATACGACTCCGCCGCAGAAGCCGAAGCTGCCGTGCGGAACGGCGAGGCAGACTGCTTTCTGGCGGACTCCGGTGCGCTTGCCCAGTACAATGATGACAAGCGGCTCCACAGCGTTTTTCTGATCCAGCCCGGCAATACCTCCTTTGCCGTCAACCGGAGCGACTCGATCCTGATGTCCATCCTGAACAAAACTCTGCGCACCATTCCCTCCTCCATGCTGACCGGTGCCCTGTCCATGTACGAGACCTCCCTGGAAAAGGTCACCCTGGCCGATTTTATCAAGGACAATCTGCTGGTGGTGTCTGCCGGGTTCCTGACCCTCTTTCTGGTGATCCTGCTGATCATCCTCCGCTTCCTGCGGAAATCCCAGCGCGCCGAAGCCGCTGCAAAGCAGGCCGCCAGCCAGTCGCAGGAGCTGAACCGGAAATTGCAGGAAAGCCAGCGCGAACTGCAGATGGCATTGCTGCAGGCCGAAAGTGCCAATTCTGCCAAAACCACCTTCCTGAGCAACGTCTCGCACGACATCCGCACCCCGATGAACGCCATCGTCGGCCTGACGACCCTCATGGAAAACGATCTGCAGCACCCGGATAAGCTGCGCGAATACCTCCGCAAACTGAAATCCTCCAGCCGACACCTGCTGAACCTCATCAATGAGATCCTGGATATGAACAAGATCGAGAGCGGCAAGGTCGTTCTGAACATCCGGCCGTTCAATCTGGCGGAACAGGTCGCACAGATCGACAGCGTGATCCGTCCGCAGACCAGAATGCGCCGTCAGCAGTTCACCATTCAGACCCACGCCATCCAGCACGAACTCATCGAGGGCGATGCGACCCGGCTGCAGCAGATCCTGCTCAACATCCTGTCCAACGCAGTCAAATACACCGACAAGGGCGGCTGCATCACGCTGGACATCGAAGAACTGCCCCGCGACGGCCACTATGCCCGCTATAAGTTTACCGTGACCGACAATGGCATCGGCATGAGCGAAGCGTTCCAGAAGCACATTTACGAAGCTTTTACCCGCGCAGAAGATTCGGTCACCAATCAGGTACAGGGCACCGGCCTGGGCATGGCCATCACCAAAAGCATTGTAGACCTGATGGGCGGCAGCATCGCGCTGGAAAGTCATCTCGGAAAGGGCAGCCGGTTCGAGGTCATGCTGGAATTCAAGATCGACGAGCGTGCAGAGCGTGCCGTGAAAAAGCTGAACCTTCTGCTCCTGTGCTGTGAGGACAGTGACCGGATCCGCATCCAGGACGCCGCCGCAAACCATCCGGTCCGCGTTTCTTCTTCCTCCTCGCCGGAAGAGACCGAGCGGCTGCTGCAGGCCGACCGCTACGATGTGGTGCTGTTCCCTTATCTGAACTATGGCAGCGGCCTGAAGGCTGCCGTACAGCGGGTGCGTGCACTGGCGGGCGAGGAGACCATCCTGCTGGGCATCGCCGCTGCACCGCGGGATGAAGCTCTGGAAGCCCTCTCCGGCAGCGGGCTGGAAGGGTTCCTTCCGCTGCCTTTCTTCCTGAGTAATCTGGAGGCGGAAGTTCTCCGCGTCCGGGAACACCGCCATTTCGATGACCAGCAGGTGGAACGCCCCGTTCTGGTCGTCATGAACTTCCTCTGCGCCGAGGACAATGCGCTGAATGCCGAGATCCTGCAGGCTATGCTGGAAATGCGGGGCGCGTCCTGCACCATCTTCTCAAACGGTGCCGAACTTGTAGAGAAATTCCGGACCGTAAAACCCGGTGCGTACGATGCCATTCTGATGGACGTGCAGATGCCGGTCATGGACGGCTATGAAGCCGCCCGCGCCATCCGGAATGGCGAAAATCCGCTGGGCCGCACCATTCCTATTATTGCCATGACTGCCAATGCTTTTGCGGAGGACGTCCAGAAGAGCTATGAAGCCGGGATGGATTTTCACCTGTCCAAACCGGTGGATATGACCGCTCTGGAACAGACCCTGCGGCAGTTCCGCCGTCGTCCCGAAAGCGAACGATAACGGAGCCTGTGCCGCAAGCCAAACCGCCCGTTATCCGGAACCAAAAAACCTCCCTTTGCACTTCCAAGCGCAAAGGGAGGCTTTTTCATCGTTTTATTTCAGAGTGAAGAGCTTGTCCGGCAGCTTATTCCGGCAGGTCCTCTTCGTTCTCCAGGCTGTGCCAGACGTTCTGGACATCATCGTTGTCCTCCAGAGCATCCAGCAGCTTGCCCATCAGCTTCAGCTGATCGGGGTCGGTCAGACGGGTGGTGGTCATGGGCACCATGGCCAGGTCATCGGACAGGATCTCGTAGCCCTTCTCTTCCATGGCCTTGACCACAGCGGAGTAGTTCTCGGGATCGGTGGTGATCTCAGCGGTATCCTCGCTGGCATCGAAGTCCTCGGCACCGGCATCCAGTGCATCCATCATGGCCTCGTCGGCATCCTTGTCTTCCAGAGAGATGTCGATGACACCCTTCTGGTTGAACAGGAAGCCCACACAGCCCATAGCGCCCAGGTTTCCGCCGTTCTTGTCGAAGTAGTGGCGCAGATCGGCAGCGGTACGGTTGCGGTTGTCGGTCAGAGTCTCGACCATGACCGCGACGCCGCCGGGGCCGTAACCTTCGTAGGTGATTGCCTCGTACTCGGTCTTGTCACCGCCCTCAGCCTTCTTGATGATGCGCTGAATGTTATCGTTGGGCACGCTCATGCGCTTTGCCTTGGAGATCAGGTCTGCCAGCTTGCTGTTGGAAGCCGGGTTGGGGCCGCCGGTACGAACAGCAACGCTGATCTCACGGCCGATCTTGGTAAAGACCTTGGCCTTGGCGCCATCGGTCTTTTCCTTCTTGCGCTTGATGTTGTTCCATTTGCTATGTCCAGACATGGGAAAGAGCCTCCTAAAATTATCGTCTTGCCGCGCGGTCTCCACCGGGAACGCGGCAGCTTCTCCGCCTGCAGGCAGACGGAGCGGTGGCCGCATACCAGCGGCAGCACACAAAATCTAACTCTATCATTTTAGCACAATCCCTGTGTGCGTTCAAGAGTTCTTCGGCCTGTTTTCGAGCAAATCCGTGCAAAAAGCTGTGGTTTGCCGTCGCTTACAGCAGGCGCAGCGCCTTGGGATAGTGGTTTTTCACCCGTCCGCCGGACACTTTGCCGCCGCCCAGGGGCCAGCCGTCCACCGTTACGCAGCACCAGCCATCGGCTGCTGTGCGGGCTTCCGCTTCCCGCCCGGAAAGATACTCCACACAGCGGGGGTCGGACAGGGTCAGTTCTTCCCGGTTCGTGCACTGGTTTCCGAATGCCGTGAACAGATGGTGCTCCGGGACGAAGCGTCCCTTCTGCACACTGCCCACGAAAACGCCTGCCCGCAGAACGTGCAGGTTCGTCTGCGGGAACGGCACCGGCAGCAGGACTCCGCCGCCGTGCACCACCGCCGGGCGCCCGGCCAGCGCCGGGAAATACTGCCGGGCAAACGCCTGCCATGCTGCCAGACTCTGCGCCGGGGTGGTCTCCCCTGCCCCAGTGTCCCGGCTGCGGGAGCGTCCGCCCTGTACGGCCTCCCGGCAGGCGCGGCTGGCTTCCCGCCGGGCGGTGCGGGCGTCCGGAGTTTTCACCGGTCTGCCGCCTTTGGCTTTGCCCTTTTTTCCGGTCTCGGCGGCTGCGGCCAGCCAGAGCTGTTCCTCGGGGGGATATTCCCCTTCGGCAGGCAGGGTACGCGGCGTACCCGTCTTGACCAGCCGGGCCATGAAATGTCCCTCGCCGCCCTGGCAGGGCCAGATGCGGCGCACTTTGCTCACATCCAGCGGCAGACCGCCGGTGCGGTTTTCTTCGCCCGCACTGCCGAAGGCGTAGTCCACATTGCCCAGTGCATCTGCCAGTTCGAATTCCGGGTGGCGCTGCAGGAAAGCGGCCACCTGCCCTTCGTCCTCCTCCGGCGCAAAGGTGCAGGTGGAATACACCAGCTGCCCGCCCGGGGCCAGCACGGCGGCGGCGCAGTCCAGGATCTGGGCGCCCAGCTCGGCGCATTGCTTCACCAGAGCTTCGCTGTGCTGCTGCCGGGCCACCGGCTCCTTGCGGAACATTCCCTCACCGGAACAGGGGGCATCCACCAGCACCCGGTCAAAAAATTCCGGCAGGGCGTCTGCGATGCGGGCGGGCGTCTCGTTGAGCACCACCGCATTGGACACCCCCATGCGTTCCAGATTGCTTTTCAGGATCTCTGCACGGGCAGCAACATATTCGTTGCTTACCAGAACGCCCTGCCCCTGCAGTGCTGCCGCCAGTTGGCTGCTTTTGCCGCCGGGAGCCGCACACAGATCCAAAACGCGCATCCCCGGCTTCACGCCCAGCAGCGGAGCCGCCGAAGAAGCGGACGGCTCCTGGGAATAGAACACGCCCGCATGATGGTACGGGTGGCGGCCCGGCTTGAACTCCGGCTGATGCACCACAAAGGCCGCTTTGCAGAACGGCGATGCTTCCAGCGGGAAATCCGCCTTTTCGGCAAACTGTTCCGGCGCTGTGCGCAGAGCCGACACCGTGACGCCGCGTTCCGCCGTCTCCTGCGGGGCGGCATACAGTTGCTCGTACCGGTCTCCCAGCAAGGCGCGTTCCCGGCGCTCAAAATATTCCGTAGACATGATTTCTTTCCTCCTGTGGAGATGCATAAAGCCGTCGAAACCGGCCACACTAGCTATCGTGAGGGCGGCATCGCCCCACGCCGAACACCGAAAGGAGATCGTTTATTATGGAAAACCGCAGTGAGAACCGCAGCACCAACTGCAAGAATCAGACGTCCAATCGGACCACCAACCGCACCACGAACCAGACCACCAACAGCGCCGCCAACGAGCACAAGCACCCCAACCAGTACACCAAGGGTGCCGATGACGAGAGCGCCAAGAACGCCGTCAACAGCCGCAGCGCCAAAAACAGCCGCTAAGGTTCTTTCGCGCGCCTGAGTGGACCACAGGCGTTTTTCCCCGATCACAAAAAGCCCGCTGCCTTCCGGCACTGTTTTCCAGTGCGGAAAGCAGCGGGCTTTCGCATACTTATCGTTCGTTGGGGTCAAACTGCTGCCACAGCGCTTCGAACAGCTCCTGCACCCGGCTCAGCTGGCCGTTCAGGTACAGCCAGCCCAGCAGGCACTCAAAGCCGGTGGAGGCGCGGTATTCTTCCGGGGATGCGTGCTTGGCCACACTGGCCTTGCTGGCATTGCGGCCGCGCTTGAACACGGCCAGCTCCTCCTCGGTGAACAGCGGCTCCAGCAGCTGCTCCTCCCGGAACTGCGCCCGGGCCGAGACATACTTGACCTTCTCCGCGTTGAGCTTTCCGGCAGACAGGCGGTGGTGCTCCACCAGACGCTGCCGCACCAGCAGTTCCAGCACGCTGTCCCCCACAAAGGCCAGGGCCAGCGGACTCAGCTCCCGCGGGTCGATTTTTTCTGGTTCGTTCATAGAAAATCCTTTTTGTCAGCAGCCCCGCCCTCTCAGGCCGCTTCGCGTCCAGATTCCCCCTTTTGTCGCTTATGCGACATCTTCCCCCGGCCGGGGGAAGTCTTTCCTCAAAGGGAGAGTCTTTGGCAGTACGGCAGAGGCTCATGGTTTTGCCAAGGCCTCGCCCTTTGGGAGAGGTGGCACGCCGTAAGGCGTGACGGAGAGGGCGAGCACGCTCATCCATTAGAAGATATAATCGAACTGATAGTCGCCGATGAGGATGGTATCGTTCTCCTGCACGCCCTTGGCCACCAGTTCGTCCAGAATGCCGCTCTCACCCAGCTGACGCTGGAAATACTGCAGGCTCTCGTAGTCATCCACGTTGCTGCCGGCCAGAATATACTCCAGCCAGGGAGCTTCCACACTCCACACATGAGCTTCCATGCGCTTGATGTTGAAGGCCCGGTCGTTGGTCTTGGGTTCAGGCTTCTTGTACTCGGCGGCAAACACCGGCACGGCGGGGATATCCTTCAGGCGGTTGTAGACCAGGCCCGGCAGTTCCCGCACACCCTGCATGGTGGCGGCAGAGATGGCCACGAAGGTCAGACCCTTATCCTCCACATACTTGCGGAAGTCGGCGATCTGCTCTTCGGTGGCCAGGTCGCACTTGTTGCCCACCACGATCTGCGGACGCTCGGCCAGCGCAGGGCTGAACTTGGCCAGTTCCTCGTTGATCTTCTCAAAGTCCTCAATGGGGTCGCGGCATTCGCTGCCGGAGACATCCACCACGTGCAGCAGCAGGCGGCAGCGCTCCACATGGCGCAGGAAGTCATGACCCAGGCCGATGCCCTCGCTGGCACCCTCGATCAGACCGGGGATGTCAGCACAGACAAAGCTGGCACCTTCACCCACCGACACGACGCCCAGGGTAGGTACCAGGGTGGTGAAGTGGTAGTTTGCGATCTTGGGCTTGGCCGCGCTGATGGTGGAGATGAGGGTGGACTTGCCCACGTTCGGGAAGCCGATCAGGCCCACGTCTGCGATCAGCTTCAGCTCCAGGGTCACCTGGATATCCTCGCCGGGCATACCGGGCTTGGCAAACTTGGGGATCTGACGGGTCGGTGTGGCAAAGTGTGCATTGCCGTAGCCGCCGCGGCCGCCCTTGGCGATGGTCACCGGGGTGTGGTCGGACAGGTCCGCGATGACCAGGCCGCTCTCGGCGTCCTTGATCACGGTGCCCAACGGCACCTTGATGACCAGATTTTCGGCATTTTTGCCGTGGCACAGGCTGGCGCCGCCCTTGCCGCCCTCGGGAGCCACATACTTGCGCTTGTAGCGGAAATCCATCAGGGTGGTCAGGTGATCGTCCACCACAAAGATGATGTCACCGCCGCGGCCGCCGTCGCCGCCGTCCGGGCCGCCTGCGGCTACGAATTTTTCACGGTGAAAGCTCACCGCGCCGTCGCCGCCCTTGCCCGCGTGGAGCCATATCGTGGCGATGTCGATAAAGTTGGTTTGTGCTGCCATACAGCCCCTCCTTAATTTTTCCTCTGTTCAGCTCGCCCTTCGGGAGAGCTGGCCGCGCCAAGGCGCGGCCTGAGAGGGTTCTTCATCAAAAAGAGCCGGGCCACGAGGGTCCGGCTCTGCGGTTGCAGTTATTCAGACAGAAGTTACTGCTTGACGCTGCACTTCTTGCCGTTCTTGCCCACGCGCTCGAAACGGACGGTGCCGTCCACCAGAGCAAACAGGGTGTCATCGCTGCCCTTGCCAACGTTCTCACCCGGCATGATGTGGGTGCCACGCTGACGAACCAGGATGTTGCCGGCCAGAACGAACTGACCGTCTGCACGCTTGGTGCCCAGACGCTGTGCTGCGGAATCGCGGCCGTTCTTGGTGCTGCCTACGCCCTTTTTATGTGCCATTGTAATTTACCTCCTTAGCCGTTGATCGCAGTGATCTCAACCTTGGTGTAGGGCTGACGATGGCCCATGCGGCGAGCACTGTGCTTCTTTGCGCGATAGGTGATGATGTTCAGCTTCTTGCCCTTGCCATTCTTGATGACCTTGGCAGAAACGGTAGCACCCTCAACAACGGGAGCGCCAACCTTCACAGAACCCTCCTCGCCGATAGCGAGAACCTGATCAAACTTCACTTCGGAGTCGGCCTCAACGTCCAGCTTTTCGATGTAGACGATGTCGCCCTGCTCCACGCGGTACTGCTTACCGCCGGTAACAATGATTGCGTACATTTTGTTCATTCCTTTTCGTTGTACTCGCTGGTCGTAAAGGCAGACCCCTACGGGGGTCGTTTCAGGCGCCCACACCACGCGGCTAGAATAGTATAGCAAAAAAGCGGATGGAATGCAAGAGGAAATTTCCTCTTTGCGCAGATTTTTTCAATATTTTCAGTTGCTCAGGTTTTGCAGCACCACATCTTGATTACGGGAGCCGTGTACAACGCGAAGCACTCGCACAAGTTCCTGTTCTTTCAAAACACGATAATACAAAATATAATTTCCCACAATTTTCCTGCGCACGTTCTTGTCCGGCAGATATTCTGCAAGGATCCGGCTCCCACTGGACGGAAAGCTGCACAAGCTTTGCATACACTTGCCGACATCCCATAAAAATGACATTGCCGCAGGTGCATTGTCCAAATCATCACGAAGATAACCCGCGATCTCGTCCAGATCCTTTACGGCGCGCTCGGTCAGTTCGTAATGATACTCACAAAGCATATTTCTTCCTCAGCTCTTCCATGGCTGTCGGACCATCGACCACGCGCCCTTCTTCTTCGTCTTTCAGCCCTTCCATCACCAGTTTCAATTCTTCTATCTCTTTCATGGTGCGCTCATAGTACTCAATGTCCATGACCACCAGGCGGCCATAGCCGTTCTTCGTCACAAACACCGGGCCGTTTTCCTCAGCACAGCGGCGCTCGATCTCCACGGTATTTTTCAGTTCACGCATCGGTACGATCTGCATAGACTCAGCCTCCCTTGTTGTCTTGTGGCTTTATTATACACCAAAAAAGGCCACAGAGCAAGCGTTGCCTGCTCCTGTGGCCCGATTTTTTCGATTTTTCGTTTTTATTTTTCCGTCTTGCCGGTCTCCTCGAGGACGCGCTTCACCTCCGCGTTGTAGGCTTCCGTGCGCTCCACGAACAGTTTGCGCGGGCTGGACGCCACCAGCTCGGTGTCATCATCCAGCACAAGACCGATGGCACCCTTCTCTTTGCGCAGCTTGTTCAGGGCTGCTTTATTCTCCGCCGTCATCGCCAGCGGCACCATCAGGGTGCGGCCCTTATATTTGCGGGTCAGGTAAATTTCTGCCGCCACGCCGGCCACCACGGCGATGCCCGCCAGCAGCTGGGACACCCGCAGGCCGATGGAGGGCACCAGCATCAGGCTGTCGGTGCGCAGGGCTTCGATCCAGAAGCGGCCTGCACCGTACCAGATGAGATACCGCAGGGTGATATCGCCATTGAACTTGCGCTTTTTAATGTAGCGGAACAACAGGAGGAAGCCCACCAGGCACCAGATGCTCTCATACAGGAAGGTGGGGTGCACCGGCAGGTTCGGGTCAATGGTCACGCCGTTCTGCACGGTGACCGTGCTGCCCATCAGGTAAGCGCGGGTGGCTTCGCTGTACATTCCCCAGGGCAGAGTGGTGTTGCAGCCGAAGGCTTCCTGATTGAAGAAGTTGCCCCAGCGGCCGCAGCACTGCCCGACGAGAAAGCCCATGGCGGTCAGGTCGAACATGGGCAGAACCGGCACCTTGCGCCACTTGCAGGCCAGGCCGCCGAACAGAAAGCCGCCGATGATGCCGCCGTAGATGGCAAGGCCGCCGTCGCGGATGGCCAGCATCTCCCAAATGCTTTCGTATTTAAAAGGTGCCATCGCCACATAATAGGCGCGGGCGCTGGCAATGCCCAGCACCACGCCGATCAGGATCACGTCCACCATACTGTCCGGGTCTACGCCGAACTCGATGCTGTGGCGGAACGCAAACACCAGCGCCAGACACAGGCCCACCGCGATGCACACGCCATACCAGTAAATATGAATGTTTCCGATGGAAAAAGCGATGCGGTTTACCTCAAAGCTCAGGCCAAGGCCCGGAAATTGTACCAGATTCGTCATTCGTTTTCCTCCTCGTCCAGCGGTGCAGTTCCATCCGGCTGGATGTACAGCACGGCCATGCGGTCGGTGCAGAGGATGTGCTGCAGCGCCGCATCCGCGTCCTCCGCAGTCAGTCCTGCCAGCATGGTGATCTGCTGTGCCACCGTCTGGCCGGACAGCGCAAAGTCTGCCATCTGGCTGGCGGAATCCTCCACATTTTCCAGATTTTCGATCAGCTGACCGTACTTTTCATTCTTGCACAGGGTAAAAATTTCCCGGTTCACGCCTTCCGTGCGCACCCGGGCGATCTCTTCCAGCAGCAGCTGCTTCACGGTATCGGGCACATCGCTCTCCCCGGTGAACAGGATACAGCAGCAGCCGTCCACCCGCAGAACTTCCCCGCCGAAGCCGGGGTTCACCAGACCTTCGTCATACAGTCTGCGGTAGAGCGGCGACATTCCGCCTACGATGCAGCTCAGAACCAGATCGTACAGCGCCTCGGTGCGCAGGTCCCCGAAGGGCAGCGGCTCTTCCTTGAAGCCCAGGCCAAAGCAGGGCTTGGACACCGGCATCTTCAGCGTTTTTTCCGTGGCAGCCAAGGTCATGGGTTCCGGCGTCCACAGGCGCTGCACCGGCGGCATAGTCCGGGATTCGGTCAGGCCGTGGCGCGCACAGGCTTCCAAAATTTGCTCCATAGTCGTATTGCCCGCCGCAGCCAGCACCATATTGCCCGGCGCATAGAACGCCTTGCAGCTGTCGTACAGCATCTCTGGGGTGATCTCGGCAATGCTCTCCACTGTACCCGCAATGTCACTGCGGATGGGGTGGCTGTGATACAGACACTCGAACAGGCCGGTGATGAGCCGCCAGTCCGGGCTGTCATCGTACATTTTGATCTCCTGCCCGATGATGCCCTGCTCTTTGGCGATGGTCTGTTCGGTGAAATACGGATGGGTCACCATGCCCAGCAGCACGTCCAGGCTCTCGTCCAGCTGCTGCGTGGCCGTGAACAGATAGCAGGTGCGGTCAAAACTGGTGAATGCGTTGGCGTTGGCACCGGTCTTGGCATATTTGGCAAACGCATCGCCGTCCTGGTCTTCGAACATCTTATGTTCCAAAAAATGCGCCACACCAGCCGGCAGATGCACTTCCTGGTCTCCCAGCCGGAAGTCCCGGTCGATGGAGCCAAAGCGAGTTGCAAAAATGACGTGGGTGCTGGAATAGCCCGGCATGGGCCGCACCAGAACGGTCAGGCCGGAGGGCAGCACCTGCCGCTGGTCGGCCACCGCCTGTTCCAGCACGGTCTGCTTATTCTCCAACATGGGCCGCTTCCTCCTTTGTGAGCAGATAGCTGACCGAAAGGGTCAGCTGGCGCAGAATGTTCCGCACCTCTTCCTTGGTCACGGCACGCAGGGCGGCGCGGGCCTCGTCCGGGGTCTGGATGGGGGCCGGAACACCGTTGGCCATCGCCCGCAGGACCTCGATGTAGTACCAGGTCTCGATGCCGCCCAAGCTGTCCTCGATGCCGCTCATCCCACTGAGCAGGCCCCTGCGGCAGTCTTCCAGTTCTTCGTCCGTGATGGGGCCATCGCACAGGTCGGCCAGCTCTTTCAGAATGGCCTGCTCGGCCCGGGCTGCGTCGGCGTGCTCCACACCGCTGTTCACAGCCATGCTGCCGGTAAAGCTCTGGAACGCCGACGAGCAGTAGTAGCACAGGTGATCCCGTTCCCGGACGTTCAGGAACAGGCGGCTGGTCACACTGCCGCCATACAGTGCCATGGCAAGGCGCACGGCGGCCAGCTGGTCCGCCTGCATAGGCTGGCCCAGCGTAAACAGCATACACAGCTTGGCCTGCACCATATCATAGGTCTCCACTTTGTGCACCGGCTCCCGGCGGGGCATGGCCATGTTCTGCACCAGCGGCACCGGGGCGCGGTCGATGCAGGCCAGTTCCGCCAGCAGAGCGTCCCTGACCGCTTCGGTCTGGGCCTCGTCACAGCCCAGCACCAGCAGTTCGATGTGGGCGGTGCGGAGCATTTCCTGGTAAGCCGCCGTCAGCAGCGCCGGGGTCAGACCATCCACCTCTTCCAGATAGCCCTCCTGCCGGACACCGGCGGGACTGTCGCCGAAAAACTCCCGGTTGGCCTGCCGGGTGCAGTAGATGCGCTTTTCGTTGATCTCGTCTTCCAGCGCCTTTTCCAGCATCTGCTTTTCGATCTCCACGGCCTGCGGATCAAACGTTCCTTCCACAAAATAGGGATGGAACGCCGCGCCCAGGGCAATGGATGCATATTCACGGGTCAGCGGTTCCCCTTCCAGCGCAAACCGGTCTTTGATGCCGGTGACGCTGACGCACAGATTGTGGTTGCAGCCCATGGGGCGGGCATCTACGGTCAGGTCTGCTCCGTAGAGCTTAGCCAGCTTCTTCGTCAACCGGGTCATGTCCGGGCAGTCCGCATAGCCGCGCTCCAGCACCAGCGGCAGCAGCGCGTGCGCCGTGGCCGTGTTCCGCTCCGCCGGGAACGCAAAATGGATGCTGATGCGGCAGCGGTTGAATTTTTCTGCCGGGTCCCAGGAAAGATGGACGCCCGGCGCAATGCGTGTACGTTTCAATCGTTGTTCCTCCCCTCCTGCATGGGGTGCAGGAGCGTTGTTTTTTCAAGATTAAGATGCCTGCTGCATCGTGATGAACTCTTCCAGGCTCAGGCCGCTGGCACGGATGGCAAGGGCATTTTCCACGCCCACATAGCGCCAGTGCCACGGCTCAAACACCACCCCGGTAATGGCCTGCCGGTCCTCCGGATAGCGCAGGATGAACCCATACTCGGCGGCGTAGGCAGTGAGCCACTCGTAGGCGCGGGTCCCGGCAAATCCGGTATCCTGCGTGGTATAGTCCGCACACAGGATGTCCGCCGCGTAGCCGGTGCCATGCTCATTGCAGTCTGCTTCCGGCAGGATGGCAGACGTCCGTGCAGCCGCCTCGCTCTCCGATTCGTGCTTGTCCAGATACAGCTGCTTCCGGGTCTCATAGGCGTTCTGACGGGCCTTGGCGTCCTGATAGCCCCCTGCCAATACCAGCTCAATGCCGTCCGCCTGCGCAGCAGCTGCCATGCTGCGGTACTGCATGGCTGCTTCTGCTTCCAGCCGGAATACCGACGCTTCGTCTGCAGCATCCAGCAGCGGCGACGGCTCTTCTGCATAAGGCAGATTGCTGTTCACCAGGAGCAGGCGTGGATCCTCTGCATCAAAGACATAGTTTGCAGCGGCATCGGCGTCGTAGGGACTGGCCGCAAAATCCTCCGAGGGGTGCAGCAGGCCGTGCACCCGGGGCAGCGCCCACAGGATGCCCTTGGTCAGCAGCACAATGACTGCAATGCACCCTGCGATCAGGATCACCCAGTTGCGGGCGATGCGCCGCCGCTGCTGACGCTTCCATTCCCGGTAGGTCAGGGGCTGTTTTTTCGGGGGCCGTGTGCCGGATCTTTTTGCTTCCATGGTGCAGCGTGCACTCCTTTTGCAGATTTGCAGCGCGCCGCGCCGCACAGATACAGTTTTTATTATACACCCCTTTGCATTTTGTGTAAACGCCGGAAAGTGTAAAATAAGTATGACCGTGGCGAACCCTCTCCGCTTCGCTGCGCTCAGTAGCTCTCCCGAAAGGGGGAACTGGCAACGCCAACGGCGTTGACTGAGAGGGTTCAAAAAAGCGCCGCACAGCTTCCGAGGAAACCGCACGGCGCAGAAGATCTAAATTTTTACAAATCAGTCAAACAGCATATCGTGGATGGCGCTGACAGCCTTATCGGCGTCATCCCGGTTGATGATGCAGGAGATCTTGATCTCGCTGGTGGAGATCATCTTAATGTTGATGTTGTTGTTGGACAGTGCCTCGAACATCTTGGAGGCAACGCCGCTGTGGCTCTGCATACCGGCACCCACAATGGAGACCTTGGCGCAGGTGGTATCCACGCTGACGTTGTTGAAGTGTGCGCTCTCCTTCAGCACGCGCATGGCCAGCTCGGCTTCGCCCTCAGAGCAGGTAAAGCTGATGTCCTTCTTGCCGTCACGGCCGGTGGACTGCAGGATGATATCCACGTTGATGTTCTTCTGGGCCAGCAGACCGAAGATCTTGAAGCTCATGCCCGGCTCATCGGGAACGTTCAGAATCGTGATAACAGCAACATCGGTGTCCTTTGCGACGCCCTTGATCAGCATACCTTCCATGTCCTTTGTAACCTCCTTAACCACCGTACCGGGAACGGGATTCAGGCTGGAGAGCACCTCCAGCTCCACGTTATACTTCTTAGCCAGCTCAACGCTGCGGTTGTTCAGCACCTGTGCGCCCAGGGATGCCAGTTCCAGCATCTCGTCGAAGGTGATCTCCTCCAGCTTGCGGGTGTTGCGCACCTTGCGGGGATCGGCGGTGTAAACGCCCTCCACATCGGTGAAGATCTGGCAGCGGTCTGCGTGCAGGGCCGCCGCAATGGCAACGGCACTGGTATCGGAGCCGCCGCGGCCCAGGGTGGTGATGTCATCCAGCTTGTTCAGGCCCTGGAAACCGGCCACGACCACCACACGGTTGCGCTCCAGCTCAGAGGAGATGCGCTCGGTCTCCAGGCGGCTGATGCGGGCCTTGGTGTAGGCACGGTCGGTGCGGAAGCCTGCCTGCCAGCCGGTCAGGCTGATGGCATGGCAGCCCAGCTCGTTCAGCGCCATGGCCAGCAGGGAGATGCTGATCTGCTCGCCGGTGGCCAGCAGCATATCCATCTCACGGGCGGAGGGGTTGTGGGTGATCTCCCCCGCCTTGGCGATCAGGTCATCGGTGGTGTCGCCCTGTGCGGACACGACCACCACCACGTCATTGCCTGCGTTGTGGGTGTTGGCCACAATGCGTGCTACGTTGAAGATACGGTCACGGTCCTTCACGGAAGAACCGCCGAATTTCTGTACGATCAACGCCATATCTTGTCACTCTCCTCTTTTTCTCCCCCGCTTTGCGAGGGGGTACACCGGGCGGAAGCAGCAGGCCGAACCTTGCACTTCCCTCTCCCATTTATCATTCCACTGTTGCGCCGGTGTTATCGGCATCCAATCGCAGCAATGTAAATGCTTCACATCCGTCCAGACCTTCCAGCAGTTCCAGACCCTTTTCCAGCTTGGAATAGAACTTTTCGGCGTTGGACTTTTCTGCCACCGCCATCACGGTGCTGCCTGCGCCGGAAACGTACACTGCTTTCGCCCCGCAGAGCCGCGCCATGTCAAAGACTTCCTTGGAACCGGGCATCAGGGGCATCCGGTAAGGCTGGTGCAGCTTATCCTCGGTGGCAATGGCCAGCAGGTCGTGCCGTCCCTCACAGAATGCCGCCGGGATCAGTGCCGCACGGGACAGGTTATACACTGCATCCTTGTGGGACACTTCCTTGGGCAGGGCTGCGCGGGCGGCTTCGGTCAGCAGCTTGTAGTCCGGCACGATGGCGGCAAAACACAGCGTTTCGTCCACATCCCGCTTGACCGAGTAGACCACGCCGTCTTCATAGACGCTGCTGGTCAGACCGCCCAGCAGGGCCGGAGCCACATTGTCCGGGTGGCCCTCGATGGAGGTGGCCAGGGTCAGCAGCTCCTGGGTGTTGAGCACATCGCCCAGCATCCGGTTGGCGCCCAGCAGACCTGCGATGATGCAGGCCGAAGAGGAACCCAGACCGCGTGCCATGGGGATGGGATTGGTCTGGGTGATCTTGAGGGGCGGGATCTGCTTACCCACCTTGTCGAACAGGCCCTTGGCCGAGCGGTACACCAGATTGCTCTCGCCGCGCGGGATGCGGGTGCCGTCGGCGGAGGAAATGTTCAGCACATCACTGTCCTCAAAGGTGACGGTGTTGTACAGCGTGACGGCCAGACCCAGCGCATCGAAGCCGGAGCCGATGTTTGCGCTGGTGGCGGGAACGGAAACTTTGATCTTCATGGCCGCAGTCCCTTTCTTATACTTCCTCGGGCAGACGCTTGAGCACCAGCTTGACGCTGCCGCCCACGGCTTCCACCTTGCGTGCTGCCTCGTTCAGTGCCTTTTCATCCGCGCGCTCCACAAAGTAGGCACAGCCGTCGTAGCGCTCATCCACCACCTTGCCGTAGCCGTAGATAGCTTCCACCACGGCGGGCGCAATGCCTGCTACACGCACATAATATGCGGCAGGGGCCGGGTCGGTGAGCAGGCCTTCCACCGGCTCTGCGGGCTGCCAGAACAGGCTGTCGTGCACCTTGGAGCCATGCTTGAGGGCGTCCACCACATCGGCGACCACAGCGCTGGCGGTGGGCAGCTTGCCCGCTCCCTTGCCGTAGAAGACCACATCGCCCAGCATATCGCCCTTGACCAGCACCGCGTTGAACACATCATCCACGCTGGCCAGCTGGTTGGACTTGGGCACCAGGCAGGGTTCCACGCCGGCGGCCACGCTGCCGTTTTCGCCGCGCTTCATCCAGGCGATCAGCTTGATGACACAGCCCAGCTTCTCTGCTGCTTCTACATCAGCGGTGGTGATGGCACGGATGCCGCGGGTGGGAATATTCTGAGGGTAGATCTGGTGGCCGCAGACCAGCGAGGACAGGATGGCGATCTTGCGGCAGGCGTCGCGGCCGTCCACATCGTCGCTGGGGTCCTTGGTCTCGGCGTAGCCCAGCTCCTGGGCGATCTTCAGCGCATCGTCAAAGCCCAGATTTTCCCGGACCATCTTGGTCAGCATAAAGTTGGTGGTGCCGTTCACGATGCCCTGCACCTCACTGATGACGTTGGCGGCCAGGCACTGGTGCATCGGGGTGATGATGGGGGTGCCGCCGCCCACGGAAGCCTCAAACAGGAAAGCACAGCCGTGCTCCTTGGCCAGTCCCAGCAGCTCGGCACCGTAGGTGGCCACCATCTCCTTGTTGGAGGTGCAGACGCTGCGGCCGCTCTCCAGGCAGGCTTTCACATACGGATACGCAAACCGGGTGCCGCCGATGGTCTCCACCACCACCTTGATCTCCGGATCCTGCAGGATGACGTCAATGCTCTTGACGAACAGGTCCGCCGCCGGATGGTTCGAAAAATCCTTCGGGTCAAGAATGTACTTGACCTCCACCGGTTCCCCGGCACGGCGGGAGACGCCTGCCGCATTGCGGCACAGCACCTCATAGACACCGCTGCCCACGGTGCCGAAACCCAGAATTGCAATTTTAGCCATATCGTTCCCCTCGTTTTCCTATGCTCTGAAAATCTGCCTTACAGGTTGTACCCGCAGTGCACCCCCACCACCATGCGCTGGCGGGAAAGCTTCTCGGTCAGTTCTTCCGGCGTCATCTGCATCGTATCGGTGCGGATGGTCACCGCCACCAGTGCAGCTCCGTTTTCCGGCGTAGACTGGTTGATGGTCACAATGCTGGCTCCGGCGGCACTGATGCCGGCCAGCAGGCTCTGCAGTGCTCCGGTCTCATCCCGGAGCGTTGCCATGACCGTAATGACCTCGCGGCCATTCTCGGAATCAAAAATACAATCCTTATACTTATAAAACGCACTGCGCGACAGATCCACCGCGCGGGTGGCCGCCGAAATACTGCGGGCCTCTCCGCTGGCCAAAAGCTCCTTGGCGCGTACCACCTTGAGGAAAACCTCCGGCAAAACCTGTGCGTCCACCAGATAAAAGCGGCGTTCCAACTTGTTCACCTCACAAACACAAGTGTTCTTGCAGTGAATATAATAACATCCGGCCCCCTGCAATGCAAGAGGTCGGATGCGTTTTTGTCAGATTATCCAGTTTTGACTTGTGAAGTGCTGTTTTTCCTTGCCGGAATTGCAACGCTTTCCCCGGGAAAGTATGATTTTTCCCATTCTGTCCGCAGGACAGGAACAGAATCAATCTGTATCCAGATTACCTGTATCCGCCGGAATGACAGTCTGCTCCGGGGTGCTTTCCGTCTGTGCCGGAGCACTGGAGGACGCCGCAGGTGCAGATGCCGAAGCGTGCGAGTAGTTGCAGGTGGCCGGCAGGTCATCGGCGCGGTAATAGCCCACTGCCGTGCTGGGGCAGGAACCGCTGGCCAGCAGACCGCTCTGGGTGCAGTAGCGGCGCTCCACGACACCGTCCGAAGCCGGGAAAGCCTTGTACGGCAGATCGGCCTGCACCTGCTCCATCAGAGCCTTCCAGGCGGTGACGCAGGTACGGGTCTTGGCCTGCTGCTTGGTCAGGGTCTTGGTCATGTCATACGGCGCATCGTAGCCCCACCACACAGCGGTGACGTAGTACGGCGTGCCGCCCACGAACCACAGGTCTTTCTCATCGCTGGCCGTACCGGTCTTGCCAAAGGCTTCCATGCCGTTGGAGTTGGGGTAGCGGCCGCTGGCGGTGCCCACGCTGGAGTACAGCACGTTCTTCAGCAGACGGTTCATGACATAGGCCGTATCGCTGGTCAGTGCCTGATAGCTGGTGGCGTTATTTTCCAGATAGATGTTGCCGTCCCGATCCAGCACACGGGTGTACAGATGCGGGGTGGTGTACTCTCCATCGTAGAAGATCTGGAACGCCGCCGCCAGTGCCATGGGGGTGACGCCGTGCGTCTGGCTGCCCATGACCATCTGGGCCAGACCCACGTCATTGGTGGGATCCAGCGTATCCAGCTGCAGGGTATTGTACACAAAATTGAAGATGTTGCTTGCGCCCACCAGGTCGCCCACCCGCACCGCAATGGTGTTCAGGGAGCGGGCCAGGCCGTTCCACAGCGGGAGATCCGTGTTGTCGCCGTAGTTGCCGCCGTAGTTGCGGGGCCAGCTGCGCCATGCATTGGGATACTTGCGCAGCTGCTTGTCCGACAGTCCCATCAGACCGTTCTTGCGGCAGTAATCCTCATCGCGGATGATCATATCCTGCTTCTGGTACAGGGGCGAGTTGTTCAGCATGGTGGACCAGTTGACCAGTCCATACTCCACGCCCAGCGCATACGCGCCAATGGGCTTGATGGTCGAACCGGTCTGCCGGGTCACGCTGTAAGCGCGGTTCAGCGACAGACTCTTGGTCTTCTCGCCGACACCACCCACCAGTGCCACCACATTGCCGTCATAGTCCAGCGTGACCATGGCCGCCTGGGTGCGCACATTGCGGTAGTAGTAGACCGTGCCATCCTCGCCGGTGCGGGTCTTGGGGGTGCCGTCCTCGTTCATGACCTGCACATCATCGTCCGAAATGGAGGTGACCTCTTCCTCATGCCAGCCGGCCGGGAAGTAGGCGTCACCATCGTTCCGCATCAGATTCTCCATGGCGGACTGCACCTTGGTGTTGACGGTGGCCTCGATCGTAAAGCCGCCGGTGTACAGCAGCTTCTGCGCTTCGGACTCCGAAATGTTCTCCTTGGCCATGATGTCCTGCACCAGCTCGCTGAACAGGGCATCGGTAAAGTAAGAGGTGACGGACGTGTTCTTCTTGCTGCTGTCATCCTCGGCCAGCACCAGCGGCTGCGCCGCTGCATTGCGGTAGTCTTCTTCCGAGATCACGCCCTGCTGCCACATATTGTACATGAGGAAGTTGCGGCGGTTGATCAGATTCTCGGGGTTGGTATAGGGGTTGTAGTTGGTAGGATTCTTGGTGATGGATGCAATGGTAGCGCACTCCCACAGGGTCAGCTGGCTGACATCCTTGTTGAAGTATTCGTTCGCCGCCGTCTGCACGCCCTGAATGGTACCGGTGAAGCTGATGGTGTTCAGGTACGCTTCCAGGATCGTCTCCTTGGAGTAACTGCGGCTCAGGCAGAGCGCACGGTAGATCTCGCGCAGTTTGCGCAGAGCACCCTCGATGCCGCTGGCGCTGTCATCATCGGTCAGGTTTTTGATGAGCTGCTGCTCCAGTGTGGATGCACCCTGCTTGGAGCTGTAGATGGGCAGCAGATACTCGTTGACCATGGCGCCGATCGTGCGCTTGAAGTTGACGCCCGGCTCATTGTAAAAATCCTTGTCCTCGGTGCAGATGAACGCATACTGCAGGTTGGTCGGGATCTGCTCCAGATCCGCCCACACGCGGTGGCTGTTGGAAGAGCGCAGGGTCGCGTACTCCACCTGTGCCCCGGTGTCCGGGTCGGTGGCCATGACCACACTGGACTGGCTCAGTTCAATGTTGTCCAGATCCAGCAGGTCGCCGTCGTTGGCGGTCGCCTGCACCACATACAGCACAGCGCCCACCGACACCAGGCAACCCAGCATGATGCCCAGGCACACCACCGTTGCGATCGCCCGGCCAAGGAACCGCAGGATCGGGTGCCGGCTCTTCTCCTTCGGTTCCTTTGGCTCCTTCGGCGGCTTTGCCGAAGGTTCTCTGCGGCTGTTGTTCACGTTTACTTTTCGTCCCGTCGCCTGCGGGGAAGATGTTCCCCCGTCGTTCCGATGGATCTTTTGCATTTCATTCTTGGAAATGGGGATCGCCTCCTGACCCAGTTCAATTCCATTCAGCGCGCAGCGGCGCTGTCAGTTTCTCAAAAATAGGCACAAAACGCTATCATACGATACCATATTATAGCACGCAGGCCAGACACGGGCAAGAACCAATCTTCATCGATGCCCGGGCAGACCGCTCAGTTATGCTTAGTATAGCACACTCTGCCCCGCAAAGTACAGCGTTCCGCTGTGAAAAATGTTTTCCGCACGGCAATTCCGCCCATACTTCCGGCAGGTGTCCCCCCCTTCCGGGCTGCACCAACGAAAGGAGTTTTTCCCATGCGCAAGCTTTCCCTGTGTCTGTTTTACGGGCTTTGTGTGTTCACCCTTGTGTTCAGTCTGTTCTGGATGGCCCTGCCCCGCGTGGAGCCGCCCTCTTCCCCTGCCGGGTCAGAGACGCCGCCGGACTCCGTCACACCCAGCCTGGCCGCGCAGGCACTGCCGGAGCTAGACGCCCAGCCGTACTATCTGTGTGACGTAGGCGGACATCTGGCGGTATACACCTGCAAACCGGATGGCACCCCGGACGCCCTGCAGGAGGTCACAGACATTTACGTCAATCTCCTGCCGGAAAACGATGCCCTGCGGATCAAGCGCGGCTTTACCGTTACCGGAGACCGGGCGCTGGACCGCCTGCTGGAAGACCTGGGCGGGTGACAAACAAAAATCCACACGCGCTTTTCCGAAAAGTTCCGCGAAAAACGAGTGTGGATATTTTACTTTAAACAGCTCGCCCTCTCCGTCAAAAAAGCGATCATGCTTCCAGCTGTTCCAGCGGTTTGAGGTAGGTCTTGCAGCACTCCTCGTATTCCAGCATATAGTCCTTGGTGGGGTTGTGATGCATGATGCTCTTGAGGGTGTGGGAATCGTAATCCTCGCCGGCCTCCATGCCGATCATGCGGGCCGCAATGTTGGAACAGTGGTCCGAGATGCGCTCCGCATTGTTCAGCACATCCAGGAAGACCACGCCGGTATCGATGGAGCACACACCGTCCTTCAGGCGGCGGATGTGCTGATCGCGCAGGCGTTCCACCATCACATCAATGACCTCTTCCAGCGGCTCCACCTGGCTGGCCGAGCGGGTATCGTTGTTCTCAAAGGCATCATTGGTCAGGGTCAGGATGCGCTCCATGGCGTTTTCCAGCAGCTGCAGCTCTTTCTGGGCGCTCTCGCTGAACTGCGCTTCCTTCTCTTCCAGCTCCTCCGCCTTTTCCATGATGTTCACGGCGTAGTCGCCGATGCGCTCAAACTCGGTGACAAAGTTCAGCAGCTCGGTCACGGCATGGCTCTCGTCATCACCAAGCTCCTGATCGGTCAGTTTGATAAGGTAGTTGGAGATGGCCACTTCCATGCGGTCGATGAGGTTTTCCCGCACCTTGATGGCGCTGACGGTCTCTTCATCCATCTTCAGCAGCAGCGGGGTGGCCAGGTTGACGTTGCGGGCCGCACGGCGGGACATCTTGACCACCGCGTTCTTGGCCTGCTGCAGGGCAACAGCCGGGCTTTTGTACAGACGCTCGTCCAGCACGGGCATACTCAGTTCCTGTGCTTCCTCGGCGTTGTCCGGCACGGTGAGCATGGCCAGTTTGGACAGCACGCCGCTGCAGGGCAGGAACAGCAGCATGGCGCAGACGCTGGACAGGGTATGGATATTCGCAATGGAACTCTTATTCATCACGTCATGCCACATGGGGATGCCGATGGTGAACTGCACCGCATAGATCAGCGCCAGCAGGATGACACTGCCGATGACGTTGAAATACAGATGGATCAAAGCGGCACGCTTGCCGTCCTTGGAGGAGCCGCCGATGGTCAGCAGCGGGGTGAAGGCCGTGCCGATGTGGGCACCCAGGATGATGGGGATGGCCGAGCTGAAGGTGACCAGTCCGGTGCTGGACAGCGCCTGCAGGATACCCACCGAAGCGGAAGAGGACTGGATGATCACGGTGACCACCAGACCCACCAGAACACCCAGGATGGGGTTGGTCATGGTCACGAACAGGTTCTGGAACACAGCGCTCTCGCGCAGGGGGGACACGCCGGTGTCCATCAGGCTCATGCCGGTGAACAGGATGCCGAAGCCCAGCATGATCTGACCAATGTTCTTTTTCTTGGCATTGCGCAGAAAGACATAAAAAATGCAGCCGACAAACGCCACCACGGGCGCAAACGTCTTGGGCTGGATCAGGGTCAGCCACAGGCTGTCGCCTGAGATATCCGCCATGCGGATGAGCTGACCCGTGACCGTTGTACCAATGTTTGCACCCATGATCACGCCGACCGACTGCGTAAGGGTCATGATGCCCGAGTTCACCAGGCCGACACAGATGACCACCGTGCCAGCCGAGGACTGGATGACGCCGGTGATCAGTGTGCCGAAAATAACACCTTTGATGGTAGAAGACGTCAGTTTCTGCAGCACGCCCTGCATCTTGCCGCCGGCCAGTTTTTCCAGGCCCGCGCCCATGATCGACATACCATACAGAAACAGCGCAATTCCGCCCAGCAGAGAGGTAATGTGTGTGATATCCATAACGATACTCCTAAATGTGATCTTTCCTTGGATCTTTACAGCACACAGCCGCCAGAACCTTCAAGCAGATCCGTTCTGGCAGCCGTATGCTGTTATTATACCATCAAGTACCCTGCGACAACAAGGTTTATTTTACAAGAAAATCACTTTTTCTACACATTTTCCCGGTTCTTCACTGCGGGCGCGTCGATATTTTTCAATTATTTTACACGAATTTTACATTTTGCTTTGCTGCCTGCCGCATCATGCTTCCAGCTCCTCCATCGCCTCCCGCACGGTGTCTGCAGAAAACAGGAACACCCCGCTGCTGCTGTACACTTCCACATGGCTCCCCACATAACGCATCTCAAACTCCTTCATCGTGTTCCCCTCCTGCTTTCCGGTTCTCGGCGGAAGCCGGCCTGCGCCGGGCGGTTCCAGCCGCGCCGGGCTTCCTGCAAGGGTATTATCGCATATTCTTCATCCCATAAGTCGGACTTCGAAGATCTCTTCGCGGATCTTTGCGCAAAAAATGCCCCGCACTGCGGTTGCGGAACGCAGTGCGGGGCTTATCGTGGGGTATGAAGATGACTGGATGCGCCGGGGCTGCTCAGCTGTTCAGCAGCTCGGTATGGTCGTTGGCAATGATGAGCAGGGTGGGTTCTGCGTCTGCGGTATGGCAGAGGTAGAACACATCGCCCTCATTGCACAGGGCCAGCAGGTCGGCCACCGCAAAGCGGCTGACGCGGCCATTGGTCACAAACACGATGGTGTCTGCGCCCTGGCTCTGCAGGTACTGCAGGGTCTCCAGAAAGCCGGTCAGGGTGGCGTTGTCCTGCTTGCAGGTGTAAGTGCGCTCACCGCCGCTCTGACGCACGGTGAACCACAGCTCGCGCTGGGTGCTGCCGGGCACCACCACGTGCAGTTCGCAGGCGGCATTGCTGTCGTTGGAACCGGTGGCGGGGAGCGCGGTGCCGCTCTCCAGCACCTTGCCGCAGGTATCGCACACGGTGTCGCCGGTGTAGCCCGGCTCCTCGCAGGTGGCATCCTGCTGGTTGATTACCTTGGTATGCACATGGTTCGCGGGGTCAACCGCAATGGGCTCAGTCTCCACCTCAGTGCAGCCCTCACGCTGGCACTCGCGCTGCATTTCGCCCTCTTCCTTGCAGGTAGCCTTCTTGGTCACGTGCCAGTCGCCAAAGTCGTGGCCCAGAGCCGGAATTTCCACCTCTTTCACCACGCCGGTATGGTACAGGTCATCGCCGGTCACGCCGCGGTTTTTCTCGTAAGCGCAGGTAAATTGGCCCTTGCCCGGGGTGGTGCAGGTAGGTTCAACGACCACGTCCATTTCCTTGCCGTCTTCCACTTCGCACAGGTCGGAGCTGTGGGCGATTTTGGTCACGGTTCCGTCCGCTTTCACATAGTCAATGGACACCTCTGCGTTATCTTTGAGCAGTTCCTTCATCTGCTCATCGGTCGGTTCCACATAGCTCCAGTGCCCATCCGGATCTTTCACATGGATAAACGGCAGGGGGCCAATCTTCCCTTCCTGTGCATTTTTCAGAACGAGTTTGACCTTTCCGCCAAAGTTCAGGGTCGCACCGCCATTGCTGCCAATGATACCAAAGCCCGTGGGATGACTTCCTACGGATGTATCGTAGGGCTTATCCGTTCCTGAGCCGCCCGTTGCGTTGATGGTAACGGTGCCCTCTTCTTTGTCCTCTGCAGACTTTCCGCCCAATGTAATATCAGCAGCGCTGTAACTTGAGCCAAGAGTAGTACCGCTTCCCACCATATTTATCGTTGCGTTATCCAGAATTTTAATGATTGCATTGCCCGTTTTGGTTCCAATACGGGACACATTTTTGATCCACACATTGTCTTGAATGGTAATGTCCGCATTTTGTTTTTCGCCATGGCTAGGGCTTGATGCATTGGTGCCAATGTATGTGCCATCCAGCATTTCTCCGATTGCTGCACGGTCGGAAATCGTGATGGTCGTCGTTTTATCCTGATAATCAGCATATCCGCTGCTGCCAATGGAAGAGCTGCCATCGCCGATGATGGCATCATCCGCAATGGTAATGTCGGCATTGCCGCCATAACCGCCAATGCCGACACCCGTATCGTCAGAGACGTACTTCTTCAAATAACTGTAATACACAGAAATCACGGATTTTACTTTTGCATTTCCTGCGATCCGGATGGTTGCATCTCCACCATAACCACTGCCGATCGTTGTTCCGCCATTGTCGCCGCTTGCATAGTTGTTGCCCCTTGAATTTGCGTAAACCGTACTGTTTCCTTTAATGGTAATATCCGTATCGCCGCCCTTGTTTCCGTATGTGCCGGTACCGCCGCTGCCAATACCGCCTTCTGCATAGACGGTGCTGGTGCCGGAGATCACAATGTCTTTTGCATCGCCGGCTTTGCCCTCTCTGCTTTCCTGGCTGCTGCCGCCGATGGCTCGGTCACTGCCCTTCGCCACCACATAGGCATTGCCGTCAATGTGGATGTGGTTGCCATCAGAGCCATCCTTTTTACTGCTCGTATAGCTTTCTCCGCCGCCAATGGCTGCGCCGCTATAACCTCCAGTGGCTGCAGTCAGACTGCCGCGCTTGCTGTCGTCTCCGTCAATTTCGTCTTCGTCGGTAATGGTCAGGGTGCCGGTCTGCGTTGCATCACCGTTTTTCTCAAGGGCCGCGTGTTTGTTGTTGTAGCCATCATTTTTCAGGACATTGTTGCCGTCCAGCTCCACAGTGGTATCGCCCTGACCGGTCACAGACATGGCGGCTTTGCTCGTGTCCCTGTTTACGATGTTGACATTTTCCAGAATGAACTTAAAGGCTTCTTTTACCCAATCGTTCTTGATGGAAATGGTATTGCCGGTGGACTCGATGTCCTCCTCCGTGGTCTCAGACTTGGGGCCGGATGCCACATAATAGCCGCTCATTTTGCCGGTCGTCTCGTCAACCGTCATGCCATCCATGGCGGTATCCGGGGCTTCCCGCTCGGTCGGTGTTCCGGTGGTCTCTTCCGTTTCCGGTTCCTCGGCGGGCGCTTCTTCCTCAGCCTCCTGCGTGCCTTCAGCGATTTCTTCTGCCGCAGGCTCCTCTGCCGGTTCTTCTTCGGTCGTATAGGTCTCGCCAATGGTGGTCTCTTCCGTCTGGGGAATGCCCTTATCGGTGCGGCCATCCTCGTAATCGTCTGCAGAACCGCCGCGGATGATCACCTTGCCGTTTTCGTCTTCATAGGTAGTGCCGTTCTGGGTGACTTTGACCTTGCCGTCTGCGTCCACATCGACATCAATGTTGCCCTCGTTGATGTAATACACCCCCGCAAACGCCGATGCCGCAATGGACGACACGATGGACATGAGGGCCGCTGTGGAGAGCACCCGCAAGCCAAGCTGTTTGTACTTCATGCTCCATACCTCCCGGGGGAAACCCATTCCCCCTGACCGTCCGCGCACCGGTATGCAAAAGGAGCCGCCCCTGTACCAGACAGAGGCGGCTCCGGACTGCAGACCAAAATGCTTGCCGCGCTGCCAACCCCTGACAGACGGCTCCTTTTTTTGTGCAGCTGACTGCCATGTTACAGGCCCTGTAACTTTGCGTCCCAGTCTTTCGGCTGGTTTGCCCAATGTTTCGATGCGCGGTGATTCTCTTTGATTTGTAGTATACCCCCCGTAAGCCTTTGCAACGGTTTTGTTACAAAAATACCGATTTTCGTCACAGTGCAACATAACCGTTGCAAAAGTGTTATGCAATCTGACGAAATTTCCGGCTGCCTGCCCACCGGCCTTCCCGCGCCGCGCAAAAAAGTGCCGCCCGGCCTGCGCAAAACGGGCCGGACGGCAGAGAACACCTTTTTATTCGTTATGATACGGATACGCGGCCGCTTTTCAGTGTGCCGCGGCATACTGCGGCACCGGGCGCTCGGTGCGGGCCTGCTTTTCCGCCGCGCGGGATTTATCGTAGCAGTAGCGGATGATGGCCTGCCGCCGCACGATGCCGATAAAGATCCCGCGGTCGTCCACCACGGGCACAAAGTTCTGATTCATGGCGGCTTCCACCAGCTGATCCATGCTGGTGGTCACGGTCACGGCCTTGTAATCCCGCTTGTGCGGAAAGGCCGAGATGGGCACCTCTTCGGCTGCTTCCAGGTCCAGCCCGTGGAACTTCTTCAGCCCCCACAGAATGTCCCCTTCGGTCAGGGTGCCCACATATTTGCCCTGCCGGTTCAGCACCGGGATGGACGCATAGCGGTTGTTCTCCCATTTTTCCAGCGTCTGCCGGAGGGTGAAATCATCGTACACATACATCAAGTCCTGCTTGGGGGAAAGGAAAAACAAGATATTCATGACTACAGCTCCTAAACAGTATATTCTGCGCCGTGCGCAGCCGGGTCTCCGCTCTCTCCTGCACAACCTGTCAGCCGCCGGTGCGGCGGCGGTCTCTCTGCTTTCATTTTAGCACTTTTTCATAGACAGGAAAAGCATCTGAAGGCAGGTTTTATAATTTTTTAACAGATTGTTTTTTCTTATGGGTCATACTTTGCGTTTCCGCAGCACACCGCGCCGTGTTCCAGCATACCAGACCGCCCGGGTCGAATCGGCACACAGGCTGTCGCGTGTGGAAAAGTTTTCCTTTTTAATATTTTTCGTTTGCAGGCTTCTCTGCCCGGATCGTCTCTTTCAAATCGATTTCCACGCAAACCCGCAATTTGAACTGTACAACAGCACGCGGAAGTTGTATAATAGAGTGGGTGTTTTTTGGTGTGGTTTCCGGTTCCGGAACACACCCGGCCCCAGACAAAGCCTGTTTTTTCGGATAAACTACTATAAAAGGAGCAGAGCGACTATGATCACTTCCCGTTTCCCTCTGGGGGATGTCAGCTTTACCGCCGGGTATTTTTCGACCCTCGTGGGTGAGGCAGCCAAACATTGCTACGGTGTTGCCGCCATGGAGCCCCGTGATATGACCGATGCCGTGCGCAGTCTGGTGCACGGCTCGGACTACTCCGAAAAAGGCGTCCGCGTCACACAGGAGAACGGCCGTCTTGTGATCGAGCTGCACATCGCTGTCAGCTACGGGCTGAACATCTCTACCGCCGCGCGCAGCATTTCGCACCGCGTCAAGGACGAAGTCGAGCAGGCCACCGGCCTGAAGGTTGCCCGCGTGATCGTCTCGGTGGACGATGTGATCGCCTGATTCTGTCTGCAAACCCGATGCCGGGGCGGTCTGCCTTTGGCGAGATAAGGAGTTAAAAACAATGATTTCTGGTAAGATCCTGCGTGACGCCATCATTTCCGGCGCCAACAACATCAACAATCAGCGCTCCCGCGTGGACGAGCTGAACGTCTTCCCGGTTCCGGACGGCGACACCGGCACGAACATGGGCATGACCATCGGCGCTTCCGTCCGGGAGTTGGAAGCCCTGGATGACAGCTGCACCGTGGGCGAAGCCGCCAAGACTGCCGCTTCCGCCATGTTGCGCGGTGCCCGCGGCAACTCCGGCGTCATCACCAGCCTGCTGTTCCGCGGCTTCTCCAAGGCGCTGGAAGGCAAGAAGGAAGCCGGTGCCGAGGACATCGTGGAAGCTCTGAAGAAGGGCGTCGAGGGTGCCTACAAGGCCGTCATGAAGCCCACCGAGGGCACCATTCTGACCGTGGCCCGCGTGGCCAGCGAGGAAGCCGCTGCCTGCGGCGCCGCCGATGTGCCCGCCCTGTGGGACGTGGTGATGACCGCCGGCCAGAAGGCGCTGGACGATACCCCCAACCTGCTGCCCGTTCTGAAGAAGGCCGGCGTCGTGGACGCAGGCGGCCAGGGCATCCTGATCATCTTCGAGGGCATGGGCAAGGTCTTCCACGGCGAAGCCATCGTGGCCGGCGGTGAGCCTGCCCCCAACAAGGCCAAGCTTTCCACCGAGAACGCCGGCAAGGGCGTCTTCACCGATGACCTGATGAAGGTGGAGGACATCAAGAACGGCTACTGCACCCAGTTCCTCATCAACAAGAACGAGGGCGCCAGCGCCGCCAAGATGCGTGCCTTTGCCGAGTCCAACGGCGACAGCGTGGTCTGCATTGAGGACGATGACGTCATCAACCTGCACGTTCACACCGCTGACCCCGGCAAGATCCTGAGCGAGGCCATCAAGTACGGCTACCTGACCAACTTCAAGATTGAGAATATGCACGAGCAGTTCCTGGCCCGCCAGAAGCAGGGCAAGAGCCTGGAAAAGCAGGCTTCTGCTGAGAAGTCCACCTCTCAGGCCAGCGAGTTCATCTATGCGGCGGTGGATCCCAGCCGTGACTACGGTTTTGTGGCCGTTGCCGCCGGTGAGGGCCTGAAGGCCGTGTTCACCGACCTGGCTGTGGATGCCGTGGTGTCCGGCGGTCAGACCATGAACCCCGCCACCGAGGACATTCTGGCCGCTGTCCAGAGCGTGCCCGCCAAGACCGTGTTCGTGCTGCCCAACAATAAGAACATCATCATGGCCGCCGAGCAGGCCGAGAAGCTGGCCGACCGTCAGGTCATCGTGCTGCCCACCCGCACCGTGCCCATGGGCATCACCGCCATGCTGAACTTTGACCCCTCCGTGAACGCCGAGACCAACACCATCAACATGATGGCTGCAGCCGACAAGGTGTCCACCGGCCTGATCACCTACGCCGCCCGCGACAGCGAGTACGACGGCAAGCGCATCAAGAAGGGTGAGATCATGGCCCTGGAGAACGGCAAGATCGTTGCCACCTCCACCGACATCACCAAGGCCACCTACCGTCTGGCCCGCGGTATGTGCAAAAAGGATTCCAGCTTCGTGACCATCATTTCCGGCTGTGACGTCAGCGACGAGGACGCCGAGAAGGTCACCGAGATCGTGAAGGCAAAGTGCCCCAACCATGTGGAAGTCAGCCACATCCGCGGCGGCCAGCCCGTGTATTATTATATGATCAGCGTGGAGTAAGCATTCGCTGCACGGGTCGAGCCCGCTCAGTCCGCTCCCTTTGTTTGATACCAGCTCCCCCGAAAGGGGGAGCTTTTTATTATGCGTGACCGTCCCATGCAGAAGACCTTGCCCTTCGGGAGATTTGACGATATCTTACAAGACTTCCCGCATTTTTTGCGCTACAATGCCTTTGGAAAGGAGGTGCCCCGCTGTGAAGCCCACAAAACTGCGCACCGTGGTATACGACCGGCAATTGTGTCTGGAAGCCTACCGCTTTGCGGGCATCGTGCAGCCCTTCCCGAACCATTTCCACGAGCACTATGTGCTGGGCCTGGTCGAGACAGGCTGGCGCACTCTCTGCTGCAAAAATCGGGAATATGCCTTGCGGCCGGGTGACATTCTGCTGCTCAACCCCGGCGACAGCCACGGCTGCACCCAGAGCGATGGCGGCCCCTTTGCCTACCGGGCCTTCAACATCCCGCAAAATACCATGCTCGCTCTTGCCGAAGAAATCACCAGCACCCGCACGCTGCCCCGCTTTGCGCAGAATGTCCTGCGGGATGATGTGCTGGCCGACTGCCTGCGCACTCTGCACGAACTGGTGCTGCGGGGCGATGCCGGTTTTCAAAAAGAAGAATTCCTGTTCTATCTGTTTTCCGCACTGCTGGAGCGCTGCGGCCCGTCCTCCGTGCACAGCGTTCCAACCGCCCCGCAGGAAGTGGAAGCGGTCTGTGCCTTTATCCGGCAGCACTATGCCGAACATCTCAATCTGGAACAGCTCTGCCGCTGCGCAGGTCTGAGCAAATCGACCCTGCTGCGTGCCTTTGTGCAGGCAAAAGGCATCACGCCTTACCGCTATTTGGAAGCAATCCGCATTCAAATGGCACGTCAGCTGCTGGGACAGGGCATCACCCTGGGCAAAAAGCTGCCCGAGGTTGTGGGTGCGGACGTGGCCGACCAAAGCGGAAACCTGCACCTCGGCATCATCGAGTTCCCGGTGCCCATCCTCAAAGGCACGCCGGAACGCCTGAAAGCCCTGCGGGAGGCCCTGTTTGCCCCGGAGTTCGAGGAAGTGACAGTGGTGGATTTCTCCGACCTTGCCCAGAGCTGCAAGACCTATGAGGAATTCATCGGCAAAATGCACACTGCCGCCGAGGCAGACCTTTCCTATTTTGGAGTAGCACTCTGCGGTCCCAAAAAGAAGGTGAACAAGCTCACCGGCAATCTGCCGCTGCTGCGCTGAGCCGCAAACAAAAAAGCCTGCACATTTTGCCGTGCAGGCTTTTTGTTTTGTCCGTATTTTTCAGAAGAAGCTCACCTGGCTGCTCTCGGGCAGGTCGCCCAGGGCGCCCACCTGACGCAGACGGTCCAGCACGCTGGCACCCACACCGGAAGCCTGCTGCAGTTCCTCAATGGACAGGTAGTCTTCGCCGTGGATGGTCACCCGCTCCAAGGCCTCGGCGGCAGCACCGCCGAGGCCCTTCAGGGAGCAGAACGGCAGGCGGACCTTGCCGTCCTCCACCACATACTTGGAGCCGTAGCTCTTGCCCAGCTCGATGGGCAGGAACTCGTAGCCGCGCACCAGCATCTCGTTGACCAGCTGCAGACTGACCAGCACATCTTCATCCTTGGCGTTTTTCTCTTCTTTCAGGCGGCGCTTGACCTCCTCCATGTGGGCACGAGCCACCGCCGCGCCGCCCACAGCGGCTTCGTAGTCGATGTCATCGCCGCGCACGGTGAAGTACACCGCATAGAACGCCTGCGGCCGGTACAGCTTGTACCACATCAGGCGGATGGCCGACATCAGGTAGGCCACCGCATGGGCTTTGGGGAACATATACTTGATCTTGCGGCAGCTCTCAATGTACCAGTCCGGCACCTCGTGCTCCCGCATGGCTTCCTCCCAGCCGGGCTGGAAACCGCCCTTGGCCACCTTGCCTTTTCGCACAGCCTCCATGATGTCGAAGGCCATCTTCGGTTCCAGGCCCTTGCGCAGAAGGTACAGCATGATGCTGTCACGGCAGCCGATGACCTCCGCAATGGTGCAGGTGCCGCTGCGGATCAGCTCATCGGCGTTTCCGGTCCAGACATCGGTGCCGTGGGACAAGCCCGAGATCTGGATCAGCTCCGAGAAGTTCTTGGGCCGGGCTTCCACCAGCATCCCGCGCACGAAGTTCGTGCCCATTTCCGGGATGCCGAAGGTGCCGGTCTGGCTGTCGATCTGCTCCGGGGTCACACCCAGTGCTTCCGGGCTGGTGAGCAGGCTGTACACCTTGGGGTCGTTCATGGGGATGGAGTCCACCGGGATGCCGGTGTATTCCTCGAAGTACTTGTAGAAGGTGGGCATATCATGGCCCAGCTCGTCCAGCTTGAGCAGGGTGTCGTGCAGGTACTTGAATTCGAAGTGGGTGGTCAGCAGACCGCCCGCCACGTCATCCGCCGGGTGCTGGATGGGGCAGAAATCGTAGATCTCATAGGTGTCCGGCACGACGACCATGCCGCCGGGGTGCTGACCGGTGGTGCGCTTGACGCCGGTGCAGCCCAGCGTCAGGCGGTTTTCCTCGGCGTGGTTCACGGTGCGGCCCCGCTCGTCCAGATACTTTTTGACGTAGCCATAGGCGGTCTTGTCCTGGATGCCGGACACAGTGCCCGCCTTGAACACGTTGGCCTTGCCGAACAGCTCTTCGGTGTAGCGATGGACGTTGGACTGGTACTCGCCCGAGAAGTTCAGGTCGATATCCGGTTCCTTGTCGCCGTAGAAGCCCAGGAAGGTCTCGAAGGGGATATCGTGGCCGTCCACCAGCATCCGGGTGCCGCAGTGGGGACAGTTCTTGTCCGGCAGGTCGAAGCCGTCATCCACGCTGCCGTCCGTGATGAATTCGCTGTACTTGCACTTGGGGCAGCGGTAGTGGGGCGGCAGACTGTTGACCTCCGAGATGCCGGAGAAGTGGGCCACAGCCGACGAGCCGACCGAACCACGGCTGCCCACCTGATAGCCGCCCGCGTTGGAGTAGGCCACCAGCTTGACCGCGATGACGTACAGGACCGCGTAGCCGTGGCCGCAGATGGAGTCCAGCTCCTTTTGCAGCCGCTTCTCGACGATCTCCGGCAGCGGGTCGCCGTAGTCCCGCTTGGCGTGTTCCCACGTTGCATCGCGCAGTTGCTGCTCTGCACCCTCGATGCTGGGCGGGTAGGTGCCGCGCGGGATGGCACGGACATTGCCGTCGATGGAAGCCGCGATCTTGCGCGGGTTGGTCACGACGATCTCATACGCCTTTTCTTTGGGCAGATAGCTGAACTGTTTCAGCATGTCCTCGGTGGTGCGGTAGAACAGCGGCGGCTGGTTGTCGGCATCCTTGAAACCGTTGCCCGCTTGAAGGACAGAGCGGTAGATGGCGTCTTCCGGCTCGGTGAAATGGACGTCGCCGGTGGCGATGACCGGCTTGTGCAGGTCTTCGCCCAGCTGGATGACGGTGCGGTTGAAGTCCTTGATGACCTCTTCGCTGTCCACCTTGCCCTCGCGGACCATATAGGCGTTGTTGCCCAGCGGCTGGATCTCCAGCACATCGTAATAGGCCGCGATCTTCTTCAATTCCTCGTAGGAGCGTCCCTCCACGATGGCGCGGTAAAGCTCGCCCGCTTCACAGGCAGAGGTCAGGATGAGGCCGTCGCGGTACTTGTTCAGCAGGCTGCGGGGCACACGGGGCTTTTTGAAGAAGTAGTTGACGTGGGCCTCGCTGACGATCTTGTACAGATTTTTCAGGCCCATCTGGTTCTTGACCAGAATGATGAGGTGGTAATATTTCTTTTTCAGCACCTCGCGGTTGCCGCCCAGGCCCGTGTTGATCTCGCTGATCTTCGTGACCTGCTTTTCCTCCAGGTCCTTGAGCATGACGCAGAAGATGCGGCCCAGCGCGGCGGAATCCTCGCAGGCGCGGTGGGCTTCGTAGGCGGGCAGTTCCAGGTGCTTGTTGATGGTGCCCTGCTTGTAGTTGTGCAGGCCGGGATACATGGCCTGCGCCATGGTCAGGGTATCGATGTAGGTCACATTTTCCAGCTTGATGCCGCTGCGCTTGGCGGCGGCGCGTACAAAGCGCATATCGAAGGAATGCACGTTGTGGCCCACCAAAATGCGCCCGTCCGCGAACTTGAGGAACGCTTCCAGCGCTTCCTTTTCGCTGGGGGCGTCCGCCACCATCTCATTGGTGATGCCGGTCAGCTCGGTGATCTTGGGGGTGATGGGCTTGCCCGGCTTGACAAACGTATCAAACTCTTCCACCACCTCGCCGTTGCGGATGATGACCGCACCGATCTCGGTCAGGTACTCCACGCCGGGATCCAGGCCGGTGGTCTCGGTGTCGAAGACACAGAATTCGCCGGTCAGCGGCTGATCCTGCACGCCGTAGACGCAGGGGACCATGTCATCCACAAAGTAGGCTTCACAGCCATAGATGAGCTTGAAGTCCGGGTCTTTTTTGTGGATCTCATCCGCCGCCAGCATGGCTTCGGGGTAACCCTGACACACGCCGTGGTCGGTGATGGCAATGGCCGGATGCCCCATGCGGTGCGCCAGCTTGACGATGCCGCCGGGGTCGCAGAAGCCGTCCATACTGGACAGCTTGGTATGCAGATGCAGTTCCACCCGCTTGACCGGGGCGGTATCTTCCCGCTTTTTGCGCTCCACTTCCAGCACATCGTAGGGGTATACGATGTAGTCGTGCTCGTACTTGTCGTAAGAGCAGTCGCCCTTCACGATGACCGTCGTGCCCTTGCCGATGTTCTCCCACTTGGAGCAGTCCTCGCCCTCCTGAGCGCGGATCTTCAGGTTGATGGAGCCGGTATAGTCGGTGATGGACACCGTATAAATTTTGCGGAAGTTGCCCTTGACCTCGGTGGCGAACACATCGCCCCAGATCATGCACTTGCCGCCCTCGCCGCCCAGATCCTTGAGGGGGGTGAGATTTTTGGGGGTGAACATTTTGCCGTGGAAGATGTTCACCGGCTTGTCGGTCAGGCTCAGACCCTCCACCTTGATGGCCGGGGCCGTGCTCTTTTTTTCGAATTTGACCACCGGCGGTGCGATTTTGCGTTCCAGCTTTTCTTCCAGCTGGTGCTGCTCGGCCTCGCTCACTGCGCTCTGCAGGGTCACCCGGGGCTTTACCCCGGTGTGGGCGGCAATGCGCTCCGCCAGCAGCGTTTCAAAGCCCATCTCCTGCAAAAACTTGGTGCCGTGGCATACCCCGATGGTGATGTTCTGCCCCAGGATGGAGATGGTGCATCGGTCCAGAAAGCCGTTGATGGGCACGCCGTCCCGCTTCATCTCTTCCAGCAGGTCCCGCAGGCCCGCATCGTCCAGGGTGGCATAGCCGAACAGATTTTCGATTTTCAATTCAAAGCCTTCATAGTCAGGCTGCAGCGAAGCCAGCAGCCGCGCACACAGCCCCTTATCCAGCGGAGCAGCACTGCGCAGGGTAAAAACGACCTGCCGGTCCTGACGGATCATCCGGGCGTGCTCCACGATGACCTGCCCGAAGCAGGATGCAAACGCGGGGTCCGCCATGAACTGCGGCCAGAGCTGGGAAACAAGTGGTGTCACAAACGATGCTCCTTTTCTTTGTCAAAACAGCACAAACTGCCGCGCCCGGAAAACAGGTGCAGCAGCGGTGCGGAAAATGCTGATTCACTGGGCTTCCGATGCCAGCGCTTCCGTCTTGAAGACATGGTAGCCCTCATAATGGTAGCTGGCATCGATGCCCTTCATATACACTTCGCGGTCTTTGATCTGGTCGGTCAGCGCCGCATGGAGCAGCGCCTTGATCTCCAGGTCCTTTACCGGACTGCGCTCCATGGCAAGCAGATAGTCTTCCTTGTCCACGCGGCTCCAGTCCACGACCCGGTGCAGTTCCTTTTTCAGGATGCAGTCCAGCCAGATGCGGGTACTGCGGCCATTGCCTTCCCGGAACGGGTGCGCAACGTTCATCTCCACATATTTTTCGACGATCTCCTCAAAGGTGGACTGCGGCATCGCGTCGATGCTTTCCAAGGCCGCATGCAGATACATTACCGGGGCAAAGCGGAAATTTCCCTTTGCAATGTTCACTGTGCGCATCTGCCCGGCAAACTCGTAGATGTCACCGAACAGATAGGCGTGAATCTTTGCAAGGCCCGCAAAGGTCCCCACTTCAAACGTATCCAGCAGGCCGGTATCGTACAGTTCCAGCGCTTTTTGCTTGCTGATCTTTTCTTCGGCCCGGGCAAGCTCTGCCTCATTGGTCAGGCCCAGTTTGTTTTGAAGCGCCATAAAACCGCTCCTTATAGTTTATAAATTTCATCCATGAACTGATCCAGGATGTTGTCCCCGGTCAGCTTGCGGACGGGCTTGCCGTGGACGAACAGCACGGCTTCGCCCTTGCCGCCGGCAATGCCGATGTCGGCTTCCCGCGCTTCGCCGGGGCCGTTGACCACACAGCCCATGACCGCCACCTTGATGGACTTTTTGCAGCCCTGCAGCCGCTTTTCCACCTCGTTGGCGATCTCGGTGCAGGGGTACTGGGTGCGGCCGCAGGTCGGGCAGGTGATGACCTCAGGGCCTGCCACCGGGAAGCCCACCGCCCGCAGGATATTGTACCCGGCTTCCACCTCTTTTTCCGGATCTGCGGCCAGCGAGACCCGGATGGTGTCGCCGATGCCTTCCAGCAGCATTCCGCCGATGCCCATGCCGCTCTTGAGCAGGCCCATCTGGTAGGTGCCGGCCTCGGTCACGCCCACGTGCAGGGGATAGTCCGTCACGGCGCTGAGCTGGCGGTAGGCCTCCATCATGCGGGGCACGTTGGAGTTTTTGATGGAGATGACGATGTTGTGGAAATCAAACTTTTCCAGCAGGTGCACATGGTACAGGGCGCTCTCCACCATGGCCTCCGGGGTCGGGGCACCGTACTTGGCCAGGATGTGCTTTTCCAGACTGCCGCCGTTGACGCCGATGCGGATGGGGATGTTCTTCTGCTGGCAGGCGTCCACCACCGCTTTCACACGGTCGTCGTCGCCGATGTTGCCGGGGTTGATGCGGATCTTGTCCACGCCCACGTCGGCGCAGGCCAGCGCGGCCTTGTAGTCAAAGTGGATGTCCGCCACGATGGGGATGTTCACCGCGTTCTTCACGGCCTCGATGCACTTGGCGTCCGCCGCGCTGGGGCAGGTGACGCGCAAAATCTGACAGCCTGCCGCTTCACAGCGCTTGGCCTGCGCCACATTGCCCGCGATGTCCTCCACCGGAACGTTGAGCATGGTCTGCACGGCAATGGGATTTTTGCCGCCGATGGTCACATTACCGATCTTTACTTCTCGTTTGAGCTGCCGCATGGAAGCTTCCCCTTTCTTCTCACATTGCGCCTGTCACAAGGCGGACGATATCGTTATAGGTTGCAAAGAGCATCAGCCCGAACAGCAGCGCAAATGCCGCCACAGTCAACCCGCCCTGCAGTTTTTCGGGCACCGCATGGCCGGTGATGCCCTCGATGAGCAGGAACACCACCTTGCCGCCGTCCAGCGCCGGGAAGGGCAGCAGGTTGAAGATGCCCAGATTGATGGTGATGAGCACCAGCAGCTGCAGCAGATCTTTCCAGCCGTAGCTGGCCGCCTGCCCGATGGCACTGACGATGCCCACCGGGCCGGACAGGTTGTTGATGCTCTCCCGGCCCTTCAGCAGATCCAGCAGCGAAGTGAACACGATGCGCCCATAGTACAGCACACTGTTCCCTGCTTCCTTCAGCACGCTGAGGGGCGTTTTTTCAATGCCGTACACCGTAAAGCCCAGGCTCATATGGGTCTGTCCGTCTTCATCCTGCCAGGTATCGAACTGCACATCCGGCAGCTCCACGGTCTGGCCGTTCCGCTTCACCGTGAAGTCCGCCCGGTACTGCTCGGTGCGCACCAGTTCATAGATCATATCGTTGGCCACAAAGCAGCGCCGCCCGTTGACGGCCACCACCTCGTCCCCCGCCTGCAGGCCGGTCTGTCCGCAGAGAGCGCCGTCCTGGATGGCGTAGATGGTCTTGCTGGTAATGGGGCCTTCCTGTGCCAGGATCAGAATGAGCAGCACCACAAAGCCCAGCACAAAGTTCATAAACGCACCTGCCGCCATGACCAGCATCCGCTGCCAGACAGGGGCTTCGTTCAAAGACTTGCCGGTGCGCTGTTCCGGCGGGATGGGATTTTCCAGTGCCGGGTCTTCCCGGGCTGCTTCGGCCTGCTGGCTCTCAGGGCTTTCCTCTCCTTCCAGCGCCACATAGCCGCCCACCGGCAGGGCCCGCAGGCTGTACTGGGTGCCCTTGTGGATCTTTTTCCAGATCGCCGGACCCATGCCGATGGAAAACTCGTTGACCTGAATGCCGCAGAGCTTTGCCACCGTAAAATGTCCGAACTCGTGGATAGCGATCACCGCACTGAAGACAAACAGTGCCGCGATCAGAGTGATCAAAAATGACATGGGTTCTCCTAAAAATCAAAGATGTGCCCGCACGAATTCTCTTGCCATACGGTCACATTCGTAAACATCGGCCAGGGTGTAGTCCCCGCCGAAGCTGTCGCTGTCCACAACGGCCTCCACCAGACGGCCGATGTCCAAAAAGCCGATCTTATCTTCCAGGAAGAGCCTGACGGCTTCCTCATTGGCACCGTTGGCGGCGCAGGGCCCCAGACCGCCCTTCCGGATAGCCTTTTTGCAGGCCGCCAGGCAGCGGAAGGTCTCATCGTCGGCCACGTCAAAGGTCAGCACCTTCAGGGCCGCAAAGTCCAGCTCCGGCACCACGCCCGGCACCCGCTTGGGGTAGGTCAGGGCGTACTGGATGGGGATGCGCATATCCGGCACGCCCAGCTGGGCAATGACCGAATTGTCGCTGAACTGCACCGCCGAGTGCACGATGCTCTGGCGCTGCACCACGATCTGGATCTTCTCCGGCGGCAGGCCGAACAGCCACACCGCTTCGATCAGTTCCAGGCCTTTGTTCATCAGGGTGGCGCTGTCGATGGTGATCTTGGCCCCCATGTTCCAGTTGGGATGTTTGAGGGCATCCGCCTTGGTCTTGGTGCGCAGTTCTTCCGTCTTCATGCCGAAGAAGGGGCCGCCGGACGCGGTCAGCAGAATTTTGGTCAGGCTGGGGGCGCTTTCTTTGTCCTGCAGGCACTGGAAGATGGCAGAATGCTCGCTGTCCACGGGCAGCAGCTGCACTCCGTGCTTTGCCACCGCCTGGGTCACCAGATGACCGCCGGTAACCAGGCTTTCCTTGTTGGCCAGTGCCAGATCGTGGCCGCTCTCGATGGCGGTCAGGCTGGCCCCCAGGCCGGCGATGCCCACCACACTGTTCAGCACCACGTCCGGGCCGTCCAGCGCAGCCAGCTCCCGCAGACCCTCCGGGCCGGTGAGCAGCTTGGGCGCGTCGGCACGGCCGGCCAGCGCCGCGTCCAGCCGGGCAGCGGCATCCGGGTCGGTCATGCAGACGTATTTCGGATGGAACTCCTCGACTTGCTGCAAGATTTTGTCCACCTGCCGGTTGGCCGACAGGCCGAACACCTCATAGCCCTGTGCACGGATCACATCCAGGCTCTGGGTGCCGATGGAACCGGTAGACCCCAGAAGCGTAATTTTCTTTGCCATTTTCTGCTGCCTCCTGTCGGCTTTTTAACGATAGAACACTGCCGTGATCACCATGGTAACGAACGGCGCAATGAACATCACGCTGTCAAAGCGGTCCAGAATGCCGCCGTGTCCCGGGAAGATGGTGCCGTAATCCTTGATGCCGCACTGGCGCTTGACCACGCTGGCGAACAGGTCGCCGTAGATGCCCAGCACCGCTGCCACACAGCCCAGCAGCGCAATGATAACGTACATGGACACGCCGATGTTGGAGCGGGTGAAGGCTTCCATGCGGTCTGCAGCCACAGAATAAATCAGGGTAGCGATCACGCCGAACGCCATGGTGCCCAGCACGCCGCCGATGGCACCTTCCACGGTCTTTTTGGGGCTGACCACCGGGCACAGCTTGTGCTTGCCGAAGGCGCGGCCCGCAAAGTAGGCGCAGGTGTCGCCGCCCCAGGCAAAGCACAGGATGAGCAGGATGAAGAACACGGCATCATAGCCAAACACTTCCACCGGCAGCAGTTCTTTGAGCCGGATAAAGGAGTAGAAGCAGAAGATCACGATGCCCGAAAACACAAGCAGACCGCTGGCCTTCTGGTAGCTGATGGTTCCGTTGCGCACCACCAGATAGATGGCGTAAAACGTGACCAGCACAAAGGACACCGGCATGACCAGACGGCGCATGACCGAATAGTTGGAAGTCATCACCAGCAGGGTATACGGCACCAGGACCGCGTACATCAGCCAATCCTTCTTTTCAAAGCCCAGTGCGTTGTAGATCTCGTGGATGGCAATGAGTGTGATCGCTGCAATGACCAGATTGAAGATCAGCGTGTTGAACGTGAACATGACGCCGATGAGGACGACGATGCCCACGAGTGCAGTAATAATGCGTGTTTTCATAGGTTTTGTTCTCCTTTGTTCTCCCGGAAAGGTGCATTGCATCCCCTGCGGCCTGAGGAACAATCGGGCCGTGCCGGGTCTGCGCCTGTGCGCAGGATCCGTTGGTTGTTTTTACAGCCCGCCGAAGCGGCGGGAACGATGGTTGAACTCTTCGATGGCGGCATCCAGGTCATCCCGCGTGAAATCCGGCCACAGAACGTCCATTTCCACCAGTTCGGAGTAAGCCGCCTGCCAGAGCATGAAGTTGGACAGCCGCTTTTCTCCGCTGGGACGCAGGATGAAATCCGGGTCCTTCTGCCCGGCCGTGTACATCGCATCGCTCAGGGCCTGCTCGGTGATGTCCGCCGGGGCGATCTCTCCGGCGGCGGCTTTTGCGGCCAGCGCCTGTGCCGCCCGCACGATCTCCGGCCGTCCGCCGTAGTTGATGGCGATGTTCAGGGTCATGCCGGTCTTGACCGAAGAGTCCGCTTCCAGTTTGTTCATCAGCTGCTGCAGCTTCTCGTCCAGCACGGTGCGGTCACCCATGAACCTGATGCGGATGTTGCGGTTCTTGTAGTCAAAGCCCTTGAGCAGATACTCGCCGAACAGCCGCATGATGGCGTTGACTTCTTCCAGCGGGCGCTTCCAGTTCTCGGTGGAAAACGCATAGAAGTACACGGACGAGACGCCCAGCTCATCGCAGTAATCTGCAATGTCGCTGAACACCTCCGCGCCCTTTTTGTGCCCAGCGGTGCGGGGCAGGCCCCGGTTCTTGGCCCAGCGGCCATTGCCGTCCATGATGATGCCGATGGAAAGCCCCTCGGCAAATTCTTTCGGGTGCGCCATTCTTTCCTCCCGGCAGCCGATGCCGCCCTTCAACAAAAGTGCCGCGCACTTTCTCAATCAGCGCACGGCACCCTTTGATTTTCGCGTTTGTGCGCGGTCGATCAGACGGACATGATCTCCTTCTGCTTTTCTTCCACGGCCGCGTCGATGTTCTTGATATACTTATCGGTCAGCTTCTGGACATCCTCTTCCATGGTCTTCTGGCTGTCCTCGGTCAGCTCGCCGGCCTTCTTCATGGCCTTGGCCTTGTCCATGGCCTCACGGCGGATGTTGCGCACGGCCACCTTGGCCTCCTCGCCCAGCTTGGAGACCTCCTTGGCCAGCTGCTTGCGGCGCTCCTCGGTGGGTGCCGGGAAGTTCAGACGGATGGTCTGACCGTCATCGATGGGGTTGATGCCCACATCACTGGCCATGATGGCCTTGCTGATGGCGCGCAGCAGGGTGCGGTCCCAGGGGGTGATGGTCAGGGTGCGGGCCTCGCTGACGGCCACGGATGCCACCTGCTGGATGGGAGTGGGAGCGCCGTAGTAATCCACGGTGACCTTATCCAGCACAGCGGGGTTTGCACGGCCTGCGCGCACAGCGGCCAGCTCGCGGCCCAGATGCTCCACAGAGCTCTTCATCTTGTCTTCGTAAACCTTGGTGTTGCTGCTCATTGTCGTAGTCTCCTATTCCTTTTTGTTGTTCAATGGGGATAAGGCCGCGCACAGAGCACTGCCTTAAAATGTATGAGGCTGCAAAGAGGGCTATGCCATCAGCCCTCGTAGACCAGCGTACCCACATTCTCGCCCTGCACAGCCTTGGCAATGTTGTCAGGGTCGGCCAGGTCGAACACCAGGATGGGCAGTTTGTTGTCGCGGCACAGCGTAGCTGCGGTGCCGTCCATGACGGCCAGCTGGTCTTCCAGCACCTTGGTGAAGGTGAGGGTATCGTACTTCTTGGCATCCGGGTACTTGTGGGGGTCCTTGTCGTAAACGCCGTCCACCATGGTGGCCTTGAACATCACATCCGCGCTCACCTCGACCGCACGCAGAGCCGTAGCCGTATCGGTGGAGAAGAAGGGGTTGCCGGTGCCGCCGCCGAAAACGGCGATCTTGCCCTCTTCCATGGCGCGCAGAGCGTCCTTGCGGGTAAAGGCCGGGGCCACCTGCGGCATGGTAATGGAAGTGAACACCTCGGTGGGCACACCCAGCTGCTCCAGCTTATCGGAGACAGCCAGTGCGTTCATCACCGTTGCCAGCATACCGATCTTATCGGCCAGGGTGCGCTCCATCTTACCGCTGGAACGGCCGCGCCAAAAATTGCCGCCGCCGACCACAATGCCGATCTGAACGCCCAGCTCGTGGGCCTTCTTCACGCCGCCGCAGATCGCATCCATGGTCGGCTCGTCAAAGCCCATGCCTTTTTCGCCGCCCAGTGCTTCGCCGCTGATCTTGAGCAGGATACGCTGATATTTCAATGCCATAATCCAAACACCACCTGTTTTATCTTCCGCCGGGTTTTCCCGGCATTTTATTCTAGCCTATTTTACAATAAAATGCGCGTAAAGTAAACAGGCAATCGCTCCGCAAATCGGGAAGCTTTTATGAACGCACCCGCAGGGTACGCAGAAACGCCTTGGTTTCCGCCGGGATGCGGGAGCTTTCCACGGCCTTTTGGATCGTCTTGTTGTGGGTCCAGACGTCCAGCCGCCGCGCGGTCAGCCAAGGCAGCGCCGCTTCCGGCTGCTTGGCCAGCGCCGTGGCAAAGTACCAGGCCCGCATCATATTGATGTAGTATTCCCCGCTGTGCACCGCCGCCGCCCAGGCCAGGTGTTCCGGGCGGAAGTCCTCGTCCAGATAATACCGCATCAGCATCTCCATCCCATAGCGCACCGTGTAGGGGTGGTCGGAAGCCATCCACCGCCGGAGCACCGGGAGCAGTTCTTTCTTATGTTTGGCGAACACCTTGGGGCAGAAGCTGTCGCAGGTGGCCCAATTGTCGATGTAGGGCAGAAATTTTTCCGTTGCCGCCAGCGCCGCATCGTAATCCCGGATGGATTCCAGCAGAAAGGCGTGGAGGTTGTTTTCCTCATAGTAGGTGTGCGGCAGCTCCTGCAGGAAGGCTTCCGCCTGCGGCGTTCCGGCCAGCCGCTTGGCCAGCCTGCGCAGGGCAGGCACCCGCACCCCGATGACCGTTTCCGGCGGGACGGTGGGCATCAGCCTGCTGTGAAAGGCCCGGTAGCCTTCGTCCTGCAGGGCAAACAGCCGGGCGCGGATGCATTCGGTTTCCTGCGTCATAGGCACTCTCCTTGTTCTTTCTCATTGTACCAGACCGGCCCGCTGCTGCAAAGCCTTTTCTGCATCTTTGCTGCGCCGAAAATTGGGTCTGGACATTTTTCCGCAGATATGCTATACTCCTTTTTGCAAGTGCGGGCATCGTACATCGGCTAGTATATCAGCCTTCCAAGCTGAGGAGGTGGGTTCGATTCCCATTGCCCGCTCCATACAAAAAGCACCGTGGCTCTTCGGAGTCACGGTGCTTTTGTTTTGTCTTATCGGTCCCACTTGTCGCACAGGGCGTTGATCTGGTCTGCGAACTTGGCCAGGTCCTTGTTGGCGCCGCCCTCGTTGTGCTCGATGACCCGCAGCAGCCGCTTGCCGGCGCTGACCAGACGCTGGAACACGCTGGCAGCGCGGCTCTGGCCCTCGGACGCCTTGTGCTCGATGCGCACCCGGGTGCCCTCCTGCAGGCAGACGGCTCCCTCGGCTCCAATGGCCCACTGCGCACCATTGTAGGGCGCACAGGCGGTGAAGCCTTTCTGGGTCAGGGTATCCACAAATATGTTTTCCACTTCGTCCTCGCCGTGGATCACGAACACCCGCTTGGGCTTTTCTGCAAAGGATCCCACCCAGTGCAGCAGGCCGTTCTTGTCTGCGTGGCCGGACATTCCGGTGAGCTGGCAGATCTCCGCCTGCACCTCGATGGGTTCGCCGAACAGCTTGACGGTCGTGGCTCCATCGATGAGGGTGCGGCCCAGCGTGCCCACAGCCTGATAGCCCACAAACAGGATGGTGCACTCGGGACGCCACAGGTTGTGCTTGAGGTGGTGGCGGATGCGGCCCGCCTCGCACATCCCACTGGCGGACAAAATGACCTTGGGCACCCGATCCGAGTTGATCATGCGGGATTCGTCACTGGTCACGCTGACGTGCAGGCCCGGCACCCCGATGGGGTCGATGCCCTGGGCCAGCAGTGCCCGGGTCTCCTCGTCGAAGCAGTCCGGGTCGGTATCCTTGAAGATGCGGGTGGCCTCAATGGCCAGCGGGCTGTCGATGTACACCGGGAAATTGCCGTGTCCCTTCACCAGGCCCTGTTCCTTGATCTCCCGCAGGAAGTACAGCATTTCCTGGGTGCGGCCCACTGCAAAGCTGGGGATGACCACATTGCCGCCCCGGTCAAAGGTGCGTTGCAGGATCTTCGCCAGTTCCTGTACATAATCCGGCCGGGCATCGTGGAGCCGGTCGCCGTAGGTGGACTCCATGAAAACATAGTCTGCTTCCCGGATGTAGGTCGGGTCCTTGATGATGGGCTGATCCAGGTTGCCGATATCGCCGGAGAAGACCAGCTTGGTGGTGGTCTCCCCTTCCGTGATCCACAGCTCAATGCTGGCAGATCCCAGCAGGTGGCCCACATCGATGAACCGCACCTCAATGCCCGGGGCCAGCTCCACGCGCCGGTCGTACTCCACGCCCACGAACAGCTTCATGGCCGCTTCGGCGTCCTGCACGGTATACATTGGCTCCACCGGTTCTGCACCGGAGCGTTTGCCCTTGCGGTTCTTCCACTCGGCCTCAAACTCCTGGATGTGCGCGGAGTCCCGCAGCATGATGCCGCACAGTTCCACGGTGGGATTGGTGGCATAAATTTTGCCCCGGAAGCCGTTGCGCACCAGCAGCGGCAGCAGGCCGGTATGGTCGATGTGGGCATGGGTCGCCAGCACCCAGTCGATCTCGCCGGGTGCCACCGGAATGGGCTGATTTTCATACACATCCTTGCCCTGTTCCATGCCGCAGTCGATGAGGAACCGCCGCCCGGCGGCTTCCAGCATCGTACAGCTGCCGGTGACCTCATGATTCGCGCCCAGAAACGTGATCTTCATCCCAAAACACCTCCGGTTATTCAGGCCAACTTCTCCGGCCGTCCGGCGGTTTCCACGCAAATGCCTAGGGCCATTCCATCGCCCTCCCTACTGCCTGCGGCAGCAGGGTCCCTCCCCAGCGGATCATTTGCTTTGGAAACTGCCGGCCAGCCATACCAAGCCGCGCCTTTTTATTCTATGCTTTCAGTATAGCATATTTTAAAGGTATACGCCGCACAAATCGGTGGGAGTTTTCCGGGCAAAACGCCGAATCGCTGAAAAAATTTTTATACAATCTTGACAAACCACCCCGATGTGTTATAAACTTAGGATTGTATGACGTTCGTTCGTATTTTATGAGTTTTCAATAATAGAGAGGTTGAATTTTTATGGTTCGTAACGATTTGCGCAACGTTGCCATTATCGCTCACGTTGACCACGGCAAGACCACCCTGGTGGACGCAATGCTGCGCCAGAGCGGCGCGTTCCGCGACAATCAGGTCGTGGCTGAGCGCGTCATGGACAGCGGCGATATCGAGCGTGAGCGCGGCATCACCATTCTGGCCAAGAACTGCTCCTGCACCTACAAGGGCGTCAAGATCAACATCGTCGATACCCCGGGCCACGCGGACTTCGGCGGCGAGGTCGAGCGCGTGCTGAAGATGGTCAACGGCGTGCTGCTGCTGGTGGACGCCGCTGAGGGCTGTATGCCCCAGACCCGCTTCGTGCTGCAGAAGGCTCTGCAGCAGAACCTGAGCCTGGTGGTTGCCATCAACAAGATCGACCGCCCGGATGCCCGCATCAAGGAAGTCATCGACGAGGTGCTGTACCTGCTGATGGATCTGGGTGCTACCGACGAACAGCTGGACTGCCCCATGCTGTTCTGCTGCGGCCGCGACGGCACCGCCAGCCTGGACCCGGATGTGCCGGGCACCGACCTGATCCCCCTGTTCGACACACTGCTGAGCACCATCAAGCCGCCCGAGGGCGACCCCGAGGCTCCCTTCCAGATGCTGGTCTCCTCTGTGGACTACAACGACTTCGTGGGCCGCATCGGCATCGGCCGCATCCAGAACGGCGTTGCCAAGGTGGGTGAAGAAGTGCAGGTCTGTGACTGGCACAACCCCGACCTGAAGATGCGCGGCCGTCTGACCAAGCTGTACGACTTCCAGGCCAATGGCCGCCAGCCGTGCGACAACATCACCGCCGGCGATATCGTGGCCTTCTCCGGCCTGCCCGATGTGAACATCGGCAATACCCTGTGCAGCCCCTCCCATGTGGAGCCGCTGCCCTTCGTGAAGATCAACGACCCCACCGTCGAAATGACCTTCTCGGTCAACGACAGCCCGCTGGCCGGCCGTGAGGGCAAGTACGTCACCAGCCGTCAGATCCGTGACCGCCTGCAGAAGGAACTGCTGAAGGATGTCGCTCTGCGCGTGGAGGATTCCGCCACCACCGACTCCTTCCGTGTCATGGGCCGCGGTGAGATGCATCTGTCCATCCTGATCGAGACCATGCGCCGCGAAGGCTATGAGCTGCAGGTCTCTCCCCCGCACGTTCTGACCAAGGTCATCGACGGCAAGACCTACGAGCCTATGGAGCACGTTGTCATCGATGTTCCCACCCAGTATCAGGGTGCTGTCATGACCGGTCTGGGTCAGCGCAAGGCCATCCTGCAGCAGATGGAGTCTCTGGGCACCGACCGTGTGCGTCTGGAGTTCCGGATGCCCAGCCGCGGCCTGTTCGGCTACCGCAACCAGTTCCTGACCGATACCCACGGTGAAGGCGTCATCAACCAGATCTTTGACGGTTACGATGTCTGGGCCGGCATGATCGCCAACCGCTCCACCGGTTCTCTGGTCAGCTTTGAGACCGGCGAGGCCGTCACCTACGGTCTGTTCAACGCCCAGCAGCGCGGCACTCTGCTGGTGGGTGCCGGCGAGAAGGTCTACGAGGGCATGGTCATTGGCTACACCGCTTCCGGCGAGGATGTGGACGTCAACGTCTGCAAGACCAAGCACCTGACCAACACCCGCGCTTCCGGCTCCGACGATGCCCTGCGCCTGATCCCCATCAGCAAGCTGAGCCTGGAAGGCTGCCTGGAGTTCCTGGCACAGGACGAGCTGCTGGAGGTCACCCCCGAGAACCTGCGCATCCGCAAGCAGATCCTGAACCACGAGCAGCGCATGAAGGCCAAGAGCAAGCTGAAGTAATTCCGGCTTTACCTTATAAAAAGACCACTTTCCGCCGTCCGGCAGACGTTTTTCGTCCTGCCGGACGTTTTTTATCTTTTTTCAAAAAACACTTGCAAAAGTGTTCTGACTGCGGTATAATATTACTCGCAGTCATTGTGATGCCTCTTTAGCTCAGTCGGTTAGAGCACCTGACTGTTAATCAGGGTGTCGCCTGTTCGAGTCAGGCAAGAGGCGCCATACAGCAGCATTCCAAACGGAATGCTGCTTTTTCTTTTTTGGCGCAGCTGCCGCCGGATTTGTTTCATTTGCATTAAACTTTCACACATTTTTCAAATTCACTGTTTCTTAAAAAAGAAGCTCTTGAAGAAGCTGTCATATTGTGGTATACTTTCCATAAGCTTTTCAGGGGGATTTGTATCGGTATTACGAACACCTGAGGGCGTTTCCATTGATCAAAGGGTAGGCGCTCCCTTCTTTTGATAAGCAGCAGTCCGGTGCCCTGTCTCCTGACAGAACGGGGCGGGGCACCGGTCTACGTGCTGTTTCGGAGCCGCTTTTTCCTGATCCTTTGTCAAATCCGCGGTGTGTTTTCGGACGCAGCCGTTGTTTGAATAAATCTGTATATTTTCAAAGGAAGCATCTATGCGTTATACCTACGTCCGGCAGCATGATACGACCGACTGTGCGGCTGCCTGCCTCGCAATGGTGTGCCTCCATTACAAGAAGGAGATCACCATCACGCGCCTGCGCGACATGATGGGAACCGACCTGAAAGGCACAAACCTTGTCGGTCTGCAGAAAGCTGCCAATGAACTGGGCTTCACCACAGCTGCCGTTCGTGTGGACCGCGAAAATTTTCTGAGCGACTTTTCTCTTCCCTGCATCGCGCAGGTCATCACGGATCAGGGACTTGCTCACTTCGTGGTGGTCTTCAAAAAGACCACCATCGTGGATGAGGGCGACCGCCGCAAGCATATGCTGAAAGAGGCCGAGCGTGCCAAGTCTGACAAGGAAACCGGCAAAAAGCACAAGTGCAAGGATTACGTCGTCATCGGCGACCCCGGTACCGAGCTGAAAAAGATCTCTCTGGATGAGTTCTACAAGAACTTTACCGGCGTGCTGCTGCTGCTGAACCCCACCTCGGAGTTCAAGGGCGGCAAGATCGAAAAGGGCGGCATGATGAAGCGGTACATCAATCTGCTTCTGCCCCAGAAAAAGCTGTTTTTCTATGCGATCCTGAGTTCGGTCATCACCACCATCCTCGGCATTGCGTCGTCGATGTTCAACAAGATCCTGATGGATGAGGTTCTGCCTTACGGGCTGAACAACCTTCTGGTCACGCTGATCATCGTGTTCAGCGTTGTCAGCATTACAAGCACCCTGATCGGATTTGTCCGGCAGTGGGTGCTGATCCATCTGTCGATCAAGATCGACATTCCCCTGATGCTGGGCTACTTCGGGCACATCTTCAAGCTGCCCATGAAGTTCTTTGCCACCCGGAAGACCGGTGATATCACCACCCGTTATTCGGACGCAAACACCATCAAATCCATCTTCACCAGCATTGCGCTGAGCCTGGTGATGGACATTTCCATGGCCATCATCACCGGCATCATCCTGTTCCGGATGAATGCCATGCTGTTCTCCATCTCGCTGTTCATGGCGCTGGTCAGTATCCTGCTGGTGCTGATCTACAAGCAGCCTTACAAGAAGATCAACGAGGAGAGCATGGTGCAGTCTGCGGCTCTCAACAGCCAGATGATCGAAAGTCTGCGCGGCATTGAGACCGTCAAGTGCAACGCTAACGAGGAGACCGAACTGGAAAACCTCGAGCGTGAGTACATCAAGAGCCTGAAGATCAGCCTGCGGTCCAGCCGCATCAGCACGACCCAGGGTCTGATCTCTTCCTTCATCTCCACCGGTTTCAGTATGCTGACCACCTATGTGGGCATCAGCCAGGTGCTGAACGGCGAGATGACGCTGGGCGGCTTTATGGCCTTCAGCACCCTGTCCAGCTATTTCACCTCCCCGCTGAGCAACCTGATCGGTCTGCAGATGCAGATCCAGGAAGCCAGCATCTCCATGAAGCGTCTGACCGAGATCATGGATTACCCCTCGGAGTATGACACAGCCGACGGCGTGGAGCAGACTGCCCTGGAAAAGGTGGAGGGCGACATCGAGTTCAAGGACGTCACCTTCCGCTACGGCAATCGTGCACCCGCACTGGATCATGTCAGCTTTACCATTCCTGCCGGCAAAAAGGTGGCTCTGGTGGGCGGCAGCGGCAGCGGCAAATCGACCATTACCAAGCTGCTGCTGAAGTACTATGATCCGGAAGAGGGCGAGATTGACATCAACGGCGTGAATATGGCCGAGTACACGAACGATTCTGTGCGCCGCGCCATTTCCTATGTGCCGCAGAACATCGAGCTGTTCAGCAAGACGATCTACGACAATATCCGCATTTCCCGCATGGACGCCACGATGGACGAGGTCAAGGAAGCCGCCAAGAAGGCCGACGCCCACGACTTTATCCGTCATCTGCCGCTGCAGTACAACACCTATCTGGAGGAAGCCGGCAACGGCCTGTCCGGCGGTGAGAAGCAGCGCATTGCACTGGCGCGTGCCTTCCTGAAAGATTCCAACCTCTACATTCTGGACGAATCCACCAGCAATCTGGACTTTGCGACCGAGAATCTGATCTTCAAGATGATCTATGAGCAGCTGGCAGATCGTTCCATGCTGATCGTGGCGCACCGCCTGTCTACGGTTCGCGACTGTGATCTGATCCTGGTGATGGATCACGGCAAGATCGTGGAGCGCGGAAACCACGAGGAACTGATGGCCAAGGATGGCAAGTATGCTGAGCTGTGGAATATGCAGCAGGGCATCTACCGGAAGAAGCCGGAGGCTCCGAAGTCCATCGCCCCCGCTGCCGTTGTGGAAGAGGACGATGACGGCGAAGCCATCACCTACTAATTTGTTGCAACCGGGTGCGCACCTGGTTACATAAAGCGGTTTTTCGAAAGGTTGCGCAGCCTGCGGAGAACCAAAACGTTTCAATCATTTGAAGGGAGTAATTCATTATGATGATGCCTGCAAACTACTCTGCTGTTGCAGAGAACGAGATGACCTATGTCGTCGGCGGCGCAGTTGCTCTGGGCGACATCCTGGCTGACAAGCTGGACGTTTCCAACTGGAAGAAGTTCAACTCCAACATGGTGACCCTGATCGGCAACGCTTACCTGGGTGGTTTCATCGACAACACCGCTGGCGTGATCTTCGGCGGCAACTACACCCCGTTCGCTACCGTTCGCGGCTATGTCCACAATCTGGGCAGCAAGGGCCTGCTGAACTTCAGCAGCTTCGGCGCTGGCGCTAAGAGCGTGCTGAACATCGGCCTGAACCTGGCCGGCAACGCTGCTGCTGTCTACAACCTGGCAACCGGCACCGTGGCGAACGCCATCGCTGGTGACCGCGTTTACGGCCATGATAACGCAACGAACAAGGACATCACTGGTCCTTGGCTGATCATTAATCATTAAGTAATTGCTGGTCAGATGCAGTCTGTTTATCTGATCCTGCCGCAAGGCGGAGCGGATGACAATGCCTCACTATGTGCCCGGAGGCGTTTGCCTCCGGGCACATTTTATTTTGCAAAACACACCCATTACGCGAACCCGTAATAGGTGATCGCAGAGAAAGAAGCGGCAGTGCCCGGCCGGGCGGCTGCGCCCGTTTCTCTGCCTGCTATTGCCTATTACATTCCTCTGCCCTGCGCGGAGGAACTGCAAAACTATAAGATAGGGGTAAACAAAATCATGAATGAGATCAAAGTTGCCGAAAACAAGACCCTCAAGCTCACCAATGTGCTGTCCCGCCGCGTGCAGCCCGAAGAACTGGGCAACATGATGCTGGTTCTGACCCAGATGCACAACTTTATCAAGAGCCACAACGCCATGCCCGTCGGCCCGCTGGTGCAGGCCATCAAGGTGGGCACCGGCCCGGATCATGCGCCGGAGCTGTATATGCTGCAGCAGGCTACCCAGCTGATCCCGCAGATGGAGCCGGGCTACACCATGGACGCTGTCCTGCGCGTGAAGGGCTGCCTGTATGCCCATTACACCGGCCCCCTGAGCCATTCCCAGCTGGCCAGCGCCAAGCTGCAGATCCTTGCATTTGAAAATGACCTCAAGCTCAGCGGCAACACCTATACCATCTACGTCCATCAGGACGATGATGATGCCGTTGTGGATGTGTTTATGGAGACCAAGTAATTATGACAACGACCGTTCAGAACCTCTCCGATCTGCAGGATCGCCGGATCATGATGGAAAAAAAGCTGCCCCCTTACGGGTATGCGTTCGTCATTCTGGTGGGTCTGTTCATGATCTTTCTGGTGGTGTGGAGCACCCAGACCAACCGCATCTATGTCAGCCAGAACAGCGGCACGGTGCAGGCCAGCAACAAGACCTACATCATGTCCAGCTATTCCGGCTCCATCACCGAGCTGTATATCTCGGAGGGCAGCTATGTGAACGAGGGCGACCTCGTGGCGCACATCAAGAGCACCGACATTGATATGCAGCAGGACAACCTGGAAAGCCAGCTGAAGATCTATCAGACCCAGCTGGATCAGTACAACAAGCTGCTGAAGTGTATCCAGGATGACACCAACTACTTCAGCGAGACCAGCGCCGAAGACCAGCCCTATTACTACCAGTACGAGACCTACAAGAGCCAGGTGGAGCAGAAGACCTTTGATGCCTCCGCCTACCAGTCTGCCGGGTACTCGGACGCACAGATCAAGACCCTGATGGAGCAGAGCCAGAGCGAGATCCAGGCTCTGTATTACTCCACGATGCAGTCCATCTCCCAGAGCATTACCAGCGCCCAGAGCAATGTGGACAACATTCAGGCGCAGATCGATACCCTGAATACCGGTGCAAACGATTACTACATCTATGCCCCCACCTCCGGTGTTATCCACATGGATAACCCCTACAAGGAGGGCATGGTGTTGAGCGCCGGTTCTGCACTGGCCACCGTTGCCAGCGAGAACGACGATCTGGAGATCGTGGCCATGGTCAGCGTCAGCGACCGTCCGCTGCTGCACGTCGGCGACCCCTGCAAGATCGCCATCACCGGTCTGTCGGAGTATTCCTACGGCACCCTGACCGGCACGGTGACCTCCATCGACAGCGACGTGACCGCCAGCTCCAGCGGCTCCTACTACAAGATGACCATCAAGCCGGACAGCACCTATGTGGTCAGCCGCAGCGGCGATAAGGTGGATCTTTCCAACGGCATGAGCGTGACCGCCCGCGTGGAATACGATCAGGTCACATACTTCGAGTACGCCATGGAAGCCCTGGGCGTGCTGTTCCGCTAAACGCTGCGCGTCCGCTACTCAACACACCCAAAGAGGTACAACAAACATGAAATCAACCGCAAAGAAATTGGCTGTGTGTGCCGCTTTGCTCAGCCTGCTGGCCTGCGGCACCGCGCTGCCTGCATTTGCAGCCGTTCCGCTGACCGGCGCCGCCATTTCCCTGCCCTGGGACGATCAGGATGTGCCCGCCGAAAGCATTGAGGCCGGCAGCTACTCCTCCAATATGCTGCTGGGCGCTACACAGCAGCTGTCCCCTACGGTCAAGCCCCGCAACACCACCGACTCGGTGATCTACCTGTCGGATGATACCAGCGTGGTGACCGTGAGCAATTCCGGTCTGGTACAGGCGGTGGGCGTCGGTACCGCGACCGTCACGGCTGCTGCCGGCAACCAGATCTGCGCTTATACCATCGTCGTCTCCATGGACTCCTCCATGATCGTGACCGAGATGGACCTTTCCCTCTCTTCCAACACGATTTATGTGGGCAACTCCGTGTCGGCCTCGCTGCAGGTGCGCCCCAGCTCTGCCTCCAACTACGCCACCGTTACCCTGACCTCCTCCAATGAGAAGATCGCCACGGTCAACAACTTTGGCCGCGTGACCGGCATTGCACCGGGCACGGCCACTATTACGGCGACCTGCGGTTCGGTCACGGCCACCACCAAGGTGACCGTCCTGGCACTTCCTACAGACACTTCCACCAGCACAGGCACCACCACGGTTTCCAACAACAGCGGTCAGATCATCACGACCAACACTTCCTATGTGGTGCTGAAGCCCGGTTCCACCTGCACCCTGACGGCGAAGGCGACCCCCGCTTCTGCTTCCCAGAAGTTCACCTTCAAATCCGGCAACAGCAGCGTGGCAACGGTCAGCCCGTCCGGCGTCATCACGGCTGTGGGCACCGGCTCCACCTCCATCACCGTCTCCAACGGCAAAGCCAACGCCATGGTCACAGTCATCGTCAACCGCTCGGCCTCCTCTGCTTCTTCGGAGAACGGCGACGACAGCAACAGCGGAAAGGATGACAACAGCAATGTGACGCTGGATCCTGTGGTCAAGGCCATTCAGGACAGCAGCGAAGACGAGATCGTCTTTGCACAGTCGGAAGTTCCCGTGGTCACTGGCGATATCCTGAACGCTCTGCGCACCACCCAGAAGACGCTGTGCGTGGTGGGTGACGGCTATACGCTCCAGATCAAGGGCGCGGCCATCAAGAACACCACCGGCCAGCTGAACACCGCTCTGACACTGGACGCCACCGACAAGGGGCTGTCCTTTGAACTGAACGAAGGCGAAACGCTGCCCTGTGCGGTGCAGATCGATCTGGACAAGAGCAGCTATTCCCGCCTGTACCTCTACAATGAGATCTCCGGCAAGTGGCAGTACCTGAACAGCTACAAAGATGGTTCCATTACTGCTGACACCGCCGGCCAGTATCTGCTGACCAACGAAAACCTGCAGTTCGGCAACATCAACTGGACCTTCTTCATCGCCGGCGGTGTGGTCATCGCATTGATCGCCGCTGCCTACATCGCGTTCAAGAAGCGCTACTGGTTCTGGTAAGCTGCACTTCTCCCCTTCCCCACAAAAAACAACAACAAGCCCTCCCGGGTTTACTTCCGGGAGGGCTTGCCTGCTTTTTACGGTTGTTTTGTTTTATTCCACGGTCACGCTCTTGGCCAGATTGCGGGGCTTGTCGACGTCACAGCCGCGCAGAACCGCCATATAATAGGCGAACAGCTGCAGGGGCACGATGAGCTGCAGCGGCATCAGGATATCCTCGTACTCATCCAGGCGAACGACCGCATCTGCCACGCCGTCCGGCACCACCGCATCCTTCGTGGTGAACAGCAGCACCCTGGCCCCGCGGCTCCGGGTCTCCTTGGCATTGGAGATGGTCTTTTCGTAGACCTGTTTCTGGGTCGCCAGGGCGATCACCGGCACGCCGTCCGTGATCAGGCTGATGGTACCGTGCTTCAGTTCTCCGGCGGCGTAGGCATCCGAGTGCACATAGCTGATCTCCTTGAGCTTCAGGCTGCCTTCCAGCGACAGGGCATAGTCGAACCCGCGCCCGATGAAAAAGCAGCTCTGAGTGTTCACATAGCGGCTGGCAAGGTACTTGATCTGCTCACAGTCCGCCAGACGGGGCTTGATGATCTCCGCCGCGCGCAGAAGCTCTGCCGTATAATGGCGGGTCGCTGCTTCGTCCAGCTGACCCCGGGCATAGGCCAGACGCAGGGCAAACAGGTACAGCACGCACATCTGGACGGTATATGCCTTGGTGGAGGCCACAGCGATCTCCGGCCCGGCATAGGTGTACATCACGTAATCCGCCGCACGGGCGATGGAGCTGCCCACCACATTGACGATGGCCAGCACCGGCACGCCCCGGCTCTTGGCCAATTTGAGCGCGGCCAGTGTGTCGCTGGTCTCACCGGACTGGCTGATGATGATGACCAGATCGTTTTTGTTCAGGATCGGGTTCCGATAACGGAACTCGCTGGCAATGTCCACCTCAGCGGGCACCCGGGCCAGCGTCTCAATGGCGGCTTTGCCCACCATACCGGCGTGCATGGCCGTACCGCAGCCCACCAGATGCACCGTGCCAATGTCCCGCAGGACCGCATCGGTCAGCTCCGGGATGCGCAGGACCGGCATCCCATCCTCCACACGGGGGCTGACGGTCGCCGTGATGGCTGCAGGCTGCTCGTTGATCTCCTTGAGCATGAAGTGCGGATAGCCGCCCTTTTCGGCTGCTTCCATGTCCCAGTCCGCCGTCAGGGCAGCGCGCTCCACCTGCTCTCCGAACTCGTTGTAGATGCGGATGCCCTGGGCGGTGCAGACGGCCATGTCGCCTTCTTCCAGCACGCTGTAGCGGCGGGTATACTTGAGCAGGGCCGGAATGTCCGATGCCACAAAGTTTTCGCCCTCGCCCAGGCCGACGATCAACGGGCTTTCCCGCTTGACCGCAAAGATGGTATCCGGAAAATCCCGGAACAGCACGCCCAGCGCATAGCTGCCGCGCACCTTGGCCAGCGCCTGCTGCAGCGCCTTCAGCGGCTCGCCCTGGTAGCAGCTGTCGATCAGCTTGACCAGCACCTCGGTATCCGTCTCGCTTTCAAAGGTATAGCCCTGCGCGATCAGCCGTTCTTTCAACACGCCGTAATTTTCAATGATGCCATTATGGACGATGCTCACCCGCGGGGTCGAATGCGGGTGGCTGTTCACGTCGCTGGGTTCGCCATGGGTCGCCCAGCGGGTGTGTCCGATGCCGCAGAAGCTGTCGGCCAGCTTCTGTGCCGCCAGCTTTTCCCGCAGAGCGGTCAGCCGCCCTTTGCTTTTCACCACACGGATGCCGTCCTTCATCGCCAGTGCCACACCAGCGGAGTCGTATCCGCGGTATTCCAGCTTTTCCAGCCCATCCAGCAGCACTTCCTGCGCGTTGCGCGCACCGACATAACCAACAATGCCACACATACAAAACACCTCCGTGCCGACTGCGCCGCGCAGAAAACGCGGTCTCAACAGTCAGCCTCTTGTTCAGTTTATGTTCTTGTATGGCTTTCTTTGAAGGGATCTGTTCCGGTATTGCTGCCGGTTTTTGCCCTTCTCTGCGGCTGGTCTAGCCTTCAGCCGGAGAAACATCCGCCGAAATCTTCGATGATTCCTCTCCTCGTCACCCTCACGGCTGTCACCCGCGTGGCCCGGCGCTTTCTGTCAACGATTTGTACACATTCCTTCTTTCAATGCAGTTTGTTATCATTTCATGCCCAGCATTTTGTGCAGCTTGGGCTGCCAGACCAGCCGGTACAGCAGCAGCATATTGTGCAGGGCACGGTCATACAGCAAAAAAGCCACGTTGCCCATGGCCAGCGTCAAGGCTGCCCCTGCCAGCGCGGTGGTGCGCAGTTCCTGGGCCACACTGCCCGCCGGTACCAGCAGAAACAGCAGCCCGTACATGGCCAGTACTGCACCGTTGCACAGCAGCAGCTTGCACAGGACCCGCAGAAGCGCCGGGCGGATGCGGTCAAATTTTGGCTTTGCCAGCGGGTAATACCCCAGCAAAAATGCAAAGATCAGCGCCACTTCCTTGTCTGGCACGAACAAAAGCGCCAGTAGGCTGACCGCCGCGTAGGCTGTAAGGGCCATTGTACGGCCGCACTCCACGCAGACCGTTGCAATGAGGAAACCCGCCACGGCCGGGGCAATGAACATGGCAATGGGGATCACCGCCCCCAGCAGCATGAGCGCAACGCACAGCGCCGCCGCCATACCGCAATAGGCCATCGTCCAGCTTTTACGATGTTGTTTCATGGAATCTCCCAGTTGTCCTGCTCGGTGCCGGCTTCCAGCGGATCCACCGCATGGTGCATCCCCAGCAGCATGATATTGTCCAGCAGGCTGCGGTTGAGCTTGATGTCCAGCATACTGTACACCCGCATCAGATCGTTGGCCGCTGCCAGCGCCTGCCGTCGCGCATTTTCCACGGCAGCAGCCTGTCCGGTCAGGTCGTTGACCACAAATACATTGTACCGGCCACTGCGCTTGTCCGCCTCAAAGCGTTCCGCTTTGTCCATCAGATAGAAGATGCGGCCAATGCTGCTGCCGATGTAGCGCATACTTTTGCGTTGGTTGGGGTCATCCGTAGCCAACGTTGAGTATAATGCTCCGTAAATATTACTCATAGGTTCAGCCGCCAGCGTATAATTTTTGGCGCTGAGGTTCATCTGCACGACCGCCTGTTCCCGCTCCTGCTGGAACAGCCGTTCCAGCCCCGGATTTTCCCGCACGGCCTGCTCATATGCTTTCCGCAGAAGCAGCCGCTCCAGTGCACGGCGGAATCGTTTGAGGGGACGCAGTTCTTTATACTGGCGGTCCTGCAGATTGTGCCAGCCCAGCAGCACCTCTACCTGTGCTGCCAGCCGGATCCCCTGGGTCTGACACATCAGAGAGCGCCAGCAGAGCGTTCCGGGAATGCGCCGCTGCTGACAGGTCGCCGTGCGCCCCGCCAGGCTGTCGGACAGGATGGCAAACAGCACGCCGTTGTACCGCAGAAGATGACAGGTATAAAACCCATAACTCTTGTACAGCTGCCAGCGGACGCCCCGCAGGTAGCGCAGATAGGTGTTGTAATCCCGGATCGTCAGTTCCGGCAGATAAGGACGAAGCCTGCCCTTCATAAAAACACCCTCCTTTCTGCGGCTGCAGCGCCGCTCTACCCCGATAATAAAGCTAGTATAATCTATTTTTTCGCCTGACGCAACAGGGGGAACGGAAAAAGCTGCCGGATTTGTGCGGTTTCCCAAGGGCATTTTTTGCCCGAAATGTCAAAAAACGCCCTCGGAACGTTTCCTTTCTGCGGATCTGTTCCGAAAGCGTTTGTTTTGTTTTTTCTCCGGCAAATCATTGGATCCCGTTGATTCCGACCGCCGTCCGTCCGGAAATTATTTCTTTTCCGGGCGGCTTGCACGTTTGCCGTCGAAGCCCGTCTTGGGCATGGGCTTGGCCGTATGCTCAAACTTGGGAGCATTGTAATACATATACAGCTGGCAGGGGATCATGCCGTTGTACATCTTGCGGCGCCTGTTGGCGCGCTTGCCGTAGTGCGCTTCAAAGTCCATATCGGCGGTGATGGCATATACACCGGCGCAAGGATGCGCTTCCATCTGCCTGCCAAGGGTGCGTGCCAGTCTGGCAGCCCCCTCAATGGTGCTCATGCGCTCGCCATACGGCGGGTTGGTCAGCACGATGGCTTCCGCTTTCGCGGCGAAATCCGCCACATCGGCCACCTCAAAGTGGCAGCGCTTTTCCACACCGGCCAGCTTTGCATTGGCGTTGGCCAGAGCCACCGCTGCCGGATCGATGTCATAGCCGAATGCTTCAAAGCCCACATCCAGTTTGGACTCCGCCAGTGCTTTCTGGCGCTGCTCTGCCCAGACGGCAGCGGGCACAAAGCCATACCGCTCAGCGGCGAACCGGCGCTTCAGACCCGGGGCGATGTTCATCGCCTTCTGTGCAGCTTCGATCAGCAGAGTGCCGCTGCCGCAGAAGGGGTCCTCCACCAGGCTGTCCCGGCGCACACGGCCCAGATCCGCAATGGTAGCGGCCAGCGTCTCGCGGATGGGCGCTTCCATGGCGTTGCGGCGGTAACCGCGCTTGTGCAGTCCCTCGCCGGTGGTGTCCAGCATGATCTCGCAGACGTTCTTGCGCAGCATGAAGCGCACCTTGTACTCCGCACCGGTCTCGGGCAGTACAGAGGTATGATGCTTGGCCATCAGGCGCTTGACGATGGCCTTTTTGATGATGCTCTGGCAGGCCGGCACGCTGGACAGCTGGCTGTCCAAAGACGAGCCGGTGACCGGGAACGCCGCATCAGCCGGCAGCAGTTCCTCCCAGGGGATGGCATACACGCCATCGAAGAGATCGTCGAAGGTCACTGCCTTATAGTGCGCCAGCAGGAGCATGACGCGCTCCACCGTGCGCAGATTCAGGTTGGCGGCAGCGATCATTTCCGCGCCGCCGGAGAAGGTCAGGCGGCCATCCTCTACCCGGATGTTCTCTGCGCCGATGCGGTTCAGCTCAAATTTCGCAGTGGATTCGCACCCGAAAAAGCAGGGGGCGATCAGTTCAAATTTTGCAGGCATTGTCGTTCCTTTCTGTTGACTCCCAAAAAACAAGACCTGTCCGACCAGGGGGACAGGTCTGTTCTGTTCATTCTGATCGTGCAGCGCAGTGCTCAGCGGCTGCCGCGGCGGCCCCGCGGGGCATATCCGCCGCCCCGGCGGTTGTTGGTCTCGTGGTCGAGATCCGCCATTTTTTCCTCGCTCTGGCTCTTGAAGCGGCTCATCATGTCCTCAAAGCTCATGTTGTCGGAGCGCACCGGTGCCTTGGGCTGCCAGACGCGGGGTGCGGCATCCCGCGCCGGCCCACGGCCGCCCTCCCGCGGGGGACGTCCGCCGCCCCGGGCACCGCCGAAATGACCGCCCTCACGGGGACCGCCCGGACGCGGGCCGCCTGCGCGGGGACCCCGGTTTTCGTGTGCGGGGCGCGGCAGTAGCCGCTTCATGGACAGTGCGATCTTGCCGTCCGGCGCAATGCTGATGACCTGCACCTTGACGGTATCTCCATCGTGCAGAACTGCTGCAATGTCCTGCACGAACTCATTCGACACTTCGGAAATGTGGACCATGCCCACACGGCCCTCCGGCAGCGCAACAAATGCACCAAAGGGCTTCACGCCGGTGACACGGCCTTCAAATACGTTTCCAACCTCAATTGCCAAAACTCAATACTCCTTGTTCCTCGGTGATTTTTCGGATGCCGCACCGGATCACTTGCCGGTCACATCCACAAAGACGCGCTCATTGGGCGCAACAAAATCGTAAGAGCCGCGGGCGACCCACTCGGTGACCTGATCGGGATCCCCGCTGAGGATCCGTTCCATTTCCTCGTTCTCCGTCTGCTGCTGTGCGATCTGCTCCTTCAGCGTTTCCAGCTCGGCACGTTTGGAACTGATGGTGACCTGATTGGCAATGTATGCAGCCAGCATACTGACCATAAATACGCCGAAAATGAACCAGCCCAGCACGGTAAATGCTGTGCGCTTCCTGCCCTTTCTGCGGCTCTGCCTTGCCATTTTTCCAGCCCCCGTTCTGCCCGAACGCTTTTCTGCGTCTCTTACTTTGATACGTTTGAATTATACAACATACGGCGCTTGTTTGGCAAGTTCTTTTTTGACTTTTTTGCGGTTCTTTTTGCGCTCCGGCGTTCTTTGTGCCGCGCGGAATGCTGCCGCAGGCGTTCCCACGGCACCAGACGGTGCAAAAGGCGCACCGGCAGGCACAGTACGGCCCACAGAAGCCGTTCTGCCGCCCGTACCGGGATCCCCAGTATCGCGGCGGAACTTCCGGCTCCGGCAAAGGCCGCTGCTGCCATATACCAGCGCAGAACGCCGGCCTCACTGCAGCCCGCCGCATAGCTCTGGGTCAGCAGCAGCACCCCGCCCACGCCCAGAAGATCCGGCAGAAAGGCCGCCCGCCCTTTCTGCGGAAAAAAAGCCCGCACCGCACCGGCAGCAGCCCCCAGCAGCACGCAGGCCTCCAGCTCTCGTCCCAGCTGGACCGGCAGCAGTGTTGGGATCATCCCCGCAGGAGCCTGCGCAGAACGCCGCCGGCCGCCGCATTCTGTGTATATTCCAGCAGATCGAACCGGCCGGTCAGCTTTGCCTCTCCGGTTTCCAGATCCAGCGATACCACGCTCAGCTGAACACCCGTCAAGTGCAGGGTTCCTTTGCTCGTTTCAATGGCAGCGCTCTCCGGGCTGCAGTGCAGCACTTTCTGCACGCCGGTCACGGTCAGGCGGCTGCGGCTTTCCAGGATCAGGTCATGGGGCGGCGGGGGGACAGATGGTTCGGCGGGTCGGGACATGGGCAGGCTCCTCTCTTTTCTGGAACCATTCTATGCTGCCGTACCGCCGGAATATCACTCCGTAATGATCTCGTACATTTCCCGTGCCACATCTTTGGTGCGCGGCTCCACATCCGACAGCACTTTTACCTTGATGGGCCGATTGCCGAAGGTGACCTCAATGATGTCGCCCGCATTGACGGCCTGACTGGCCTTGGCCACCTTGCCGTTGATGAGGATCCGGCCTGCATCCGCCACTTCGTTGGCCACGGTACGGCGCTTGATCAGACGGGAAACTTTGAGATATTTATCCAGACGCATGATTTTCTCCTTTTTCCTTCTCACGCTCCCTCCGGCAGATCTTCCGGAGAGAGTTCCACAAAAAACGCCGCCGTACCTTATTGCAGGCAGCGGCGGCGTAACGAAAAACAGCTTACAGAGTGTCCTTCAGGGACTTGCCGGGCTTGAACACGATGCTGCGGGAAGCGGCGATCGTGATCGGCTCGCGGGTGCGGGGGTTGATGCCCTGGCGCTCTGCGCGCTCGCGCACCTCAAAGGTGCCAAAGCCGGAGATGGTGATCTTCTCGCCGTCTGCCATGGCCTTGCTCAGTGCCTCAAACACAGCGCTGACAGCCAGCTCTGCGCTCTTCTTGCTCATTTCGGTATTTGCCGCAACCTGTGCGACCAGATCCGTCTTGGTCATAGTATTACCCTCCAAAATTCTGTGATACCTTGTTGTTTTCTATCGGAGCAGGCTCATCAGCCTGAGTACCGCTTGCTTCCTGCTGCAGGCATTCTGCGCAGAACCGTTTGGACGCAAAGGTCAGCGCTTCTTCCGCGTCCACACCGGCCAGGCGCATGGCATTGACGGCCGCAAACAGCAGATCGCCTGCCGTCTGCGCATCCTGTGCCGCATCCCAATCCGTTACAGCCTTCTGCAGCGTCTGCCGGGCATCCGCCGCGCTTCCCTGTTCCACGCCGCAGCGGGCGGCACGCTTTTGCAGCTTCTGGGCACGCATCAGCGCCGGCAGCGTTGCCGGAACGGTATCCAGCTCATCCGCCAGAGTCGTGCGGCCCTTTTCCTTATTTTTGAGCGCATCCCAGCCATTTATACCGGCATTCTGTGCTGCCGAAGAAGCAAAGATGTTCGGATGCCGGAACACCAGCTTCTCGCATACTTCCCGGCAGACATCTTCAAAGGTAAAGCGTCCGCGCTCTTCCTCAATGACCGCATGGAATGCCACCTGCATCAGCACATCGCCCAGCTCCTCCCGGAGCAGGTCTGCATTGTCCAGGTCAATGGCTTCCAACACCTCGCAGGTCTCTTCCAGAAAGTTTTTCCGGATGGAGCGATGGGTCTGCACCTTGTCCCAGGGGCAGCCATTCTCCGGATCCCGCAGGATGTGCAGTACTTCCAGCAGCTGCTCCGCCGTATACGGTGCCTGGGGCGACCAGTCCAGCATTGCGCTTCCTCCCTTGCAAAAGATACTTTAAATTGTACCGCATCGTTTTCGATTTTGCAAGAGAAAGCGGCAATTTCACCGGATTTTCTTGTTTCTTTGCCGCATTCCACAAAAACAGGGCGGCATCCTGCGGGGACACCGCCCTTATGCTGTCAGATCAAGCCCTTACAGCTGTGCACCGCACTTGTTGCAGAACAGTGCATCGTCCGAGACCGGTGCACCGCACTGCGGGCAGGTCTTGTGTTCCGGGGCAGCCGGAGCCGGCTCTTCTGCCGGGGCAGCGGGTTCTTCCTCCACCGGCTCGGTGAACTCCACCTCTGCGGCTTCTGCCGGAGTCAGGGTCGCTTTCAGGCGGGCGATCTCCGCCTCGATGGTGTCGATCATCTCGATATACTTATCCACCAGCGGCTGGTTTTCTTCCTTGCCCTTGGCCAGGCTGTAGACCAGTGCACCCAGCTGGCGCTGTGCCTTGAGCAGCTTGGACTGCTCGTTCAGGATCAGGGCCTGCGTTTTGCCCTTTTCGGCCAGATCCTTTGCGGCATTCCGGCCCTTCTCGGCGTATTCCAGACCCATCTCTTTGATCTTATTGAAATCCATAAAAGACACCTCTCTTTGATCCGTGTGCTTCCGACATTGTTTGCACGGCGCCTGCGCGCCTGAGGGAGATTCTGGTTCCATTATAGCGCAGCAGAACGGCAAATGCAACGAATCCAGCGCATTTTTTACAGTTTGGTGCAGGTTTGGAAACAGTTTTTTCGCATCTTCCCCATATCTTGTGGAGCCTCAGGCATTGCCCCCATAGAACTCCCGGAGCATACTGTCGGGCGGCAGCAGTTCCAGCTTCAGCGGTGCAACGTGCTCAAAGCGGCGGGCCGTTTCATCCCACAATTCTGCATTGTGGCCTTCCAGCGTGAACTGCCGGCGCACCACCTCCAGCAGGTTGGAGATCAGCCCCAGCTCATAGGTAAACGACGTGTCCAGCAGAAAGTCTGCCGTGGTCTTGAAGCCCTTGATATAGCGGGTCTCGCCGTCCAGCACCCGATCCCACATGGCCAGCGTCTTGGCCGGACTGCGGCCCCGGGTGGCGGCATCCCGCAGAGTGCGGCGGCACAGGCGGATATCCTGGGTGTTGATGACCCGGCGTCCGTCAATGCAGTACTCTTCCCGCAGGCCGGCATACACACGGTAGACCTCGCTGCCTTCGACCAGTTCGGTCAGTTCCGGGTTCAGGGCATGGATGCCCTCCACGATGCAGACGCCGCCCTGCAGATCGATCGGCTCCGCCTCTGCCGAGCGCTTTTCCTGGGTGAAATCGTAGACCGGAAGGGTCGTCTTGCCGGTCTGGCTCAGGTCCTTCAGGCACTGCTTGACGAGGGGCAGATCCAGCGTGTCGGGATTCTCATAGTCCAGGGTACCGTCCGGCATCTTGGGGTAAAACTCCGCACCCTTGAAAAAGTTGTCCAGGCTCACCACCTGGGCCGGGGTGCCCTGCTGCTGCAGGGCCTTGGCCAGACAGTGGGCCGAGGTGGTCTTGCCGCTGGCCGACGGGCCGGTGAGCATAACGATCTTCGCACCGGACCGCCGCACCTTTTCGGCAGCATAGGCCACCCGCTGCCGGTAGCTTTGCTCGCTGAACTCCGCCAGCTGCTCCGGACTGCGGGCCGCTACATTGTAAAGGTCAATTTCCACCAGACGTTTCGGGACCCAGATCGTGATCATAAAATTCAGCCACTCCTTTTTTCCGGTCCAGTACCTCCGCAAAGCGCTGGATATACTCATTCGGATACTTGAAATTGAAGATGCGCTGCATCCGCCTGCCGCCGTCGGCCACCAACTTGGTGCTGCCGCCGGCACCGGCCGACAGGATGGTTTGGACTTCCTCCATGATGTAGATGTTGTAATATCCCTCGTGGCCCGGTTTGCACCAGCCCACGTTTTCCAGGTTCTGCAGGGTGTTTTTCTGCCGGTAGAGGTAGTAGGGCCGGTAGCCGGCTTCTGCCAGCAGCTGACACTTTTCCAGCATGGCAGCCACATCCGCGTAGTCGTTCTCCTTCTGGTCCTCGATGACGATGCGGGAAGCCCGCTTGAGGGTCAGGGTGTGTACGGTGATGTTCTCCGGATCGAGGGCGATCGCCTGCCGCAGGCTGTGTTCGAAGCTTTCCACCGTATCGCCGGGCAGTCCGGCAATGAGGTCCATATTGATGTCCTCGTGTCCGGCTCTGCGGGCCTCGGCATAGCAGTCCAGAATGTCCTGCGCCGAGTGCTTGCGGCCGATGCCGGCCAGTACTTCGTCCGAGAAGGTCTGCGGATTGATGGAGATGCGGGTGGCCCCGTATTCCTTGATGACGGCCAGCTTTTCGGCATCGGTGCAGTCCGGACGTCCGGCTTCCACCGTATATTCTACGACTTTGGACAGGTCAAAATTCGTCCGGACGGTGCCCATCAGCTGCCGCAGCTGATCCGCTGACAGGCTGGTGGGGGTGCCGCCGCCGATGTAGATGCTGCACAGCGTCAGCCCGGCCTTGTCGGCCTGCCGCCGGATCTCTTCCACCTCTTTGCACAGGCAGTCCACATAGGGCTGCACCATCTTGCGGTCCCGGTCCAGGTTGCAGCTGACAAAGCTGCAGTAGCTGCACCGCGACGGGCAGAACGGAATACCGATGTACAGGCTGTAGGTCCCGGGCGCACTGCCCACCTTCAGGATGGGTTCCTGCAGGTCCGCAATGGCTTTTGCCATCGTGTATTTCTGCTCGGAGCAGTCGAACCGCTCCAGGAAAAAGCGGTCGATGTCCGCTTCCGTCCAGCCCGCCGCGCGCTTGTCGTGGATGAGCCGCACCGGGCGCACACCGGTCATCTTGCCCCAGGGCGGGCGGATGCCGGTCCAGCCGCGCAGAAGGTCGTAGGTCAGGCTGGCCAGAGCGAATTCCGGCGTCTCACCGCCGTCTTCCACCGGGACGGGCAGTGGTGCGGTTTTTTCTGCGGTCTGGCTGTTCTGGCGCACCATGGCCCACAGGCCGTCCGGCTTTTTTTCAGCCCAGACGCAGTCCTCGGTGTCCTCCGGCGGCGTCAGGGTCAGGGGTGCCATGGGATAAAACAGGCGGACCAGATGCTCCACCTCATACCCCGAGGGCAGACCCGTGATATAAATTTTCATGGGTTTCTCTCTTTCAATCCGTGCTGCCGCGCAGGGCGCTGCGGATAAAATAATTGTTGTCCAGTTCGTCCCCAAAGGTGGAAAAATCCCCGTGGCCGGGCAGCACCTGGGTCTCCCGGGGGATGGGCAGCTTGGCCAGCCTGCGCAGGCTCTCGTTCATCTGCGCGCTGCTGCCGCCCTCCAGATCGGTGCGGCCAATGCTGCCTGCAAACAGGGTATCCCCGCAGAACAGGTACTCGCCGCACAGCAGCACCACACTGCCGGGGGTATGGCCGGGGGTATGCCAGGCGGTGAAGGTCAGTTCGTCCACCGCGATCTTTTCCCCTTCTGCATAGCCGCTGTCAGCCTGGGAAAGCGGATACATCCGGTCCCCGGCCAGATCGTCGGCCTCGCAGTAAAGTTTTGCATGGTGCCTGGTGCGCAGGGCATCGGCGCTGCCCACATGGTCAAAATGGCCGTGGGTGCACAGGATGGTGGTCAGCTCTGCATGGTGTTCCTGCAGGATCTGCTCATAATTCTGCACATCTGCCGCCGGGTCGATGATGACCGCATGACCGGCGTCCGAGATCAGCAGAAAGGTGTTGGTGTAATACGGCGGGGGTGCCGGGATGTGAAAGGCCTGCATGGAACTCACTCCTTCTTTTTCCACTCGTCGGTGTCAATGATGATGGTGCAGGGGCCTTCGTTCACGAGGGATACCTGCATATCTGCGCCGAATTCACCGTGCTGAACGTCTTTCAGCCCCTGCTGGTTCATCTCGGCGAGGAACCGTTCGTAGGCATCCACCGAGAGGGGCGGTTTTGCCGCCTTGATGAAGCTGGGGCGGTAGCCTTTTTTCGTATCCCCATACAGGGTGAACTGACTCACCACCAGGGCCGAATAGCCCAGGTCCCGAGCGCTGAGGTTCAGTTTGCCCTCGGCATCCGGAAAAATGCGCAGACCGGCGCACTTGTCGGCCAGCTTGGGCACAATGTCCAGCGTATCGGTATCCCGCACGCCCAGCAGGATCATAAGCCCCGGCCCGATGGCACGGGGGTCCCCGCCGTTTACCCGCACACTGGCGGAGGAAACAGCCTGAATGACGGCTCGCATCGTATCAGCTCCTTGTCACCTTGAGCACATCCCGGATCTTGGCCAGCCGTGCCACGACCCGGTTCAGGTGCTCCGTATTGTTGATGCCGATGGTCAGACTGACCATGGCGCAGTTGTTTTCTACCTGACGGGCGTTCACTGCATAGATGGGCACCCGGATGTCTGCCAGCGCCGCCAGCACATCCTGCAGCAGCTCGTTGCGGTTCAGGGCAATGATCTCCAGCCCGGCCTTGTAGCTGTCCCGGACGCTGTCCGCCCAGTAGGCTTTGACCCAGCGGGGCGCATTGGTGGGATCCTTCATGCTGGATACCGCATTGACACAGCTCTGCTTGTGGATGGACACGCCGAAGCCCCGGGTGATGAAGCCCACGATGGGATCTCCGGGCAGCGGGCTGCAGCACTTGGCAAACTTGATGGGGGTGTTGTCGAAACCCTCCACCACCACGCCATCGGTAGCGTGTACCTTGCTCAGATCCACCTTGGGCAGATCTTCCACCGTCTTGTTCTCTTCCGCCTCGGCGGCTTTCAGCTTCTGCCACTCTTCCTTGAGCTTGGGCAGGCAGTTGGAGATGGTCATGCCGCCGTAGCCGATGGCCGCATACAGCTCCTCGGCGTTGTTCTGACGCAGACGGCGGCAGCAGCTGTTGATGAATTCATCCAGCTGGTCGTCCGGGATGATGACCATCTCGCGGCGCAGTTCCCGGGCCAGCGCATCGCGGCCCTGCTGGATGTTCTCTTCCCGGCGCATCTTTTTGAACCAGTTGCGGATCTTGCTCTTGGCCTCGCTGGTACGCACGATCTTGAGCCAGTCGCGGCTGGGGCCTTTGTCCGCCGGGCCAAGCAGCACTTCAATGATCTCGCCGGTGGACACGATGTGATCGATGGGCACCATGCGGTTGTTCACCTTGCAGCCCACCATGCGGTTGCCCACCGCCGAATGGATGGCATAGGCAAAGTCGATGCAGGTGGCACCGGTGGGCAGGTTGATGACATCACCCTTGGGGGTGAATGCGAACACTTCCTCGGGCAGCAGGTCGCTCTTCAGGTCGTGCAGCAGGTTGCCGGAATCCTCGCTGACCCGCTGATTTTCCAGCAGCTGGCTGACCCAGGCCAGACGCTCGTCCAGTTTGTCGTGTCCCTCACGACCTTCCTTATACTTCCAGTGGGCAGCCACGCCGTACTCGGCCTGCTCGTCCATGGCACGGGTGCGGATCTGCACCTCGAAAGGGATGCCCTCGTGGCCGATGACGGTGGTGTGCAGGCTCTGGTAGCCGTTGGGCTTGGGGGTGGAGATATAGTCCTTGAAGCGGTTGGGCAGCGGATGATACATATCATGGATCAGGCCCAGGGTGCTGTAGCACTCCGCCAGCGTATCCAGAATGACGCGCACCGCATAGATGTCGTAGATCTCATCAAAGGACTTGTTCTGCATGATGGTCTTGCGGTAGATGCCGTAAATGCTCTTGACCCGGCGCTTGATGGTAGCGCCCTCAATGCCGCTTTCCACCAGACGCTGCTCGATGACACCGGACACCTTGGTGAGGAACTCTTCACCCGCACGTTCGCTGAGCATTTTGCTGATGTCCTCGTAGCCCACGGGATCCAGATAATGCAGGCTGCGGTCCTCCAGTTCTTCCTTCACGTTCAGGATGCCCAAACGGTTGGCGATGGGCGCGTAGACCTCCATGGTCTCGCGGGCTTTGTCCCGGCGCTTCTGCTCCGGCCAGGCATCGCCGGTGCGCATATTGTGCAACCGGTCGCACAGCTTGATGATCATCACGCGGACATCGCGGCTCATGGCCAGCAGCATCTTGCGCAGGTTCTCCGCCTGCAGTTCTTCAATGTTGGAGAACTCGATCTTGGTCAGTTTGGTGACACCGTCCACCATCTGCGCCACCTCCGCGCCGAACTGCGCGGTCAGGTCCTCCAGCGTGGTGGGGGTATCCTCTACCACGTCGTGCAGCAGGGCAGCGGCAATGCTCTCCGAATCCATGCCCAGATCCAGCACCAGCCGGGCCACCGCCAGCGGGTGGCAGATATACGGCTCCCCGCTGCGGCGGCAAACGCCCTTGTGGGCATCGTTGGCCAGATTGTACGCCTTCTCGATCATTTCCATGTTGTAGGTGCGCCCACTGGCCTTGATGGCCTCACAGAGCTTTTCCCAGGTCACGATCTCCGGCCGCACCTCGGACGGCAGAGCACCCTCCGGGGCATCGGCCAGCTGCGCCGTGGCCGCCACGGTGGCCGTCTCCTGCACCGGCTGGTGCAGGTGGGTCTTGGCCGAATACGAATCCTCGTCCCGCACCGGAGCCGGGGCAGGTACTTTCTTTCCCTCTGGCATTTACAGTCCCTCCAGACATTTCAAAATCGGGGCATCGGCAAGGTTCTTCTTGCCGGTCGCGGGCACAAGCTCCCACACCTTTGCCCCGCCCTTTTCTGCGGCAGCGATCAGGCCCACCTGTTCCAATGCGGTGACCGCCACCAGCGTCTTGCCGGTATTTTCTTCGCCCAGCCTGGCGCACAGCGGCTGCAGATCCTCCGTATGCCAGCGGCGTGCCTGCAGTTCCCGGTACACCGCGATGATGTCACTGCGGGCGGGCGTGATCTGTGTTTTCTGTTCCTCGGTCAGCGGCGTGCCGCGGCGCAGAGCCTGCACCAGTGCGGCCTGCCGCGCCAGCTGCTGCCCCACGCCTGCCGGGTGCAGGTCCACGATGCGGCCGGACAGCTGGGCACCCCGGGGGGCGTCATAGACCGAAAGGTTCAGCGCTGCATCCACCACATCGCCCATCGCATAGGGCAGCTGTTCCGGCGGCATCCCGAACCACACCGCATAGATGCTGGCGCTGCCCTGCCGCAGACGCAGGCGGCTGTGCCGCCCGTCCGATACCGGGTAAACACCATCCACCACAGCGTTCTGCAGCAGAAACACCGGGGTCGGATTTTCCGCCCCGAAGGGGGCCAGCTGTTCCAGACGACGCACACTCTCCACGGTGACCCGGTCCAGATGGATGGACAGGTCGCAGGCCAGCGGCGGGGTGTGCAGCACCGGGCATTCCCGTGCCGCCCAGTCGTTCAGGCGGCGGCGCAGTTCTTCCAGATGTTCTTCTTTCACGGACAGGCCTGCCGCCATGGCGTGGCCGCCGTAGCGGATCAGCAGGTCGGCGCAGGCCCCGATGCAGGCGTGCAGGTTGAAGCCCTGCACGCTGCGGCCGCTGCCCTTGCCCTCGCCGTGCTCGTCTACTGTCACCACGATGACCGGACGGCCGGTGCGCTCCACCAGCCGGGACGCCACGATGCCGATGACGCCGGGGTGCCAGTCCCGGCCCCAGAGCAGGATCACCCGGTCTTCCAGCCGCTCGGGCTGCTGTTCCAGCAGTTCCTGCGCCGCCTTGAAGATCTGCAGTTCCGTCTCCTGCCGCCGGATGTTGATGTCATTCAGTTTATGCGCCAGTTCCTCCGCCCGTTCCGGATCCTCGCACAGCACCAGCTGCAGCGCCGCCACGGCACTGTCCATGCGGCCTGCGGCGTTGATGCGGGGTGCGATGGCATAGCTGATGTTCTCGGCGGTCACCGGCTTTCCGGCCAGCCCCACTTCTTCCAGCAGAGCTTCCAGGCCGGGGCGGTCGGTGTTCTGCAATTGCCGCAGACCGGCCTTGACCAGGGTGCGGTTCTCGCCGGTCAGCGGCATCACATCCGCCACGGTGCCCACGGCGGCCAAGTCGCCGCAGTAGTCCAGCATCTCTTCCGGCGGGCAGCCGTCCAGCGCGGCACACAGCTTGAACGCCACGCCGGCGCCGCACAGCCCCTTGAAGGGACTGGTGTCGTCCTCCCGGCGGGGATCCACGACCGCCACGGCCCTGGGCAGGGTCTGCGGCGGCAGATGGTGATCGGTGATGATGAGGTCCACGCCCAGTTCCGCCGCAAATTCGGCTTCCTCCACGGCGGAGATGCCGTTGTCCACAGTCACGATGAGCTGATAGCCTTTGTCGTGGATGGACTGGATGGCGTTGCGGGACAGGCCGTAGCCGTCACCCTCGCGGCTGGGCAGCATACATTTGACGGTGGCTCCCATGCCCTTGAGATGCTGATACAGCAATGCCGTGGCGGTCACGCCGTCCACGTCATAGTCCCCGAAGACCACGATGGTCTCGCCGTTGTCGATGGCCTGCCAGATGCGCTCGCAGGCTTTCTGCATATCGGTCAGCAGGCCGGGATCACTCAGCTCTTCCTCCCCGGCCAGCAGGGTCAGGGCGTCGGCGGGGTCGGTGATGCCCCGGGCGGTCAGGATGCCCGCCAGCAGCGCATTCTCCTTCTGCTGGGCCGCCAGTGTGGCGGCATATTTCTGCTCACTCCAGGGTTCCCCGTCGGAAGCATTGTATTCCAGTTCCTCGGTGGCCTGTTCGGCAATGGCATGGGTCAGTTCCCGCAGGACCGCACGGTCCAGTGTTTTCAGTTCCCAGGCACGGTAGGTCATGTGAAGTCCCTCCCGGTCAGGCCGTCATTGGCCAGCATTCCCTGCAGCGCGGCGATCTCACTGGAAACATCCAGCGCCACATCCGAAAGCAGGGTGTCGTACAGGTTGCTGTACGCCTGATTCAGGGTGTGCAGGATGCCCGCGATATCCCGGCGGATGTTCTCCGCGTTGGCTCCCTGCTGTCCCTGCACATCGTTGTAGGTGTGCAGGAGCTTGAGGGTGGTGGGGATATAGTATTCCGCAAACCGGCGGGCCTTGGGCAGGCTTTCCGGATGGGCTTCCAGCCAGTCGCAGATGGACAGGGTGGTCTTCTGCATCTGATCCAGCTCCTCCCGGGCCTGTTCGTCCTGCATGAGCTGCTTTTCCTGTGCCAGTACAGCGGCAAAGCGGCGGACCGTTTCCAGGTTCAGAGGTTTTTCCCCTTCCGTTTTTGGTGTTTCTGCCTGCGGGGCCGGTTCCGGCTCCGGGGCCGTGCGGGCTTCCTGGGCGGCGCGGTAGTCCTCTGCCGTCAGGTACAGGGTGCCCGTTTTTTCATTCAGCCAGGCGGAAAACCAGCCTTTCCGGATGTATTTGCGCAGATGCTTCAGCACCCTGGCCTTTTTCTGGTGGGTCAGATCCGCCAGCATTTCCACCGACAAGCCCTTTTTGTAGTCCATCCCCTCGGCCATGTCGGCATACAGGTTCATATTTTTGCCCGCTTTCATGCGGCTGGCACCAGCGGCCGTCATCCAGCCAAAGCCGCAGGCTGCCAGCGTGAACACATTGCCGCAGATCTCCAGCGCGGTCATACCTGCGCTGCTGAGCAGTCCACTGCCCAGTGCATAGACCATGCCGTCACCCACAGCCGCTGCCAGCGGCGTTGCCGCCTCCGCCACCGCCAGGCAGCTGATGCCGGCAATGCCAAAGCTCACCGCAAAGGTGATGCCCACCGCCAGCAGAGCAACGCCGTTGCCCCGGCACTTCCGGGCGTTGGTACGCAGATCGTCCACCGGGGTGGTCTCGGCCCTGCCGAACATCTGCTGGAACCAGCCGGTCATGCCGGCCGTACCGGCATCGGTATCGCTTCCCGGGTAGGTCTGCCGGGGATCCCGCTGGTTCCGGCGGTACGCGTCCCGGCCTTTCCGGAACGCGCGGGCAGCTTCCCCGATGCCAAAGTTTGCTGCATGGACAGCCGCTTTGCCCACATCGTAAGCGCGGTCTCCGATGTCCATGCCCCGGCCCTCAAAGCCGTGGGCAAAGGCATCGGACATGGTATCGCCAAAGGCCCGCAGCTGGTCTTCCAGCTCCTGCTGCACCTGCCGGCCCTCGTTTTCCCTCATTGTATCGTTTTCACGATCATTCTGCATTGACGTTCTCTCACCCTTCTGCCGGTGCATACCGGCTGATGATGGCACGGGCTACCCGCAGGCCATCCACGGCAGCACTCATGATGCCGCCCGCATATCCGGCGCCCTCGCCGCAGGGATACAGGCCTGCCAGCTGGGTGCATTCCAGCGTTTCTTCCCGCTTCAAGCGCACCGGGCTGCTGGTGCGGGTCTCCAGACCGGTCAGAATGGCATCCGGCGCGGTATAGCCCGCAATTTTGTGCTCGTAAGCCCGCAGACCGGCCCGCAGGGTCTCGGCCAGTTCCTGCGGCAGCAGGGCACCCAGGTCGGCGGCGGCGACGCCCCGGTCATAGGTAGGCTGCACGCTGCCGATGTGCAGCTGACCGCGCCCCTCCAGAAAGCTCTGGACGTTCTCCGCCGGGGCGGCATACGGCCCGGCAGCACGGCCTGCCTCATAGGCTCTGGCTTCCAGCTCCCGCTGGAACGCGATGGCCCGGCGCGGGTCGTTTGCAAAGTCCGCCCCGCTGACGCTGACCACCACCGCCGCGTTGGCATTTTTGCCATTGCGGGCGTGGTAGCTCATACCGTTGGTGACCACGCGGCCCTCTTCGCTGGCGGAGGCCACCACCTGCCCGCCCGGACACATACAGAACGTATACACACACCGCTCCCCGATGTGCTGGGAAAGCTGATACTCGCCCCGGGGCAGGACCGGGTGGCCCGCCGCCTCGTGATACAGGCTCTTTTCGATCTCGCTCTGCAGATGTTCGGCGCGGAAGCCCACGCTGAAGGGCTTGCATTCCAGCACAAGGCCGCTGTCCATCAGCATGGCAAAGGTATCCCGGGCCGAATGGCCCACCGCAAACACCAGCGCTTCGCAGGCAAAGGTGCCGTGCGTGGTAAAAATGCCGGTGATTCGTCCATTTTTCTGTTCCAGACCGGTCAGTGCCGTGTTGAAGTGCACCTCACCGCCCAGGGACTCGATCTCCCTGCGGATGGAGGTGATGACGCCCCGCAGCAGGTCGGTGCCCACATGGGGCTTCTGCTTCCAGGCGATCTCCGCCGGGGCACCGTGCTGCAAAAACACCTCGGTGACAAAACCGCACAGCTCGTCGCCGATGCGGGTGGTCAGCTTGCCGTCCGAGAAGGTGCCTGCGCCGCCCTCTCCAAACTGGATGTTGGCATTGGGGTCCAGCTCGCCGGTGACGGAAAAATGCTCCACCGCCTGCACGCGCGCGTCCAGCGCCGGGCCGCGTTCCAGCACGATGGGCCGATAGCCCTGCCGGGCCAGCAGCAGCGCGGCAAACAGGCCCGCCGGGCCAAGACCGCAGACCACCGGCCGGTGGCCCAGCGGTTCGGTGCCCGGCTGCACGGAAAAGTCGGTCCGGCTGTGCAGGGATGCATTGGCCGAACGCTCCGCATACGCGGCTTCCTCCGCTTCCTGTTTCAAGGTGACGGCCACGGTGTACACCAGCTTGGGCTGGCCGCGGCGGGCATCCACCGAGAGCTTGGCCACTCCCAGGTGCTCCACTTTTCCGCGGGGGACACGAACCTCCCGCAGGGCTTTTTCAAATGCCTGCGGCTCCCCGGCGGAGAGCGGCAGACGGATGTTGCGAACCAGAATCATGTGTGTCTTGTATCCTTTTTGTTTCAATTGCTGTCGATGCGGCACTGCAGGACGTAGCTGCCCAGAGCAAAGATCTTACCGTTGGAGGGTACATACAGCCGGCAGGCAATGTTCTGCTGGCCGGTCGCGACCGAGAAGTCCTCCGCATCGATCTCGATGACCACCTGTTCCGGGGTCAGGGTCTCCATCGCGCCCTTGGGGCCGCAGAGGATGACGTTCATCAGGCGGTCGGTCTCCACGGTCAGCTGGTAGGTAGAGGGCAGATTGACCACCTGCACGCAGCTGGACGGCAGATTCAGGGTCTTGGTCTCCAGGTTGGAGCAGTCAAAGCTCACCGTGATGGACGAGATGTTGTCCAGCAGATAAATATCACTGGGCAGCTCGATGGGCATTTCGTAGGTCTTGTTCAGACTGAAGGTGGACAGATCGATGGTGCCGATGGACAGGGTGGACAGGGCATCGATCTTCTCCGCCGGGCCGGCCACCTTGAGCTGCTGGCGGCTGAGCGCATACACCAGCACCGAATTGTCAAACCCCCGCGGTGCGTTGATAAAGGTCACATTCACCGGCAGGGTCGCCATCTTGTATACCTGCAGGGTCACATCCACCGTGCTCTCTTCCAGCTCCGTATATTCAAACTTGACCTCGGTGCCGCCGGAGGTATAAAAGCGCAGGGGCGTTTCCAGGGTCACCGAGCTGTCCAGTTCGCCGGTGTAGGTCACCTCAGCGGTACAGGTGGCCACCTTGTCCAGCTCACTGCTGGGGCCGGAAAGGGTGACCGTCTCCTTGGAGACCTCCGTGCTGTACAGGATGTAGCCATCCGAAATGGTCAGATAGTTGGTGGTGGTGGTCACGGGCAGGGTCTTTTCTTCCACCACGTCAAACACTACGTCCACCGTGTTGTCCGAGCCATCGATGGTGACCGTAATGCCGTTCAGCAGGCTGTTGGCCCCGCGCACCAGCAGACGCAGGTTCTTCTCCCCGCTGTCCCGCACACTGGACCAGTCCGGGTAGACTACAAAGTCCGAAGCTGCCAAGCCGCCGATGGTATAGCCGTCACCGGAAAGCTTCAGGTTGACCGTCTTATCCTCGGCGCTGACGATGCTCAGGCCGCGGGAGGTATAGGCAGAGGAATCGTAGGTATAATCCACCGGCACATTGTAGATCATGTTGGTGGTGCCGGGCTGCACGATGATGGTGACCACCATCCAGGCGATGACTGCCCCCAGCACCGCCAGCGCCAGCCGGATGCGGCGGTCATCCAGAATGCTCTTGCTGTGGGTGACCGCAGGCTTTGTGCCGTTGTCCTTTTTGGGCGCAGTGCTCATTGCTGCTCATCCTCCTTCTGGTTGACCCATTTGGCCAGCCCCTTGATGCGGTCTTTCCAGGTATCGGCCGTGCTCTTTTCCACCGTGGTCTCTTTGGGGATCATCTCATCGATCAGGCGGGTGTAAAGGGTCTGCCGGTCAAAGTGCCGGATCAGCACGCCGTTTTTCGCCATGGAAATGATGCCGGTCTCCTCGCTGACCACGATGGCAATGGCATCCGAGTTCTCTGCGATGCCCAGACAGGCGCGGTGGCGGGTGCCCATATCCTTGCCCAGATCCAGGTTGTTGGACAGCGGCAGCACACATCCTGCCGCTTTGATGCGGCCATTTTCAATGATCGCAGCGCCATCGTGCAGCGGGGTGCCCTCGTAGAAGATGGTCCCCAGCACTTCCAGATTCACCGCGCTGTTCACCGGGGTGCCGGTGCGCACGATCTCGGAAAGGTTGGTGCGGCGTTCCAGCACGATCAGCGCACCGGTCTTGGTCTCGGAAAAGCGCTCTGCCGCATCGCAGATGGCAATGATGGCACTGCGCCATGCCCCCTTCAGGCTGGGGTCGTTGTAGCGGCCCTTCATATTGAACAGCTTGGCCGTCCACTGATCGGTCTGGCCCATGCGCTCCAGTGCGCGGCGGATCTCCGGCTGGAACAGCACCACCAGGGTCAGCAGGCCGACCTGCAGCAGCGAGTTCAGCAGCCAGGTGACCGTGCGCATATTCAGCGTGTTGGCCACCAGATAGACTGCCAGCACCAGCAGTGCACCCTTGGCCAGCTGCCCGGCGCGGGTACGGTTGATGATGCCCAGCAGCTGGTAGATCAGAAAGGCAATGATGATGATATCCAGCAGATCTACGATCTTAAAGGTCTGAAAATTTGCGATGATCGCATTCCAAGTCATTGGTATCCACTCCTGTTACCGTGTTTCGATCAGTGCGACGGCGTGGGCGGCGATGCCCAGCCCTTCGCCGGTAAAGCCCAGATGTTCTTCGGTGGTGGCCTTGACGCTCACCGCATCCACCGGCAGGCCGAAAGCCGCCGCCAGGTTTGCCCGCATGGCCGGGATGTGCGGGGCCAGCTTGGGGCGCTGACACAGAACGGTAGCATCGATGTTCCCGATGCCATAACCATGCTCCGACAGAATGCGTGCCACGTGCTGCGCCAGCTTCAGGCTGTCGGCACCGGCATAGGCTGGGTCATTGTCCGGGAAATGCTGGCCGATGTCCCCCAGGGCTGCCGCGCCCAGCACGGCGTCCATCACCGCATGGGTCAGCACATCGGCATCCGAGTGACCCAGCAGCCCCTTTTCAAAGGGGATCTCCACGCCGCCCAGGATCAGCCTGCGGCCTTCCACCAAACGGTGCACGTCATAACCATGTCCAATGCGCATTTTCGTTTCCTCTTTCGGTGCCGGGCGGGGCAGGTCCTCCCGGGTGGTGATCTTCCGATTGGCGTAGTCGCCCTGGGTCAGCTGCACTGGGCGTCCGGTCAGTTCAAACAGGCTGCAGTCATCGGTAACGAGCCGGGCCTTTTCGGCGTCCAGCTCTTCCAGCGCCGCCAGGTACTGCGCCCGGTCAAAGCACTGGGGCGTCTGCACGGCATACAGGGTGCTGCGGTCAGGGGTATTTTCCACCCGGCAGCCCGCCGGAACGGTTTTACCGTCTCCGCGCACAGCCTGCTTGATCGTATCCTTCACGGGCACCGCAGGGGCCGCGGCCCCGCACTGCTTTGCAGCATCCAGTACCGCTTCAATGACCGCCGCACTGACAAAGGGCCGGGCCGCATCGTGGACAGCCACCAGCGTTCCCCTGGCCGCCAGAACGCCATTTTTCGCGCTCTCAGCCCGGGTCGCTCCGCCGGTCACGATCTGCACGGGCTTTTTGCAGTCCGCCGCCTGCGCTTCCACGAACGCGCGGTTTTTGCCGGCCACCAGCACGATCTCGTCCACCTGCGGGCACTGGGCAAAGGCCCGGATGCTGCGGTGCAGCACCGTCTCACCGCCCAGGTCAAAGCTAAGTTTATCGAATCCCATCCGGGTGGAAGCGCCTGCCGCCACCAGGACTGCTGAAATTTCTGTTTTCATTGTTCCACCTGTTCCCTATTCTCACCTTGTTATAGTAAACCATATTTTATTATAACGTATCAGTCCGCAAACTGCAACCGCTTCTGTGATGCAAAAATGCCCCTTTGCACAGCAAAAACACTGTGCAAAGGGGCATTGCTTCAAATGTACTTAACTTTGGTCAAATCATGCCAGGATCGGCTCAATGGCAGCAGCCAGAGCGTCCTTCTGGGCCTGTGCATCGGCCAGGTCCTTGCCCTTGGTGGTGAAGTAGGTCTTGATCTTCGGCTCGGTACCGGAGGGACGCACCACCACGGTGGAACCGTTGTCCAGCTCGTAGATCAGCACGTTGGCGGCGGGCAGGCCGGTCTCCTCGGGCTTCTTGTAGTCGGTGACCTTGACCACCTTGTGGCCAGCCATCTCGGCAGGAGGATCGTCACGCAGCTTCTGCATGATGGAAGCCATCTTCTCCATGCCGGTCAGGCCGGGGAACTCGAAGCTGTCCACCTTGTTCAGGTAGCGGCCATACTCCTTGTAGATCTCTTCCAGACGCTGCTTGATGGAGGAACCGATGCTGCGGTAGTAAGCAGCCATCTCGCAGATCAGCATGGAACCGATGACAGCGTCCTTATCGCGGACGTAGGGGCCGGCCAGGTAGCCGTAGCTCTCCTCGAAGCCGAAGATGAAGCGGTCCACTTCTCCGGCAGCTTCCAGATTGGCGATCTGGTCGCCGATCCACTTGAAGCCGGTCAGGACACTGCGCATCTCAACGCCGTAATGTGCGGCGATGGCATCGGCCAGCGGGGTGGACACGATGGACTTGACGGCCACCGGATTCTTGGGCATGGTGCCCTTCTCGATGCGGCCTGCGCAGATGTAATCCAGCAGCAGCGCACCCATCTCGTTGCCGGACACCAGCTCATAGCTGCCATCCGGGCACTTCATGGCGATGCCTACGCGGTCAGCGTCGGGGTCGGTAGCCAGCATCAGGTCGGCACCGGTCTTGGTGGCCAGATCCAGGCCCAGCTTCAGGGCATCGAAGATCTCGGGGTTGGGGTAGGAGCAGGTGGTGAAGTAGCCGTTGGGGTACTCCTGCTCGGGCACGATGGTGATATCGGTGATGCCCATATCGTTGAGCACATGGGTCACGGGCACAAGGCCGGAGCCGTTCAGCGGGCTGTACACCAGCTTCAGACCGGCAGTCTTGCACAGACCCGGGCGCACCTGACGTGCTTCGATGGCATCGTACAGTGCCTTCTTGCAGTCATCGCCCACAAAGCGGATCATGCCGTTCTCCACGCCCTCGGCAAAGGAGATGTACTTTGCGCCGGTGAGCACATCGGTCTTCTGGATCTCATCGTACACGATGGCGGCAGCGTCATCGGTCATCTGGCAGCCGTCCGGGCCGTAAGCCTTGTAGCCGTTGTACTTGGCCGGGTTGTGGGAGGCGGTGACCATGATGCCTGCATTGCACTGATAATAACGGGTGGCAAAGCTCAGGGCCGGGACCGGCATCAGGGCATCGTAAATGCGGACTTTGATGCCGTTGGCGGCCAGAACGCCGGCAGCAGTCTTTGCAAAGACATCGCTCTTCAGGCGGCTGTCGTAGCTGATGGCCACGGTCTGATTGCCGCCCTGGGTCTTGACCCAGTTGGCCAGGCCCTGCGTGGCCTGACGGACCACATAAATGTTCATACGGTTGGTGCCGGCGCCCAGAACGCCGCGCAGACCAGCCGTACCAAACTTCAACGCCACCGCAAAGCGATCCTTGATCTCATCGTCGCTGCCCTCGATCTTGACCAGTTCGGGCTTCAGATCCGCATCCTCCAGCTCCGCTGCCAGCCAGCGCTTGTACTCATCCAGATACATATTGCACACCTTACCTTTATTATTTTTTCCCAAAAAAGGACAGTTTGTTCAAACCTACTTATACTATAAACTCTTGTGTTCCTCCTGTCAATTGCCGATTCTGCCACATTCTGCCTGTCTAAAATCAGCAAATGCCACAAAAGGCTTCCGGTTCTGCGGAAATTCCCGGGACCGTGCAGGGATTTTCCGTTCCATCCAGTTTCCGGTACGGCATCCGCACATCTTCCAGCACATCCAGCCATTGTTCCAGCTCAATGCCGTTTTCGCACAGATAGCGCAGGAGCGGCATCACCTGTGCAAAGCTGTCCGCCGGGGTCAGCACCCGGCTTCGGCTCACGCAGCCATCCTGTTCCCGGCGCAGTTCCACCAGAACCCCCTGTGGGAGCGTGGACGCGCAGTACAGCACTGTGCGCGCGTGCTGCAGCCCCTTCAGTTCGGAATAAGTGCGGATATAGCGGCAGTATTCTTTGCCCGTCATCATTGATCGTTCTCCTTTCCGCTGCATTGACAACGTTCCTGCCCTTTACTATAATGAATCTGATCGGAAAATGCTGTCGAAGCGCTGTGCATTTTTCCAATTTTTTCCACATTCACAACACCGTCATACAGAGAGGTGCGCCATGTATTCGGTCACAAAAAGCTTTGGTCTCAGCGGTCTGAACGGCTTTGCCGTTGCGGTGGAAGCCGATGTTTCAGGCGGCCTTCCCGCATTTTCCATCGTAGGTCTGCCGGATTCTGCCGTGCGGGAAAGTGCCGACCGGGTGCGCGCCGCCATCAAGAATCTGGGGTTCAAATTTCCGGACCGGCGCATCACCGTCAACCTGGCCCCCGCTGACCGGCGCAAGACCGGCCCGGTGTACGACCTGCCCTTACTGCTGGCGGTTCTGACGGCCAGCGGTCAGCTGGAGGATGTTCCCGCCGATGCTGCCTTTCTGGGCGAGCTGGCACTGGACGGCACCCTGCGGCCGGTATCTGGTGTGCTGCCCATGGCACTGGCGGCAGCGGAAAACGGCATCCGGGCGCTGTATGTCCCGGCTGAAAACGCCGCCGAGGCCGCAGAAGCCTGCGCAGACTCTATGACCGTTTACCCGGCCCGCACAGCCCGGGAAGTGGTGGACGCCCTGCGGGGCGTGCGCCCGCTCTCCCCTGCAGCGGCGGTGCCCTTTGACCCGGCGGACGCCTGGACACAGGTGCCGGATTTTGCAGACGTAATGGGCCAGTCGCTGGCGCGGCGGGCTATGGTCATTGCGGCTGCCGGAGGGCACAACGTGCTTCTGGTGGGCGCTCCGGGCACCGGCAAATCCATGCTGGCCAAGCGCCTGCCCGGCATCCTGCCGCCCCTCACCCGGGAAGAAGCCGTGGAGACCACCAAGATCTACTCCATCGCCGGGCAGCTGCCCCAGGGACGCGGTCTCATTACCGCGCGGCCCTTCCGCAGTCCGCACCACTCGGCCAGTTCCGCAGCTCTGGCCGGCGGTGGGGCGCAGTTCCGCCCCGGTGAGTGCAGTCTGGCCAACTGCGGCGTGCTGTTCCTGGACGAACTGCCGGAGTTCTCTCGCGAAAGTCTGGAGGTCCTGCGTCAGCCCCTGGAAGATGGGCAGATCACCGTGAGCCGCGCGGCAGGCAGTGCCACCTACCCCAGCCGTTTCCAGCTGGTGGCGGCTATGAACCCCTGCAAGTGCGGCTACTACGGGCACCCCACCCGGCCCTGCACCTGTTCGCCCAGCGCTGTGCGGCAGTACCGCAGCCGGGTGTCCGGCCCGCTGCTGGACCGCATCGACCTCTGTGTCGAGATGGACCCCATCGCTTTTGATGAGCTGCACACCGCTGCCCCCGCCGAAAGCAGCGCCGACCTGCGCAAACAAGTGCTGGCCGCACGGGCCATCCAGGAAAAACGCTATGCGGCTCCCGGATTCGAACAGGTTCGCTGCAACGCCCAGCTCACCGCCGGGCAGGTACGCCGGGTCTGCCGCATGACCCCCGGCGCCGAGCGGCTCCTGCGGGCTTCCTACGATGCACTGGGGCTTTCCGCCCGCGCCCATGACCGCATCCTGCGGGTGGCACGCACCGTGGCTGATTTAGCCGGAAAGCAGCTGCTGGACGAGGATTCTCTGCTGGAAGCGCTGCAATACCGGGCGCAGGAAAAAATTGAAGGATAACAAAAAACTCGCTGTCTTTGCGGACAGCGAGTTTTTTGTTGATCGTTCTCAGAACTTGCGCCAGGTATCGGGCATAAAAAGCACCAGCATGGGGAAAATTTCCAGACGGCCCGCCAGCATATCAAAGATCAATACCAGTTTGGCCGGGTTGGAATACCCGCCGAAGTTCATCATGGGGCCGACCTGATTCAGGCCGGGGCCGATGTTGTTCAGGGTCGCGGCCACCGAGGTGAAGTTGGTCACCATGTCGTAGCCATTCAGGCTGATGAGCAGGAACGATGCCACAAAGATGAAAATGTATGCTGCCATAAAGACGTTGGTGGTGCGGATGGTCTCATGGTTCAGCAGCTTGCCGTCCATGCGCACCGGGGCCACCACCTGCGGGTGCAGGGCCTGCTTCAGTTCCTTGCCCAGTGTCTTGCCCAAAATCAGGAGGCGGCTGACCTTGATGCCGCCGCCGGTACTGCCGGCGCAGGCACCCACGAACATCAGCACGACCAGGATCTCCTTGGAGAGGGTCGGCCACTGGTCAAAGTCACAGCTGGAAAAGCCCGTGGTGGTGATGATGGATCCCACCTGGAACGCTGCCTGCCGCAGCGCCTCGCCGAAGCTGTTGTAGATGCTGTAAATGTTGGCCGTGATGACGGCAACAGCAGCCGCGATGATGGCAAAGTAGCCGCGCACCTCTTCGCTGGCCGCTGCCCGGCGGAACTTGCGCATCAGCAGCAAAAAGTATGCATTGAAGTTGACGCCGAACAGGATCATGAAGATGGTCACGACCCACTGGATGTAGGGCGAGAAACTGCCGAAGCTGTCGTTCTTGAAGCCGAAGCCGCCGGTGCCCGCCGTACCAAAAGCGGTGAGCAGGGACTCGAACAACGGCATCCCGCCCACCAGCAGGAACACCAGTTCCAGGATGGTCAGCGCCAGATAGATGCCGTACAGGATCTTGGCGGTGGACTGCACTTTCGGCACCAGCTTGTCCACCTGCGGGCCGGGGCTTTCGGCCTTCATCAGGTTGACGTGGGAGCCGCCGGTCAGGGGCAGCAGGGACAGCAGGAACACCAGAACACCCATGCCGCCGATCCAGTGGGTAAAACTGCGCCACAGCAGGATGCCCTTGGGCAGATCTTCCACCCCGGGCAGGATGCTGGCGCCGGTGGTGGTGAAGCCGGACACCGTCTCAAACAGGGCATCCACCGGGTTGGGGATGCAGCCGGTGAGCACAAAGGGCACCGCACCCACCACCGAAATGACGATCCAGCTCAGGGCCGTGGCCGCAAAGCCTTCCCGCATATAGAATACCTTGCTGCGGGGCTTGATGCCCTTCAGCACAAAACCGATGGCTGCACTGACTGCTGCCGTCAGCAGAAAGACGCCCAGCACCATCCACTCGCCGTAGAGCAGACTGGTGGCGGCGGGCAGCAGCAGCAAGGCCCCCTCGATCATCAGGATATAGCCCAGCAGGCGGAAAACAACTGCGTAATTCATACTCCGCCTCCGTCAGCTCTCCACAATGTCCCGCAGGTCGTGCAGGCCGTGCTCCAGCGTGACCACGATGACGTTGTCGCCCACCTGGATCTGGTCGCCGCCGCGGGGGATCAGGATCTGGTTGCCGCGGGTGATGCAGCACAGCAGCAGGTTCTTTTTCAGGTGCAGCTGGCTCAGGGGCACGCCGGTGGCCTTGCTCTCTTCGTGGACGGTGAATTCCAGCGCTTCCACGCGGTCATCCAGAATGCGGTATAGGGTCTTGATGTTGCTGCCCGCCTCGTTCTGCAGGGCACGCACATACTGCACGATGTAGTCACAGGTCATGTACTTGGGGTAGACCACGCTGCCCAGGTCCAGTCCGGCCAGAATGTCGTCGAACTCCAGACGGTTGACCTTGGTCACCAGCTTGCCGTGGGAGTGCTTTTTGGCAAACAGGGTCAGCAGCACATTCTCCTCGTCGATGTTGGTCAGAGCCACAAAGGCTTCGGTGGATTCCAGGCCCTCGGACAGCAGGAACTCGCGGTTGGAACCGTCCTCGTTCAGGATCTGGGCACCGGGCAGCTGCTCGGCCAGATCGTCCGCGCGGTTCTTGTCCCGCTCCACGATGCGCACCCGCACATGGTTCTCCATCAGCTCCTGGCTGAGGTAGAACGCAATGGCGCCGCCGCCCACGATGAGGGCATTGCGCACCGGCCGCACCGGCATATGGATGCGCTGGAAGAACTCGTGCGCCTTCTCCTGCGTTGCCAGGAACGTGATCTGGTCGCCATTCTGCAGCACAAAATTACCGTTGGGGATGATGACCCCGCCGTCCCGCTCCACTGCGCAGACCAGAATGTCGCTCTTCAGGCGGTTGGGGATTTCCCGGATGGCCACGCCGTCCAGTTCCTGCGCGGCGGTCAGGGCAAATTTGATCAGCCGCACCCGGCCATCCGCAAAGGTATCGATCTTGCTGGCGCCCGGGAACCGCAGCAGATGGGAGATCTCCTTGGCTGCGGCCATTTCCGGGTTGATGATCGCCGAAATGCCGATCTGCTTTTTGATAAAGTCCAGCTCGTGGCTGTAGGACGGGTTGCGCACACGGGCAATGGCATGGCAGTGGCCTGCCTTTTTGGCAAACATACAGCACAGCAGGTTCAGCTCGTCCGAACCGGTGACCGCAATGAACACGTCCGCATCCTCAATGCCCGCTTCCGACAGGGTGGTGATGGAAGAGCCATTGCCCACGATGCCCAGTACATCGTAGGTCTCCGTCAGGTGCTCCACACGCGCCTTGTTGGTATCCACAACGGTCACATTGTGGCCTTCCTCGCTGAGCTGCCGCGCCAGAGCCGTACCGACCTTGCCGCTGCCCACCAGAATGATTTTCATAACAAGTCCTTTCTCCTTCTACGTCCCCCAAGCGGGGCAACACGAATACGTTACAGTATACCATATCCCGACCGGAAGTTCCACCATTTTTCAGCAAACCAGTCCTTTTGCAGCAAAAAACTGCCGTAAACGCGCAAAAAGCCCCGGAACGCTGCCGTCCCGGAAGCTTTTTTCCTGCGCTCAGTACCGCTCCACGCCGTCTTTGGTCACCAGGGCGTACACCAGCGGAGCCTCTTCCGGCTTTTCGGCGCCGTACACCAGGCCGCTGCGGTACTCGGCTGCAGCAGCTTCAAACTTATCTGCCGCGCCATAGAAGGTCGCCAGGCTCTCGCCCTTGTGCACATAGTCGCCGCGCTTCTTGTGCAGGGTAATGCCGGCCGCAAAGTCCAGCGGGTCACCCTTTTTCTGACGACCTGCACCCAGCAGCACACTGGCCGAACCGATCTTCTCGGCATCGTTGGCCACGATGTAGCCATCCTGCTCGGCCAGCAGTTCATAGCTTGCGGCGGGCTGCTCAAACAGGCTGTAATCGTCCAGCACACGGATGTCACCGCCCTGGGCTGCAAACATCTCCTTGCACTTGGCAAAGGCGGAACCATCGGCAATGGCAGCTTCTGCCATTGCGCGGCACGCGGCGGGGGTGCCCTTGTCGGCCAACACCAGCATATTCGTGGCCAGCTGCAGGCAGACTTCGGTCAGGTCGGCGGGGCCGTGGCCCTTGAGCACGTCCATGCTCTCCATGACCTCCAGGCTGTTGCCGATGTTATGGCCCAGCGGGGTATCCATGTCGGTAATCATCGCGGCCACCCGGCGGCCATGGTGGGTGCCGATGGAGACCATCAGCTTCGCCAGCTCAATGCTCTGGTCCACCGTCTTCATAAAGGCACCGGTACCGGTGGTCACATCCAGCAGGATGGCATCCGAGCCGGAGGCCAGTTTCTTGGACATGATGCTGGATGCGATGAGCGGGATGCAGCTGACCGTAGCGGTCACGTCCCGCAGGGCATACATTTTCTTATCGGCAATGGCGATGCCCTCACTCTGACCGATGACGGACAGGCCGATGCGGTTGACTTGGGCAAAGAATTCCTCCTGGCTCAGGGCCGTTTTGGTGCCCGGTACGCTCTCCATCTTATCGATGGTGCCGCCGGTATGGCCCAGGCCCCGGCCGCTCATCTTGGCGATCTTCACGCCGCAGGCCGCCACGATGGGCGCGATGACCAGCGTGGTCTTATCGCCCACGCCGCCGGTGGAATGCTTGTCCACCTTGATGCCCGGAATGGGCGAAAGGTCTACCATGACGCCGCTGTGCGCCATCACATCGGTCAGCTCTGCGGTCTCCTCGTCGGTCATGCCCCGCAGATAGACAGCCATCATCCAGGCAGCCATCTGGTAATCTTCTACCTCGCCGCTGACATAGCCGTTGACGATGGCTTCCAGCTCTTCGCGGCTGTGGGTGCCGCCATCCCGTTTTTTCGCGATCAGGTCATAAATGCGCATAGAAACACGCTCCTATTCTTCGACATTCTGTTTTCAGTATAGCAAATCTTTCCGCAAAAGCAAGCGGCATTTTGTGAGTTTTGTCCAGTTTTATCCAAAAACATACAAAAAGGGCGCAGCTGCCCGGAAAAGCAGCTGCGCCCGGAAAAACACCGGATCCTCAGCGGGAACCCTTGTCGTAGGGGATGCCCTCGGCCTTGGGGGCCATGCTGTTCTTGGAGGTGAACGCCAGGATCACCATGGACGCCACGAACGGCATCATGTTGTAGATGTTGCTGGACCAGTGCAGCTGTGCCAGGAAGGTGGAGTCTGCAATGTTGGCCAGGCTCTTGAACACGGCAAAGAACATGGCCGCGCCAAAGATGTTGAAGGGTTTCCACTGGCCGAAGATCATAACGGCCATAGCCAGGAAGCCTGCACCGGCCACGCCGACCTCAAAGTTCCAGGTCTGCACCGGGGGCACGATGTAGGCCATGCCGCCGATGGCGCCCAGCGCACCGGAAATGATAACACCGGCATAGCGCATTTTGTACACGTTGATGCCCACCGAGTCCGCTGCCTGGGGATGCTCGCCGCAGGCACGCAGGCGCAGGCCGAAGCGGGTCTTGTACAGCACCACATAGCTGATGATCAGCAGCAGGATGCCCAGCGGCACGAAGACGCTGAGTTCCAGCCCGCCGATGCTGAACAGGAAGGGCTTGTTGGAATAGTTCAGCTTGGCGCTGCCGCTCTCGCTGAAATATTTGGAGATGACCACGGCGATGGCGGTGGCCAGCAGGTTCAGGGCTGTGCCGCCGATGGTCTGGTCCGCCTTCAGGTTGATGGACGCAAAGGCCAGCAGCAGGCTGTACACCATACCGGCCAGCGCCGCCACCAGAATGGAGATGAGCACCACAAGGAACGCCGGCATTCCGGCAGGCAGCATAGTCAGGGTCAGGACACCGGCCACACCGCCGATGACCATGATGCCTTCCAGTGCGATGTTGATGATGCCGGAGTGCTCACTGAACATACCGCCCAGAGCCACCAGCATCAGCACGATGCCATACAGCAGCGTATATTTGATCAGAAGCAGCATATCACTTGCCCTCCTTCTTGGTTTCGGTCTTTGCAGGGGCAGGCTCTGCATTCACATTGGTCTTATCGGCATTCTTGAACAGCAGGCCGTGGATCTTGCCGCGGAACAGCATGGAGAATGCGCACAGGTAGATGATGATGCCGCTGATCAGATCCGAGATCTCGGTGGGATAATACTTGGTGGACAGGAACGAGCCGCCGACCGAGATGTGAGAGATGAACAGTGCTGAGAAGATGGTGCCGATGGGGTTGGAGCTTGCCAGCAGCGCCACGGAAATGCCGTTGAAGCCCATGGCCGGCAGGCTGGTGGAGTTCAGCGGGTTCCACTGGGACACATTGGACAGATAGTACAGACCCGCACCAAAGCCTGCCAGTGCACCGGCAATGGCCATGGAAAGGATGATGTTTTTCTTCTCGTTGATGCCGGCGTAGCGAGCAGCGCTCTTGTTCAGACCAACGGCCTTCAGCTCATAGCCGAAAGTGGTCTTGTTCAGCACGACCCAGATCAGGATGGCCACCGCTGCCGCCAGGAAGATGGCAATGGTGGTGCTGTTGGTCTGGAACATCTTGTTCAGGCCGAAATCCGGGATCACAGCCTTGGCATATTCGGCACTCTTGCCGATGTTCAGGGTGCGGGTGTTGCGCACGTCGTACATGGGGCCGGTGCCGTTCTGGTAAATCAGCTCATTCACCAGATACAGACCGATCCAGTTGAACATGATGGAGGTGATGACCTCGTTGATGTTGAAATAGGCTTTGAAGAAGCCGGGGATCGCGCCCCAGATGCCGCCCAGCAGGGTCGCTGCCAGCAGGCAGATGAACCAGGGCATCTTGAGCATGATGGCGCAGTACAGTGCACCGTAAGCGCCCAGCGTATACTGGCCGGCTGCACCGATGTTGAACAGGCCGGTCTTGAAGGCAAATGCCACCGACAGGCCGGTCATGACCAGAGGTGCTGCGTTGGCCAGCTCCTTGCCGACGCCGTAGGGAGCGTCGTGGAAGCCGCCTTTCAGGATGCGCACAAAGCCGTCGCCCCAGGCGTGGGCCGGGTTGATGGCCAACAGCACCAGAAAGCCCACGGCCAGGCCGATGAGAATGCACAGCAGAGCTGCCAGCACGCTGGTAATGGAGCTGTTCAGGCTGCTGTGGGAAAGTTTCTTTTTATCCATGGTATTACTTTGTCTCCTTTCCCTGCTTGCGTGCGCCTGCCATATACAGGCCCAGCTCCTGCACGGTGGTGGTCTTGGGGTCAAACTCGCCCACGATCTCACCCTCGTACATCACAAGGATGCGGTCAGACAGGTTCATGACTTCGTCCAGTTCCAGGCTGACCAGCAGCACAGCCTTGCCCTTGTCGCGCTCGGCCACGATCTGCTTGTGGATGTATTCGATGGCGCCCACATCCAGGCCGCGGGTAGGCTGCACGGCCACCAGCAGCTTGGGATCCTTATCGATCTCGCGGGCAATGATGGCCTTCTGCTGGTTGCCGCCGGACATACTGCGCACGGTGGTCACACTGCCCTGGCCGCTGCGCACATCGTACTGTGCGATCAGACGGTCGGAGTATTCCCGCACCTTGTCCGACCGGATGAAGCCGCCCTTCTGGAACTCGGGCTGCCAGTAGCGCTGCAGCACCATGTTGTTCTCCAGACTGTAATCCAGCACCAGACCGTGCTTGTGGCGGTCTTCCGGGATATGGCTCATGCCGTCCTTGGAACGCTGGCGGATGGATTCATGGGTGATGTCCTTGCCGTCCAGAGCGATCCTGCCCTTGGTCAGCTTTTCCAGACCGGTCAGGCCGTAGATGAACTCGGTCTGGCCGTTGCCCTCGATGCCGGCCAGGCAGACGATCTCGCCCGCGTGCACCTGGAAGGTGACATCCTTGACGGAATCCTTCTTGCGCTGGTCGTTGTGCATGGTGACGCCTTCCACATCCAGCACCACTTTGCCGGGCTTGGACGGCTGCTTGGTGACCTGCAGCTGCACATCACGGCCCACCATCATGCGGGAAAGCTCTTCCTTGGTGGTGTCCTTGATGTCCACAGTGCCCATATACTTGCCCTTGCGCAGAACGGTGCAGCGGTCAGCCACTGCCATGATCTCGTTGAGCTTGTGGGTGATGAACAGGATGGACTTGCCCTCCTTCTTGAACCCGCGCATGATCTCCATCAGTTCGTCGATCTCCTGCGGGGTCAGGACTGCGGTCGGCTCGTCAAAAATCAGGATCTCGTTGTCGCGGTACAGCATCTTCAGGATCTCCACGCGCTGCTGCATACCCACCGAAATGTCACTGATGAGGGCGTCCGGATCCACGCGCAGGCCGTACTTCTCGCTCAGTGCCATGACCTTTTTGCGGGCCTCGGCCTTCTGCAAAAAGCCCAGCTTATTGGGTTCCACGCCCAGGATGATGTTGTCCAGCACGCTGAAGCACTCCACCAGCTTGAAGTGCTGATGCACCATGCCGATGCCCAGCGCGTTCGCATCGTTGGGGTTGCGGATGGCGACCTCCTTGCCGTTTTTGCGGATCTGACCAGCTTCCGGCTGGTACAGACCAAACAGCACGCTCATCAGCGTACTTTTGCCGGCGCCGTTCTCGCCCAGCAGGGCGTGTACCTCGCCTTTGCGCAGCTGCAGGGTGATATCATCGTTTGCCTTGATCCCAGGGAACTCCTTGGTAATGTGGAGCATCTCGATCACAAAATCCTCTGCCAATCTGCTCACTCTCCTTTCGTGCCGTAGCGACACCTATACTATTCTATCTTTCATTATACCTGATTTCCGACAATTTGCATCCGGATTTTTTACTTTTTGGCAGAAAGTACGAAGAATAGTATGACTTTTACCTCATTCTGCACAATTTTCCGGGATCCTTTTTCGTTTCAGGCCACAAAAAAACAGGGTGCCCGCCTGCAATGGGCACCCTGCTCAAAAAGATTGTAATTCATTATCCATCCGGCAGACTGCTCTGCCCGCCGGATGGGAAGATGGTTACTGAATGTAGTTGACGGTGGTGAACTCGCTGACAGTGGGCTTGGTGGCGTCGTCAGAGTTGTTGTCCACAGTGATCTCGCCGCTCTTGATCTTGCCCTTGACTTCCTCGTACTCATCCTTGGTGAAGGACTCGAAGTTCCAGCTGTCGTCTGCGGTGGGCAGGCCGATGTAATCGCCATCCTCCAGACCGAAGTTGCCGTTGGAAGCAGCGATCTCGCTCCAGTCACCGGCCTCGATGTCGGACAGAGCGGTGTTGACAGCCTCAGACAGACCCTTCATGGCAGAGGTGATGAACGGGTTGTAGGCATAGGTGCCGTCAGCCACGCCGTTTGCGCCGATGTAGTTCTGGTCAACGTCCACGCCGATGACGTAGCCGTTGTTCTTCAGAGCAGCCTCCACAGCGGAGGTGTAGATGCCGCCGCCGCAGGCAAACACGACCTGAGTGCCGTTGGAGTACCAGCCCTCCATACGGGAGGTGATGTTGGCATCGCCGTAGAACTGGCCGCCGTAGAAGTAGTTAATCTCGATGTTCTGGCCCAGCTCCTGTGCGGCAGCATCAGCGCCCTGCACGAAGCCGTAGCCGTAACGGATGACAGCGGGCACAGCCATGCCGCCCAGGAAGCCCAGCTTGGTCTTGCCGTCCTTGGTGATGGCGTAACCAGCCATGTAACCTGCCTGCTCCTCCTTAAAGGTGATGCAGTAGCAGTTTGCAGGGATGGTGTCGGTGCCGATATCGCCCTGGGTCACATCGATGGCGATGAACTTGACATCGGGGTACTGGTCAGCAGCCCATGCCAGAGAAGCGCCGTACAGGTAACCAACGCAGACGATGACCTCAGCGCCATCGTTGACAGCCTGGCGGATCATGGTCTCACGATCCTCATCAGAAGCGTCAGCCTCGGGGATGTAGTACTGGCAGTCATCGCCCATGTAGCTGGAAACTGCAGACCAGCAAGCCTGGTTGAAGCTCTCATCGTCGATCGTGCCGGTGTCGCAGGTCAGAGCGACCTTGACGATCTTCTCGCCGCCCTCAGCAGCAGAGGAAGCGGTGGAAGCAGCAACGGAAGAAGCGGTGCTGGTGGAAGAAGCGGAAGAACCGCCACAAGCGGTCAGGGCAGCGGCGGCGGCAGCAGCACCAGCCACAGCCAGGAAATTACGACGAGAAATCTTCATAAGAAACTCTCCTTTGATTTTTATCACAGCGTGTCCCCCGAAAAGGAGGGCACTTGCACATTTACTGGCTCAAGTATAACGGGAAGATGTGTGAGATGCAAGCACTTTTCGATTACAAAATCTTTACAATCCCTTTGTAAAAATCCTCAAAAAGTATTACTTTTTCACGATTTTCGCATTCCCGGTTTTGTACCGGGCACCGTTTTATTTTTCCACAGCGGCATTTCCGGCCACATTGGAAGGGCCGAACCCGAAGGGCAGCAGTTCGTCCATGCTGCGCTCGATGAAATCCTCCGGCGTTTTTGCCATGATGACGTTCAGCTCCGGCCCGCCGAACTCGAACAGTGCCTGACGGCACACCCCGCAGGGGGAGGTGATCTGCTTGTTCACTTCGCCGCGGCGGGACCCCACAACGGCAATGTCCGTGAACTCGGTTACGCCGTCTGCCACTGCCTTGAACAGGGCGGTGCGCTCGGCACAGCTGGTGGGAGTAAAGGCCGCATTCTCCACGTTGCAGCCGGTGTAGATGCGGCCATCCTTGGCCCGCAGGGCCGCGCCTACCATAAAATCCGAATAGGGCACATAGGCCTTTTCCCGGGCTTCCAGTGCCAGGCGGATCAGTTCTTTTTTCTCTTCCAGGGTCAGGTTGGTCATGGTCGTTCTCCTTTCCGCGTTTCCGGGGCGAAAACAGCGCGGCTCCCCTTTGCAGGCAAACCGCGCTGATGCGTTCGTTTTGGTTTAGTACTCTGCGCCCAGCGCCACCTTCATCATATCGGTGAAGCTCTTCTGCCGCTGCTCGGAGGTGGTGATCTCCGGAGAGACGAAGCTGTCCGAAATGGTCAGCAGGCAGGCAGCATTCTTGCCCAGCACCTGCGCATTGGCAAACAGGGCAAAGCTTTCCATCTCCACGCACAGGCAGCCGCGCTCATCCCGCAGCTTTTCCCAGTAGGTGGGCTTTGCGTCGGAGGGCTGGCGGTAGAACACATCCGAAGAGTGGATGTTGCCCTCAATGAGGGGGATGCCCTGCTTGGCGGCAGAAGCGCGCAGCTTGTCGTTCAGGCTCTGGCTGGGCAGGGTGATGTTCCCCTCAAAGCCGCTCTGCACCCGGGCATAGTTGCTCTCGCTCACGGCACCGGCGGCCAGCACCACATCGAACAGCTTGGCCTTGTCGGTATAGCTGCCGGCAGAGCCGATGCGGATGATGTTGTCCACATCGTAAAACTTGAACAGCTCGTAGGAATAAATGCCGATGGACGGCATTCCCATGCCGCTGCCCATCACGCTGATGGGGCGGCCCTCGTAGGTGCCGGTGAAGCCCAGCATCCCGCGCACGCCGGTCACTTCACGCACATCCTGCAGGAAGGTCTCCGCAATGAATTTTGCGCGCAGGGGGTCGCCGGGCATGAGGACGGTCTTGGCGAAATCGCCTTTTTCCGCGCTGATGTGAGGGGTAGCCATAGTGTATCTCTCCTTTTTCTTGTAAAATACAGCAGATGGGCCTTTCCACCGGAAAGACCCTTCTGCCTGGTTTCTTATTTGTATTTGCTGCGGTTGAACACGCTCTGGGGCTGGATGTAGCTGCCGTTGCGGCGGATCTCGAAGTGGCAGTGGTTGCCGCTGGAGCGTCCGGTGCTGCCCACATAGCCGATCAGCTGGCCCTGCTTGACGGTCTGGCCTGCATGGACCACCAGCGACAGGCAGTGTGCATACACGGTGGTGTAGCCGTTGCCATGGTTGATGATGATGGAGTAGCCATAGCCCGTACCTGCACCAGCCTTGTTGTAACCGGCCTTGGTGACGGTGCCGCCGGCGGACGCATAAATGGGCGTACCGGCTGCGGCGCAGATGTCCACGCCCTTGTGGCCGCTGCCATACCAGCGCGAGCAGTAGCGGTAGCCGGGCACCGGCCAGATGAACTGTCCGCTGCCGGTGATGTACTTGGTGCTGCTGGAAGCCGAGACCACCTTCTTGGTGCCCTCCACGATCTTCTCGGTCACCGGTTCCTTGAGCACTTCCGTGCTCAGGATCTGCTGGCTCAGCTGGTTGCCGTTGGTATCGTAAACACGCTGTGCGGTAATGCTCCGGATGCCCTTCTCACCTTCCTGCACCGTTTTTTTGGTGCCCACGTTGTACTCATTGGACTTGGTGGTCTCGGTGGTGTAGGGGATCTCCTCCTGCCAGGTCTCGATCTTGGTGATGCGGACTTCCAGCGTTTCTTCTTCCTTCACAACGGTCAGCTCGTCGCCGGGCAGGATCTTGGAATTCTGGGTCAGGCCGTTCTCGCCGTTCTCTGTGAAGTCTGCGTTCATATCGCACAGCTCTTTCACGGTCAGGCCGTTGGCGCGGGCAATGGACCAGATGGTATCGCCGTTCTGCACCACATAGGTCTTTTCTGCCTGCTGCACGCCGGACAGCATGGACTCCACATCCGCTTCGTCCTGGAAGCTTTCCTTGAAATAGATGCCGTTTTCCAGCGTGACATCCTTGTTGAAGCCAACGGTCACATTGGGATTTTCCGCATCTTCATAAGGTTCCAGCAGGCTGCTGAGGTAGCTCTGCAGCGCCGTGCCGTCCGCGCAGACGGCGGTCAGTTCCCCGTCCAGATACAAGGCCGTACCCTCAGTGATCTGGTCACTGGACGATTTCAGGATGGCATCCGCCATCTGGCTTTCGTCCAGAACGTTGTGCGCCACCGAAACGGTATAGGTCGGCTCCACCGTCCATTTGGTATTCTCGTCCGTACCGGCATAGTTGATGCGCTCCTGCACCGCTTCCTTTGCGGAGTTGAACACATCTTCGTTCGCCACATAGCCCACGGTCTGGCCGTTGACCTGCACTTCCAGCGCATACGGCTGGGCAATGGTGTGCTGCACCACCGTAAGCATCCCCGCCAGCGCCAGCACCGGCAGGACGTACATGGCCATCCGGGGCAGCATTTTCACATTGCGCCGGATGCCGCTGGTCAGATAATGAAAACTGGCTTTGACGGCAGCCCCGAAGCCTTTCTGCTTCCGGACATTATGGGCATGGATCAGCAGCGAACCCATGCCCCGGAAGAACAGCCAGATGGGGCCGAACAGATCCCGGAACATCTGCGCTGCCCCGGGGAACGCCATGGAAATGATATTTTCCAAAACGTCCCTGCCCCAGTGCAGCAGTGCGAGTGCTCCCCGCCGCAGCGTGCGTCCTGCCCGGACGAACCCATATTCGGCAGAAAAGCCCAATGCATACAACGCCTCGCCGATGGCCAGCGCCGCGGCGCTCTGCCGCAGTTTCTGGGAAATGCGATTCACATGGTGCTGAGTCTTGCGGCGGAACCGATGCCGGCGCAGCAAACCCCTGCACTGGAGCTGTGCCCACAGCGACCGCAGCTTCTGTCCCCGCTTCTTGCGGGGCGGCTGCACCGGCGTCCGGGGCTGCTCCTTTGTTTTTTCTTCGATCAAAAGGGTTTTTCTCCTTCCTTGCCTCCGCGCGGCAGCCTCCCGCTGCCCTTCCTGCGGCGACGATGTCAAGCACTCTGCGCCCTCGTGAACCCGGCGCAGGCAGAACCTTCTCAATTTATTATACACCCTGCACGCATTGAAACAAGCATTGTCACAAAATTTGGGCGGTTCTTTCACGCACTTTTCACGAAAACAACACAGCCATGTCCGAAGGAAGTGGACATTTTACCGTGATCCGTCGGGAAACTTCCTCCCCCACCGGTACTTCCACCCGGATGCCGTCCGGCAGTCCGGTGCAGACCGGCACCCGGAAACGCTGTTCGGCGCAGTGCAGTGCCTGCCGCCCGATGCGGTCCCGGTGCCCGCCGTAAAGGTCATCACCGGCCAGCGGATGTCCGATGGAGGCAAAATGCACCCGGATCTGATGGGTGCGCCCGGTCACCGGTACGCAGGCAGCCAGACTCAGACCCTTTTCTGCTTTTATAATAGTATACTCCGTACGGCTGGGTTTGCCTTCCGGGGTCACACAGCGCCCGATGATGCTGTCGCCGCGCCGGCCGATGGGGGCATCGATGACCCCCGGTCCCAGCGGCAGTTCTCCTTCCACGACCGCGTAATAGAGCTTTTCCACGTTCTGGGCCAACAGGGGCGCGGCGTAGGTGTTTTTAGCCGCCAGCACCAGGCCGCTGGTGTCCTTGTCGATGCGGTTCACCGGACGGAAGACCGGACTCATCCCCCGCTGTGCCGCCCAGGCCGCATAGCCGTTGGCCAGCGTGTCCCGGGGATAGTTCAGGGTGGGGTGCACCGCCAGGTGGGGCGGCTTTTCCAGCACCACCGCAAAGGCATCCTCATAGACCACCCGCACCGGAATCTCGGGCTGCGGCTCCACGCCGTCGTGTTCCGGCGGCAGTTCAAAGGACACTACCTGCCCGGGGTACACCCGGCGGTTGGCCAGGATAGGTTCTCCGTCTGCAAAAAATCCGCTGCCCCGGAACTTGACCGCCCGGGCCAGCTCGGTGGAGACGGCGCACTGGCGCAGAAAATTGCGCAGCAGCGCACCATTGCGGGTCTGCGGCGTTTCCGGCACCGTGAAGTACAGCCGCACGCGCAGCCCCTCCTCCCTGAAAAATATATAATATAGTATAGCAAAAAACGCTCAGGCTTGCAAATCTTGTTTTTTTATGGTATTATGGGGAGCGGAAAATGAGTGGAACATACGGCGGCGGGGCGGCTTTGACCGCTCTGAGGAAAGTCCGGGCCTCACAGAGCACGGTAACTGCTAACGGCAGCCGAGGGTGACCTCAGGGAAAGTGCAACAGAAAGGAAACCGCCGCAGCAATGCGGTAAGGATGAAAGGGCGAGGTAAGAGCTCACCAGCGCATGGGTGACCATGCGGCTTTGTAAACCCTACCGGAAGCAACGCCTATATGGGACGTACAGCGCTGCTCGCGTGTCCCGAAGGCGGCACGAACCTGTCAGCAATGGCAGGTCTAGACAGATCGTCGTTTAATACAGAACCCGGCTTACGGTCTATCTCGTTTTCCATTTTTCAGCAACCAGTTCCTGCACAAATTTTTGTGTGGGAACTTTTTATTTTCAGCCTCCTCGCCCTCTGTTTTTATTTTGTCACAGTTCTTTTACCAAGCTGTCACTTTCCGTTTGCAACGGTTTGTGGTATACTATGGACACTGCAGGAATCTGCAGGTAAGAATGAAAGACAGGATGTGAAATCCTCCGATGAAAGATGGTTTTTTGAAAGCAGCCGCCTTCTCCCCCGCCCTGCGGGTGGCGGACTGCGCCTATAATGCCCAGCAGATCCTCGACGCCCTGCGTCAGGCTGCGGCCCGCGGGGTCAAGCTGGCGGTATTCCCCGAGTTCTGCCTGACCGGCTATACCTGCGGCGACCTGTTCCTGCAGCATACTCTGCAGGCCGGGGCGCTGGATGCCCTGCGTCTCCTGCTGGACGAGAGTCGGGAGCTGGACACCGTGGCGCTGGTGGGTCTGCCGCTGCTGGTGCGCGGCAAGCTGTACAACTGCGCCGCCGTGTTCTGCCGCGGGCAGCTGCTGGGCATCGTGCCCAAGACCTACCTGCCCAACTATGGCGAATTCTACGAAAAACGTCAGTTCACCCCCGGCAGCACCGAAGTGGAGACCATCACGGTCTGCGGGCAGGACGTGCCCTTCGGCACCTCGCTGCTGTTCCGCTGCCGCCAGATGCCCAGTTTCGTGCTGGGCGTGGAGCTGTGCGAGGACCTGTGGAGCGCTCTGCCGCCGTCCACCTTCCACGCACTGGCCGGTGCTACGGTCATTGCCAACCTTTCCGCCAGCGATGAGACGGTCGGAAAGGCTGAGTACCGCCGGGCGCTGGTGGCAAACCAGTCCGCCCGTCTGCTCTGCGGCTACCTGTACGCTTCCGCCGGGCACGGCGAAAGCACCCAGGACATGGTGTTCGCCGGGCACGACCTGATTGCCGAGAACGGTACGATCCTGGCCGAGACCGCCCCCTTTGCGGGTGGCACCGCTGAGACCGAACTCGACTGCCAGCGCATGGAAGCCGAACGCGCCCGCAACACCAGCTTTGAACCCAGTTCCGACGGCTATGTGACCGTGGACTTTGACCTGGAACCGGTGGAGACTGAACTGACCCGCTGGATCGACCCGGCCCCCTTCGTGCCCGGCGACCCCAAGCGCCGCGCCGAACGCTGTGAGCTGATCCTGAAGATGCAGGCCGACGGTCTGGCAAAGCGGCTGGAGCACGCCCACGCCAGGACGGCTGTCATCGGCATTTCCGGCGGTCTGGACAGCTGTCTGGCTCTGCTGGTGGCCGTGCGTGCCATGAAGCAGCTGGGCCGCCCCGCCAGCGATGTGCTGGCCGTGACCATGCCCTGCTTCGGCACGACCCACCGCACCCGCAGCAACGCGGAGATCCTGTGCGATGAACTGCACGTCTCCTTCCAGGAGATCGACATTGCCAACACGGTGCACAGCCACTTTGCAGACATCGGCCAGGACGAAAGCGTGCTGGACGTGACCTTCGAAAACGGGCAGGCCCGTGTGCGCACCCTGGAACTGATGGACACCGCCAACCGCACCGGCGGTCTGGTGGTGGGCACCGGTGATCTGTCCGAGCTGGCGCTGGGCTGGGCCACCTACAACGGCGACCACATGAGTATGTACGGCGTCAACGCCGGCGTTCCCAAAACGCTGGTGCGCCATCTGGTACATTACGAAGCCGACATTGCCGCTTCTGATGCTCTGCGCACCGTGCTGCTGGACATTCTGGACACCCCCGTCTCCCCCGAGCTGCTGCCTGCCAAGGACGGCGAGATCGCCCAGAAGACCGAAGATCTGGTCGGCCCCTACGAGCTGCACGATTTCTATCTGTATCAGGTGCTGCGCTTCGGCTTTGGCCCCGCAAAGATCTTCCGCCTTGCAAAAGCCGCCTTTGCCGGCCGCCCCGAATACCCGGACCGTGTGCTTTACAAGTGGCTGCGCAACTTCTATTGGCGGTTCTTCGCCCAGCAGTTCAAGCGCAGCTGCCTGCCCGATGGCCCCAAAGTGGGCAGCGTGACCCTCTCGCCGCGCGGGGACTGGCGGATGCCCAGCGATGCCTGCGCAGCGCTGTGGCTGGCCGAACTGGAACAGCTTTCGATCAAGGATTGACCATGAAACAACACAAAAAACTTTTTGCCAACATTCTGTTTACTGCCGTCATTCTGGCCATTGCCGCCGTGCTTCTGCTGGTGCGCAATGCCCACCAAAGCGGCAGCAGCCTGACCGCCGAACTGATCTACGGCGACAACAACACCACCCGCACCCTTTCGCTGGATGAAGACGCCTCCTACGATGTGGATACCGGCTACTACACGGTACACATCGAGGTAAAGGACGGCGCGGCCCGCTTTGTGGACTCGCCCTGTCCGGATCACATCTGCGAAAGCTTCGGCTGGCTGTCCAAGGAAGACCAGACCGCCACCTGTCTGCCCGCCCGCGCGGTGCTGACCATCGTGCCGGCTTCCTGATCGTCCGCTCCCGAAGGAGGAGATTTTGTATGAAGGATGACAAAAACCGTCCCCTGCGGCGGATGTCCCGCAGTCATGATGACTGGAATGACCGCACCGTGGAGGTGGACAGCTCCGACTTTTTCTCGGAGACCCCGCCTGCGCCTTCCGTTCCGCCCCGCAAACCGCCGGAACCGCCCCGGAAAAAGCCCGCTTCTTCCGGCGGTTCCCGGCGTCCTCAGCGCGCTGCAGCCTCCGGCGCTGTGGTGCCGCCCCGCTGGAGCAAAGCACTGCTGGGCGTACAGGGCATTCTGAGCATTGCCGCTCTCGTTCAGCTCTGGCGCACTCAGATGCTGCCGGTGCTGTATCTCGTCGTGCTGGCAGCATTGCTGGCGCTGCTCTGGCTGCTGGTAAAGCGCTGCCAGGAGTACAACGTGCCGGGCAAAGTCTCCCGGGTATTCTCGGTCTTCCTGTGCGCCTGCATGGCCATCGGCTGTGTCTGGGCACAGCAGGGTCTGTCCGCACTGGACAACATCACCTCCGGCCTGCTCACCGGTGCCGAGGCCAACAAGATCACCAAGGAGCCTTTCGTGATCTACCTCAGCGGCGTGGATACCCGCGGTGAGCTGACCGAAAAAGCCCGCAGTGATGTGAACATCCTGGCCGTGGTCAACCCGCAGACCAAGCGGGTGGCCCTCATCAATACCCCCCGCGACTACTATGTGGATCTGGCCGGGACCAACAGCAAGGACAAACTGACCCACGCCGGATTGTACGGTGTGGAGACCAGCATGGCAACGCTGGGCAACCTGTACGGCGTCAATGTAGACCATTACATCCGCATCAACTTTGCCGGGTTCATCAACATCATCGATGCCCTGGGCGGCGTGGATGTGTACTCCGACCAGGCGTTCACCTCGGTGGGCAGCCCCGGCTACTACGACCCCACCACCTTTGTGGAAGGCTGGAACCATCTGGACGGCAAGGCTGCTCTGGCCTTCGCCCGGGAGCGCCACGCCTTTGCATCCGGCGACATCCAGCGCGGCATCAACCAGATGAAGGTCATCGATGCCATGCTGAACAAGATCAAGTCCCCTGCCATCCTGATGGGCTTCTCCAAGATCATGGATTCTGCGTCCGACTGCTTTGTCACCAGCTTCTCGCAGGATCAGATCAGTGCACTGGTGCGGATGCAGCTCAGCGATTTTGCTTCCTGGGACATTGAAAGCTACACCGTCACCGGTTCTTCCGGCACCAGTACCCAGTGCTATTCTGCCAAGGGGCAGAAGCTCTATGTCATGAAGCCGGATGACAGCTCCATCAGCAAGGCCAAGGAGATGATCGCCTCGGTGCTGGGCGGCGAACAGGCCGTGAGCGACACTACACAGTCCCCGGAAAAGAGCGATGTCTTTACCCCCACCACCGACCCGGATGCTTCTGTATCGGTGCCGGAGACCCCAGCGGAAAGCGTAGCGCTGGACGAACCGGCCGAAAGCGTGCCGGAAGAGCAGCCCGCTGAACAGCCGGCCGACACGACCCCCGCAGAGCCGGAGACCCCGGCCGAGCAGCCGGCCGACACCGGCAGCGATGGGGCCGGTGATGCCGAAGCCCCGTCCATCTCCCTGCCCACACAGGAAGAGGTGGAGCAGGCCGCTTCCTCCATCTACAACGCGGCTTCTTCCATTTACAATGCAGCCTCGACCATTCTGGATGCCGTGCTGAGCACTCAGAATGACCCTGCCGCATAAGATCCTTTGAACCCAAAAAGCAGGTGCTCCCCGTGGGAAGCACCTGCTTTTTTCGTAGCCTTCTGATTTACCCTGTCTGCGTTACAGCTTCTGCCCGCAGTAGATACAATAATAATCGCCGGATCTGCCCAGCCGGAAGATCTGGTCACAGCCGCTTTCCACCGACGTAATGCAGCGTGGATTTTTACAGCGTACCACATTGACCAGTTTCTGTGGGGGAACCGGATGGTATTTCTTCACCACGACACCGTTCCGGACTACATTGACCGTAATGTTCCGATCCAGTTTGCCCAGGATCTCAACGCGCCGGGGCAGCTCGGTGCCCTCGATCTTGATGAGGTCTTTCCGCCCGCATTTTTCACTGCGGACGTTCTGCAGCAGCGCTGCCGAAGCAGCACGGTCTTCCAGTTCCAACATCTGGTAAAGCTCCATGCCCCTGCCCGCCGGGATGTGATCCAGAATAAAACCGTTCTGGATCCCTTCAATGCTCAGCATTCCAGCACCTTCTTTCCGGTCAACGGATCCGGGATGCCCAGCAGCGCCAGAATGATGGCCATCCGGATATACACCCCGTTGTGCACCTGATCAAAATAGGCCGCGCGGGGATCGTCATCCACATCCATCCGGATCTCATCGATGCGGGGCAGCGGATGCAGCACCGGCATCTCCGGCTGAGCCAGCTGCAGCAGCTTTTCGTCCAGCTCGTAGCAGCCCTTCAGCCGGAGATATTCTTCCTCATTGAAGAAGCGCTCCTGCTGGATGCGGGTCATGTACAGCACATCGAGGTGCGGCAGTTCCGCTTCCAGATCAGCCGTCTCCCGGTAGACCTGATTCGTGGGGGTCAGGGTCTCATCCTTCACATACTGCGGCAGACGAAGTTCTTCCGGCGAGATAAACACGAACCGGTTGCCCTCAAACTGGCTCAGAGCTGCGGTCAGGGAGTGGACCGTCCGGCCGAATTTGAGGTCGCCGCAGAAGCCGATGGTCAGATGATCCAGCCGCCCCTTGCGCTGGCGGATGGTCATCAGGTCGATCATGGTCTGGGAGGGATGGGCGTGACCGCCGTCGCCTGCATTGATGACGGGGACGCGCGCATACATCGATGCGCGGAGCGGGGCACCTTCTTTCGGGTGCCGCATGGCGATGATGTCGGCGTAATTGCTGACCACACGGGCCGTGTCGGCCACCGTCTCCCCCTTGCTGGCGCTGGACAGCTGCGCCCCGGCAAAGCCCAGCGTCTTGCCGCCCAACCGCAGCATGGCCGACTCAAAGGAGAGGCGGGTGCGGGTGGAAGGCTCATAGAACAGGGTGGCCAGGATACGGCCATCGCAGAGGTGGGCATAGGGTGCCGGATCTGCTTCCATCCGGTCTGCAAGGTCGAGGAGGGCCAACTGCTCGTCCAGAGAAAAACTGTCCGGCTCGATGAAGTGTCTCACAGCCATTCTCCTTTCAGCACGAACTTTTCGCGCTCGGCACCGGTGGAGACGAACTGGATCTCATGATCCAGCTGCTTTTCCAGAAACTCCACATAGGCTTTTGCTTCCTTGGGCAGGTCATCCCAGCTCTTGCAGCCGGAAATATCTTTGTTCCAGCCCGGCAGCAGAGTGACCACCGGTTCCACACGGTCCAGGTCCGACAGCGTGTCGAAGCGGGGGACTTCCACGCCATCCAGCTTGTACCCGGTGATGACCGGGATCTCCTTCATGCTGCTGAGGACATCCAGCTTGGTCAGGGCGATCTTATCCGCCCCCTGGCAGGTCAGACCGTAGCGGCTGGCCACGCAGTCAAAGGGACCGACCCTGCGGGGACGGCCGGTGGCAGCGCCATACTCGCCGCCGGCCTTGCGCAGCTGCTCGTTCCAGTCCTCGCCCATGGCGTGTTCGGCAGCGAAGGGGCCTGCACCCACGCAGGTAGAATAAGCTTTCAGCACGCCCACCACATGGTCGAGCCTGCAGTTCGGGATGCCGGCCCCAAGCGGCGCATAGGCCGCCAGCGTGTTGGAGCTGGATGTGAACGGGAAGATGCCGTAGTCGATGTCGCGCATGGCACCCAGCTGGGCTTCCAGCACGATGCGCCTGCCGCTGTCGTGGGCCTGCTGCAAAAAGGCTCCCACATCGCAGATGTAGGGTGCAAACTGTCCGGCCCGCATCCGGCACCACTCCAGCAGGGCGTCGTAGCTCATGGGTTCCTGATGGTAGCAGCCCGCCAGTTCCAGATTCTTGGATTCCAAAATCATGTGCAGGCGGTTCTGCACCCGCTCTTCGTCCAGGTGCAGCAGGTCGCCCAGACGCAGAGTCTTTTTGCGGTACTTGTCGCTGTAGGCATAGGCAATGCCGCGGCGGGTGGAGCCGAACGCACTCCCCTTCTGCGCCAGACGGTCTTCCTCCAGCCCGTCCTGCACCTTGTGCCAGGGCATGGAGATGGTAGCCTTGTCGGAGAGCTTCAGGTTTTTCGGGCTGATCTCCACGCCGCGCTGCTCGATGGCATCCATCTCATTGGCCAGATGGTCCAGATCGATGACCATGCCCGTGCCCAGCACGCAGGTCACGTCCGGGTGCAGGATGCCGGACGGCAGCAGGTTCAGGATGAACTTGCCCTTCTCGGTCACAACGGTATGGCCGGCATTGTTGCCGCCCTGATAACGGGCGACCACGTCGGCGTGTTCGGCCAGCAGGTCGATGACGCGGCCTTTGCCCTCATCGCCCCAATTGATTCCAGTAACTGCAGTCAGCATAACTTCTTACTTACCTTCTTTTTCGCTGTTTACGATGGCCTGCACTTTGGTGGGCAGACCGTAGATGCTGATGAAGCCGGTGGCATCGCTCTGCTTGTAGTCGCCGCCGGCGGCAAAGGTCGCAATGTCCTCGCGGTACAGAGAATACGGAGACCAGACGCCTGCGTTGATGAGGTTGCCCTTGTACAGCTCCAGGCGCACCTTGCCGGTGACGCGCTCCTGGGTGGAGGTGACAAAGGCGCTCAACGCCTTGCGCAGGGGGCTGAACCACTGGCCGTCATAGACCAGCTCGCCGAAAGTGATGGCCAGCTCGCGCTTTTTGTGAGCGGTCAGCTTGTCCAGGGTCAGGGTCTCCAGCACCTCGTGGGCCTTGTACAGGATGGTGCCGCCGGGGGTCTCATACACACCGCGGCTCTTCATGCCCACCAGACGGTTCTCCACCACATCGTACAGACCGATGCCGTTGCGGCCGCCGATCTCGTTCAGCTTGGCAATGATCGCGGCAGGCTTCAGCTTTTCACCGTTCAGGGACACGGGCACGCCCCGCTCAAATTCCAGCTCCACGAACTCGGACTGGTCCGGAGCCGCCTTGGGGGAAACGCCCAGCTCCAGAAAGCCCGGCTTGTCGTACTGCGGCTCGTTGCCCGGATCTTCCAGGTCGAGGCCCTCATGGCTCAGATGCCACAGGTTCTTGTCCTTGGAGTAATTGGTCTCGCGGCTGATCTTCAGCGGGATGTGGTGGGCTTCGGCATAGTCGATCTCCTCGTCGCGGCTCTGGATGTCCCACTCACGCCACGGGGTGATGATCTTCAGGTCCGGTGCAAAGTGCATGATGGCCAGCTCAAAGCGCACCTGGTCGTTGCCCTTGCCGGTGCTGCCGTGGCAGACGGCGTCGGCACCCTCGGCGCGGGCGATCTCCACCACGCGCTTTGCCAGAATGGGGCGGGCAAAGCTGGTGCCCAGCAGATAGCCCTCGTAGTCGGCCCCGGCCTGCATGGTGGGGATGACGTAATCCTCCACGAATTCATCCGTCAGATCCTCGACATACAGCTTGGAAGCGCCGCTTGCCTTGGCGCGTTCTTCCAGCCCGTCCAGCTCGCCCTTCTGCCCCACATTGCCGCACACCGCGATGACCTCGCAGTTGTTGTAATGCTCTTTCAGCCAAGGGATGATGATGGACGTATCTAGACCGCCGGAATAAGCCAGCACGACCTTCTTGATCTCAGACATAGGAACTGCCTCCGTTTCAAACCACTTGATATACTCTTTTTTCATTTTCCTCTTGCAATTTTGGATTGCAGTGTTATTATACGAGCAGGGAAAGAATGTGTAAAAAGTATCCTGCATATAGCTGCAATGTAAATCGAATATGAAAGAGGAGAAATCGACCCATGTATGTGGATTGGGAATACTATAAGATCTTCTATTATGTGGCAAAATATCAGAATTTCACCAAGGCAGCACGGGTGCTGGGCAACAACCAGCCCAACATCACCCACGCCATGAACCGGCTGGAAAGCCAGCTGAACTGTGTGCTGTTCATCCGCTCTAACCGGGGCGTGACCCTGACCCCGGAGGGCGAACTGCTCTATTCCCGCATTGCGTCCGCCGCCGTGCAGATCCAGGACGCCGAGGAAGAGCTGAGCGCCAGCGCCACGCTGGAACACGGTGCCATCAGCATCAGCGCCACTGAGACCGCATTGAACATCTACCTCTCGGAGAAACTGCGTGCCTTTCACACCGACTATCCCGGCATCCGGCTGCGCATCTCCAACCACTCCACACCCCAGGCGGTGCAGGCCGTGAAGAACGGCGAGGTGGATTTTGCCGTCATCACCACCCCGGCGCAGGTGGAATCTGGCCTGAAGCTGGTGGAACTGAAGCCCTTTTATGAGGTATTAGTAGGCGGCAGGACCTTCACCGCACTGGCCAGCCAGCACCTTTCTTTAAAAGAGCTGCAGAACTACCCGCTGATCTCCTTGAGTGAGCAGAGCATGACCCGCAGTTTCTACCGGCAGTTTTTCCTGGACCACGGTGCAGTGCTGAAGCCGGACACTGAAGCCGCCACCACCGACCAGATGCTTACTCTGGTCAAGAGCGAGCTGGGCATCGCCTTCCTGCCGGAGACCATGGCGCGGGACGCTTTGGAGCGGGGCGAGATCGTACAGCTGCATCTGCAGGAGATCATCCCCCAGCGTTCCATCTGCCTGGTGTATGATCATCACCGTCCCCTGAACACCGCTGCGCGGAAATTTCAGCAGCTGCTGACCAAAGCGGCTCCCCGCCGCACACCTTCCGGCACCTGATTTCTTTCTGCAAAAAAGGCTGCTGCACGAGAAGTGAACTGCACCCCATTTGTTAGACAGTATGGTATACTGTTTAAGAAATGGGGTGTTTTTGTATGCCGGAAAAGAAAAAGCAAAAGACATATAGTGGAGAATTCAAAATAGAAGTCGTTGAAACAATGCGAAAAGAAAATCTAAGTTACAAAGAAACAGTGAGACACTTTTGGCTGAGAAGCGATAAGCAAGTGCGTATGTGGGAACGTATCTATCTGGAAGAAGGAAAAGAAGCTCTTCTTGTAGAACGGCGTGGACGAGCTTGTGCGGCCAGCGGAACGCAAAAAGGCAGAAAGCCTAAGCTGGATAAACAAGTTGAAGAAGATCTTATTGCAGAGAATCAGCGTCTGCGCATGGAAATCGACTACTTAAAAAAATTGAGGGCCTTAATTCTGGAAGAGGAACGTCAAAACAGAAAGCACAAGTAGTTCAGGAATTAAGGCCGAAGTATCCACTCAAACCGCTGCTGCACCTTGCCGGACTTCCTCGCAGCACATTCTACTACTATTTGCACCAATCTCAAAAGCCAGCGAAGTACCATCTGGTAAAAGAAGAAATCGTTACAATCTTCAATAAGAACAAGAAGCGTTACGGATACCGCAGAACCACGCAAGAATTACATAACAACGATATTTGCATCAATCACAAGACAGTGCAAAAGCTCATGAAGCAGCTGGGCTTAGTCTGCCATGTCCGTGAAAGAAGAAAATACAATTCCTACAAAGGTGAGGTTGGCGAAGTGGCTCCAAATCTTTTAGAGCGCCACTTCAAAACGAACGAGCCGAACCGTAAATGGGTCACAGATATTACGGAATTCAAAGTCAATGACCAGAAGCTTTATCTTTCACCGATTATTGATTTATTCAATGGAGAAGTAATCAGTTACAGCCTTAGCCGCCATCCTAATTTCAAACAAGTTACAGATATGCTGGAAGTTGCTTTTCAGAAACTGCCAGATAAGGTAGACAATCTGATTCTGCATTCAGACCAAGGCTGGCAGTACCAGATGAAGACTTACCAGAACCTTCTGAAAACAAAAGGCATTACACAGAGTATGTCTCGCAGGGCCACTTGCTTGGATAATGCTATTGCCGAAAACTTCTTCGGTCTGCTCAAAACGGAGCTGTTCTATTTGGAAAAATTCGATTCCATTGAACAGCTTGAAAAAGCTATTGTAGATTACATCGACTATTACAACAACCGCCGAATCAAATTAAAATTAAACGGCCTGAGTCCTGTGCAGTACAGGATCCAGACCGTTCGAGTCGCTTGATTCTTATTTTTGTCTAACTTTTGGGGTTCACTTCACCTCGGATCAGCACCCCTGGTTCCAGCAGGCCAAGCAGAGCCGGGACAACCCCTACCACGATTACTACATCTGGAAGGACAAGGTGCCCAACAACTGGGGGTCCAGCTTCGGCGGCTCTACCTGGGAGTATGTGGACAGCGTGGCGCAGTATTATCTGCACTGCTTTGCCAAGGAGCAGCCCGACCTGAACTGGGACAACCCCAAGGTGCGGCAGGACGTCTACGACATCCTCCGATTCTGGCTGGACAAGGGCATCGACGGCTTCCGCATGGACGTCATCACCCTGATCTCGAAGGACCCTGCCTTCCCGGACGGCCCGGTGATTCAGAACAAGGCCTATGGCAGCTACTACGCCGGCTGCGCCACCGGCCCCCACGTCCACGAGTATCTGCAGGAGATGAACCGCGAAGTCCTCTCCCACTACGATGTGATGACCGTGGGTGAAGCGCCCCACACCAGCGCCGACCAGGCCATGCTCTACACCGCTGCCGACCGCCGCGAGCTGGACATGGTATTCCATTTCGACCATATGCATCTGGACTACGACGAAAACGGCAAGTACGCCCGCAGCCGGGTGCCGCTGCCGGAACTGAAGCGGGTCATGACCGAGTGGCAGGAGAAAATGCACGCCTGCAACGGCTGGAACAGCCTGTACTGGAGCAACCACGACCAGGCCCGTGCGGTCTCCCGCTTCGGCAATGAAAGCCCGGAATACCGGGTGGACAGCGCCAAAATGCTGGGCACCGTGCTGCACATGATGCAGGGCACGCCCTACGTCTATGAGGGCGAAGAGCTGGGTATGACCAATGCGCATTTCACTTCGCTGGACCAGTACCGCGACATTGAAGCACTGGACATTTACCACGATTTCACCACCCGTAAGGGCTTCTCCCCCAAGGACACGCTGGAACTGCTGGCCCTCAAGAGCCGCGACAACATCAGAATCGCATTCAGCGATGTGGACGGCACCCTGCTGAACTCTCATCACCAGATCACACCGGATCCCCTGCACCAGCTGAACCGCCTGCCCCATCATACCGCCGACCACGATCACGATGGCATCGCTGCCGTGCTTGCACGGTTCTGATTTCTTCCTGCGGTCAGATTGTTCCGGCCATTTCGCGGACGTTTTCCGCACTGCCGAGCTGCTGTTCGATCATCTCCTCCAGCTGCTGACGCATGGTGGCACAGTTGGCGACCCGGTACGGCCAGAAATACGAAACGCCCCGGCAGTCCTCTTCGGAAAGGTCGCTGTTGACCAGCAGGAGTCGGTCCGGCGTCACCTGCAGTTTTTTGCACAGTTCCGCGTATTTCCCGTAGTCGATGTTCCGACTGGAGGACTTGGCTTCGACCCAGAAGAACACCCCATTGATCGAGAATGCCGCATCCAGCTCATGGGCAGAGCTGACTTCCGGCGAATCGGAAAGGATCACATTGGAGCAGAGCGAGACCGCCGCCCCGCGCTCATCCCGGTAATGATCCAGCAGCTGCTGGATGCCGTGCACCACATACAGTTCCAGCCAGTGGCCGCTCACAAAATTCCGCACCAGGTCATTTTCCGAGGCGAGTGCGCAGATGATGCGGGAAGGATTGGCGTTGAAGGCAGAAAACAGCCCCAGATGATCCCAGCGCTGTGCCAGGTCCACCACCAGTTCCCGGGATTCCGGTGCCGCATCTTTGGGCATCCGGAAGGTAAAGGAATCGCGGAACTGCAGATGGGTGCGGATGAACTGCAGGAAGGCCGCCGCTGCCGGGTCCTTCAGCGCCTCCCCGGTCTCCCAGGCCAGCTTCTGCACAGCCGGCGGCGGCAGCTCTGCGGGCAGCACCTTCTGCGTGATCCGGTAGCCGCACTGCATCAGGTATTCTTCCGCTGAGGGAACGCTCGGTTCTGCAGGCGGTTCCGGGGCGGCTCCCTCTTCGGCGGCAGGCGGCTCACAGGGCTGGTAGCTGAGCTTCCATCCCTGTACAAAGGCCGGCGACCGGGTCAGCTGCCCGACCGTGCGGAATTCGCTCTCCGGGTTTTCCAGCGGGAAGGTGACCTTGTTCTTTTCCGGATTGACGGCAAGCGTCCCTTCCTCCAGGGCTTTCTGGTAGCCGGTCAGCAGAAGCCCGCGCCCGGCCTTTATCATTCCTGCCGCAGAGCCTGCCGTGCAGCCCGCATTCCTGGCCAGCGAGATCATCAGGTTTTTCACCTTGGGGTTCCGGCAGATCTCTTTCATCTGCTCCACCGTAGGCACAGTGACCCCGTCGATGGCTGGCTGCGGTGCAGGCGCTTCCTCCGGCGCGCGCTCTTCCTCTTCCGGCAGTTCTTCAGGCGGGACCGGTCCTGCTGCATCGTCCGGAACCGGCAGGGCCGCCGGTTCCGGCACAGACGCTTCGGGTGCCGGCTCCGGCTCAACGCAGGTCTGTGCCACAAAGGCTTCATATGAATCCAGACAGGACAGCTTTCCCGCTGCGGCCAGCCCCGCATAAACGGCGGCGGCACGGGCCGGGCTGTTCCGGTCCTTTTTGGAACTGCCCAGCGTCAGGTCTGTGAAGGCCCCGAATTTCAGGATTGCTTCCGCCTGATCGGGGTTCTGCCGCAGGGCACAGCCATACAGCCAGTTGAAAAAGGCGTACGGGTACGGCTCTGCCGGAAATACAGTGTCTTCCAGCCGGTAGCCGGTGCACCGGCCGCTTTTCTGGAGCCGGGCATCCTTCAGCACCTTCTGATGGGAGCACTGCAGCAGATCCGGATACGGCCCGCCGTTCTCGAACACTTTGGATGCCTCGTAGACGATGCCCACCGGCACCTCCTGCTCCGATGACCCCAGACGGAACGGCAGCTTCATAGCCGCCGCGCCAATGCCTTCCGGCTGTGCAGAAGCCAGGCTGACTTCCAGCGCCGGGACTTCCGGATACACATCGTGAAAGGTATCCAGCACCGCCTGCACGTTCTGCTGTTTGGAGCCGTTCGACCACGGGAAGGTGATCGAGACCTCCTTTGCATAGGGATACTCCGTCAGGGGAAGATATACTTTTCGTACTGCCATAAAATGCTCCGTTTCTGAACGGAAACCCGTTCCTTTTTACGCTTTTTCTGCCGTCCGGCGCTCCTGCCGGATGATCGTATAGAACGTGACATCGGCCTGCGCATCCGTCAGCGGGATGCACACCCGCCCCGGATAGTGCGCCTGCAGATCCGCAAAATAATCCGTGGCGAAGCACGGCAGCGAGGAAGACCGGACCAGTTCGTCAAAGGCAAATCCATCCGTCTGCACCAGAAACCGGGATGCCGGCATCTTCTTGCGGCAGAGCGTATCCCAGAAGCCCAGTTCCGTGCGCAGTAAAAAGTTGAACCCGTTGATGTCGGCAAAGGTCAGCGTTTTCCGCTGTGCCAGCTCATGTTCCGGCGGAACACAGACGAACAGCCGCTCGTGCAGGAATTCCTGCACTGCCGCTCCCGGTTCTTCCAAGGGAAACGGCAGGATCGCCGCGTCGCACTTCTTTTCGCGCCACGCGTCCAGCACTTCCTCGTTGGAACAGATGCTGGACGCGATGGTCATGCCCGGGTACGCCGCGTTCAGTTCCGGCAGCAGCTCCCACAGCGGCGCCGGAGCACAGGATCGGACCACCAGCGTCCGCCGCCGCTGGTCAAACGCCTGAACCTGCTGCACCATCTGCCCGGCTTCTGCCAGAAGTCTGCGGGCGGCTTCCACGGCCACCCGGCCGGTGTCGTTCAGCGCGATCCGGTTTTTGCCGCGGACAAACAGCGGCACACCGAACGCTTCTTCTACATTTTTCATGCTGCGGGTGATGGACGGCGTGGAGATATGCCCCTCCTCCGCCACCCGGGACAGGGTGCCCAGGTCGGCAAACGCCACCAGCTGCTGCAGTTCGTTCAGGTCAAGCATCGCATTCCTCACATTTCAATTTCTGAAAAGCAGATTTCGATATTGATATTTTACATTTTCGGCCGCCCGTTGTAAAGTAAAACCAGAAGCAACATTCTCTTTTCCCAAAACAGGAGGTCATTCTTATGGAATACGTTACGCTGAACAACGGCATCAAGATGCCGAAACTGGGCTACGGTGTTTACCAGACCCCGCCGCAGGACACCCGGCGCTGTGTACTGGACGCCATTGAAGTCGGCTACCGCAGCATCGACACCGCGCAGGCCTACGGCAATGAAGAAGGCGTGGGCGCGGCGCTGGCCGAATGCGGCCTGCCCCGCGAAGAGTTCTTCCTGACCACCAAGGTCTGGATCTCCAACGCCGGTTATGAAAAGGCCAAGGCTTCCATTGAAGAATCCATGCGCAAACTGCACACCGATTACCTCGACCTGCTGCTGATCCACCAGCCCTTCGGCGATTACTACGGCACCTACCGGGCCATGGAAGAGTTCTACCGTGCCGGCCGGATCCGTGCCCTGGGCGTGTCCAACTTCGGCCCGGACCGCTATCTGGACATCCAGCATTTTGCCGCAGTCAAGCCTGCCGTGAACCAGATCGAGACCCATGTGTTCCAGCAGCAGAAGCTGGCCAAGGAATACCTGAAAAAGTACGGCTGCCAGATCGAATCCTGGGGTCCCTTTGCAGAGGGCCGCAGGGAGATGTTCACCAACCCGACCCTGACCGCCATCGGTGCCAAATACGGCAAGACCGCTGCCCAGACCGCCCTGCGCTTCCTGCTGCAGAGCGATGTGGTCATCATCCCGAAGTCGGTCCACAAAGAGCGGATGCAGCAGAACTTCGACCTGTTCGATTTCACCCTCTCCGCCGAAGATATGGCTACCATTGAAGCTCTGGACGGCGGTGAAAGCCTGTTCTTCTCCCACTACGACCCCAAGACGGTCGAGTGGTTCATGTCCATCGTCTGATCCTTTCTGCAAATCAAACAGCGGCCTGCAGGTCCTTCTGCCCTGCAGGCCGCTGTTCTTTTGTCTCACACTTCCCCGGCGAACCGCATCCCCCAGCTCATGCGGATATCGTACAGCAGGCGGGCCAGCGCCAGGCTGTCCTGCGGCGTATAGCGGTCACTGCACGAGCGGCCTGCGCGGACACCGCGGGTGACCTCCCGGATCTCATACTCAAAGCCGTTGATGTCCACCGGAAATTCCAGCGTTTCCGGTGCTTCCCCGTCCACTTCCAGCCGCAGGGTCTCCGCGTGCTGGAAATCCGGCAGAAAAATGCTGCCTTTGGTTCCCACGATGCGGGCATTGCGCTCCAGTTCCTGCCCGATGGTCTGCACCGATTCCGCCGTACAGCCGCCGGGATAGGTCAGATACAGCGCACTGTAATCGTCCGTCCCATATTCATTGATGTGGACCTCCCGGGTCTCCACCCGTTCCGGCTGCTGCCCGGTGACGATGCGCAGGAACCCCAGATTGTAAATGCCGATGTCCAGCAGGGCGCCGCCGCCCAGCGCGGAATCGAACTTGCGGTCCTTCCGGGCACCGGACGCCGTAAAGCCATACTGGCAGGTGATGCGCTGCACCGTCCCAATGGTGCCGGCTGCCAGGAGTTCCCGCAGTTTTGTGTACAGCGGCAGCAGCCAGATCCAGAACGCTTCCATCAGAAACAGGTGCTTTTCCTCCGCCAGCCGGTACAGTTCCCGTGCCTGTGCTTCATTGATGGTGAACGGCTTCTCGCACAGAACGTGCTTTCCATGTTCTAGGCAGAGTCTGCAGTTTTCGTAGTGCGGCGTATTGGGGGTGGCAACGTAGACCGCCTCCACCTCCGGATCGGCAGCAAGTGCCTCGTAGGAATCGTAGCAGCGGGGAATGCCATACGCTTCCCCGAAAGCCCGGGCGCTTTCCATCCGCCGGGACCCCACCGCGACGACCTGTTCGCCTTCTGCTTTCATCTGCGCCGCCGTGGACGCAAACTTTTTTGCGATCGTTCCGGTCGCCAAGATCCCCCATTTCATAACGGTTTCTCCTTCCAGCATTTTCCGCTTTCTTGCGTTGATTCGATTGTAGCATCTGCCGGCACAAATAGCAAGCCGTCTTTCTGTTTTTCCCTGCAGGTCCCTCTGCCGCAAACGTCAGTCTCTGCTCTCTCCTGACAGCCTGCGCTGCCCGATGTGGGATGCTGCCGGAGCCTTGAACCCGACCCACGGATCTCTTCCCGGACGCAGTCCGGCGGAAACAGCGTCCGGTTTTTTTATCGCCGGACGCTACTTTGAAAACCAGATGGAGCCAAACCGTCCGATTCGGACTAGGAAAATCCACCGGCATCCGTTATAATAAAAGCTGCCGGACGGCATTTTTTACAGCCCGCAAAGTTAGCTTTGGCTAATTCAAAAGGAGGAGATCCATGGTCACACAATCCGAGTTCGTGCAACAGGGTGCCATGCTGCTGGCACAAAGCGGCGGCTGCAGCGTCTGGCAGTTCCGCAATGAGACCGGCGACGGCACCATGACCACCTACGAGCTGTTCCCGGGCGCCGTGCTGAGTTTCAACGACTTCCACATGGCATCCTTCGATTCCAGTTTTTCCGCTCGACAGAAACTGTTTGTCCTCGATTACTGCCGGGAAGGCCGGATGGAGTATCTGGCCGCAGAAAATGCGCTGTCCTACTGCAAAGCGGGGGATCTGAAACTGGACCGCCGCCTGACCCATCAGGGGCGGTTCGTGTTCCCTTCCAGCCACTACCATGGCATCACCGTGGGGCTGGATCTCGACCTTGCCGAAACCTCTCTGCCCCAGCAGATGCAGGATTTTCCGGTGACGCCCGCCGCCCTGCTGGAAAAATTCCAGCTGGGACGATATCCCCGGGTGTTCCACGGCGGGGAGCTGCCCCAGCAGATCTTTGAGGAAATGTACCATGTGCCGGAGAGCATCCGCCTGCCGTATCTGAAGATCAAGGTGCTGGAGCTGCTGCTCTACCTGCAGGCCATGGAAGTGCCTGCCGAAGCCGACACCCCTTACTTTTACAAAACGCAGGTGGAAAAGGTCCGGACCATCCGGGACTATCTGGCCGGCAGCCTGACCGAAAGCCACACGCAGGCGGAGCTGTCCGAACGGTTTGACATCCCGCTCACCGCCATGAAGCGCTGTTTCCGCTCCATGTACGGCGTCAGCATCGGCGCATGGGTGACCGCCTGCCGGATGGACAAAGCCGCGCAGCTGCTGCGGCAGGGGCGGAGTGCCGGAAGCATTGCGCAGATCGCGGCAGCTGTGGGGTACGACAGCGCCAGCAAGTTTGCTGCCGCCTTCAAAAAAGCCACCGGCCGGACGCCGATGGAATACCGGAACGAGATCCGTCAGGAGGGATTGGAATGAACAAGAAAAAATCCAGCTGGACACGCGCACTGTTCGCCTATGCCGGTGGAGCAAAGGGCGAGCTGGGCTTGTCCGTGGTTCTATCCATCGTCAGCATTCTGCTGGGACTGGTGCCGTTTTACTGTATGTACCGCATCATCTGCCTGTTCGCAGCCGGCACCGCTGCCCGTCAGGCCCTTGTAAGCTGGTGTCTGGGCGCGCTGACCGCCTACGCGGGCAAGGTGGTGTGCTTTACGCTGTCCACCGGCATCTCCCACCATGCCGCCTACAACATTCTGGAAGGCCTGCGCCTGCGCCTGGTCGAGCGCTTTCTGCACGCACCGCTGGGCGAGGTGCAGAAGCATTCCATCGGTGAGATCAAGAGCATTCTGGTGGACAAGATCGAGAACATCGAGCCGCCGCTGGCTCACATGATCCCGGAGGGTGCCGGCCACATCGTGCTGCCCCTCGTCAGCCTGGCCGCGCTGTTCGCGCTGGACTGGCGGCTGGCGCTGGCGGCACTGGTCACCTTCCCGGCGGCACTGGTCTGCATGATGCTCACCTTTGTCATCAGCGGCAGAAGTTTTCAGATCTACGATGAATCCAACGCCGCCATGAACAGCGCCATCGTGGAGTACATCGAGGGCATCGAGGTCATCAAGGCTTTTGGCCGGGCCGGTGTCTCCTACGAAAAATACGCCAAGTCCATCACCGATTTCCGCACCTTTGTGGTCAAATGGCTGTCCAGCACCTGGGTGACCATGAAGCTGGCCTTTGCGCTGTTCCCGTCCACCCTCATCGGCACCCTGCCCATGAGCCTGTGGCTGGCGGAAAAAGGCATCCTCACGACCCCGCAGGCGGCGCTGGCGGTCATGCTGTCCATGTCCATGGTGGGGTCTCTGGCCAAGCTGGAAGTCTTCTCGGAAAATATGCGGCAGGTCAAGGCTACGGTGGAAAGTCTGGAAGCGTTTCTTGAACTGCCCGCTCTGCCGGAGCCTGCTCAGCCTGCAGCCCTTTCCGGCACCGGCGTGGAACTGAAAAGCGTCCACTTCGCCTACCGTGCCGACGGCCCGGAAGTCCTGCATGGCATCGACCTGACCCTGCCGCAGGGCAGCTTCACCGCGCTGGTGGGGCCTTCCGGCGGCGGCAAGTCCACGGTGGCCAAGCTCATCGCCCGTTTCTGGGACGTGACGGACGGCAGCATCACGGTGGGCGGCACAGACGTGCGGGCGATGCCGCTGAGTCAGCTGTCCGGCCTGGTGAGCTTCGTCACCCAGGACAACTACCTCTTCCGCTGTTCCCTGCTGGAAAACATCCGTCTGGGCGACCCTTCCGCCACCGATGAGCAGGTGAAGGCCGCCGCCCGGGCCGCGCAGTGCGAGGAGTTCATCGCCAAGCTGCCGCAGGGCTACGACACCCCGGCGGGCGAGGCCGGAAAGCGGCTGTCCGGCGGTGAGAAGCAGCGCATCGCCATCGCCCGGATGCTGCTGAAGAATGCGCCCATCGTGATCCTGGACGAGGCCACTGCCTTCACCGACCCGGAAAACGAGGACAAGATCCAGCAGAGCATCGCCGCCCTGACCCGAGGCAAGACACTGCTGGTCATTGCGCACCGGCTGTCCACCATCAAGAACGCGGACAACATCGTGGTGCTGAAGGAAGGCCGCATCGAAGCGCAGGGAACACAGGCACAGCTGCTGGAGACCTGCCCGCTCTACCGCACCATGTGGGAAGCCCACATCGGTGCCAAAGCCTGGGCGGTATCGTCCGCCGGGAAGGAGGAATAAAGGATGTTTCAAACCGTCAAACGCATCATCGACTGGTGCGGCGAATTCAAAGGCAAGCTCTATGCGGGGTTTGTGATGTCGTTTTTCTCCCACCTGTTCACAGCCCTGCCCATCATGACAGCAGCCTATACCATCGGCCTGCTGCTGCAGTCCGCCATGGACGGTACGCCCTTTGACACCCGCTGGGTCTGGAAGAGCCTGGTGCTTTTGCTGGTGCTGGTGTTCCTGCGCTTTTTGTTCGATTATCTCCGCGCCCGCTTTCAGGAAGCCATCGGCTACGAGCTGGTGGCCCGAGACCGTCTGGCCGTGGGCGACGCCCTCAAGCGGGTGTCCCTGGGCTATTTCCAGCAGGTGAGCACCGGTAGCATCCTCAACTCCCTGACCACCGGCCTGGGCACGCTGGAGGGCATGGGCATCCGCATGATCGACAATTTCGTGGGCGGCTACCTGAACTTTGCGGTGGTCTTCCTGAGCCTGCTGGTGTTCAGCCCCCGCACGGCCCTCATCGCACTGGCTGCGGCTGCCGTATCGCTGGCGTTCTTGCTGCTCATCTCCCGTTCCAGCGCCCGGAACGCCCCTGTAGAAGCCCAGGCCAACCGGGATATGACCGGGGCCATTCTGGAATACGCCCGGGGCCTGGCGGTGGTCAAATCCTTTGGCAAGGATGCCGCCGCGCTGGATGCCATCCGCCAGTCCATTGCGGACAGCAAGAACATCCACCTGAAGATCGAGTGGGGTTATCTGCCCTCCAATGCCCTGCACCTGCTGGCCCTCAAGTGCGGCAGCGTGGGGCTGGCACTGTCCGCCTGCCTGTCCGGCCTGCAGGGCCGCATGGAGCTGCCGGTGGTGCTGGTGTTCGTGTTTTTCTCCTTCAGCATTTTTGCCAGCCTGGAACCCATCAGCGACAGCGCCCATGTGCTGAGCGTCATCGACGATGCCATGGACCAGTTGGACAAACTGCGGGAAAATCACTTCATCGACAGCGACGGCAAAGACATCCCGCTGGAGCATTTTGACATTGCATTTGACCATGTGAACTTCGGCTATGACAGCCGTCAGGTGCTGCACGATGTGAGCTTCACCATCCCGGAAAAGACCTCCACCGCCATCGTCGGCCCCTCCGGTTCCGGCAAAACGACGATCTGCAGTCTACTGGCCCGCTTCTACGACCCGGACAGCGGCAGCATTTCGGTGGGTGGACACGACATCCGGGAACTGACCTGTGACAGTTTGCTGGCCAACCTCTCCATGGTGTTCCAGAACGTCTACCTCTTTCACGATACCATCCGGGCCAACATCTGCTTCGGCAAGCCAGACGCCACCGAGGAAGAGATGATCGCCGCAGCGAAAAAAGCCTGCTGCCATGACTTCATCACGGCCCTGCCGCAGGGCTACGACACCGTCATCGGGGAGGGCGGCGGCACCCTGTCCGGCGGCGAAAAGCAGCGCATCTCCATTGCCCGTGCCATGCTGAAGGACGCCCCCATCATCCTTCTGGACGAAGCCACCGCCAGCGTGGACCCGGAGAATGAGCACCTCATTCAGGCCGCTCTTTCGGAGCTGACCCGGGGCAAGACCATCCTTACCATTGCCCACCGGCTGGCCACCATCGAGAATGCGGACCAGATCCTGGTAGTGGACGATGGCCGCATCGTGGAGTCCGGCACCCATGCCGAACTCATCCGCCAGCCCGGCCGCTACCAGCAGTTCGTGCGCATCCGCGAAAAAGCAGAAGGGTGGAACCTCGGATGACACTGCACGCATTGTATGGCACACTGGCACCCGAACCGTCGCCGCCGGAATGGGTGAAGACCTACCACATCACCAATGAGACCGGCGAGGGCCGGGTGACCATTGAGACTCTTTTTTCCAGGCATGGAGCTGTGCTTCAACGATATGCACCTCGCTCTACGCTTACCTGCGGGAATACCGCCTGCAGACCGCGCAGAAGCTGCTGACTGAGACCGATGCATCCATTGCGGAAATCGCCCATCGGGTCGGCTACGAAAAACCCAACAAATTTTCCTCCGCGTTCCGGCAGGTCTTCGGCATGACCCCCACCGAATACCGGAAAAGGTGTCCGATCGGATAGACCCTGTCCGTTCAGTCCTTGCAGAAAGCGTTCTCCTTCCGTAAAATCAATGCAACGATTAGAAATCACTAACCACCGCATTTTTGATTTTCAGGAGGAAATTTTCCATGCGTTTGATGCAAAAACTCTGGGCGCTGTGGCTGCACTCGCCCTGTCCGTTTCTCTGCTGGCCGGCTGCGGCAGCACCGCCGGCTCTGCCGCCGGAAGCACTGCGGTTTCTGCCGTCTCCGAAGCCGCTTCTTCGGAGGCCGCCGATGAGAATGAGGCCGCTGCCGCACAGCTGATGAAGGATCTGACCGGCAGCTATCAGGAGCTGTGGCCGGTCATTCTGGCGGACGAGCACACCCAGACCTGGCTGGATGACTGCACCGCTCTGGTGGGCGAGGACAACGCCGAAGGCGCTTACGAAAAGCTGTCCTCCATGGTCACCGGCGACGTTTACGGCGAGGATGCCGTCAAGGCATACGCCAACGGCGGCGGCGCTTACTTCTGCGGCTTCACGCAGGGGCTGGCGACCCTGACCTTTGATGGCGAAAGCTCTGTCATCTCCGGCACCGACAAGGACGGCAGCACGCTGTTCTCCCACAGCTACCACTACATCGGCATGGAGCCGGTGCGCGGCCTGTATGAATTCGAGAGCGACGATGCCAATTCCGGGGAGTTCACCTACTTCTTCCTGGCACCCGACACCAGCGCCGAGACCTACCACATCGAGTTCCGCTATGGCTCGGACGCCGACGCTCTAGGGCAGTACGATGCCGGCGATTATGCTTACTGGCGGGCTTCCGGCATCTCCACCGACTGCGACCAGACCATGATCGACAACTGCATCCAGCTGTTCTGCACCGAGAATCTGGCCGGCTGATCTCCCCTGCCGCAAAAACAGAGACCACAAGACCCGTACCCACCGGGAAGAAGGTCCGGCATCGGGTACAGGTCCCATGGGTTTAAAATAGGAGAAACGCAAGCTGTCAGCGTGGAGGGAATGTCAAAGGATGCGGATGAGGAAGCTGGACACGATCAGCACGCAGGCACCGCCGAGACGGGTCGCCATCTGTGCAAAGGGAATCAGGCCCATCCGGTCTGCGGCAGAGAGAACCGCAATGTTGCCGGTGCCGCCCATGGAGTTGGTGCACAGACCGGCGGTGATGGCAGATTCCACCGGGTAGAAGCCCACCAGCTTGCCCAGCAAGGCCGCGCAGACGGCCACGGTGAGGATAATGGAAACGCAGATGAGCAGGTAGCGCGGCGTGATCGCGGCGGCAAGCACCTTCAAGTCCAGCATGGCGATGCCGATGCCAGCCAGCAGCGCATTGGTCAGATTCTTCATCACGAACTGGCTCCACTGCACGGCACACTGCTCGTACTGTTCCGGAACAAGGCCGAAAATCTTGCAGAGCACGACCAGAATGATCATGAACGCATAGGCGTGGATGCTGGGAAAGAGCTTGCTCACCAGAGAGCCGAGGGTAAAGAAGGCCATTGCCATCAGCAGACCGGCGCCCATTTTGATGAGGTCGAGCTGTGCGGGTGCGGCTTTTTTCTCGTCGCCCAAGTCCATCAGCTTGCCGTGGCCGTTCCACTGGGGAACACTGTCCCCCAGCTTGGCAATGAGTGCGGCGCAGATGATGGCCAGCACATTGCCGATGGTGGAAGCAGGGATCATCTGCGAAACGATCTGTGCCTTGTCCAGACCGGTGGCATCGGCGTAAATGCCGGACAGGGGCACCACACCGGCCCCCATGCCGCCGCTCATCATGGGCATGGCAATGTAGAGGATGGTCTCCCGGAAGCCCTGCCCGGTGACAACGCCCATCAGACCAGCCATCAAAGCTGCACAGGCCATGGAAATGAAGCTGACGGGCAAAAAGCGGACGGCAGCCTTTTTCAGCAGCTCCCGGTCCATGCCGAGGATGCTGCCAGTGATCAGAGCGGCAATGTAGAAATCAAGGAAACCGACCTCATTCATAAAGGTGGTGCAGTTCTGGGTAACAGACTGAGGCAGCAGGCCGAAGGTGGCCAGTGCAGAAGAAGCAAAGATGCAGAACACCGCACCGCCGCCCAGATAAGAGCGGATGATGGGCGTTTTGGAACCGATGAGGTTGAACAGGCTGCCCAGCACCATCATCACGGCCAGCGCACCCACCATGTTAGCGGGGAGAATCTCGGTCACGGCGGCAAACAGCACCAGAGCAGCCACCAGCAGATAGACGGGCAGGCTCATGCCTGCGATTTTGATGTCAAGTAATGTCTGAAACCATGCGGGCGTTTTCTTTTCCGAAAGGGTCATGGAATCGGCAGTCATGGGATTGCCCTCCTTTATGTTACAGCTTGGAAACGCCGGTCTTGCGGGCACAGTCGGCCACCGCAGCGGCCACGGCCTTGGCAACACGCTCATCGAACGCACCGGGGATGATGTAGTCCTCGTTTAGCTCCTCTTCCGGGATGATGTCGGCAATGGCGTGGACCGCGGCAATCTTCATCTCCTCGGTGATGTCGGTGGCCTGGGCGTCCAGCGCACCGCGGAAAATGCCGGGGAATACCAGCACATTGTTGATCTGGTTCGGGAAGTCGCTGCGGCCGGTGGCCACGATGCGTGCCCCGCCCTTCTTGGCTTCGTCGGGCATAATTTCCGGGGTGGGATTTGCCATGGCAAAGACGATGGCATCCTTCGCCATGGTGGAAACCATCTCGGAGGTCACGACGTTGGGCGCCGACACGCCGATGAATACATCGCGGCCTTTCATGACCGTGGCAAGGTCGCCGTGGATCTGCTCGGCGTTGGTGCGCTGGGCCATCTCGGCCTGTGCGGGGTTCATCCAGTCCTCGCCCACGGCCAGTGCACCCTTGCGGTCCACCAGAACCACATCGCCGATGCCCAGCTCCAGCAGCAGCTTGCAGATGGAGATGCCGGCGGAGCCTGCACCATTGATCACAGCCTTGACGTTGTGGATGTCCTTCTTCACCAGCTTCAGGGCGCCCAGCAGACCGGCGGAGACCACAATGGCGGTGCCGTGCTGGTCATCGTGGAACACGGGGATGTCCAGTTCTTCTTTCAGGCGGCGTTCGATCTCAAAGCAGCGGGGTGCGCTGATATCTTCCAGGTTGATGCCGCCGAAGGTGGGAGCCAGATACTTGACGGTTTTCACGATCTCGTCCGGGTCTTTGGTGTCCAGGCAGATGGGGAACGCGTCGATGTCTGCAAACGTTTTGAACAGGATGGCCTTGCCCTCCATGACCGGCATGGCGGCTTCCGGGCCGATGTCGCCCAGACCCAGCACCGCCGTGCCATCGGACACGACCGCCACCAGGTTGCCCTTGGCGGTGTAGCGGTAGACCTCTTTCTTATCGTCCCGGATCTTGCGGCAGGGTTCTGCAACGCCGGGGGTGTAAGCAGTGGACAGGTCATCGCGGGTCTTGACCTCAACCTTCGAGGTGACAGAGATCTTGCCCTTGTGGGATTCGTGCATTTCGAGTGCGAGCTTGTTGTAATCCATGGTGCGTTTCTCCTTTTTCCTGACCAAGTGTTTTGTGTTCGGGCTGCGCCCTTGTTGTGGCCCTAAGATACCACGGCCCCCGGCAAACGGAAAGTTTTGGAAACTAAACGAAACGTTTGGAACGTAAAGAAAAAATCAAATGTCCAACACGGGCCGTTTGCCGGCCTTTTGCAAGTAAAGAAAGTGGAAACACGCGCTGAAATACGCTATACTAAAAACAAAGAAGAAAGGAGTGCAGGCCATGAAGCGAACAAACCACCTGACCCTCCAGCAAAAGCTGATGCTGGGGTGTTCAGCCCTGCTGGTGGGGGTACTGGTGCTGCTGGGCGCAACGCTGATTCCCCAGCGGCTCCACAGCTTTGATACCGAGCTGGATGACCGCATTGCTCTGACCGCCCGCATCGTGGCCGAAAGCAGCGATGCCGAAAACGCCCTGACGGAGGACACGGCCGCAGAACGATGGGTGGAACATCTGGATGCGCTGGTGGCCGAGACCGAAGGGGTGGATTATATTGTGGTCGCAGATGCCACCGGCAGACGTGTCTACCACCCAGACCATACCCTCATCGGCCAGCAGTTCGCAGGTGGGGACGAAGCGGCGGCCGAACGCGGCAGCGCGCCTTATATCACCACCCGGCACGGTGTGGAAGCTGACCAACGCAGAGCGTTCCAGACCGTTTACAATGGGGAAGGAACACCCATCGGCTTTGTGATGGTGAGCGCGTCCATGGCAAACATCCAAAAAGAAAAGCAGGAGCTGATCTTCAGCTTTCTGCTGGTGTTCGCGCTGGTGCTGGCCATCGGGCTGGGGCTTTCGTGGCTGCTGGCAAGGAGCGTGCGCAATTCCCTGCTGGGGCATGAGCCGCGCACCTTTGCACAGATGTACTTACAGCGCGAGGAAGTGCTCGACCATCTGAACGAATGCCTGCTGGCGGTTGCACCGGACGGAACCCTGCTGTTCACCAACGCCCGTGCAAAGGACCTCGTGGGAGAAAAAACGCTCCCGGCGGCGTTCCCCCTCTGGCCGGAAGTGCACAACGCCTTTGCAGAGGGCACTTCCTATTCGGACCTGCTGACCGAGTGGGCAGAGTACACCTTCCTTGCAAAGATCGTGCCGCTGGACAAGGCCGGTGTTCTGCTCATCCTGCGTGACCGCACCGAGTATACCCGCATCGACCAGCAGCTTACCGGTACGAACCATGTCATCGAAGCATTGCGCGCCAACACCCACGAGTTCCTGAACAAGCTGCACGTCATTTCCGGCCTGCTCCAGATCGGCGAAACGCAGAAAGCCATCGAGTTCATCAACGGCGTATCGGAGGATGTGGAGGACAACTATCAAAGCATCGTCCGGCAGCTGCAAAACCCCACGGTGGCGGCGCTGGTGCTGGGCAAGGCCAGCCATGCGCGGGAACTGGGCATCCAGTTCTCGCTCCGGCGGGACAGCACCATGCCCCTGCACAGTGCCTACCTTTCCAGCCGGGAGCTTGTCACCATTGTGGGAAACCTTGTGGAGAACGCCTTTGAAGCGGTCAAGGCCGAGCCGCTCAAACAGGTAGGGCTGTTCATCGGAGAGGATGCCCACGGCCTGACCATCACGGTGGATGATACCGGCCACGGCATGACCGAAAAACAGATCGCCACGGTCCGGGAAAGGCAGTACACCACCAAGGGGGACGGCCACGGCTTCGGTCTGCGGCTCATCCAGCAGATCGTGGCCGACCGCAAGGGCTATCTGGACATCGAATCCGAACCCGGGGAAGGCAGCTCCTTTACCGTGAACTTTACCAAAAAGAGAGAGGGTGCAGGCGAATGCTGAAAACTGTCATTGTGGAAGATGACCGCATGGTAGCGGCCATCAATGCCCAGTTTGCCGAAAAAACGCCCGGTGTGCAGGTGGTGGCCACCTTTCACAACGGGCGGGATGCGCTGGCGTTTCTGGAACAAACCAGCGTGGATCTATTGCTGCTGGATCTGTATATGCCGGAGATGTCCGGCGTGGAACTGTTGACCGAACTGCGCCGGAAGGGCTGCAATGCGGATGCGATTTTCATCACCGCCGCCAACGATGCACCTCACATTCAGGATGCACTGCGGCTGGGTGCGGTGGATTACCTCATCAAGCCATTCCGCTATGAGCGGTTCGAGGAAGCACTGGATAAGGTCGTGGTGCGCCGCAAGGTCATCGAGAGCGGCTTGGAATTTACGCAGGCCGACATTGACGAGATGATCCGCGCCCGCCGCCCGAACCCGGAAAGCCGTACTGCCGAACTGGAAAAGGGCATCCAGCGGCAGACGCTGGACCACATCCGGGCAGACCTGCGCAAAAATGCAGGCACCTACCGGACCGCAGAGCAGATCGCGTCCGATACCGGCCTTTCCAAGGTGACGGTGCGGCGGTATCTGAACTACCTCATCGGCATGAATGAAGCCGAAAGTCAGGTGGATTATTCCACCGGCGGCAGACCAAGGGTGGAGTATCGGAGCCGGTAACCTCTGTGCTGCTGCCGCATCGTCATTCCCTCTCTGCGATGCCGTCCCCTTTTACCATAAGCAGATCTGCAAACGAGATCACCTTTCCGCCGATCTGCAGGCTACGGAACACCGGATCGATCCTTTCCACCGCTCCCGAAACCATAATGTACCTGCCAACCGCAGGAACCTCCGGCTGCACCCTGTCCTCCTCGAAATACTGCACCGTGATGGTCATGCCTTTTCTGACCTGCATCAGTCGGTCGGACAGGGCAGACATCTCTTCTTCGGTCAGCATTTTTTTCGGCACACGCTCTGTGCGCTGCTTTTCCTCCGCAAGCTGCTCCTCGTAGCCGCGCAGTGCAGCAAACGGCGAAAAGATCTTTGCCCGGTTCTGGAGGGTCATGCGGGGATGCCTGCGCAGAGACTCTGCGGTCTGCGGGCGCTCCATCCCGATGATGTCCGCATACTTCCGGGCTGTTTCCAACCAGATCGTTCTATTTTTGTCGGTTTCCATGCTGTCCTCCTGCGCTGTGGCCGCCGATCTGCTCATTGCGCTGCCGCATGGTCGCGCCTTCTTCAAAGCTGCTGGCTTTCAGAACTGCGTTCTTGCCAAACTTATTCTTGATATCAAGCATGGCCTGCTGCAGTTTCTTTTCCTTTTCCAGTTTTCTGGTGTCGGTAAAAAGATCCACCTGATAGATGCCCTCGTCCGGTGCAACACGGTTTGCACTCAGCGTGACGCGCCGCACCGTCAATGCCGGGTCTGTGATGCGCACAAACAGCTTCACGCTCTCGGTGATGACGGTGCTGCCAAGATTGGTCGGTGCGTCAAAGCGCACCGTTCCGCGTGCCGCTTTGGGAATGGTCCGGCCGTACCGGTCGGTCTGGGTCGGGCCGCGGTAACCGCCGCTCTCCATGTTCTCCCGGTCGTAGCCGATCTCCAGGGTAACCGAATCCGCTGCCAGATTCTTTTCGGTCAGGCGGAACATCAGCGTTTCTGCCATCTCCCGGACGATGAGCTTCGCCTTGTCGTTGGGATAAGGGCAGGACAGCACCTGCCCCTCGGTGATGGAATTCGTGCTGGGTCTGTAGCGTTTGATCTGCTCCATGCCGCAGGGTTCATACCCCCATGCATGGTCGATGAGGATCTCAGCATCCACACCAAAGATCTCATAAAGCCGGTCTTCCCCGTGGATCGAAAACCGTGCAAGATCCCCCATCGTGTAGATGCCATGTGCTTCCAGCTTTTTTACGGTCGCGGGGCCTGTCATCCAGAAATCTGTCAGCGGCCGATGGTTCCAGAGCAGATACCGGTAGGACCGCTCGTCCAGCTCTGCAATGCGCACGCCGTCCCGGTCGGGCGGAATGTGCTTTGCCACAATGTCCATTGCCAGCTTTGCAAGATAAAGGTTCGTGCCGATGCCCGCTGTTGCCGTGATCCCTGTGGCGCGCAGAACATCCCGGATCATCGCTGCCGCCAGTTCGTGCGCCGTCATCTTATAGAGCGGGAGATACCCGGTGGCATCGATCAGCACCTCATCGATGGAATAAGGATAAATGTCTTCCGGCGATACATAGTTGAGATAGGTCTTGTAGATCTGCATGGAAACATTCAGATATCGCTGCATCCGGGGCGGCGCAATGATATAGCGCAGCCCCACCGCCGGATCCGTACCCAGCACTGCGGCATCGAAGGAAGTATCGGCAAAGTGCTCCCGGCCATCCTCGCCGCGCACCGTCCTGTGCCGGCGGACTGCGGTCTGCAGCCGTTGGGCATTGACCTCTTTTACGCGCTGCACCACTTCAAAAAGCCGGGCACGTCCGGAGATGCCGCAGGCTTTCAGCGAGGGCGAGACCGCCAGACAGATCGTTTTTTCCGTGCGGGATGCATCCGCCACCACAAGATTCGTGGTAAGCGGATCCAGGCGGCGGTCGACACACTCGACCGATGCGTAAAAGCTTTTCAGGTCGATCGCAATATAGGTGCGCTGTTCTGCCATCGTTCCTTCTCCTCTGTGTTTTCCGCTTTTCCCAATGTGTTCCGCTGCGGCTTTTCCTTTTGTTCGTTCCGGAAACAACCTTTTATTTTATTATAATAAATCCATCAGCTGTTTTCAAGAGGTTTTTAAACAAGCCGTTGTAACATTTTGCCGTGCTCCTTTTGTTTTTCAGGGACCGCATCGATCATTGCCGCGTCCGATCGTACCCCGCCGCCTGAACGTGATGCCGCGCAGCATAGCGGAATCTGCCGGTCCCCGCAAGGCGCAGTCAACAAAAAAGGAGTTCCGGCACGGACTGCTGCCCGCACAAGAACTCCCTTTGCGATCTTTTGTATTTTAACCGGACGCCTTATTCGCCTTCCGGCTCCTTGCAGACATCCACCCAGCCCTCGGCGCCGGCAGCCGCCTCCAGCTCTGCCAGCGTCAGCCTGACGGCCGTATGGCCGTTGCCTGCGGCCGGATACACCGTATCGAACTTGCGCAGGCTCTCGTCCAGATAGATCGCCACGCCCTCTTTCACGCCAAAGGGGCATACGCCGCCCGGCGCATGGCCGACGTAAGCTTCCACCTCATCGTAAGGGATCATCCTGGCCTTGATGTGGAACAGGCTTTTGTATTTGTGGTTGTCCAGCTTGGCCGTGCCCTCCGTGACAATGAGCACCGGCTTTTCGCCCTGCAGGACGGACAGCGTTTTGGCAATGCTGGCAGGCGCCACGCCCAGCGCGTGTGCCGCTTCGGCCACAGTCGCCGAGGACTCGTTCAGCACGATGATATGGTCTCCCAGACCTTTTTCTTCCAGGTCTGCTTTTGCTTTTTCAAACGACATTTTGCCGCCTCCCCGCTTTATTCCGTAATGGCCCAGACCCGTGCAGGCAGACCGGTGGCCCCTTTTCCGGTGCTCCCTTCTTTCGGTTGGGGATATTATAATCCCATTTCCATATCATGTAAATGGGTTTTTATTTTGCTTTCAAAATCCTGCGATGGTTCACATCCGCTGCTTTGCCGCTTGCATTTTAGGGCCGGCACCATTATAATCAAATAGGAAGACCGCTGCCCGTTCGGCAGCTTTTTCCGGCAGCAAAAGTTAGTTTAGACTAATTTTATGTTTTTCAGGGGATCCGCTTTGACCGGGTGTGCTGTCCCGGCACCGCACCCAACCAGTGGGCCGTGGGGATGCCTGCTGTTTCTTCGGGCCGTGAAATGAGGTATTTATGAAGGATCGTGAACTGCAATTTGACCGGAACTGCCATGTACTCTACTCCAAGCCCTGCAAAAAGGAGATTCTGGCAAAAATCGCCCTGCACTACCCGGAAGCCCAGCGGGAACCCGTCTGGGAGCAGGTACAGCGGCAGTATGCAGCATTTCTCCGACTGGCGCACCGACCTGGGCGGGAAAAAGAATTTTCACAATGGAGCAGGCGGCACCTATGACTGCATCGCCATCCTGAGCTACTACGTCGTATGCAAAGCCGCCACATCGTTCCGGGAGATCGAGGAGATGGAGGAAAATCTGATCCTGCCCTCGTTCCGCCGGCTGAGATTCGTGGACTGCAACAAGCCGCTGTTCAGACGGCTGATGTACCGGGCCTTCACCTCTGCCAAAGCAGGCTGTGACAAATGGCACGATTACGAAATGCAGGTGGCTCCTTACGAAAAGGACAAGCCGATCTATTATGAATTCACGGCCTGTCCTGTGGCGGAATTTGCGGTCCGGCACGGACTGACCGGCATCATGCCCGCCCTGGGCAACGTGGATTATGTCTCCATGGAACTGATCCACGCGAAGCTGATCCGGACGACCACCTGCGCCAACGGCTGCAAATGCGACTACACCATCTGCGGAGACCGGGATCCCTACAGGACCGAACATCCCGAATACCGGGATGAAAAAGGATACAGGAGGAATAAATAATGGTTTGGCAAGTGATTCTGGAAGGGCTTGGCTTAGGGCTTCTGCTGGTCCTGGTCTGTGCGTTCGGCATCCGCAAAGGCCCGGTGAAGATGGTGCATCTCTACAGCCCGGAAGTGCAGCAGCGCTGCGTGGAACTGGGCCTGACGACCCGCGAAGCGATAACGCGCAGCAGCCTGCAGTTCAAAGCCGTCTGCCTCCCCGGCTACATCGCCTATGTGCTGGTGATGGTCTACGCGGTCAACGGGACACGGGGCTTTGCAGCCGGCTTCTGGCAGCTGTTTGTGATCTTGTCCATCATGAATATCATCGACCGGTTCGGGGTGGATGCGTTCTGGGTCTGCCATACCGATGCCTGGACGATCCCCGGCACGGAAGACCTGAAGCCCTACATCACCGCAAAGGACAAACAGAAAAAGTGGCTCTTCGGCACCGTAGGCATGGCGGTCATTGCAGCCCTTCTTTCCGGAATCATGACCCTGTTCGTCCGCTGAGGGAGGAAACGCGATGCAGTTTGAAACATTCGGCGATCAGCACAACCCTGCCATCCTGTTTTTTCACGCCATGGGCGTAACGGGTGCCAGCAGCGAACCGGTCGCACAGCATTTGCAGAGTCGTTATTTCTGCATTCTGCCCACCTCCACCGTTTACTGTGCCGGGCAGACCTATCACAGCAAGGCAGATGAGATTCGGCAGATCGAACAGTTTCTGCAGAAGCAGGGCGTAACGCAGCTCAAACTTGTTGCGGCATCCTCCATTGGCGCAGACCTTGCCGCTGCATTTCTGGCGCAGACGCAGTTCCCCGTGGAGCACGCCTTTTTCGATGGCGGGCAGTTTGCACAGATTGGGAAAGCGGCCCGCTGCATTATGACACCGTTTCTGTATCTGGCCATCAAGAGCCTGTACTGGTCCAAGGGCGGCACCCTGAAAAAGATCCTCTGGTGCGACGACGAATCCATCAAGCCCTATTTCATTGCCGCAGGCAAGGCGCTCCGGTATCAGAACCTGCGCCGTCAGCTGGCAGACAGTCTGGAAGACAAACCCTTCCCGCCGCTGCCCGATGTCCTGCAGCGGCACAGCTATTTTGAATTTGGCAGCGCGGAAGACCACTTCAAATACCGGGATGCTGTGAAAAAAGCCTATCCGCAGGGACACTTCCCGGTTTTTGAAGGGCACGATCATATGCAGTACCAAATCCGTGACCCGCAGGGGTTTGCGGCTATGCTGGTTTCGATCCTGGAGCAGGACGAGCTGCCTGCGCTCCCGTTTGTCCGGAAAGGAGAACACCCCGATGAAGTATAAAATTGAAAAGAACACCGTGCAGGAGACCCTCATCATCCCGCTTTATGCCCGGAAAGTGTGCTCGGAGCTGTACCCGACCCTCTACCGGGACGAAACCTCCATCCGGCTGCTGAATGAGATCGACTACGATTTTTCCGAGGCAGAACAAAAGTCCCGCAGTCTCATGCAGCGTTTCGGTGCACTGGAAGTTGCCATGCGTCAGAACGACCTTGCCTTCGAGGTGCGGGACTATCTGAAAACCCACCCGAATGCCGCAGTGGTAAATCTGGGCTGTGGTCTGGACAACACCGGCCGGGTCTGTGATAACGGCAGCTGCAGGCTCTACAATCTGGATTTTCCGGATGTCATCGCCGTGCGGAACCAGCTGCTGCCCGCCGGGGAGCGGGAAGAAAACATCCCCTGCGACCTGAACGACACGACCGGCTGGCTTGACAGGCTCGACTTGTCGAACGGTGCTGTGTTTTTTGCCTCTGGTGTCTTCTACTATTTTTTGAAAGAGCAGGTCAAGGCTCTGGTGCTGGCTCTGGCCGGTGCGTGCCCGGAGGGCGTTCTGGTATTTGACGCAGCCAATCAGACCGCCGTCAAAATGATCAGCAAAACCTGGCTCAAGGGCGCAAAGATCCAGGATGTCGGCGCGTACTTCGCCGTTTCGGACGCCCGGAAAGAACTTTCTCCGTGGAGCAGCCGCCTGCGCGTATCCAGCCGGGGCTATATGCTGGGCTACAACGACCTGAAAGATCCTTCCGTCAGCGGCTTCTTCCGTCTTCTCGCCAAAGCCGGCGACTCTGGGATGAAAATGCAGATCGTGAAGATCGAATGGGGGTGCTGATATGAAGTATCTGGGAATGCCGTGGGCAATGTGGGCCGTATTTTCCAAAATGACTATTGCATTTACGCCGTCAGCTTCGATGGCTTTGACGGCACCGGCAGAACCACCTACACCACCGCGCAGGGACAGGCCCGCAAGCTGGAAACTTTTCTCTGCGAAACCTGCGGCGGAGCGCTCGATATCCTGTTTGCCGAGTCCCTCGGCTGCGGACCGGCCATTTTCCTGAACGCATCGCCGCAGATCCGGATCCGCCGCATGATCCTCAGCGGGCCGGAATATCTGGATTTCGGCCCGCTGAACCCTCTGATCCTGAAAACCATGCCGCAAAAACAATACCGGACGGCTCACGAAAAGACCATGCCCGCATGGGCACTGCGCTTCATGGGGCAGACCGAACAGGGCATGAACACGATGCTACGCCGCATCCCGGACAACATCTCCCTGGAATCCGTGCGCGCCACATGGGAAGTGGGGCTGTACCTTTATCGCACTCCTCTGCCCCCGCAGCCGGACGCCGCCGTTGCCTGCTGGTACGGCGAAAAAGAAGGCCACATGAAAAAAGCCATCCAGAAACTGCGGGCAATGTATCCCAGACTGACCGTCCGCTGCTTTGCCGGGTTCGGGCACGGGGACATCCTCAACCATCCGGAATTGCTTGCGGCAGAGCTGAAACGATTTGAGGGCAGCACCTGACCCCTAGCATTCCCCTTCCAGGATCCGCTTCAGCATGGCCGCATAGTTCTCAGAATCCGCCGTCATGCGTCCGCAATGTGCATATCCCTGCCAGACCTCCAGTGCTGCGCAGGGATATTTTTTTGGCAGAAGGGTTTTGCACTGTTTCAGGTCGGAATCCTTTTCGCCATACGCAAAGACGCAGCGCTTCTGCAGTTCCGGTGCAAGTTCCGGCAGCTGTACATAGGCGCAGTCGTGGATGATCTTGCGGATGCTCTCCTCGTTCATGGCGATGAACCGCTTTGCCATGGCCGGGCCTGCAGTCTCGCCGTAGATCTCACTCATCTTCCGCCGGGAAAGTTCCGGGTCCTTCACGGCTTTGCGGTGCTTGGAAAGGAACACCTGGGTCAGCACAAAATTGAGCAGCGGGGCTTTTTCATAGAAGCTGACGCCCTCGAAAAAGATGTGGTCAAAGGTCAGGTCCTGGAACTTCAGCAGTTCGAACAGCACCACTCCGCCCAGAGAAGCACCAAAGCCCAGATCCAGATGGGTACAGCCTTTTTCCACCAACACATCGTGGATGGCTTTTGCTTCTTCGGCAGCACTGTGGTAGGTCGCTGCCGCGTCTTCCCCGTGTGCCGAAAGGTCCGGGACAAAACAATGGACCTCTTCTCCCCAGAAGTCCGTCACACACAGGTTGATGCCCTCCGCCGAGGACAGCATCGGGTGGATCAATACAGCCGTTTTGCGTTGTTCCGGGTTTCGTTCGTACATCTTCATAAGGGTTCTCCTTTCTGTTCCGTACACTCCGCATAGACGCGGGGGATTCTGCCCGGCCGAAGCACCCGCCGGATCTCCCGCAGACTTCTTTTTTACAGCTCAATATTAGTTTACGCTAACCATTCTGTCAAGAACAATTTTCCGCGCGCAAAAATCCCCCGGAAGGGTTTGCTGTCCTGCAAACTCTTCCGGGGGATACGTTGTTCAGCCCAGGGCCACATCCAGAACCATCATCAGGCTGAAGCCGACCGCAAAGAACACGGTGCCGATATCGGAGTGTTCCCCCTGCGACATTTCCGGGATGAGTTCTTCTACCACCACATACAGCATGGCACCGGCGGCAAAGCTGAGCAGATACGGCAAAGCCGGCACGATGACGCTTGCCGCCAAAATGGTCAGCACCGCGCCGATGGGTTCCACGATGCCGGACAGCACCCCGCCCCAGAAGGCACGGCCTTTGCTCATGCCCTCGGCCCGCAGCGGCATCGAAATGATGGCTCCCTCCGGGAAATTCTGGATGGCAATGCCCAGCGAAAGAGCCAGTGCACCGGCCGCCGTGATCTGCGCCGTGCCGGATAAGTATCCCGCATAGACGACTCCCACGGCCATGCCCTCCGGGATGTTGTGCAGGGTGACGGCCAGCACCATCATGGTGGTGCGCTGCAGTTGGCTGTGGGGGCCTTCGGCCTGTTCACTGTTCCGGTGCAGGTGCGGGATGATGTGGTCCAGCAGCAGCAAAAACAGAATGCCCAGCCAGAACCCCACCGCTGCCGGGAAAAACGCCAGCTTGCCGAGCGCCGCCGCCTGATCCATGGCAGGGATCAAAAGACTCCAGATGGATGCCGCCACCATCACGCCCGCCGCAAAGCCGGTCAGCGCCCGCTGGATGTGGTCCCCCAGCGACTGTTTGAGGAAAAATACACTGGCTGCCCCCAGCGAAGTGCCCAGAAACGGGATCAGGATCCCGTAAAATGCGTCCGTCATATACGCAGCTCCTTATTGGTTAGTTCTGTATAACTTCAAGGAGAGTATAGCGCATTTTATGTCGGACGTCAATGTGTTCTGGAATCGATATTTTCCCGCCCCTCCATATTCTTCCCGGATATCCTCCGGCAGGCACTTCAAAGCATCGTCCCGCAGTTCCTGCGGCATCCCGTAAAAAGTTTCGGCAATGCCGCCGGTGATGCAGGCGACGGAGCAATATTTTTTAAAGCAGCCTATCTTTCCAGCAAAATTTTCAAAAAACTTTTTGAGGTTCCTTAGCTTCCTCGCATCCATGGGCTTCTGCTAAGTGAAGACAATCACAGTTGGACGTGAAAGAGAGGTTTCACCATGGATCATACCGCACTTCTGAATCGTGTACACCCGCTGCTGACCAACGGCAACCGCCTGTCCGCACAGAGCTTCGAGGCACTGTTCGGCACCTGTACCAGAACAGAAAGGGTGTCGACACAGATGGCAGGATGGAATGACAATGGCCGCAGCTATGGCGGCGGTGGCTATAACAACAACCGGAGCGGATACAGCAACAGCTACAACGGAAACCGCAGCGGTTCCAGCAGCTATAACAGCCGTAGCAGCTATGGACAGCAGAATGAGCTGCCGCCGGAGATCACACCGAAAAAGGTGCCGGAAGATTATGTAGACGAAGCCGAGCGTATTATGCGCAACCTCATGAGCGGCGGCAAGACCGTGACCACCAGCAAGATCCGCAACCTGTTGAGCCTTGTGACCGATATTTATAATAAGGAAAACATCCGTACCGATGAAAAGCTGCGGTCAGAAAGCGTGGTCAAGCTCAACCTGATGCGCGTCCGGGTGGCTTATGAGTGCGGCCGTGATGATACCGTCAAGGCGTTTGTCGCGCAGACCAAGCTACTGGAATACCTCAAGGGCATTTCCACTGACCGTGCGGATCTGATTCGTTTTGCACACTACATGGAAGCGCTGGTCGCTTTTCACCGCTACTTCGGCGGCAAGGAGGGGTAATTTATGTATGGAAAAATTCTGATCCGGTGCGATCTGGAAGTGCGCACCGGTATGCACATCGGCGGTTCCTCTGCCTTTTCTGCCATCGGTGCTGTGGACAGCCCGGTGGTGCGTGACCCCTATACCGGTTATCCCATCGTGCCCGGCAGCAGCCTGAAGGGCAAGCTGCGCACCCTGCTGGCTCGCAGTACCTGTCAGGATATTGAGAATATGCCTGCTTTTGACCAGGACGACGAGCGCGTTCTGCGCCTGTTCGGTTCCTCAGAGCCGGTGCGCCGCTCCCGCCTGCAGTTTGCAGATGCATTCCTGTCCAACGCAAAAGAGCTTTCCAATGTGGGCGTGACCGAAGTCAAGACCGAGAATGCGATCTCCCGTGCAAACTCCGTGGCCAACCCCCGCCAAATCGAGCGTGTGATCGCCGGTGCAAAGTTCGGCGTCAGCATCGTCTACGATGTGACCGACCCGGCACAGGTCGAGGAAGATCTTTCCCTTCTGGCCAAAGGCATGAAGCTGCTGCAGATGGATTATCTGGGCGGTCATGGCTCCCGCGGCAGCGGCCGTGTCAGCCTGAAGAATTTTGTACTGGAAGGCTATGGCGCACAGGTGGATCTCAGCGGCCTGAAATCCCTCTTTGATGAGGTGGACAGTTATGAACTATTTTCTGTTTAAGCTGCAGTTTGACACAGCTGTTCATTTCGGAGGAGCCGACTCTGCATTGTCGCTTTATACCTCCGAAGAGACTCTGCGGGCAGATACCCTGTTTTCTGCCCTCTGCCATGAGACCCTCGTTCAGCACGGAGAAGAAGCCCTGGAGCAGCTTTGCGAGCAGGTCCGGCAGGGAAAATTTCTGCTCAGCGCTACGATGCCCTGGTACGGCGAAACCTTTTACCTGCCAAAGCCCATCGCCGCATCGGAGTCCACCGAGGAAGTGGAGACTACCCTGCGCAAAAAGGTAAAAAAGCTGGCCTGGATCCCTGTATTGGAGTTCGATCGCTACGCCAGAAGCCTGCACGAAGGGCATTTTACGCCTGATGAGCAGCCGGAAAGCTTCGGTACTCATTATGAACAGACCAAGGCCGCAGTTCCCATGCAGGGGGATGCCATACCGTATCAGGTGGGGCTGTTCCGGTTTGCACCGGACTGCGGGCTGTATTTCATCTGCGGATTTGCCGAAGACGGCCAGGATGAAGATCTGGAGTATCTGCTGGATTGGCTGGGTGCTGCCGGCATCGGCGGCAAAATCAGTGCCGGCTACGGTAAATTTCATGTCGTAGACAAGATTTATCTGAACGAACCTTTTGACGATCAGACGGCGTGGATGCATCATGCACTTTCTGCCGAGCATGCAGTCACAAAGGTTTTTCCGGAAGTCGAGGAACTTTGGCTGATCGCGCGGCGTGAGGAACGACTGCGCGAAATCGCCCAGCATTACCCAGACAAACGCTGTGTCATTCTGCCGTTGGACCTTGCTGACCGCCGCAGTTATGACATCCTTGCAGAAAAGCTGCAACAGGAACAGCCGCAGATCAAAGTTTTCATCAACGATGCCGGCATCGCCAGCGGTTCGCCTTTTGAAACGATGGAGCTGGACAAAATGCTGCGCATCATCGACCTGAACTGCATCGGTGCCACCGCTGTTACCCGGATCTGTCTGCCCTATATCGTGGATGGCGGCACGATTCTGGAAGTATCCTCCACTTCTGCATTCGTCCCCAACACGAATCTGGTCGTCTACTGCGCATCGAAATCTTACGTATCGTCCTTTTGCCTTGGTCTGCGCGAAGAACTGCGGCACCGAAACATCAATGTCTGCGCCATGTGCCCCGGCCTGATGCTGACCGAAATGAATCAGACAAACGGCAATCCCCATCTGACACAAGGACAGAGCCGCCTGCCCGTGGTCGACCCAAAAAACGCCGCCGTAAAATCGCTGAAAGCCGCAAAGCGCGGTCGGGCCGTCTACACCACCGGAGCTTTTTACAAACTTTATCGGCTGCTTGCCAAAATTCTGCCACACACCTTCCTCATCAAATTCACAGGATTGGGCTGAAAAGGAGCTGCACCATTATGATCTTTTATTTTTCTGCCACCGGCAACAGCCGCTATGTTGCCGACCGCATCGCCGCCGCCACCGGTGAAGAAACCATTTCGATTCCCGACTGCTGCAAAAGTAATCGTTTTTCCTTCGACGAAACGGACAACACCGTTGGGATCGTCTGCCCCACCTACTCTTGGGGGCTGCCCAGCATCGTGCAGGAGTTTCTGGAAAAACTGACCCTGCACAGCCAGCCGTCTTATCTGTGGTTCACCGCCACCTACGGCACAACACCGGGGCAGACCGGGCGGTTCGCAGAGGATATCTTAAAACGCAGCGGACTGACCATCTCGGCAAAATTCAGCGTCCAAATGCCGGATACCTGGACGCCGCTGTTTGATTTGAGCCGCAAAGAAAACGTGCAGCGCATCAACGCCGCCGCAGAACCGCAGATCGACCGCATCATCCAGCTGATTCAGAGCCGCACGTCGGGTGACTTCATGCAGCGCAAAATGCCGCTTTGGCTCGCAAAGTCCGTTTATGCCATCGAGTATCCTTCCATGCGCCAGACGCGCCATTTCCATGTGGAGGACAGCTGCATCGGCTGCGGCCTGTGCGCCCGGAACTGCCCGGTCTCGGCCATCCAGATTCAGAACAAAAAGCCCGTCTGGGTCAAAGAGCAGTGCGTCATGTGCCTTTCCTGCCTGCATCATTGCCCCAAATTTGCCATTCAGTACGGCAGCCGCACCCAAAAGCATGGCCAGTACAGCCACTTTAAGCTGTCCTGAAACGCAAAAAGCCCCTGCGAGCTTCGGAATCAATCCAAAGCCCGCAGGGGCTTGCTTTATGCGCCGGTGTTCCTCACACCGATGCACAAATGTTATTCAATTTCGATCAGGTTCGGGTTTGCAGGCAGAGCCTTCTGCTGCTGCGGTGCGGGCAGCGTGATGTGCAGGATACCATCCTCGAACTTTGCGTGGATGTCCTCCTTCTTCACAGCGTCGCCCACATAGAAGCTGCGGGCACAGGTGCCGGAGAAGGTCTCACGGCGCAGATAGCGGCCGTTCTGATCTTTCTCGTCATTGGAGTGGCTGCGGACCGCCTGAATGGTCAGGTAGCCATCGTTCAGCTCCATCTGGACGTCTTCCTTCTTGCAGCCGGGCAGATCCACGGCAACATCATAGTTGCCATCAGCGGTCTGCTTCACGTCGGTCTTCATCATGTTTGCACCGCGCTTACCGAAGGTCTCACGCTCTTCACGGTTCATCGCACGCTCCAGTGCGCCATCGTTCCAGAACGGATCTAAGAAATCATCGAACAGATTCTCATGGAAAACAGCAGGCATAAACATAAATCATTCCTCCAATCCCGGCGTTCGGGTCGGGTCAAAAATCTTTATGCTCATCAGAAGCGCAGGCCTTTCGGGGAGCCTCTCGGCTCTCCTCTTTGCCCTCTCTCCTGACTGCGCCATAGTTATAGCACATATTTTTAGCACTGTCAAGCGTAGAGTGCTAAAATTCACAAAAGAATAATACTTTTATAATATTTCATGCAATCTTTTCAGAATTATCGCGTATCATAGTCATTTTCAAGCAAGGTCGCATTCGGGGATTTCATTCAGCGCCTTACCTTTTGCAAATGATTCAGCAGCGTCCGGCTCACCACCGAGCTTGCCGTTTTGGAAAACGCCAGCCCCAGCGTCCGGCAGCAGGCAGGCTCCAGCGGACGGGACACCACGCCCGGACAGCCGAACGCCTGCATCACCAGCTCCTGCGAGATGGTCACGCCCAGCCCGCTGCGCACGAACGCCATAATTAAGGTATCGTCCCGGAAGTTGTATGCAATATTCGGCTTCACCGGGCACTTGAGCATCAGGTGCTGGATATCATTGTCACAGCCGGGTGTTTCGATGATGAGCGGATACTGGAACAGCTGCGGCAGGGTCACGCTGGACTGTGCCGCCAGCGGATGCCCCTCCGGGAACACCGCGCACAGCGGGTCGTCCCGGAGCGGGTAGAATTTCAGGTCGTCTGCCACAATGGACGAGAGGAAACCGCAATCCACCTGCCCGTGGATGATCCATTCCCGGATCTCATCATAGTTGCCGTCCAGAATTTCAATCTTCACCTTCGGGTAATTCTCCTTGAAATAGTGCACGACTTCCGGCATCCAGAGGGTGGTGATGCTGGAAAAGCTGCCCACCCGCAGCTTGCCCTCCACCTTGTGGTTGATGTTGAACGCCGCCTGCCGCAGCCGGGTCTTCTGGTTTGCCAGTTCCCGGATGTAGGGCAAAAGGCGTGTGCCGTTATCGGTCAGGGTCACGCCCCGGTTGATGCGGGCGAACAGCTGCACCCCCAGTTCCTCTTCCAGTCCCGCCATCATCTGACTGATGCCGGATTGGGTATAGTTCAGTGCCGCCGCTGCTTTGGAAAAACTGCCCGTTTCGCATACTTTCAAGAATATCTCATATCGGTCTTTCTGTTCCCGCATCAAAGACACCTCATCAGTAAATTTTATGGGTCGTAGTAAATTTATTCGGTTTACTGATATGATACTTCATGTTATCCTATATTACAATAGGAAAAAGGATAGGAGTTTGGAAATCATGGAAAAGAAATCAAGCAGCTTCTCCGGGCAAATCGGATTTGTCCTTGCTGCCGCCGGAAGTGCGGTGGGTGTCGGCAACCTGTGGCGGTTCCCGTACCTTGCCGCAAAGGATGGCGGCGGTTTGTTTTTGCTGGTGTATCTGGTGCTGGTGCTGACCTTCGGTTTTACCCTGCTCACCTCGGATATCGCCATCGGACGCCGCACCAAGCAGAGTGCCATCCGCGCCTATGAGACCATGCGCCCCAAGTGGAAATTCCTCGGCATCCTGTTCTTCGTCACCGCCATCTTTGCCACCCTGACCTCCTGCATCTCGGTGCTGGAATCCATCACCGCCAACTGCATGGAGATCTTCCACTCGGGCCGCAAAAAGACCGTGCTGGTGCTGGCGGTCATCTATCTGGCCGCTTCTGCCATCATCGCACTGGGCTACAGCATCTTCTATTTTGAAGTCCAACTCCCCAACGGCTCGGTGGGCCAGCTGCTGGACATCATGGACTACATCAGCAACAGCGTCATGATGCCCTTCATTGCCCTGCTGTCCACCATTTTGATTGGCTGGGTCATGACGCCGGACTACGTCATTGACGAGATGCAGCGCAACGGCGAAACCTTCCGCCGTAAAAAGCTCTACCGGGTGATGATCCGCTACGTTGCCCCGGTGATGATGCTGGTGCTGTTTTTGCAGTCTACCGGCATTCTGGCTTAATAAGCACGGGAACGGCTGATTTTTTCACAGAGCCGCTCGGCAAACAAACAGCGCAGTCCGTTAATGCCTGACTGCGCTGTTTGCTTTTTCTTTTGAAAATGGCACATCTGCGAAAAATTGTGATTGTGCAATACGTTTTCTAAAAATTTATGTGCAGTCATACGATTTTGATAAATTTTGTAGACAGGTGAAATAAACCAGGATTAAATTATGGTGGGTAGTTTTCTAAAATTCACAGGTTTCTTTTTTGATGGGGAAACAATATGAAAAAGATGATTGCAAGCGTTCTTTGTCTTGTGCTAGTACTTTCATTACCTGGCTGTGGAACGAATGTCCAAAGTTCGGATACGCGCAATGCAAGCTACGAAGAAGGTTACGCTGCTGGTTACGAAGCAGGATACCATGACGGGAAACAGCAAGTATCCGGAAATGAAAAGCGTCTTGCGCAGTTTTCGGGTGCTTTTACAGCTACGGTTGAACAGCTCCTACCCGATTATTATGCACTTCCGGGAAAAACGATTGCTGTTGTTCACTTCTTTCAGGACAGGCCATTTTTGCTTCATTTCCAGAAAGACTTGACCGGAGAACTTATTGAAGGAACATCTTATGTGTTTGAGTTTGAGACATTTGAAGTTGGCCTTCCAGAAGATGAAGAAAATCCAGATATTTCAGATTATATGTATTCCATAAATGTTACCAGTTATCGAGTTGCAGAGGATGACGAACTCGGGTTGGACAGCAAGACATCAACCGTTGAAATCGTATCGAGGTGAGCAGCCAAGTTGTGTTACCATAAAACACAGAGATGCCAATTGCAATAGGATTCAAAAGCCATATGAAAAACACATTTTCAAAGAATAAAACTTTTTTCAGATTTTTGTCTATCGTATCTTCAGCATATGTGCTGTGCTACTTTCTGTCTCAAACAGTGTTTCACGAAATCTACCTGTTTGAATGGACAGCAGCCCATTATTATTTGTGTCTATGGACTGCATCTGTTACTTTTTGTTTTCTGGAAATGTATAAAGCAGCTCTTATCACAACGGCTGGAAACTGGGCCGGAATTTTGATCGGTCAAGTGTTGGGCGATTTTATTATCAAAACAAACACCACAAAGATCACACCGGATATGTATATCGGAAAAGTGTGGCAGCTCAAGACGCATTATGGAGTTCTGATTTGGCTCGCTGTTTTTCTGATTTCGTTTATTATCGGAATCATAGTCGAAAAGAAAAATTCGGATGGAATAAAAAACGACAAGAACCACCTCATGAGCAACTAAAACAGAATGCCGGGCGCAGCAGCAAAGCAGCTGTCACGCCCGGCATCTCGTTTTTTATTTGTTATTTCCCCAGCACTTCGCTTAAGGCCAGCACCGCGTTGCGGACGCATTCCGGGCAGGGGCACAGCGGCGTGCCTGTCCCGATACCTTTCAGTTCTTTGCAGATGGTGGCACCACACTTTTCCTGAAACGCCTGCACCAACTGTTTGGAAACACGAGGCGTTCCCTTGCCGTCCGTGGCAATGCCCGCCACCATCACGGCACCAATCAGTGCGCCACAGGTGCTCTCCATACAGCCCATACCGGCGGCATAGCCTGCGCCCAGCTTCATCAGGGTATCGGCATCCACCGGCAGCTTATCCTCAAACACCTTCAGCACCGACTGTGTGCAGTTACACTGCCCTGTCGCTTTCCATTCGGCGGCCTGTGCCGCCCGTTCTTCCATGGTCATTTTATTGCTCCTTTTTCTTTGACAAACTGGGATTTATTTTGCTTTTTTACTCATAAGAGAACAACTAATTGCCACAAACAAACCCATTAAAATCCATGGAAATGCTGCTCCAATAAAATCACTAACCATACTTCATTCCTCCTCTAAATTCCAATTGATTGAGCCGAGTATCGCATACTTCTCCGTGAAAAACCAGGCTGATACAGCAAAAGGCAGGATGCCCCTCGGATGAGGAGCTCCTGCCTTTGCTATTTCTTGTTGGGAGCGTGCCTGCCCCACCCCCTGCCGTTGCGTTACCGTGCCATGCGATAGATCTCGGCAAAATCTCTCTGGAAGAGAACTTTTGCGGAACCCTTTCTGCCGCCAACTGCATTGGAACACGATTCCGCCATTTCGAGAATCTGTTCGTCGGTAGGGGCAATACCGAGTTCTCTCATGTTGGTCGGCATTCCGATGCGGTGATAGAAAGCTTCCATTGCCTCAATGCCTTTCAGCGCAGTTTCTTCATCGGTTGCGGCGGGCGTTACCCCCATTACCTTTACTGCGTATCTTACAAATCGGGGCAGGCAGTCTTTGTAGACGTATCTTGCCCAGCTCGGCCAGATCGCAGCAAGGCCGGCACCATGCGTTACATCAAACATTCCGCCCATTTCATGCTCCAGCATATGCGATACAAAATCTCCGCCATCGTTTCCGCAGCCGGTAAGGCCGTTGTGGGCAAGGCTTCCTGCCCACATGATCTCTGCACGCGCTTCGTAGTTCTTCGGGTCGTTGTGCAGAATCTCCGCATATTTCATAACCGTGCGCAGCAGCCCTTCGGCGAGCTCGTCCGTCAGTTCCATGTTGCCGCCGTTGGTAAAATAGCGTTCCATCGTGTGCATCATAATATCGGTGCAGCCCGATTCGGTCTGGTAGTCCGGCAGGCTCATCGTCAGTTCAGGGTTCATGATTGCAAACTTCGGGCGGGAAATGTTGTCGTTATAGGCACGTTTCTCGCCGGTCTGCTCATTTGTGATCACGCAGCTGTTGCTTGTTTCACTGCCCGCAGCCGCAATGGTCAGGATGGAAGCAACCAGAAGTGCTCTCTTTGCTTTCCGCTTTTTGCAGAACAGTTCCCATACATCGTGCTCCGGTTCGGCAAGGCCATAGGCAATGGCTTTTGAGGAGTCGATCACAGAGCCGCCGCCAACGGCAAGAATAAAGTCCACCGTCTCCTGTTTTCCCAGCGCAATGCCTTCCCGGACTTTGGAAAGATGCGGGTTCGGCACAACACCACCCAGTTCCACGTGGGGAATCCCGCTGGCATCCAATGCTGCTTTTACCCGGTCGAGCAGCCCGGACTTCACGGCGCTCTGTCCGCCGTAGTGAATCAGAACTTTCTGTGCACCGTATTCCTGAACAAGTTCTCCGACCCGATTTTCGGAACCTTTTCCGAAAATCACCCTTGTGGGCGTATAGTATTCAAAACCAAACATCCTAGAAGCCTCCTTATTTTTGTTTCCGCTTCAAATTATATCGGCTTGGAGCATCGGATGCAAGACGGCACTTTTTTCTTCCCAGGGAACCTCAAAGTACCCACTATTCCTCTTTACAGGTCGGATGCGTCATGACATAGCGGCCATTGCTGTTCTTGCAGCCCCAATCGCACATGGCATCCAGAATTGGAAACAGCGTTTTTCCATGCTCGGTGACAGCGTATTCAACCTGAACAGGGACAGTCGGGATCACCTTTCGCTGAATGATTCCATCCGCTTCCAGCTCTTTCAACTGTGCGGTCAGCGTTTTTTTCGGAGCGGTTTCCAGATAGCGAAGAATATCCATGTACCGCCGGGGCCCTTCTTCCTGAAGAAGGTGCAGAATCAATGGTTTCCATTTGCCGCCGATCACACGAAGTGTTATTTCAATTTCACTTGTAACATATATTTTTTCTTCCATGTTCTCTCTCACACATCTTCTTGCCCTTCGGACAAGAAGCATCCCTCGCTTTCAGCTCAGTCAATTTCGATTTATCAAATAAGAATTTCTGTCAATTTTTCTCTTAACGCGACTCGATTCTAAGAGTAGGAACGAAATATTTTGCTGCCGGAGACGGACCATTCGGGTCGATCTCCGGCAGTATTTTTGTTATCGCCTATTAAAAAACAGCCGGAACGACTTTCTGCTGCGTTACATCGACGATACCATAGGTATTCAGTCTGAGTTTTGGAATGACCGGAAGGCTGACGAAGGCGAGGGTCATAAAGATGCCGATGTCTTCCGCCACGCCATGTGCCTTGAGGGCATCGTTCAGCGCCTGCATTTTCGCCGCAACGCTCTCTGCGCTTTCGGTGCTCATCAATCC